>NZ_LR134533.1:746160-1492320 GCF_900638685.1 Neisseria weaveri | reverse complement strand
GGTAACGGCCTGCAAAGGTTTCAGTAAAGCATCCCGTTCTGCTTGTAAAATCAACATATTGATTCCTTAGGAATAAATTAATTCTGGATAATAATCAACAATTTCTCGTAATCCTGAGCCAGCTCCGGATCTTCTTCACGCAACTTGGCAACCGCCTTAATACCGTGCATGATGGTCGTATGGTCTCGCCCGCCGAAGGCATCGCCGATGGACGGCAGACTCAAATTGGTCAATTCTTTGGTCAGGCTCATGGCCACTTGACGGGGACGCGCAATGTTACGCGTACGCTTTTTGCCGAGTATATCACTGATTTTTACCCGGTAATATTTGGCCGTCGCATCAATAATCAAATCTGCGGTAATCACTTTATATGAGTTTGCAACAATATCCTGCAAAGAATTTCTTGCCAAATCTATATCAATCTCTTTGCCTAAAAAGCGGCTGCTGGCACTGACCCGGTTAAACGCACCTTCCAATTCGCGCACATTCGAACGAATCAGGTTGGCAATAAAGAAAGCGGCATCTTCGTTGAGGTTGACGCCGGCTGCTTCGGCTTTCTTCTGCAAAATCGCCACCCGCATTTCCAGTTCCGGCGGCTCCAGCTCCAAAGTCAAACCCCAAGAAAAACGCGACTTCAAACGGTCGTCCATGTCTTCGATCTTGGTAGGCAACACATCGCAAGTCAAAATCAACTGTTTTTTTTCATTATGGAAGTGGTTATACAGATAGAAAAACTCTTCCATAGTACGGTCTTTGCCTTTGATAAACTGAATATCGTCAATAATCAGCAAATCGTACTGTTTATACTGCTGTTTGAATACATCATAGGAATTCGTGCGCACCGCATTCATAAAGCTGCGGATATAGTCATCCGAATGCATGTATCTCACTTTTGCATTGGGCTTGTTTTTCAACAATTCGTTACCGATGGCTTGCACCAAATGCGTTTTACCCAAACCGGTACTGCCATATAAGAAAAACGGGTTGTAATTCTGCCCGGGCTTCTCCGCAATCGACTTAGCCGCAGCGGCAGCCAAGTGGTTGCCTTTACCTTCAACCAAAGTTTCAAAGGTATAGTCGGGAGCAAGGTTGGTTTGTTGGTAACGCTGCTCCTTCTTTTCTTCAGCCGCTTCAGCCTGCGGCTTTGAGGCCGTCTTATTTTCAGACGGCCTATTCTTATTCTGAATCTCCGGAGGCAGTTTATTCAAATGTTTTGCCAAGATATCTTGAACAGTTTTCTTGTTACCCGATAACGGCTGATCAACTACCCGCACCACTTCCGCAGCCTCTGTTTGATCTTTATCTTTCGCAGAAGCGGATTCAGGCTTGCTTTCCGGAACCGATGCAGGATCAACCGTTTTTGCAATCCCAACAGACCCGCCCCCATCTTCAGGCCGAGTATGAACGCCCCCCGAAGACTTTTCGGCAGCAGATTCGGCGGCCATCTCGAATACCTTACCGACACCGATTTTAAATACCAACGGCACATGGCCGGCAGCCAACTCACCTTTTACCGATTCAATCGCATTAGCAAACTGATTTTTCACCATATTGCAGGCAAACTGATTTTTGGCGTAAATCACCCAAATACCGTTTTCTTCTCCAACAGTAAGCGGAGCAATCCAGTTTTTAAACTGCTGCTGTGTCAAAGTATCGGAAAGTCTGCGCAGGCACAGGGGCCAAAATTCAGCAAGGGTCATGGAATCGCTAGCTCGATATATTTTTAAAAGATGGTTTGGATTTGAACATAGCCTCGAGACGGTTACAAACCGCTACAGCCTGAATACGGCATATGGCAATACTGCTGGCGCGATTATACCCAAAATTATCCACAACTGCCATTATCAACAACAATGTTACCGACTTACAACGGCACCGGCTCCGCAAGCCGGCCAAACTGATATTTATTGACAAAAAGAATAAATTAAGGTGTAATTTACGGTTTGATTTTTAGACAAATTTTAGGAAACAGACATGAAACGCACTTATCAACCTTCAGTTACCCGTCGCAAACGCACTCACGGCTTCTTGGTTCGCTCTAAAACCCGCGGCGGCCGCGCTGTTTTGGCAGCACGTCGCGCCAAGGGCCGTAAACGCTTGGCTGTATAAGTTGGACAACGGTTTCAGCAAGCAGTACCGCTTATTAAAAACGGATGATTTTTCATCCGTTTTTGCATTGAAAAAGCGACGGAGCCGTTCTTTTCTACAGGTATTCAACAGCGGCGACAATCAACTGGGACATCCGAGATTGGGGTTGGTTGTCAGCAAAAAAACCGCCAAACGTGCCAATGCCAGAAACTACATGAAACGCGTGATTCGGGAATGGTTTCGAACCCGAAAGCACAAACTGCCCCATCAAGACTACATCGTCAGAGTTATCCGGCCTTTCGAGCCACACACTGCGGCCGAGGTCAGGGAACAACTGAAGCAATTGATGGAGAAACCTTAAATCATGTTGGCAAAAATCCTACTCGGCCTGATACGCCTTTACCAATATGCCATCAGCCCCATGCTCCCGCCCAGATGCAGATACACGCCAACCTGCTCGCAATATGCAGTAGAAGCCGTAAAAAAATACGGTGCATTGAAAGGCGGCTGGCTCGCAGCCAAACGCATTGGACGCTGCCATCCTTTCGGCGGCAGCGGACACGACCCGGTACCCTGACCGCAACCTGTACTTTAAAGAATTCCTGCCGCTTTCATTCGGTTTGTATATAATGCCGTCTGAAATCAAGCATTTTCAGCTTTTAATTAAACACCATCCATTAGGAAACCTTATATGGACTTAAAACGCTTAACGGCTTTTTTCGCCGTTGCACTGGTGATTTTGTTAGGTTGGGAGCAACTTTTCCCGACACCTAAGCCGACACCGGCGCAACAAGCTGCACAGACCGCAACTGCGGCAGCACCCGCACAAGCCTCATCCCCCCTGGAAACAGCCGTACCGGTTACCGTGATTACCGATACGGTAAAAGCCGTTATTGACGAAAAAAGCGGTGATTTACGTCAATTGACCTTGCTGAAATACAGCTCGTCCGACGATGAAAGTAAAAACTTCGTTTTGTTTAACGACAACAAAGATTACACCTACATCGCCCAATCTGAGTTATTGAACGCCAACGGTATTAACATATTGAAAAATATTTCGTTTTCCGCACCGCAAAAACAATACACCTTAAATGGCGATCAAGTCGAAGTACGTCTCAGCGCACAAACCGATAACGGCTTGAATATCGACAAAGTTTATACGTTTACCAAAAACAGCTACGTTGTAAACGTACGCTTCGATATTACCAACCAAAGCGGCCAACCCGTTCAATTAAGCGGCTTATACCGGATTTTACGCGATCAAAGCAAGCCGGACGGCGAAGGCTACTTCACCCATACTTATTCCGGTCCTGTGGTTTACACACCTCAAGGCGAGTTTGAAAAAGTACCTTTCGGCGATCTGGACGATGACTTTGAATCCGGACGCGATCAAGCCGAATATGTACGTAAAACCGACAGCGGCTGGTTAGGCATGATCCAACACCATTTTATGGCTACTTGGATTTTACAGCCCAAAGACGGCAAAACCATCTGTGAAGCGGGCGCTTGCCAAATCGATCTGAAACGTCGCGAAGACAAACTTTATTCTGCCGATGTGCGTGTTCCGCTACCCGCCATTCAGAGCGAAGGCAAACTATCTTTCCCCGTTACCCTATATGCCGGCCCGCAAACAACCGACATCATCAGCAATGTGGCAGACAATCTGCAATTGGCTAAAGACTACGGCAAAGTACATATTTTTGCTTCACCGCTTTTCTGGCTGCTAAACAAATTGCACGACTTGGTAGGCAACTGGGGCTGGGCCATTGTTTTGCTGACCATCATTGTTAAAGCCGTTTTCTATCCGCTGACCAACGCCTCTTACCGCTCTATGGCCAAGATGCGTGCCGTTGCTCCGCGCCTGCAGGCTTTGAAGGAAAAATACGGCGATGACCGCATGGCAATGCAGCAAGCCATGATGCAGCTTTACCGTGATGAAAAAATCAATCCTTTGGGCGGCTGCCTGCCTATGCTGCTGCAAATTCCGGTATTCATCGGTTTGTATTGGGCGATTTTCTCATCCGTAGAATTGCGCCAAGCCCCATGGATCGGCTGGATTACCGACTTAAGCCGTACCGACCCTTGGTTTATCCTGCCCATCATCATGGCTGCCACCATGTTTATCCAAACGGCTTTGAACCCTCCGCCAACCGATCCTATGCAGGCCAAAATGATGAAGATTATGCCGGTGATTTTCTCGGTAATGTTCTTCTTCTTCCCTGCTGGTTTGGTACTGTACTGGGTGGTCAACAATATTCTGACAATTGCCCAACAATGGCACATCAACCGCAGTATTGAAAAACAACGCGCTGCAGGTGAAGTGGTTTCCTAAAAGCCAGCCCGTAACATAAAGAAGGCCGTCTGAAAATTCAGACGGCCTTTTGTTTATATTTTAATCAGAGTAAACCAACTCACTTTAAATAACGAACTTTTGAAAACAGAATGGCAACATAAGATTGGTTAAAAGCGAAACTACATCAACATAAACCGCTTATTAACCATCTTGATTTTCCTAATCAAATAAGCTCTGAAAAGCCTTCACTACAGCTTCCGGGTTTTCTGCTTCAGTTACCGCCCTGACTACTGCCAATGACGACACACCGGTGGCCAATACCGCTTCGGCATTCGTCAAATCGATACCGCCTATTGCCACCACGGGCGTTTCACCCGCCTGCTCGACATACCGGCGCAGATTCTCCAAGCCTTGCGGCTCAGTCGGCATTTTCTTGGTTGTGGTCGGAAACACCGCACCGCTGGCCACATAACTCGGACGGACAGACAACGCCCTATCCAACTCTGCCACAGAATGCGTACTGATGCCCAGTCTCAATCCCGCATCGGCAATAGCCTGCAAATCCGCACTGTCCATATCTTCCTGCCCCAAATGCACACCGTATGCACCGGCACGGATGGCCTCCTGCCAATAATCATTAATAAACAACTGTGTTGCCGTGCCCTGACACAAAGCCACACTCCGTTCGATTTCCCGATACAAATCCTCACCCGTCAAATCTTTATTGCGCAACTGGACGGTGTCTGCACCGGCCTTAACCATACGTCCGACCCATTCTGCAGTCGGAACTACGGCATAAAAACGAAGCCGGGCGGCTAACGGTTGGAAAAACATATCTTTAATTTCCTTTCAGACGGCCTATTACATTCATAATAATGCTAAAATAATCGTGTACCAGCTGTAATACTGCTGTCATCATTGTTATATAAAATGCTGGACTGTTAGCTGTACTGGACAATTATAAGGAAAAAACATGACTCAGGCTCAAACGAGTGTAAGCATGAAAAGAATCAATCTGATCTTTGCATCACTACTGATTATTGCTGTGGGATATTTTATTTTCTGGGGAATCGGATACACAAATAACAACCACACCATACTCTTTCTGCTGGCTACTCTGTTCGGCGTTTTTATGGCCTTCAATATCGGCGGTAACGACGTTGCCAACTCTTTCGGCACCAGCGTTGGCGCAGGTACGCTGACTGTTCCACAGGCTCTAGTTATCGCTGCGATTTTTGAAGTCAGCGGTGCCGTTATCGCCGGCGGCGAAGTAACCAACACCATCCGCAAAGGCGTGATTGACTTAAAGGTCATGAATCTTGAGCCGATGCAGTTTGTTTATATCATGATGTCCGCCCTGCTTGCCGCTGCCTTATGGCTGCTGTTTGCAACCAAACGCGGCCTTCCCGTTTCCACTACCCATGCCATTATCGGGGGTATTGTCGGCAGCGCATTGTGCCTGGGCTTCTTAACCAACGGTTCCGATGCTTTCGGCCTGGTTCAATGGGACAACATGGCGCAAATTGCCATTTCTTGGGTTTTATCCCCCGTATTGGGCGGTTTGGTTTCTTATATTTTGTTTGCACAAATCAAAAAACACGTTCTCGATTACAACACCAAAGCCGAACAAACTTTAAAATCCATCAAGCAAGAAAAGAAATCCTATAAAGAACAGCACAAGCTGTTTTTCGAAGGCTTGAGTGAAGTAGAAAAAGTCGAATGCGCCTCCCAAATGGCACGTGATGCTCAAATTTACGGCGAGCCCGACTTAGATCCGAACGAACTGGAATCGGTATACTACAAAGGCCTCTACAAAATCGACAGCCGGAAACACAATTTAGACGTATACAAAGCCCTACATTCTTGGGTACCGATTATCGCCTCTATCGGCGGCATGATGATCGCATCCATGCTGATCTTCAAAGGCCTGAAAAACCTGCAGCTGGGCATGAGCAATATGGGCAGTTTCCTGACCATTTTCATGGTAGGCGCAGCAATTTGGATGGCAACATTCATCTACGGCAAAACCCTGAAACGTAAAGATCTCAGCAAATCAACCTTCCTGATGTTCAGTTGGATGCAGGTATTTACCGCAGCCGGTTTTGCTTTCAGCCACGGCGCAAACGACATTGCGAACGCCATCGGCCCGTTTGCCGCCATTATGGACGTATTGCGTACCGGCGATGTAGGTGCACAAGCTCCGGTTCCGCCGATTGCCATGCTCACATTCGGTATCGCCTTGATTGTCGGCCTATGGTTTATCGGTAAAGAAGTTATCCAAACCGTCGGCACCAGTTTGGCAGAAATGCATCCCGCTTCCGGTTTTACCGCAGAATTGGCTGCAGCAGCCGTTGTAATGATGGCTTCGCTGATGGGTCTGCCCGTTTCCAGTACCCATATTTTGGTAGGCGCGGTATTGGGCATCGGCTTGGTTAACCGCAACGCCAATTGGGCGATGATGAAGCCCATCGGTTTGGCTTGGGTGATTACCCTTCCTGCCGCCGCCATCCTATCGGTTATCTGCTTCCTGATTTTAAGAAACGTATTCTGATTCTAGAAATCACCACCGGAAAGGCCGTCTGAAATTTCAGACGGCCTTTTTTAATCCGAACAACCTTTCCGAATGTTCGGACAAGCTCAAACAGCACTGACAACAAGCTGAAAAAAGACGCAGATTCAGGTATAATCGGCAAGTTAAAACTTTGTATTCCGATAACTTTCCGAATACACGGGGCCGTCTGAAAATACAGGTTGCCACTTTGAACATATCCGAAGCATTCAAACCGATAAGAAAAGGCATTATGACTGAACAACAACACGAAGAATACGGTGCAGACAGTATCCAAGTTTTAGAAGGTCTGGAAGCAGTACGCAAACGTCCCGGCATGTATATCGGCGACACCCAAGACGGTTCGGGACTGCACCATATGGTGTTTGAAGTATTGGATAACGCAATCGACGAAGCCCTGGCAGGCCACTGCAACAAAATTACCGTAACCATTCATTCGGACAATTCAGTCAGCGTGCAAGACAACGGTCGCGGCATGCCCACAGGCATCCACCCGACCGAAGGCCGTTCCGCCGCCGAAGTGATCATGACCGTACTGCACGCAGGCGGCAAATTCAACAACAACAGCTATAAAATTTCAGGCGGCCTGCACGGCGTAGGCGTGTCCGTAGTAAATGCCCTTTCCGACTGGGTGGCGTTGACCATCTACCGCGACGGCAAAGAACACTTCGTCAAATTCGTCAACGGCGCCGCCGCAGAACCGCTTAAAGAAGTCGGTCCTTCCGACAAAAAAGGCACGACCGTGCGTTTTATGGCCAGCGCAGAAACATTCGGCAATGTCGAATTCAGCTTCGATATTCTGGCCAAACGCATACGCGAACTCTCTTTCCTGAATAACGGTGTCGACATCGAATTATTCGACCAACGCGACGGCAAACACGAAAACTTCGCCCTATCCGGCGGCGTGTCCGGCTTCGTACAATACATGAACCGCAAAAAAACTCCTCTGCATGAAAAAATCTTCTACGCTTCCGGAGAAAAAGACGGCATGAGCGTGGAAGTGGCAATGCAGTGGAACGACAGCTACCAAGAATCCGTTCAGTGTTTCACCAACAACATTCCCCAGCGCGACGGCGGCACACACTTAACCGCTCTGCGCCAAGTGATGACCCGCACGATTAACAGCTATATCGAGTCCAACGAAATCGCCAAAAAAGCCAAAGTCGACACCAGCGGCGACGATATGCGCGAAGGTTTGACTTGCGTATTGTCCGTCAAACTGCCCGACCCGAAATTCTCTTCTCAAACCAAAGACAAACTGGTTTCCAGCGAAATCGGCCCCGTGGTCAATGAAGTGATCAACCAAGCCTTAACCGAGTTTCTGGAAGAAAACCCCAACGAGGCCAAAACCATTTGCGGCAAAATCGTCGATGCCGCCCGCGCCCGTGAAGCTGCCCGCAAAGCCCGTGAAATCACACGCCGCAAAGGCGTGATGGACGGCTTGGGCTTGCCCGGCAAGCTGGCGGATTGTCAGGAAAAAGACCCGGCCTTATCCGAGCTGTATCTGGTCGAGGGTGATTCTGCCGGCGGTTCTGCCAAACAAGGCCGCGACCGCAAATTCCAAGCCATCCTACCGTTGAAAGGTAAAATCCTCAACGTAGAAAAAGCCCGCTTTGAAAAAATGTTGGCCAGCCAAGAAGTGGCGACATTGATTACTGCTTTGGGTGCGGGTATCGGCAAAGAAGAATTCAATCCCGAAAAACTGCGCTACCACCGCATCATCATCATGACCGATGCCGACGTGGACGGAGCGCACATCCGCACTTTGCTGCTGACTTTCTTCTACCGCCAAATGCCCGAATTGGTGGAGCGCGGCTACATCTATATCGCCCAGCCGCCGTTATACAAAGCCAAACACGGCAAACAGGAACGCTATCTGAAAGACGAATTTGAAAAAGACCAATTCCTGCTGGGCTTGGCTTTAGATAAAGCTAAAATTATTTCAGACGGCCATATTTTAGAAGGCGAAGCATTGGCGCAAACAGCCAAACAATTTTTGTTGTCTAAAACCGTTATCGAACAGGAAAGCCGCGTTATCGACAGCTTGGTATTAAACGCCTTACTGCATAGTGACAACATCGAATTAGACAGCCCTGAAAATACGGATAAAGCCATCGCGGTACTGCAATCCCTGCTCGACAACAAAGAAGTGTCGTTGGAACGCACCGAAAATGCCGAAGGCCAGCATTTCATCAAAATTACCCGTAAACTGCACGGCAACATGATGGTCAGCTATATCGACAGCAAATTCATCAACAGCAAAGCCTACCAAACCATCAACCAGACCGCAGCCATGCTCAAAGGTCTGATCGGCAGCGATGCCAAGCTAATCAAAGGCGAAACCGAGCAGCCCGTTCACAGTTTTGAAGAAGCTTTGAATATTTTGATGACCGGCGCACAGAAAGGCATGTCTATCCAACGCTATAAGGGTTTGGGCGAGATGAACCCCGAGCAATTGTGGGAGACCACGATGGATCCGAGCGTTCGCCGTTTGCTGAAAGTGCGTATCGAAGATGCCATTGCCGCCGACGAAGTCTTCGTTACCCTCATGGGCGACGAAGTGGAACCGCGCCGCGCCTTTATCGAAAACAACGCACTGATTGCCCAAAATATCGACGCCTGATATACGCAAGGCCGTCTGAAAAATAACGGCTTCAACCGAAAAAGAACCGAAGTCCATGCCGACCCGGTTCTTTTTATTATCCTTACACTAAAGATATAAATTTTCAGACGGCCTCGATGCATCAGGCTGTATTTATTAAGAAGTAAAACCGAAACATCATGTGGAATACTTTAAAAAATATCGGCACCGCACACCGCAAAAAGCTGTTGCTCACGTTCAGTATCGTGGCTTTGGAAAATCTGCTGTTTCTGATTTACCCCGTGTTCGGCGGTTTTGCCGTCAACGCGGTCATGCAGGGCAAGGTCTGGCAGGCGCTGACTTACGCGCTTTTGGTGTTGTTGATGTGGCTGGTGGGAGCGGCACGGCGCAGCGCAGATACGCGTGTATTTGCCCGCATTTACAGCGAAATCGCCGTACCTGTGATTGTGAAGCAGCGCATACAGGGGCAGACGCCGTCTGAAATCGCGGCGCGTGTAGCGTTGTCGAGGGAATTTGTCGATTTTTTTGAAATGCATCTGCCTACGGCGATCACGTCGCTGGTGTCGGTATTTGGCGCGGCTTTCATGCTTTTGATACTGGAATTTTGGGCCGGCGTGTTGAGTCTGTTGGTTTTGGCGGTATTTTTGATATTGCTGCCGGGCTTTTCCCGCGTGAGTGAAAAGCTGTATTTCAAACTCAACAACCGCTTGGAGCGTGATGTGGACATGATTCAATCCGCTCCCGAAGCCACGCTGCATAAGCATTTCGGCTTGGTTGCCCGCCTACGCATTTTGATTTCCAACCGCGAAGCAGCGGGCTATCTGTGCGTCGGCATAGCAATGGCCTTGTTGTTCGGCTTTACTTTTGTGTGGATAACCTTAAACGGCTACGGCAGCGCAGGGCATATCTATTCGCTCACCACTTATTTATGGATGTTTGCCATGAGTTTGGACGATGTGCCGAGGCTGGTAGAAAGTTATTCCAATCTGAAAGACATTGCCCGTCGCGTGGAAGTGGAAAGCGGAACGGAACATGAATCTTAATATGCAAGCCACTCAAACCCTAACAACCTTTTCCTATCCAACCTGATGCTTCCCCAATGAGTATGACCGAAAACCAACCATGCCCCTGCGGTTCCAATTTACCCTACAAGCAATGCTGCCAACTTCTGCACTCCGGCCGACATCATGCAAACAACGCCGAAGCCTTGATGCGATCACGATACAGCGCCTATGTGCTGCATGAAATCGGCTACCTAATTGCCACCACCGTACCCGACCAACAAACCCTGTTGGATACCGATGCAATCTCACATTGGAGCAGACATAACGATTGGCTGGCGCTGAGGGTTCTGACTCATATCCCCAATATCGGCAAACAGCACGCACAAGTCGAATTTGAAGCCCATTTTGCAGACGAACACGGCAAGCATATCCATCATGAATGCTCTGCTTTTGTACGCATTGACGGCAAATGGTATTTTATCGACCCAACCGTGCCGCTGCCTACGATGAAACAGCCCTGCATTTGCGGCTCCGGCAAGAAATTCAAACAATGCTGCGGGCAATTCTTCAAATAAGCGGCAAAGAAAGCCATAAAAAAGTCGGAGTTTCACTATTCTGAAAGTCCGACTTTTTCACACAAACGTTTTCCTGCTGCGCCGACAACCGCCCAATTATTGATTTTCCCGTATCCAATTCAGCCAGCGTTCGAATAATTCGGGCTGTAAAGCCGCGACCACCGAGCGTTTAAACACATGTTCGCCGCTCCAAAACTCATCGCCCTCCAAAGTGGCCAATTTGCCGCCGGCTTCTTCAAAAATCAATGCACCGGCCGCGTAGTCCCATAATTTTTGGCCGCCATGCACATAAACATCATATCTTCCGGCCGCCAAATAACACCAGTCCAAAGTACTGCAACCCAAGCTGCGCAAGCTGCCGAACGGTGCCAATGTATTGATACGGCTGGATAATTTTCCCGAACGCAGATATTTGATTTCCACACCCGCTATCGCCTCGTGCAACTGCTTGGGCGCCTTGCGCAACGGCAAAGTGCGGCCGTTCATAAACGCACCGCGCCCGCGCTCGGCATAAAAACATTCGTTGCTGACCGGATTGAAAATCACGCCGAGCCGGGTTTTTCCGCTTTCCACATAAGCCACCGACAAAGAAAAATGCGGCAAACCGTTAACAAAATTATTCGTGCCGTCAATCGGATCCACCACCCACAAACCGCGACGGCTGTGTTGCCAAAGCTCCTGCTGCCTTTGCGGCTTCATCTCTTCACCCAACATCGGGCAGTCGATTAATCCCGGCAACTTCTCGGCAAAAGCGACCTGCGAAGCCAAATCGGCTTCGGTAAACAGCGACCCGTCAGATTTTCGGCTAATCTCGACATCCAAAAAGCGCGGCATCACTTCGGCCTGCGCCACTTCGCGCACGATTTCCTGCAATCGGTCTAACACATTTTTTCCTTATTCCTTAAAACCTGAAAACTGACTTTCTTCGCCTATGCGGCAAATAAACTGGCTTTGAATGCCGATTATCAGCCGCAGCCGCGCCATAGCAGAAACAAAGTTTATTTGCGATAATCGTCAATATTAACCATTTTCCCAGCAAACACCAACTGAATTATGCCCCGTTTTTACGTTCCATCCGACCTGAGCAACGGCACCGCACTGGCTTTGCCCGACAATGTTGTCAGACATCTCAATGTATTGCGTATCAAACCCGGAGAAGAAATCGTTTTGTTTAACGGCAACGGCAACAGCTATTCCGCCCGCCTGAACCGCTTGGAAAAACGCGCCGCCGAAGCTGAAATCACCGGCGAATCGCCAGCAAACAACGAATCTCCGTTAAACATCACGCTGATCCAGTCCATATCCAGCGGCGAGCGTATGGACTTTACTTTACAGAAAAGCGTGGAACTCGGCGTCAGCCGTATCCAACCGGTATTGAGCGAGCGTTGCGTGGTACGTCTCGGTGGAGAACGCGCCGACAAACGGGTTGCCCGCTGGCAGGAAATCGTCATCTCCGCCTGCGAGCAAAGCGGCAGAAATACCGTACCCGAAGTTTTACCCATCCTTCATTTTCAGACGGCTTTAAAACAGCTCAAACCAACCAGCCTGAAACTGCTGATGAGTCTGAACCAAGCCCGAAGCTTGAAAGACGTGGCAGACAAACCGTCGGACATCACGTTTATGGTCGGCCCTGAAGGCGGTTGGACACCCGAAGAAGAACAGCAGGCTTTTGATGCCGGTTTTCAAGCGGTGACACTCGGCAAACGGATCTTGCGCACCGAAACCGCTTCTTTAGCCGCCATTGCCGCAATGCAGACTTTATGGGGCGATTTTGTATAACGGGTTTAACGCCTGCTCTATATATCCATAAACCCGATTTAAACCGAAACAGCAATAAAAACAGATACCCAATAAGCCGGGAGGCCGTCTGAAAATTCAGACGGCCTCCCGTTTCTATTTATTGCTTTTTCCATTCCAAAGCCAAATCGTATAAGGCTTTTTTGTTTTCTCCGGTAATTTTCGCCGCCAAATCCGCCGCCTGCTTGGTCGGCAACTCGGCTGACAATACCTTCATCACCTGCTCCGCCTTCTCGGAAAGCCCGACATTTTTTTCCACTTTGGCCGGATGCAAAACCAATACCATCTCGCCCCGACTCTGGTTGCTGTCCGCCCCGACCCTCTCCCGCACTTCCGCCACCGTACCGCTTAAAAACGTTTCAAAAGTTTTGGTTATTTCTCTGGCCAACACCAGCTTTCGTTCAGGATACATTTCGGCCATATCGGCTAAAGCCACTTCGATGCGATGCGGCGTTTCAAACATGACCACCGGATACGCCGCTTTTTCCCATTCCGCCAACAGCTTGCGGCGCTCACCCGGCTTCGAAGGCAAAAAGCCGTTAAAGTAAAATTCCGGCTCCGCCACTCCGGCCACACTCAACGCCCCCATCACCGCACTCGCTCCGACCACCGGCACCACGGTATAACCGGCCTCACGCACCCTTGCCGCCAACTTCGCACCCGGATCGCACACCGCCGGCGTACCCGCATCAGACACTTGCGCCACCACCATACCTTCGGCCAATGCGGCAATCACTTTGTCCGCCATCTGCTGCTCGTTGTGTTCGCGCACGCTGACCAGCTTGGCCTGCATGCCGTATGCGCTCAACAACTGCGCCGTTACACGCGTATCTTCCGCACACACCATATCGGCTCGGCCCAATACCGCCAACGCGCGCAGGGTAATATCGGCCAAATTGCCGATGGGCGTGGCAACCACGTATAATGTTTGCGCTGAGATACCCTCGCAGGCTTTCTGATAATGTTTCTGCATCATAATGATAGGCCGTCTGAAAAATAAACAATGCGGTATTATAAAGCAAAACCCCTTCCCCCAACCTACGGCACCCCTCCATGCGACTAAACCATAAAGAAGGCGCAGCCGCCGAAGACGCGGCACTGCAATACCTGAAAAAGCAAGGCTGCACCCTGATCGCACGCAATTGGCATTGTCCGTTCGGAGAAATCGACCTGATTGTCAAAAACGGCCACACAATCGTGTTTGTTGAAGTAAAATACCGCAAAAGCAGCCATTTCGGCGGCGCGGCCCACAGCATTACCCCGTCCAAACTCGACAAACTGCAGCGGAGCGCAGAACTTTATCTGCAGCAAAACCGTCTCAACCGTGCGCCCTGCCGCTTGGATGCCGTCTTGATTCAGGGAAACCAAACTCCCGAGTGGATTAAAAACATCACAGGCTAACCCAACATGACAACATTACAAGAACGCGTTGCCGCCCACTTTGCCCAAAGCATCGAAGCGAAACAGCAGGCGGCAGAACTATTAAGCGAACCTACGGCCCAAGCAGCAGAACTCATGCTCAGCTGCCTAATGAACGACGGCAAAATCCTGGCATGCGGCAACGGCGGCTCGGCAGCCGACGCCCAACACTTTGCCGCCGAAATGACCGGCCGCTTCGAGCGCGAACGCATGGAACTGGCAGCCATCGCGCTGACCACCGACTCCTCCGCACTGACCGCCATCGGCAACGACTACGGCTTCGACCACGTGTTCAGCAAACAGGTACGCGCACTAGGCCGCAGCGGCGACATCCTGATCGGCATTTCCACTTCGGGCAACTCGGCCAACATCATCGAAGCGATTAAAGCCGCCCATGAAAGAGATATGCAGGTTATCGCCCTTACCGGCCGCGACGGCGGAAAAATCGCAGCCATGCTGAAAGACACCGATATCCTGCTCAACGTGCCGCACCCGCGCACCGCACGCATTCAGGAAATCCATATCCTGCTGATCCACGCCCTGTGCGACAGCATTGATTCCATGCTTTTGGAAGGCATGTAATCCGCTTATCCGCCAACCGCCGCACCAATCGGAAAACGGCTGCCTGAGCCGCCCCGTGCGGATACAATATTTTCTGCCCGATTTTCAGACGGCCTCAGTCTGAAAACCTAGATAATAAGGATGTTTTTAATGAACATGAAACAACACACATTCAAGCTGTTAACCGCTCTGGCCTTAGCAGGCATATTAAGCGGCTGCGTCGGCGCACTGGTCGGCGGTGCCGCATTGGGCGGTGCATCCGCCATCGACCGCCGCACCATCGGCTCGCAAACCGACGACAACGTTATGGAAGTGCGGATTAAAAATACCGCGTTGGATTATCTGAACAACCACGCTTCCACCCAATACGAACCGAAACTCTCCGTTGTCAGCTACAACCGCCATATTCTGCTGTTGGGTCAGGTATCAACCGAAGACGAACGCCGCTTTGTCGAACAAGTAGCCCGTTCCGAACAATCCGCGCAAGAAGTCTACAACTACATTTCCGTTGCACCGCAAAACCGCACCTTTGGCAATGTATTGGCCGACACTTGGGGCACGTCCAAAGTCCGCACCACCCTGCTGGGCGTTCAAGGCGTTATTCCCAGCCGCGTTAAAATCGTTACCTATGAAGGCGTTACCTATGTAATGGGTATCCTTACCCCTGCCGAACAAGCCGCCGTTACCGAAAAAGTCAGCACCACCGCCGGCGTGCAGAAAGTCGTAACCCTCTACCAAAACTATAATCCGCAACAATAACCAGAAGGCCGTCTGAAAATTTCAGACGGCCTCTTATGGAGCATTTACCATGACCGAATCTCCAAAAAAACATTCAGGCTTCCGATTGCAGCCCAAACACCTGTTGTTGGCAGCCTTTATTTTCGTTATCGTCGCAGTCGGCGCCCTACTTGCCGGCGTATTGACGACCATGAACACACCCCAAACTGTCGGCGCGCCCGCCCCCAAAACCGATACCGGCGTAGAAATTCTGTCTCCGCGCGGCGTCAGTCCGGCGGATACGGCAACGGCCGCCACAAGCTCTGCACCCGTTTTACCGGCATCCGAACCCACATTCAAAGAAACCGCACCGATACCGGCAAAACCGCAAACACGTCCGAGCGTTGCGGAAGATAAAACAGAAAACACCGCTGTCACAGAAACCAAACCGAATGCGGAAACCCCTGTCCTGCCGACCAACGTCAAACCGGCTCCTGCCGTTGCCGCCAAGCCTGTTCAGGAAATCCAGACGGCAACCGTCGCCGCGCCCGAACCGAAGCCCGAGCCGAAACCCGAACCTGTTTACACACCGGCTCCGAAGCCTGCTCCCAAACCCGCCCCCAAACCGGCTGAGCCGAAAAACGTTATGGATAATCTGTTTTAATAACCGAGCCGATTGACCTTATCGTTTACACTCGGCAGACAGAAACAGATTGCAACATTCAAACCGTCAAATGATTCGGGATTGACATAAAATAAATAAGAGGCCGTCTGAAATTTTCAGACGGCCTCTTTGTATATGAAGCAAACGGTATGAGTACAACAGATTAAGCACCGGCCTGATGCTGCAACGGATACAGATCCAGTTTTTCCATCAACACGCGGTCGCCGTCTTCTTCGGGGTTTTCGGTGGTGAGCAGTTTGTCGCCGTAGAAAATCGAGTTCGCCCCAGCCATAAAACACATGGCCTGCATGGCTTCGGGCATGTCGCTGCGGCCGGCCGACAGGCGAACGTAGCTTTTCGGCATGGTGATGCGGGCGACGGCGATGGTGCGCACGAATTCCGTCCAGTCCAAATCTTCGGCATCGGCCAGCGGCGTGCCTTCCACTTTGACCAACTGGTTAATCGGCACGCTTTCGGGCTGCGGGTCGAGGTTGGCGAGGCTGGCGATTAAGCCTGCGCGTTCGGGGCGGGTTTCGTTCATGCCTACGATGCCGCCGCAGCACACTTTCAAACCTGCGCCGCGCACTTTGCCCAGCGTGTCCATGCGGTCTTCGTGCTGGCGGGTGTGGATGATGTCGTTGTAGCGGTCGGGGTCGGTGTCGAGGTTGTGGTTGTAGTAGTCGAGACCGGCGTTTTTCAAATCTTCGGCCATGCCGTCTTCAAGCATGCCGAAAGTGCCGCAGGTTTCCAAACCCAAGCCTTTGACGGCTTTGATGATTTCCGACACGGTTTCTACGTCTTTCGGTTTGGGGCCGCGCCACGCCGCGCCCATGCAGAAACGGCTGGCGCCGCGCGATTTGGCGATTTTGGCTTTTTCGAGGATTTCTTCCACATCCATCATTTTGGCTTTTTCGAGGCCGGTATTGTAGTGCGCCGATTGCGGGCAGTATTCGCAATCTTCGGGGCAGCCGCCGGTTTTGATGGAAAGCAGGGTGGAAAGCTGAATTTCGCGCGGATTGAAGTGTTCGCGGTGGATGGCGGCGGCTTTGTAAACCAAATCCAAAAACGGCATTTCAAACAGTTCTTCAACTTGGCATTTACGCCAGTATTGAGCGGTAGCATGGGGCTTGCGCTCGGTTTGGCGGCGCAAGGCTACGGGGGATACGGTCATATCGTGTCTTTCTTTATCGGGTTTCGCAGCGGCGCAATGACGCTGACGTGCAAAACTGCAAGCACAATGTTTGCAGCAGCGGTTTGCCTGTTGATGCCGTCTGAAACGGCTTAAATATTTTCAGACGGCATCGGCAGTGCGGGCAGTTTAACGGGAATATTCTGCCGCTTCAACAGCTTCTATCGGGAAGATGATGATGCGGGCAGGCGGGTTGCACCGTTTGTAAAAAGCGGTTTTGCGGCGGGCGCATTCGTGTAAAGAAGCCGTATTGTTAACAATGTTAACGTAAAATTTTTCTTGACAGCTTTACTTAAATTAAAAAAAATAGACCCGATTGAAAAGTTTTATTGATTAAAACCAATTGAATTAAAAGGAGAACAATATGAAAGAACACACCTTTTTTCAGCAAAAAGCCCTGCTGTTGGCCGTAGCCACCGCTTTCGGATTGGCGGCTTGCGGCGGAGGAAACAGCGCGGAGAATAACCAAAATACGGCGCCCGTTTCCACCGAGGCGGCTGAAAAACAAGAAATCGTCATCAACAACGGTGCCGAGCCCGAATCGCTCGATCCGCACAAAGTATCGGGCGTACCCGAATCGGGTATTCTGCGCCAAATTTTAGTCGGCCTCACTTCTACCGATAACGACGGCAACACCGTTCCGGGCATGGCGGAAAAATGGGAAAGTGCCGATAACAAAGTATGGAAATTTACCCTGCGTGATGCCAAATGGAGCAACGGCGACCCTGTTACCGCCGAAGATTTCGCATATAGCTTCCGCCGCGTTACCGACCCGGCCACCGCGTCGCCTTATGCCAGCTATCTGGCTGATGCCAAAGTTCTGAATGCCGCCAAAATCATCGAAGGCAAAGCCAAGCCCGACAGCTTGGGCGTGAAAGCTGTGGATGCGAAAACGCTGGAAATCACGCTGGAAGAGCCGGTGCCTTACTTCCCCGACATGTTGATCCACACTTCCGTGAAGCCCGTGCATAAAGCCACGGTGGAAAAATTCGGCGACAAATGGACTTCTCCCGCCAATATCGTGGTAAACGGCCCCTACACCGTGAAAACGTGGGACGTAAACAGCCAAATCGTGTTGGAGCGCAACCCGAATTATTTCGACGATGCCAACACCACCATCACCAAAGCCACCCTGCTGCCGATTTCTTCGCCGCCTACCGATATGAGCCGCTTCAAAGCGGGCGAAGTGGACGTAACGTATAACGACATTCCGACCGAACAATTCAAATCGTTGCAGCAAGAGATGGGCGGTCAGATGAAAGTTGCCCCCTATCTGTGCAGCTATTACTACGAGTTCAACCACACCAAGCCGCCGTTTAACGATGTGAAAGTGCGCAAGGCGCTGCAACTCACTTTAGACCGCGAAACCATGGTAGATAAAGTGATCGGGCGCGGAGAAACGGCCGCCTACCAATTCACGCCGCCTGCCGCCCAAGGCATGAAGGAATTTGTGCCGGAATGGAAATCGTGGGATAAGGCCAAACGCATCGAAGAAGCGAAAAAACTGCTGGCCGAAGCCGGTTACAGCGAGTCTAAGCCTTTGAATTTCGAGCTGCTCTACAACACCAATGAAAACCACAAGAAAAATGCCGTGGCCGCTGCCGCCTTGTGGAAAGAGGCATTGGGTTTTGTGAATGTGAATCTGGTGAACCAAGAGTGGAAAACCTATCTCGATACCCGCCGCAACCAAAAACACCAAATGGCGCGCGGCGGCTGGTGTGCCGACTACAACGAAGCTTCAACTTTCCTGAACACGTTTAAGTCTGACAACAGCAGCAACTACGGCAAATATCAAAGTGCCGAATTCGACAATCTGATACTGAAAACGCTCAGCGGCGATGTAACGCCCGAGCAACGCGGCGAGCTGTACAGCCAAGCCGAAGCCGTGATGGATAAAGATGCGGCAACCATTTTCGTTTTCCACTATGTAAATGCCCGTTTGGTGAAGCCTTATGTTGACGGCTATTCAACCAAAGACCCGATGGACAACTGGCAAATCAAAAACTGGAAAATCCTGAAACACTAAAACCCAAAAAGGCCGTCTGAAAACAAGTTTGTTTGTTTTCAGACGGCCTTTGCCTGAAAAGCACGTTTATCTACAACAACCACAGGCCGTCTGAAACGGCCGGGCCGAAAGTACAAACCACCGTTAGAGTTCGCTTATGTTGAAATTCATCATCAGGCGCGTGTTGGAAGCCATACCCACGCTGCTGGTTCTGATTACCGTATCGTTTTTCATGATGCGTTTGGCTCCGGGCAGCCCGTTTACCGGCGAGCGCAACCTGCCGCCCGCGGTGCTGGCAAACATCGAAGCCAAATACCATCTCAACGACCCCATCTGGCTGCAATATCTCAATTATCTGAAACAACTGGCGCACGGCGATTTCGGGCCGTCGTTCAAATACAAAGACTACACGGTTAACGAGCTGCTCTCGCAAGCCTTTCCCGTGTCGCTCGAAATCGGCCTGTACGCCTTTATTATCGCGCTGGTTGTCGGCGTGCTGCTCGGCGTGCTGGCGGCCTTGAAGCAAAATTCATGGCTCGACTACCTCACCATGGGCGTGGCCATGACGGGCGTGGTGATTCCCAGCTTTGTGAAAGCACCGCTGCTGGTGCTGATTTTCGCCATCTGGCTCAAATGGTTGCCCGCCGGCGGCTGGAACGACGGAGCCGTGAGCAATCTGGTGCTGCCGGTGGCGGCGTTGGCGATTGCCTATATTTCGAGCATTGCACGGATTATGCGCGGCTCGATGATCGAAGTGATGAACAGTCCGTTTATCCGCACCGCCCGCGCCAAAGGGCTGCCTACCCGCTATATCGTATGGAAACACGCCTTACGCCCCGCCATGCTGCCGGTGATTTCTTATCTCGGCCCTGCGTTTGTGGGCATCATCACCGGCTCGATTGTGATTGAAACCATTTTCGGCCTGCCCGGTATCGGCCAGCTTTTTGTGAACGGTGCGCTGAACCGCGATTACGGCATGGTGTTGAGCCTGACCATTCTCGTGGGCGTGCTCACGATTGTGTTCAACGCCGTGGTCGATATTCTGTATGCGGTGATTGATCCGAAAATCCGTTATTGATTCGAGAGGCCGTCTGAAAACCGTTAGCCCAAGCGGTTGATAAACAGCACATTCGTCATACTCGGGCTTGACCCGAGTATCTCCAAGCTCACAGAACCCTAAGATACTCGGGTCAAGCCCGAGTATGACGATACAGTTATAGGATATTCAGTTTAACGATTGCCGCTTTTCAGGCGGCCTCATCTTGTAGATAAAACAAAAAACCATAAGGCACACAACCATGATGGTAAGTAAAAAACAGGCAGCCGCATTAGCCGCCGCCTTGGAAGACCAAAACCTGCCCGATGTAAAAGGCCGCAGCCTGTGGCAGGACGCATGGCGGCGTTTCCGCCATAACCGCGCTGCGCTGGCAAGCGGGCTGGTGTTGCTGCTGATCTGCCTGTTCGTATTGATTGCGCCGCTTGTTGCGCCTTACGACTATGCCCACACCGACTGGGGCGCGATGCAGATGCCGCCCGAATGGGCCAACAAACACTATTTCGGCACCGACTCGCTCGGCCGCGACCTGTTTACCCGCGTGGCCGTGGGCGGACGCATTTCGTTGATGGTAGGCGTGGCCGGTGCGCTGGTGGCCGTCATTATCGGCGTGGTGTACGGCGCGGTGTCGGGCTTTTTCGGCGGCAAAACCGATATGCTGATGATGCGTTTCTTAGAGATTCTGAACGCGTTTCCGTTTATGTTTTTCGTGATTCTGCTGGTTACGTTTTTCGGCCGCAATCTGGCGTTTATCTTCGTGGCCATCGGCATGGTGTCGTGGCTCGACGTGGCGCGGATCGTGCGCGGCCAAACCTTGAGCCTGAAACGTAAAGAATTTATCGAAGCCGCCCATGTGTGCGGCGTATCCAACCGCCACATCGTGTTCCGCCACATCGTGCCCAACGTGCTGGGCGTAGTGGTGGTTTACGCCTCGCTGCTGGTGCCGGGCATGATTCTGTTTGAATCGTTTTTAAGTTTCTTGGGCTTGGGCGTGCAAGAGCCGATGACAAGCTGGGGCGCAATGTTGCAAGACGGCGCGAACACCATGCAGATTGCGCCGTGGCAGCTGCTCGTGCCCGCCGTGTTTTTGGTGGTTACGCTGTTCTGCTTTAACTTCATCGGCGACGGCCTGCGCGACGCGTTAGACCCGAAAGACAGATAAATCCAAGAAAAATCAATATTTTCAGACGGCCTCTTGATGCTTGAGGCCGTCTGAAAAGGAAAAAACAATGAGCACACCCTTACTGCAAGTAAAAGACCTCGAAGTCCGCTTCAAAACCGAAGACGGCCTCGTTACCGCGGTCAACAAACTCAATTTCGATCTGCACGAAGGCGAAACGCTGGGCATCGTCGGCGAATCCGGCTCCGGCAAATCGCAAACTGCCTTCGCCATCATGGGCTTGCTGGCCAAAAACGGTCAAACTTCCGGCTCCGCCGTTTTCAACGGCCGCGAAATCCTTGGCTTGCCCGAGCGCGAGTTAAACAAAATCCGCGCCGAACAAATCGCCATGATTTTCCAAGACCCGATGACCTCGCTCAACCCCTATATGCGCGTGGGCGACCAGCTTACCGAAGTGCTGCGCCTGCACAAAGGCATGGGCAAAGCCGAAGCGTGGGCCGAATCCGTGCGTATGCTCGAAGCCGTGAAAATCCCCGAAGCCAAAAAGCGCATCGGCATGTATCCGCACGAATTTTCAGGCGGCATGCGCCAGCGCGTGATGATTGCCATGGCCTTGTTGTGCCGCCCCAAACTTTTGATTGCCGACGAACCCACCACCGCGCTCGACGTTACCGTGCAGGCGCAAATCATGGCGTTGCTCAATGATTTGAAACGCGATTTCGGCACCACCATCATCATGATTACCCACGATTTAGGCGTGGTTGCCGGCATTTGCGACCAAGTGTTGGTGATGTATGCCGGCCGCACCATGGAATACGGCAAAGTGGACGACATTTTCTACCGCCCCAGCCACCCCTACACCATCGGCCTGCTCGGTGCCGTGCCGCGCATGGACGAAACCGCCGACATCCTGTCCACCATTCCCGGCAACCCGCCCAACCTCACCAGCCTGCCGCCCGGTTGCCCCTTCCAAAACCGCTGCCTGCACGTCGAAGACATCTGTCGCCGCGAAGCACCGGCATTGGAAATCCTGCACGACCACCGCAAACGCGCCTGCCACAGGCCGTCTGAATATTTACAGGGAGCACAGGCATGAGCGAAACCCTATTATCCGTACGCGATTTACACGTTACCTTCGACGTTAAAGCCGACAACGCTTGGTTTTGGCAAAAACCCGCCACCCTCAAAGCCGTCAACGGCGTATCGTTCGACCTTCAAGCCGGCGAAACCCTCGGTGTCGTCGGCGAATCCGGCTGCGGCAAATCCACCCTTGCCCGCGCCATCATCGGTCTCGTCAAAGCCAAAAGCGGCAACATCATCTGGCAAGGCGAAGACTTAACCGCCCTTTCCCCCGCCGCCATGCGCCTGAAACGCCGTGAAATCCAAATGATTTTCCAAGACCCGCTGGCCTCGCTCAACCCGCGCATGACCGTGGGCGACATCATCGCCGAGCCGCTGAAAACCTTTTACCCCAAGCTCAAAAAAGCCGAAATCGAAAAGCAGGTCAAAGACATGATGGCCAAAGTCGGCCTGCTGCCCAACCTCATCAACCGCTACCCGCACGAATTTTCAGGCGGCCAATGCCAGCGCATCGGCATCGCCCGCGCCCTGATTCTGAAACCCAAGCTGATTATTTGCGACGAACCCGTTTCCGCGCTCGACGTTTCCATTCAGGCACAAGTCGTCAACCTGTTGAAAGAAGTGCAGAAAGAAATGGGGCTGACCCTGATTTTCATCGCCCACGATTTATCGGTAGTCAAACACATTTCCGACCGCGTGCTGGTGATGTATCTGGGCAATGCCATCGAACTCGGCACCGATCACGAAGTGTACGGCAACCCCGCCCACCCCTACACCCGCGCCTTAATGTCTGCCGCACCGCTGCCCGACCCGGAAGCCGAGCGCAGCAAAACCATCCAACTTCTGCCCGGCGACCTGCCCAGCCCCATCAACCCGCCCAGCGGCTGCGTATTCCGTACCCGCTGCCCACAGGCCGACAACGGCTGCGCCGAAACCAAACCCGTGCTGCAAGGCTCCGCCGCACATCAAGTCGCGTGTATGAAAACGACGGCACATTAAGCACTGCGGTAAGCAGCATAAAGGGCGGAATCTTCTCCGCCCTTTCTTTCGAACCTCAAAAACCAAGCAAACCGAACGCTACCGGCCATTCCGCAAGGCTTTGTCCATACAAACACAGGCCGTCTGAAAATTTCAGACGGCCTGTGTTGCTCTTGTCCATTTAAAACTGCACGCTCCATCAATCCAGCAGCATTTCCTGCAACAACTTCATCCCCCACTGCCAACCGTGCAACGGCACATTCAGACGGCCTTCATGTGGCGACACCAGCAAGCGCGCGCCCCAAAGCCGCGCCATTTCCCGCGCCCACGCTTGCGGACAATCGTCATCTTGCTCCCCGATCACCAACGCCGTTTTACAATGGCAGCGCACCCGTTGCAAAGTATGGCACTCGTCATCGGGAAACGCGTTTTGCAGCGGCGACACCAGCATCATATTGCGGATACGCTTCTGCATATTCACATCGGCCAAATACAGCCACGCCAGCCAGCCCGACACACCTGCGCCGTGAGCAACCACCGCGACATTCCGCCCACAGATACCACTCCATGCCGTCTGAACAATATCCTGCCATTGCCGGATACTTTGACGGCGCGATATTTCCACCATCCGCACGGTCGGATAGCTGACCGCCCAGCGGTCTATCCACATGGCAGGTTCGTCCGCATCGCGTATCAAGAATAGGGTTAAGTCTTCTAAATCGCCCGGTTTCATGGTTTCAGACAGGCATCAGTATTCATGCAGAGGTTTGTCGGGGTCGTAAACACCTTCCACATCTTTTACTACGGCCTGCCCCACCTGCACGCCGTCGGGCGTGTGGGTCATGGTCGGGCTGCCGTATAAATCCCAGCCGTGCTGCAAGGCTTCGGTTACGCGGCGGCAAAACACAGCATCGTCCGGGCCGGTAAGCATACGGTAAACTTTCATATCGTTCCTCCTCTAAATCAGAATTCAGACAGGCATTATAACGAATGCCTGTCTGAAAAAGTTTGTATTAAATCGAATAATCGTGTTCTACTATGACGGCACATTTCCGAAACCATCACAACTCATACTGACAAACATGAAACTCACTCTACTGGCCGCATTATTATCGCTGTCTTTATCACTGGCAAACGCAGCAAAATCCGAACACCATCAAACCTCCGAAGCAGATGATTTCCATGATATTTTCTCCGTTTTGGCTTCCGAAGAAAACGGCCGGGTCATTCTGGCTCCCTGCTCTTCACCCGCTTCCGACTGGGTTGCGGTGTTCAAACAATCGGAAGACGAAGCAAAAGTCCGCGCTTTGATAAAAAAGCTGCCGCCCCGCTCCCCGCACCATTCCCGCGCGAATTTCTGGCTGAGGGTGGCCGCGGATTCTCCGGAAATCAAAGAAAGCAGCCGCAATTTCCCATCCGACCGCTTCGTTGTGTACCGCATTGACAATATTGTTGAAAATGACAGCTGCTTCCTTATGGATTATCTTGATGCGGTCTCTAAAAATGCGCAGCCGCGCAAACCTTGAGCTTGATATGGTTAATCAACTTAAAAACAGTACGCTCGTCATACCTGGATAAGCCCGTATATGACGGTATCGTTATTTATTATGTAAGTGGATTGATTGTAAGCCAATAAAAACAGGCAGGATTGCCCATGCCTGTCTGAAAACGCATCAGATCGAATAATCGTATTCCACCACCAGCGGCGCATGGTCGGAAAATTTTTCATCTTTATACACATGCGCCTGCACCGCTTTGGCTGCCAGATCGGGCGTGACCATGTGGTAGTCGATACGCCACCCCACATCCTTCGCATACGCCTGCCCGCGGTTGCTCCACCAAGTGTAGCCGGGCACTTCGGGATACAGTTTGCGCCACATATCCACCCAGCCCAAGTCGGCAATCACTTTGCCTATCCATGCGCGTTCTTCCGGCAGAAAGCCCGAATTTTTCTGATTGCCTTTCCAGTTTTTCAAGTCGATGTTTTGATGGGCGATGTTCCAGTCGCCGCACACCACGATATCGCGGCCTTCCGCTTTCATCTCGGCCAACATGGGGTAAAACGCATCCAGAAAGCGGTATTTCAATTCCTGCCGCTCCGGTGCGCTGGTGCCGCTGGGCAGATAAAGCGAAATCACGCTCAATTTGCCGAAATCGGCACGCACAAAACGGCCTTCGCTGTCGAACTCTTCAATGCCCATGCCGATTTGCACATTGTCGGGGCGTTGCTTGCTGTATATCGCCACGCCGCTGTAACCGCGTTTTTCGGCGCAATGCCATACGCCATACATACCGTGCGGATTTTTCATATCGTCCGACAAATCCGGCTCTTGCGCTTTCAATTCCTGCACGCAAACGATGTCGGCGCCCGACGCGGCGATGTATTCGTGGAAGCCTTTTTTATAAGCGGAACGGATGCCGTTCACATTGGCGGAGATGATTTTCAACATAATGTTTCAACGTAATCAAGAAAAGCAGCATTGTACCCGAAATGTGTTTCAGACGGCCTGTTACCGCATACCGCCTTCAGCTATAATCCGCTTTGTTTTCATCTATCAATAGAGAAAGAGTCGAAAATGTCCGATTTCCGTCAAGATTTCCTGAAATTCGCCTTAGCGCAAAACGTTTTGAAGTTCGGCGAGTTCACCACCAAAGCAGGCCGTCAGTCGCCTTATTTTTTTAATGCCGGTCTGTTTAACGACGGCGCGTCCACTTTGGCATTGGCCAAATTCTATGCAGAAGCGATTATCGAGAGCAAAGTCGAATTCGATATGCTGTTCGGCCCTGCTTACAAAGGCATTATTCTGGCGGCGGCCACCGCCATGATGCTGGCCGAAAAGGGCGTGAACGTGCCGTTTGCCTACAACCGCAAAGAAGCGAAAGACCACGGCGAGGGCGGCGTGTTGGTGGGCGCGCCGCTCAAAGGCCGCGTGTTGATTATCGACGACGTGATTTCGGCAGGTACGTCGGTGCGCGAATCGGTTAAGCTGATTGAGGCGGAAGGCGCAACCCCCGCCGCCGTTGCCATTGCGCTAGACCGTATGGAAAAAGGTACGGGCGACAAATCGGCCGTGCAGGAAGTGGAACAGCAATACGGCTTGCCGGTTGTGGCGATTGCTAACCTGAAAGACTTGCTGGCTCTGCTGGAAAACAATGCCGAATTCGGTGCTTATCTGGAACCGGTGCGCGCTTACCGCGAGCGTTACGGCGTGGCATAAACGCTGCATTTGAAGCATGAAAAGGCCGTCTGAAAACAACTTCGATTTTCAGACGGCCTTTATTCTATACAGGCCGTCTGAAACTCCTTACAATACCGTTTACAATAACTAACTTAACAAAGCGAGCCGACCATGCCCGTTTGCGCCTGCCCTCACTGCAAAACCCAACTTTGGGTACAAGACAACCAGCTCAATGTTGCACAAGGTTTTGTGATGTGCAGCAAATGCGAAGGATTGTTCCAAGCCAAAAACCATGTCCGCGACACACCGGAAAATATGCGGCCGGGACAACTGCCCAATGCCGTTACCGATGTCAAACTGGTGCACAACCTCGGGCCGCAAGTCCGCACGCGCAAAGTCATTTCCAAAAACGAAATCGCCGATCTGCTCGACAACTTCATACCTGCAGGCAAAAGCGAACCGGCTCCGGTCAAAGCCAAAGCCGCAGCGGGCTTCAATTGGACAATGGCTTCACTGGTTGCGCTGACCGTATTGATTATGCAGCTTTTCTATCTGATTCTCCTGCAATGAACACAACCGCCGACTTTATCCGTGATTTCCGCGAAGCCGCACCTTACATCAACTATCTGCGCGGCAAAACCCTCGTTATCGGCGTAGCAGGCAGCCTGCTGTCCGGCCCGGCGTTGAACACGCTTGCCGCCGACCTTAACCTTTTAGCCAGTCTCGGCGTCAAATTGGTGCTCGTACACGGCACACGCGTCCAAATCAACCGGTTGGCCGATAAAGACCGGCATCCCCAGCAATACCACAATAATTTCCGCATTACCGACGAACAGACCTTATCGTACGTCAAACAGGCCGTCGGCATGATTCGCTGCGACATCGAAGCCGCATTATCCGTCGGCATCGCCCATGCCCCGCAGCGCGGCAAGCCGCTCCATATCGCCGGCGGAAATTTTATTTCGGCAAGGCCGTTCGGCATTATCGACGGCATCGACATGGGCTACACCGGCCGTATCCGCAAAATCGATACCGAAGGCATACGCCGTTGTTTGGATAACGGTTCGCTGGTACTTATCAGCCCGATCGGCCATTCTCTCAGCGGCAAAACTTTCAATCTGAGCATGGGCGACATTGCCGAAGCCACAGCTGTTGCCCTGCAAGCCGAAAAACTGATTTATCTGGTGGAGCAAGACGGCATTCTCAACGCAGCAGGCCAAGTCATCAGCAACCTTTCCGCACAAGAAGCGCAAAGCCTGCTCGACAATCAAACCGCACATCCCGAACAACGCCGTCTGCTGCAATACGCCATCCGCGCCGTTGAAAATCAGGTTTCGCGCGTACAGATTCTCGGCGGCCGCCAAAACGGCAGCCTGATTGCCGAACTGTTTACCCGCCACGGTGTCGGCACCTCCATCGCACGCAATCCGTTTATGAACATACGCGAAGCGCAAAGTGCCGACATTCCCGACATCATCAACTTAATCCGTCCGCTGGAAGATCAAGGCATCTTATTGCGCCGCAGTCGCGAATATCTGGAAAACCATATCGGTCAATTTTCCATTTTGGAACACGACCGCCAAATCTACGGCTGTGTTGCCCTCAAAACCTTTGCCGACCCGAATGTCGGCGAACTCGCCTGCCTGGTGGTTTCCCCGCAAACGCAAGACAGCGGCTACGGCGAACTGCTGCTCGAACACCTGCTCCGCCAAGCCCGGCAAAAAAACCTCAAAACCCTGTTGGCCTTATCCACGCACACCGGAGAATGGTTTATCGAGCGCGGTTTTCAGACGGCCTCCGTTGACGACTTACCCCAAGAAAGACGGCAGGAATACGACGAAAGCGGCCGCCGGTCGAAAATTTTTGCCTACACGCTCTAAAAGCGCACACCGCAGTGAAGCAATATACAAACGGCGGCGACTCCGTTAAAATCAATGCCGTCTGAAATCAAACCGAATAAGGAAACCGGCCATGACCCGTATGGTTAACTGCATCAAATTAGGCAAAGAAGCCCCCGGCATGAAATTCGCTCCCCTGCCCAACGAACTGGGCAAGCGCATTTTCGAAAACGTATCACAAGAAGCATGGGATGCCTGGACGCGCCACCAAACCATGCTGATCAACGAAAACCGCTTGAGCCTGGCCGACCCGCGCGCACGCCAATATTTGGCACAACAAATGGAAAACTACTTTTTCGGCGACGGTGCCGACCAAGTTCAGGGCTACGTTCCCCAAGACTAAATACCGGCAAACGATAAACATAAGGCCGTCTGAAAATTTCAGACGGCCTTATAAACAATCAAACTGCCGGATACCGAACCGCCAGCCAACGGATACGGCAATACTTACTGCCGCAATCAAACCCGTCGGCTTTCCAACCGCTTTGACTCCCCCCTTTACCCGACCCGAAACACATGGCTGTCCGATACTGGCTGCAAGCCGCCCGACCGCGAACCCTACCTTTGGCACTGGCTTCGACACTGTGCGGCGGCCTGCTCGCCGCACAACAAGGCAAGCTGCATATCATAACTCTGGTGCTGAGTATCCTGACCGCCGCTTTGCTGCAAATCTTCAGCAACCTGGCCAACGATTACGGCGATGCCGTACACGGTGCGGACAATCGTCTCAGACAAGGCCCCGAACGCATGGTGGCGGGCGGTAAAATCAGCCGTACCGCAATGCAGAAAGCCTTGCTTGCTTGCGCCATTTCCTGCTGCCTGTCCGGCATTCTGCTGCTGTCTGCCGCCCGACCCGACATCCGCTATACACTTTGGCTGCTGCTCGGCGCATCAGCCGTTCTTGCCGCCTTTACCTACACGGCAGGCATTAAACCCTACGGCTATCACGGTTTCGGCGAAGCAGCCGTTTTACTGTTTTTCGGCTGGCTGGGCGTTATCGGTAGCGAATATCTGCATACAGGCCGTCTGAATATGCTTTCTTTTCTGCCTGCAACTGCTTTGGGACTGTGGTGCTGCATGGTGCTGAATCTCAACAATATGCGCGATATCGACAGCGACACCTGTGCCGGAAAGCGCACACTGGCCGTACGGCTTGGAACGGCACGCGCCAAGTTGTACCACACGGCTTTACTGCTGATTGCCGCACTATGTTGGTCGATATGGCTGCCTTTAGTATACACTGCCGGCAAACAAGCCGTTTTGCAAACCGTTTTGCTGGTTTTCAGCACCGCACACTTGTTTTTCTTAAAAAAAGCATCATCTCCGCTTCTGCTGAACCGCATGCTGCCGCAATGGAGCTTTACCGTCTTAACGTGGGTTGTCTTATTGTGGTTGGCAGCGGACATTCCGGCGGATTACATACGCTAATTTCAGGCAATACCGATAATTTTCAGCCAATATCGTGAAATTGCTGTTAGAATCGGCTCTCTACTTTATAAACCAAATATATACAGGAGCAAACGCCATGCAACACGACGTTTACGACTACACACAATCCTCAAGTCCCGGTGCCGTAGCCAAAAATACGGTTTTACGCAAAACCTACAACCTGCTCGGTTTATCCTTCATTCCTGCCGCAGCCGGTGCATTCTTAAGCAGCCAAATGGGCTTCAGCCTGTTTAGCCTGTTTGGAAACCGCTGGATTGCTTTCGGTGTTACCTTGGCCTTTTTCTACGGCATGTGTTTCCTGATTGAGAAAAACCGCTACAACAACACCGGCGCCACTTTGCTGATGGTATTTACCTTCGGCATGGGCGTGCTCATCAGCCCGCTGCTGCAATACAGCCTGAGCCTGAGTAACGGTGCACAAATCGTCGGCATCGCCGCCGCCATGACCGCCGCCGTATTCTTCACCATGGCCGCAATGGCACGCCGCACCAATATGAATATGAATTCTTTGGGCCGCTTCTTAACCGTTGGTGCAGTTGTCCTGATGATTGCCGTTGTTGCCAATATGTTCCTGCAGATTCCAGCCTTGAGCTTAACTATTTCTTCAGGTTTCGTTCTGTTCAGCTCACTGCTGATTATGTGGCAGATCCGCAGCGTGATTGACGGCGGTGAAACCAGCCACATCAGTGCCGCGCTGACCATCTTCATTTCCATTTATAACATCTTCAGCAGCTTGTTGAATATCTTGTTGTCATTGGGTGGCGAAGACTAATCCCAAACCAATAAAAAAGGCCGTCTGAAATTTCAGACGGCCTTTTTAGTTTATCTGTATTTCGATTTTCAGACGGCCTCAAACCGTAACCCATTACACTTCACTACCGCCGACAGTCAAACCGGCATCAATACGCAAAGTAGGTTGACCCACACCGACAGGCACGCTCTGCCCGTCTTTACCGCATACACCGACACCGGCATCCAAAGACATATCGTTGCCGATCATGCTTACATGTTTCAATACTTCCGGCCCGTTGCCGATAATCGTGGCACCTTTCACCGGATATTGCAGCTTGCCGTTTTCAACCCACCATGCTTCGGACGCGCTAAACACAAACTTACCGCTGGTAATATCTACTTGGCCGCCGCCGAAATTTACCGCATAAAGACCTTTATCGATCGAAGCAATAATTTCTTCCGGATCACGGCTGCCGCTTTCCATAAACGTATTCGTCATTCTCGGCATCGGCGCGGAAGAATAGCTCTCACGACGACCGTTACCCGTTACCGGCACACCCATAAGCCGCGCGTTGGTTTCGTCCTGCAAATAACCCACCAAAATACCGTCTTCGATTAAAACCGTACGTCGGGTTTCATTGCCTTCGTCATCAATATTCAAAGAACCACGACGATTGGCAATATCGCCCTGATCGACAACGGTTACGCCTTTGGCTGCCACCCTCTCGCCTATCCTGCCGGAAAACGCGCTGGTTTCTTTACGGTTGAAATCACCCTCCAAACCATGCCCGACCGCCTCATGCAGCAATACGCCTGGCCAACCGCTGCCCAATACCACGGTCATCGCACCCGCAGGAGCCGGGCGGGATTCCAAATTCGTCAACGCCTGCTTAACTGCGGAAGCCACATACTGCCCGACACAATATTCGTCAAAATAAGCCAAGTCGTAACGCCCGCCGCCACCGGCACTCCCCTGCTCCCGACGCTCGCCCTGCTTGGCAATCACGGTTACATTCAGACGCACCATCGGACGGATATCGGCACTGTGCCTGCCGTCCAACCGTGCAATATAAATCAAATCATATTCGCAAGTCAGCCCTGCCATCACCTGTACAATGCGCGGATCCGCCGCTTTAGCCAATGCTTCAACTTTATTCAACAAGGCCACTTTCGCTGCAGAATCCAAGCTGGCAATGGGATTGGAAACAGCATGCACTGCTTTGCCGCAACGGACGGACGGCACGCAAACCGAAGCCGCCTGACCGGCCGAACCGATCGCACGCACCGCCTGCGCGGAGCGGTCAACCGAATCTGCATTCAAACTGTCTGCATAAGCAAAAGCCGTCTTTTCGCCAACAACAGCCCGCACGCCGACACCCTGATCAATCTGGAAACTGCCCGACTTAACAATGCCTTCTTCCAAATGCCAACTTTCAAAGGCAGTACGCTGACAATAAATATCGGCATAGTCGACTTTATGACTGCCGATCAAAGCCAAACTCTTTGCCAACCTTTCCGGAGAAAGCTGGTTGGCATCCAATAAATCACGGGTAACGGTTTGATAAGTTTGCATAAAATTTCAGACGGCCTTCACGTAATCGAATATCGCTGAATTATACGGCATTTACCGACACGATGATATGAAACACTTGCTTAAAATCAGCTAAATATGCGATTAACCCAGCCTATCAATTCTTTTATTTTTCTTTAAATTCAATTATTTAAATAATTTACACACTTATTTTATGTTTTTCTTATTGATAATTATTATTATTCGCGTATAATTCAAAACACCTGGTAGCCATCCTAAATATCAGGCCATTAAACAAATTACCTTATTATTCTCTCGTCATCTTCAATTACTTCGGAGTGTGCATATACGACAAACAATTCCCTTTACATCCAATACTCAAAACCGAAAAACACAAACCCACTGTTAGCCAACAGTGGGTTTGTGTTTATATCAACGCAATCACCTTTGATATAGATAATCCGTCAATACACTACTTACACTTATTACGCGCCAGTTGGCCGTATTTGCCGACAATCGACTGGATTTCTTTAATTTCTTTATCGTTAACCGCCAAAAATACCACTTTCATTTTCGCCACGCTCAACTCGTTTTCTTCAGAAATACGGCTGCGCTCTTCCTGTTCCACCACGCTTGCACCGCCGAATCCCGAAGCGGCCAATCGCGATACCAGAACTTGTGCGGCAGACCGGCTTTTCACGATACCGGCACTGATTTGCCCTTGATACAGCGAACCCGTAAAGCCTTTGGCGGCCAAACTGTCCATTTGTGCAATCGCGTCTCCGTTTGACGGCAATACCACGCGATAATGCTTAACAACGGCTTTTTTTGCCTTTTTCACCGCACCATCGCGCTTCTCAACGGTTCTGGTCGCCGCATGCGGCCAACGGTTCAACAAACCTTTAATGCGATGGTACACATCTTCTTCCAACGAAACGGAAGCCGTAGCCACACAAACATTACCCGCCGCCGGTTGCGGACGCTGCGCAATAACCGGAAGCTCCTGCGCAGATTGCTGGCTGTTTTCTTCTTTACGCTTTTTCTCTTCCCGGGCTTTCTTTTCCTGTGCCAGCTTGGCCGCTTCTTTGGCTTTCTTTTCCTCTTCCAATTGGTCGGCACGTTTACCGTCATCCGTTACCCAGTCCAATTTTTCGGAACCGGGATCTTTAATGTTGTCGGGCAAAGACAATTCGTGCACCTTTCCCACCATCGGAACGGTCGGCGCAACCACTGCTTTTTGCTTTTCTACAACACGGCCTGCCACCATACCTCCGAAAACGATGATATTCAGCGCCACCAATATGAAAAACAACCACTTCATTCTTGCTCAACCCAATTCAATAATCCGTAAATGACGAGATTATCTACAACTTTAACAATATTGTCCAAAGTAAAAGCTTCAGGCAGCGCTTGAGCGACTTTGGAAGCACCGCCTCCGGTAATAATCAAATCAACCGGCTTATCAACCCCTACTTTTTCTTTCAGGCGGCCGTGCATCAATAAAATCGAGCCACAAACCGCATCGATAATCCCACTCGCCAACGCATTCGCCGTGGTAGTCGGAAAAGGATACACCCGCCCCAGCGGCCTGTTGAGATTGGCAGTTTTGGCAGCCATCGCTTCTTTCATCAAATGAAAGCCCGGCATAATCGTACCGCCCAAATAATGATTGTCATCGGTTAATGCATCCACCGTTACCGCCGTTCCGCAGCTGACCACCACGCAAGCATGATCGGTAAAGCGGCGGCTGCCCAACGCATTAAACCATCTGTCCGAGCCATGTTCGGCAACATTGCGGTAATGGTTGCGGATACCCAATCCCTGTTGCATCGACTCCAACCACTCCACGGATTTCGGCAACTGCTGTTCAACCAAAGCTTTCTTCGCTTCTCCGCATACCGCACAGCCGACAATACGGGTAAGGCCGTCTGAAAATTGCAGCCATTCCTCACCCAACTTAGCCAAGTCCCGGTAAGGCGCACGGCCGATACGGGCAATATTGCCACCCTCTACCCACGCCCATTTCAGCTGGCTGTTGCCTCCGTCCAACAATAAAGAGAGGGTGCTTTCATTATTTTCAGGCGGCCTAACTGCCGCTTCCGCATCCGGTCTCAAACTGATTTCACCACTGACCACAATCTGCTCTCCGGCGGCCGTCTGCAAACGGAGCGCACCATGTTCGGTAACGCCCGCCACCATTCCTTCCTGCACCACATGGCCGTCCCGCAACAATCTCACCGGATGTCCATAATCACGGTTTGCCTGCAAATAATCAGGCAACATGGGCGCAAAACCATGCCGTTCGAACATCTCAAAACTGCTTTGCAACTCCCGCATTAAATCCGCGAGCAAACGGCCGGCGGTTACACCATACACAGAAACAGTCTGCACAGAAGTCTGTACAGAAGCAGCATGTTCCACCTCTTTAGGCAAAACAAAATTGATACCGATACCGACCACCGCAACCGTTTTACCGCCGTGTCTGATGGTTTCAATCAAAATTCCGCCGAGCTTGTCGCCGCCAACCACCAAATCATTCGGCCATTTTATTTGCGCCGGGATACCAAACCTGTTTAACACTTTCTGACAGGCCAGTGCCGAAACCGGTGCCAAAGCCCCCAATTCATGTTGCGCCTTATCAAAAGCCCAGCCGAAACTGAACATCAGGCACTCACCCAACCTGCTTTGCCAAGCCTTACCCTGCCTACCCCGTCCCTGAGTTTGGCTATGGGTGATACATAAAAAACGGTGGGCACGTTCAACACTTTGTCGCGCCTGTTCCAAAACAATATCATTGGTCGAACCGCATTCATTATGCAACACCGCCCGAAATCCGCTTTGCACGCCGATCTGCCCAACCTTTTCAGCATCCAATACCGCCAACGGTCTGACCAAACGCCATAAACCGTCATACTGCCGCAGCAATCCGCGCACATGAGGCGGCATCTGCATCCAAAAACCGTTAATCTGCTGCGGCTTGATCCCGATCAGACGGCTTAAGTCGGACACATGACAAGGCGTTCCATCTGCCAAAGCCGCCAAAAGCTGCCACTGCTGCGGTTTAAGAGACATCATTTCGCCCCGGCCTCCGCAGCACGGATTTTTTCCAATGTCTGCGTTGTAGAAGTTTGATGTAGAAAAGGAATAGAATAAACTTGACCACCACGCGCCAAAGTTTCAGCCGAACCGACGATTTTTTCAACCGGCCAATCCCCTCCCTTAACCAAAATATCCGGTCTCACCAACTCAATCAACTCTGCCGGCGTATCCTCGTCAAACCACGTTACCAAATCCACGCTGGACAATGCCGCAGCAACCGCAGCCCGATTTTCCAATGAATTTATCGGCCTATCGTCTCCCTTACCCAAACGGCGTACGGAAGCATCGGTATTCAAAGCCAAAACCATTGCCGAACCCAATGCCCGGGTCTGAGCCAAATAAGTCACATGCCCGCGGTGCAAAATATCAAAACAGCCGTTGGTAAACACCAGCGGCCTGGGCAATGCCCGGATACGCTCTGCCAACTGCTCCGGAGTACAAATCTTATTTTCGAAATCAGGAAGAATCCAATCAGACATATCATTTCTTTCCAAAAATTTTCAACATCATACCGAAGCATCAGCATTTGGAAAAGCTGCAGCCAATGCCGTACTCCTGCCCGAAACCAATACGGCAAAACCATAAACCGACATCATATTTATAGGAAACGTCCCTGCATTAACGAACCAATCAAAACAAAGGCCGTCTGAAAATTTCAGACGGCCTTTATAGCCCTTACATTAAGCATAATGACATTATCGCTTTAAGAACACCTTGTTTATTTGTCTTATTGGCAACAAGCCTTGCCGCCACGCTCAAAATTCAAGCAAAATTCCAAAAATAAATTCCCTACATTTTTCAATGTAGGGAATTTTTAAATGGGGTGGCTGATGGGGCTCGAACCCACGACAACTGGAATCACAATCCAGGGCTCTACCAACTGAGCTACAGCCACCGTAAACTTAAATTTTGGCACGCCCGACAGGAATCGAACCTGTAACCCCCGGCTTAGAAGGCCGGTGCTCTATCCAGTTGAGCTACGGGCGCTTACCACACGGGTACCGTGCATAACTAAAAATCTTTTTTGGTCGGGGCGGTGGGATTCGAACTCACGACCCCCTGTTCCCAAAACAGGTGCGCTAACCAGACTGCGCTACGCCCCGACGAGAGAATCGAACTATACCCCCGCATAAAAAAAGCGTCAAGCGTTTGAAAAAACAAATTGCTATAAAAATCTAGATATTTTTGTTTTTAAATGAAATTTATTTTTCTTTTTTTATCCTAACTTTCAGCAACCGAATCATAAGAAAACAACCTCATCATGACTTATAGCGATAAACAGATGAAAAAACACCTTAAAAATGCGATAATCCCCCTCCTGATATTTGTCCACAATTTATCTTCCGCAAAAGGGAAACACTTTCATGACTGCCCAATTAATCAACGGTAAAGAAATATCGCAGCAACGGCTGCAACTGGTTGCGCAACAAGTCGCCGAACGCCAAGCAGCCGGAAAAAGAGCACCTTGTTTGGCTGTGATTTTAGTGGGTAACGACCCGGCCAGCGCGGTTTATGTCCGCAACAAAAAACTGGCTTGCGAAAAAGTCGGTTTCAAATCCCTGTCTTACGAACTTTCTGAGGATACCGCACAGGACAAACTGTTGTCGTTGATTGACGAATTAAACACCAATGCCGATGTAGACGGAATCTTGGTACAGCTGCCGTTACCGAAACAAATCGACAGCCAAACCGTATTGGAACGGATCGTGCCGGATAAAGACGTGGACGGTTTCCATCCTTACAACGTCGGCCGCTTGGCAGTAAAAATGCCGCTCATGCGTCCCTGTACACCCAAAGGCGTAATGACCTTGCTGGAGTCATACGGCATTGATGTGGTCGGCAAAAAAGCCGTTGTGGTGGGCGCCTCCAATATCGTCGGCCGACCGCAGACTTTGGAATTACTGTTGGCGCGCGCCACAGTAACTGTTTGCCACAGTAAAACGCAAAATCTGGCCGAGGAAGTCGGTTCGGCAGACATTGTTGTGGTCGGCGTCGGCATCCCCAACTTTGTTAAAGGCGCATGGATTAAGCCGGGGGCTGTTGTGATTGATGTCGGCATCAATCGGTTAGAAGACGGCAGACTATGCGGAGATGTAGAATTTGACGCAGCCAAAGAACGCGCGGCGATGATCACACCGGTTCCCGGAGGCGTGGGCCCCATGACCATCGCTACCTTGCTGGAAAATACTTTGCAGGCAGCAGAATTGCACGACAGCAAAAATTAATTGACTCAAACTGTTTTCCGATATAAAACGGTAAAAATAAAATAGGTAATATTTAATATCGTCATTTGATACGGTATACATTATGATCCGCAACTTTGCGGAGGCCGTCTGAAATTTCAGACGGCCTTCCTGCATAAAATGGCAACAGTAATCATAGTAAATGGAACTTATCACTGATACGGATAGGCCTAATCAGTTTGCACACTTACGGATTCCAAACCAACCATGCTATATAAATTCTTAAACGATATGCTCGGCATTCTACGTCTGCGTTATCAAGCAGCTTCCGAGTATCGCTACACCCTTCCCGTTATTTTGGCGGTGATATTGCTGATGGGCTTTATCGAGGCGTCCAAAATGTCCTACATTCTCGGCAGCGGAGACGGCGTTATTGCTTACGCAGTTTTATTTACCGCAACCCGATGCCTGCTGATGTGCAGTGTTATGCGGTTTATGCTGCAGCAACCCAACCAGCCCAAACAAAACCTATGCGGCTTTGTTTTGGCTTCGGAAGCCTTGTCTATTCCCTCATTGGCCGTTTTATATATTCCCACTTTAGCCGCTCTCGGCCTCTTCTGGCAGATTTGGACTTTTGGGGCACAATATAACGGCTTTATGAAATTAAGCGGTCACTCATCCACAAAAGTGCTGGTTGGCTATATTGCTTATGCAATTGCTATGATTTTGGCCAGCTCGGTACTGATGTTGATGTTTATACAAGTCGACTGGCTCGATGCCCAACATATCAACGATGCCATAGGCCCTGCCTTGGAAAGATTTGAAACTATTTTAAAAACAAAATAATACAATTGAAGCAGCCTGCCTGAAACAAGCTTTTACAAGCACCTGGCAAAGTTTTAAAATCCCAATACCCCTGCCAGGCTCAATCCATAAAACGCATTCTAGGAAATACGAGATGATTAACTTAACCCACCTCAGCGAAAACCACACCGAAACCATGGTTGACCCGAGCAACAAGCCTGAAGCCTCCGCAACCGCCAAGGCCTGCGGCTACATCAACATGAATAGTGATGCCATCAAACTGATTACGCAAAATAATCCACAAAAAACCGATGTGCTGGGCATCGCACGCATCGCAGCCATTCAAGGTGCAAAACAAACCGGCTTTCTGATTCCGCTGTGCCAACCGGCTCCGCTAAACCATATCAGAGTGGACTTTGAAAGCGATCTTTCTCTCAGCCGAATCAAAGCCACCGTAACCGCAACCGGCAACGCCAAACACAGCGTGGAAATGGATGCTTTAATGGGAGTCAACATCGCATTACTGACCATTTACGATTTACTGAAAGCCGTTGATAAAAACATGGCACTAACCCACATCCACCTGCAGGAAAAAACCAACAGTAAAAGTGAAAACTTCACCCTGACCGACAAATACGAAAACATCAATTACTAACCGATAATGGATGATTGTGATTTATTGCGTTACAGCCGGCACCTTCTTTTAGAAGAAATCGGCATAGAAGGTCAGGAGAAGTTACTGAACGCCTGTGTTTTAGTGATTGGCTGCGGAGGCTTAGGCGCCGCAGCGCTTCCCTACCTCGCCGCTTCCGGCATCAACCGCCTGATCATTGCCGATGATGATGTTATCGACAACACCAATCTGCAACGTCAAATTACCTTCACCGAAGCGGACTTGGGCCGTTCAAAAGCAATTGCCATGAGCGAGCGTCTTCAAGCCATCAACAGCAGGATTACAATCCGACCGATTAACGAAAGACTGCATAGAACCCAACTGGAAACGCTCATGCAGCAAGCTGATATTGTTTTGGATTGCAGCGACAATTACACAACACGCCAAGCCGTCAACCAAGCGGCAGTCAACACCCAAACGCCTTTGGTATCCGGCGCAGCAGTACGGTTTCAAGGCCAAATAAGCGTTTATAGAGCCGATTTACCCGACTCTCCCTGCTATACCTGCCTCTTTGAAGAAGGCGATGCAACCGACGGCAGCTGTGCCACATTCGGCATATTTTCCCCACTTGTCGGCATTATCGGAACCACCCAAGCTTCGGAAGCACTAAAAATACTCATCGGTATCGGTTCACCATCACATGGGAAACTGATTACCTACGATGCCCTGACCAACACATGGCAGCAATTTCCGTTTGAAAAAAATCCCCATTGCAATATATGCGCCACCAATAAATAGAAATGTTATTGCAAAGATTCAGAATGCCTAAATTTTCAGACTGCCTCTCTCCGCAAACCTAAAAACAATCCATTCCAATCAACCCAGATATTTAATTTTTGAGCTATTACCCCTTATCACATCATGCGCGCCGTTATTCAAAAAGTTACTAAAGCAAAAGTCGATATTATCGAAAACCAACAACGCTATACCAATGGGATAATCAATACCGGCTTCATGATATTGCTAGGTATATGTCATGAGGATACTGAAGCCGATGCAAAATACATCGCCGAAAAAATTGCCAATCTACGTATTTTCGAAGATGCGGAAGGCAAACTGAACCTCTCCATTAAAGATATTAACGGCTCTATACTCCTGGTATCACAGTTCACCTTATACGCAGACGCAAGAAACGGCAGACGACCGTCATTTTCCCAAGCCGCAAAACCGGAGCAAGCAAATACACTGTACGAATCGGTAGCGACACATTTACGCATTCATGGTTTAAACGTTGAAACAGGAAAGTTCCAAACCCATATGCAAATTGAACTATGTAACGACGGCCCGGTGACTCTACTGCTGGATTCTCAAAAAACCTTCTAAAGGAAACAGACAAAATACCCATAAGCTGTCAAACAATCCCGACTAACGCGAAATATTCCCCACCAGCCAAGCAAACAAGAGGCCGTCTGAAAATTCAGACGGCCTCTATTATTAAATCATTAAAAATTACTTTTTAATCACACGGGTATATACAGCCAAAATAATAATAGCGAATATAGTTGAAGCAATCCAACCGGCAGGCTCACCCACTTGATACCAACCCACAGACTGACCGACAAAACCAGCCAGTGCCGCACCGGCAATACCCAAAATCGTAGTCATAATAAAACCAAGATTGTCTTTACCCGGATGTAGGAATTTAGCCAATACACCAACAATAAAGCCAACCAAGATAGTAATCAACCATCCCATACGTTATCCTCTCAATAAATTCAATTATAAGTTATCGTCTATTTGTTCTATCTTGAAATGCCCATTCAAGAATGAATTAAATATTATACACAGTTACCCACTTCAGACAGAAATTCTTGCATTTATTTTCAATCAATTTCTTAACAATACAATCAATTCTACAAGATCAATAAAAAGCAGCCTTCCCAGCATGATAGGCAATTAAAAACACTCCGAAATACCAAAAAATGATAGACGCCAGAAGCCTCAAATTTTTACCTCAAACACCAATCGGACAAACATATCAAATAATAAAAGCCCTGTATCAAACAGGGCTTTTTTAACATATCGCCAAACAAAGTATTAACGTTTAGAGAATTGTTTCGCACGACGTGCTTTACGCAAACCGAATTTCTTACGCTCAACTTCACGAGCATCACGTGTAACAAAACCGGCAGCAGACAAAGCAGGTTTCAACGCAGCATCAAAATCGATCAATGCGCGGGTAATGCCGTGGCGGATAGCGCCTGATTGACCGGTTTCACCACCACCGACAACATTTACTTTAATGTCGAAAGATTCGGCATTTTCAGTCAAAACCAAAGGTTGACGAACAACCATGCGGCTGGTTTCGCGAGAGAAAAATTCATCAACGGGACGACCGTTTACAATAATCTGACCAGTACCTTTTTGCAAGAATACACGAGCTACTGAACTTTTGCGTCGGCCTGTACCGTAGTAATATTTACCGTTCATATCGTGTCCCTTAGATATCTAAAACTTTAGGTTGCTGAGCAGCATGACCGTGTTCTGAACCGGCATACACTTTCAGTTTCTTAATCATGGCATAACCCAAAGGACCTTTGGGCAACATACCTTTAACGGCTTTCTCCAAAGCGCGGCCCGGAAATTGCTCTTGCATTTCACGGAAAGTGCGCTCATAGATACCGCCTGGGAAACCTGAGTGACGGTAGTATTTCTTATCTTCCAACTTAGCACCGGTTACGCGCAATTTGTCTGCATTGATTACGATGATGTAATCGCCGGTATCAACGTGTGGAGTGTATTCAGGTTTGTGTTTGCCGCGCAGACGGTGTGCGATTTCAGCTGCAATACGACCCAAAACTTTATCTTCGGCATCGATTACAAACCATTCGCGCTTCACCTCATGCGGTTTAGCTGAAAAGGTTTTCATACGGAGTAATCCAAACAAATATATAGAAAGCTACCGATTTTAGAGATGATTTCCGCTTCTGTCAATCTAAATTAGATTACTGAAAATATTTGCAATTAATATCGCGAATATTCCAAAAAATCTGTCTCATTTAAGAAAATACCGCCTTTGTATAGAGGCGGTATATGAATAGAGAATCCCCACGTGTGCCGTTCAGGCTGAATCCGCTTGAACCTTGTGGACAAGGCGGTCACCTCGGACAATTTCGGGTGCATCTTACAGATTAAGACGCTCGCGCCCATTGCAACTCCCGGCAACCTAAAGCGAACTTATTGGTTCAAAGGAATATATGCCTTCGCGAACACCGCAGGGAAAAGAAGGGATGTTTATGCCAATTAATTATCGACTTGCGACAATGCTTGCTCACAAACATTTACTATGTCTATTATTTTACGCTCAAATTCTTTGCTTGCCAAATCATCTTTTAAGTTATTTACATGGCATGAATTCTTCAATAAATCATGCACAAGATTCAAGGCAGCGAGAATAATGATTTTCTCTGTTTCAATCACTTTACCGCTGTCTTGAATGATGCCGATTTTCTGGTTTAATAATTCCACAGCTTGCAGTAATGTGGCTTTTTCTTCAGACGGTGTACCGATCTCAAAAGTCCGATGCAATATATTAACGCTAACTCGTTCGTGGCTCATTGCTCAACCTTTTCCTGTTTTTCCGAAGCAGCTTCTCGATTATCCTGCCCATATTCCGGATGCTTTGCCAAGATTTGACGGTATCGGCTGTTTTCCAACAACAAATCGTCTATTTTATCTTGCAGATCGTTTTTCAGCTTACCGACTTGAACCAAAAGAGCATCGCTCAATTCATCTACGGCAGCTTGATGTTCCTGCTTTTGCTGCTCGTGTTCCAGCTTCAAATGGGTGATTTCTTCCTGCAGGCGCCGGTTTTCATTCAGCAGGGTTTGCATTTTTTCCACCAACTTGAGAACACAGGCTTCGAGCTTTTCGAGATTCTGCTTCATATTTTGAACGATTCTGTTTATACAATGATGTTTTGCAGCATAGATTGAAGCTATATGTATGTCAAATAAGGCCGTCTGAATTTCAGACGGCCTCTTTAACCAATTTAACTTTATATTGATTTATTCGAAACGGGCTTCACGCTCCATCAAACGCTCTACTACCTGCTGTGCCGTCAATTCTTTCCGTATCAACTGCAAAAGCGTATGGGTAATCGGCATATCGATTTGATATTTACAGGCTGCATTGAATACCTCTTCAATAGTGCTGACCCCTTCGGAAACGTGACCGATTTCTTTCAATACCTGGTGCAGCTCTTTACCTTCGGCCAAACCTAAGCCGACACGGCGGTTGCGGGATAATGCGCCCGTACAGGTCAAAATCAAATCACCGATTCCCGACAAGCCCATCAAAGTTTTCGGCTGCGCACCCATAGCAATCGCCAAACGGGTGATTTCCGCCAAACCACGCGTAACCAAAGCGGCTCTGGCATTCAAGCCGTAATTGAGGCCGTCTGAAAGGCCGGTGGCAATCGCCATCACATTTTTCACCGCTCCGCCGACCGCTACGCCGATAACATCATCACTGCCATACAAACGCATCACATTGGTATTCAGGCTGCCGACCAACTGCTCGATCCAGTCTTTATTCTCAGAAGCCAGTACCACCGCGCAAGGGCGTTGCTCGGCCAACTCTTGGGCAAAGCTCGGGCCGGACAATACGCCGATTTTATCGTTATCCGGCAAAACTTCCTTAATCACTTGGAAAGTCAGCAAGCCCGTATCTTGTTCAAATCCTTTGCAGGCAGTCAATACCGGCAGATGTCCGGCATTATTCTCAGCCAATAACTGTGCACTTTCACGCAAACCAGCCACCGAAGTTACAATCAACACCAGCTCTGCATTTTTCAGCGCATCCGCCAAATCCGTATGCACGATCAGATTGTCAGGCAAAGTAAAACCCGGCAGATAGCGGCGGTTTTCACGGTTTTCGGCCAGTTCTTGCATGTGCTGCGGATTTCTCGACCACAAAGCAATCTCATTGCCGTGCTTGGCAAAATGAACGGCCAAAGCCGTACCCCAAGCTCCTGCGCCCATCACAGTTATTTTCATAAAAACTCTCTCAATCAAAATTACTGCAAACTTTAAAACAATCACGTCAAAGGTGCAAGTTTCACCGGCGGATTCGCGGTCTTCGGCACACATCGCCCATTCATTATAAATATTTATCGCCATCATTCATATTGACAATCAAAAAATTGTTTTTGATATGGCGCAAATATAGGTTTCACCCCCCTGCTTATACTTAATGAAAATTACATAAATCAGATTCGGAACACTTTTTTATTTAGAACAATACTTTTCTCAACCTCAACTGTTCCGCTTCACTTTCTCGATGACAACCACCATAAAGGCTGACATGATGAAATTAAACACCGCTTACCGAATTTTAGCCGTTTCCACCCTATTGGCCTTAGCCGCCTGCGGAGACAAAGCGCCCGAACCCAAACCTGAAGCCAAAACGGCGGAGACCGCAGCCGCACAGGCAGAACAAGCCGCTCCAAGCGATGCCAATGTTTCCGAAGAAGACAAAGCACTGCTGAAACAAGCACAAGGCTTCTTCCAACCCTTGCCCGAACGCGCCGAAATCGATCCGGCCAAACCGATTACCGATGCCCAAATCAAACTGGGTCACCAATTATGGTACGAACCGCGTTTATCCCGCGGCAACACTGTCAGCTGTAACACCTGCCACAACTTAGCCACCGGCGGCGTAGACAATCTGCCGACCAGCCAAGGCCACAAAGGCAGCTTTGGCGCACGCAACTCTCCAACCGCCCTGAATGCCGCCTTATTGGGCAGCCAATTCTGGGACGGACGCGCCAAAGACGTTGAAGAACAAGCCGGCGGCCCGCTGTTGAACCCGGTTGAAATGGCACATACCGACCAAGCGGCAGTTGAGAAGAAAATCGCCCACATCCCCGAATACCAAGCGATGTTTAAAGAAGCCTTTGCCGAAAACGGCGGCGCGGTATCGTTTGACAACATCACTAAAGCCATCGGCGCATTCGAACGCACCCTGCTGACGCCGAGCCGTTGGGACGACTACCTGAAAGGCGATGTAAACGCTTTAACCGAAAAAGAACGCAAAGGCGTACGCGCGTTTATCAATAACGGCTGTATCGCCTGTCATAAAGGCGTTAACTTAGGTGGCGACTCTTTCCAAAAATTCGGTTTGGTAAAAGGACCGTATTGGAACTACATCGACAGCACCAAGCATGACGAAGGCCTCTTCGAAGTTACCAAAAACGAAGCCGACAAATACTTCTTCCGCGTTCCCGGCTTGAGAAACGTAGCCAAGACCTTCCCGTATTTCCACAACGGCAGCGTTTGGGAACTGGACAAAGCCATCAGCATTATGGGCGAAACCCAATTGGGTAAAACCATTCCGCAAGAAGAAGTCGACGACATGGTGGCCTTTATGAATGCGCTGACCGGCACCGTACCCGAAGCCGCACGCACCGTACCTGAATTGCCGCTGTCTCCGGCTGCGGAAACCCATCCCGACAATAACTAATTCATAAGTCTCCATAACTCAGGCAAACAGTTCGACTGTTTGCCTTTTTTTCAGACGGCCTTTGTTTTTTCAGACGGCTCTATTAAAAAAAGCCGTCTGAAAATTGAAATTTTCAGACGGCCTTCCCGCTTTACTGCTGTCAGCGCGCGGGAACTGTGCCCATACGCTGTTTTAAAGATGTTTTGGGTTGGTTGAACAATGCGGCATAGTAAGTCGCGTTGGTCATCACTTTTTTCACATAGTCGCGTGTTTCATTGAACGGAATAGTCTCGGCGTAAATCGCGCCTTCCAAAGGATAGCTGCCCTGCCACTTGCGTGCGCGGCTCGGGCCGGCGTTATAGCCTGCCGTTGCTAACACTTCGTTATTCTGCAGGCGGCGTTTGGCGTCGGCCATATACCAGGTTCCCATGCGGATATTGCCGTCCATCGTATAAAGCTCGCTGCTGTTCATGCCGATTTTGTTGGCAATTTCGCGTGCGGTTGCGGGCATCACCTGCATCAAACCTTGTGCGCCGACGCTGGACTGTGCGCCCAGCATGAAGCGGCTTTCCTGTCTGATCAGGCCGTATACCCAGGCGGAATCGACGCCTGCTTGTGCGGCGTAACGCTGCGTGGTGTCTTTAAACGGTGATAAGTAGCGCAAGTTGAAGTTTAATTTGTGGTTGGTTCGCTCGGCGCTGTTGATGGCCATTTCGTAGAAGCCGTTGTCGAATGCCAGCTGTGCGGCAGCCAGCAATCGGTCTTCGTCTGCGCCGCGTGTGGCGTAACGCCATTCAGCTTGTGCCTGACGACGCATTTTCCAATCACCGTTGCTTTGGGAAACTTTGAATAGTGTTAATGCGCGTGCGATGGCGCCGTCTTTGGCCAAACGGTTGACGCTGTCTTTGGATGCGTTGCCGACGTTATTGCGTACGCTTACTTTTCGGCCTAATTCTTCGGAAGCCAAAACGGCGTAGAAGTTGCGGCCGGATTGTGCGGCTTTTTCATACAGCGGTTTGGCGGAAGACTGATCGCCTAAAGCGACATAACTTCTGGCCAACCAATATTGCCAAGTAGGGGTTTGGCGCAGTTTTTCCGGCATGGCGCGGATAATGCCGTTCAAATCCTGCCATGCCTGCAGGCGCAAAGCGGAACGGGCGTACCATTCGAACTGTTCGTCGCTTAATTGCGAACGGTCGGCGCGGTTGAAATAGCTCAAGGCCGTCGACATATTTTGATTTAGGGCTTGTGCATGCCCCAGTACGCCCCAAGCAAAACCGCTCTGCTGTCGGCTCAAGCTGCTTTCCATTGCGGATAGGCGTGCTGCGGATGCTGTGCTTTTTTTGGCGGTATTGCCGATGATGCCGGATAAGCCGTATTCGACGGCACCGCGCCCGCCTGCTTCAACGGGACTGCCTAAAGCGGCAGCCAGATTACGTGCGTCGGTCAGCTGGTTGTTGCTGACTAAGCCGCGAACCCTGCGCCAAGCATCTTCGGTATTCAGACGGCCTGATGAAGCGGCTGCCGCCAACAAAGTGTTACAACCTTCGGGTAGGCGGCCGAGTTCTTTCACCAATTCTGCGGCCAGACCGTGATTTTCCTGCAATCCGTATTCTGCATAACAAGCGGCTTCCCGGCTGCGGCTTTCTTTGTCCAATAATTTGTATTGTTGGCCAAACTGCGTCCACAGTCCGCGTTTTCCTAAACTTTTCAGCCATTCGTTACGTACGGCTTCGGCCATCGCGCTTTGTCCTGCTTGAGCCAAAAATTGGGCGGGGGCGATATCGTCATGGCGTTTGGCGGCTTCTAAGGCCGTCTGAAAAAAATTGTAGTCCGATAAAACTTTGCCGGGATGCTCGGCACTGCGCACAATCGGCGCAACCGTTACCCCTTTTTGCCCCGAATCGGCACGCTGAGGTTCGCTGGAACAGGCCGCCAGCAAGACGGCAGCCGGAACGGCAGCGGGAAATAGATGTTTGAAATTCATAGTCCGCTTCTTAGTAAGTAATCATTTTCATCAACAGCCGCCATTCTAAGCCATTTGCATCTTACCGCCCGTCATACCAACAAACATTTACATTTTTCAGACGGCCTCAAGACTATTTTTTCCAGTATGCCGGTGTAAACAGAATAAATACCGTAAAAATTTCCAACCGCCCCAGCAGCATGGTGCCGGTACACAGCCATTTTTGGAAATCATTCAATCCCGCATAGTTACCCGCCGGCCCCACCGCCCCCAAGCCCGGGCCGGCATTGGTGATACAGGCAATCACGGCTGTCAGCGCAGACACGAAGTCCAAGCCGGTTGCCATCATTAAAAATGTAAACAGCACAACGGTAAAAAAGTAGACGAAAATAAAGGCCAAAACCGTCAGCGCCATACGTTCGGGAATGCTGCGGCCGTTTACTTTAACCGTTCTCACCGCCTTCGGATGCAGAAGAAGCAGCATTTCCCGCAAACTGAATTTAAACAGCACAATCGCGCGCACGTTTTTAATACCGCCGCCAACCGAACCCGAACTGGCCAATACGTTGGCCAAGAAAAACATCCACAATGATGTCAAAAGCGGCCATTTGGCAAAGTCCGCATTCGCATAGCCGTTGGCCAAGCCGATCGACACGAAGTTAAAGCTCACAAATCGAAACGAATCATATAACGACGTGTAATACTGCTTGTGCCACAAATACAGACTTGCCGCGACGATACTTGCAAACAAAGTTACCAACATAATGCGGCACTCTTCGTCGCGCCAATAAGGTTTAACCGATCTGGCCTTCAACACGGTAAAATGGCTGGCAAAACTAATCGCGCCCAATATGGTGGCGATCATCAGCACCACTTCAACCGCCACAGAATTAAAATAGGCAATACTGTTATCGTGAGTGGAAAAACCGCCTAAAGAAAAGGCCGACATCGCATGGCAAACCGCATCAAACCAGCTCATACCCGCCCAATGCAGTGCCAAGCCGATTAATACGGTACAAATAAAATAAAACAGCCAAAGTTTTTTCGCCACTTGGGAAATACGCGGTGCCATTTTGCTGTCTTTATCGATACCGGGAATTTCCGCCTTAAACAGCTGCGTTCCCCCGATGCCCAACATCGGCAAAATCGCCACCGCCAAAACGATAATCCCCATACCGCCGAGCCAGTTCAACATATGACGCCAGAAATTAACCGACGGCGCCAAAGTGTCCAAACTGGTCATCACCGTCGCACCGGTTGTCGTCAAACCGGACATCGCCTCAAAAAAAGCATCGGTATAACTGATGTTGGGAAAATAAAGGTAAAACGGCATCGCCGCAATCGCCGCAAAACCAATCCACAGCATAAACACCAGCGTAAACCCGTCACGCGAGCGCAATTCACGGTTATATTTCCGAGTCAGCAGCCATACCAAACTGGACGAAGTAATCGTAATCAAAGCCGTTTGCCCGAATGCCGAAAAGGCATCATCCAGAAACAGATAAGAAACGAAAGTCGGCACAATAAGCATAAATGAAAACAATACGCCCAGTTTCGACAAAACATGAATAATGGGAATAACTTTATACATTTTAAGAAATCATTCTTAACCAAGTAATCTGACGATATTCAATCCAATCAAACCAATATCGGACTGCCGGCACAATCATACGATCACGGCAATCTAAATCAACCCCAATACCGAAACCGAGTTTCCTTGAGGCCGTCTGAAAATTTTATACTTTATCCATCAAAGCTTGTTTTCGACAATTGCAACGCCCCAGCTGAATCATATAACAACCCGGCTAAATCATATACGCCTGATTGGGCAAAGCATTTCAAATATCAATATTAAAAAACACTGCCTGAGACCTTTGCAAAACCCCCATCTGCGGCGCATTTCTGCGTTGTGCGCTGCTCGATCGTTTGCCTATCTATATGATATGTCTGCACTCGCTGTGCTGCTACGCCTTGAACTGCATCTACATCTGAGGGTTTTGCAAAGGTCTCTGCCTATTACAATCGGCTTGCTTTCCGCTGCAAACTTGATGCGCCAACCATCCCAAATTCAGATATGTTGAGCGCATATCCATAGGTTACCCTATCATTTCAAACAGACAACAAAAAGTAAAAAAATCAATCAATGTCTTACAAAAACAAAAACCCTGCAATGCAGGGTTTTCTTTGCTATAAGGATTAAGTCTTATTATTCGTCAGCACCGGTGTATGGACGAACGCTAACGGTTTTACGGTTCAAAGCACCTTTGGTTTTGAATTCAACATAACCGTCAACTTTAGCGAATAAAGTGTGGTCTTTACCCATACCTACATTTTCACCGGCGTGGAATTTGGTACCACGTTGACGAACAATGATAGAACCGGCAGGGATCAACTCGTTGCCATAGGCTTTCACACCCAAGCGTTTGGCTTCTGAATCGCGACCGTTCTTAGAGCTACCACCAGCTTTTTTGGTTGCCATGTTTAATACTCCTAAACTTTAATAATCTGAATTAAGCGATTGCCACGATTTCAATTTGGGTGAAATTTTGGCGATGGCCTTGACGTTTTTGGTAGTGCTTGCGGCGACGCATTTTGAAAATACGTACTTTCTCGCCACGACCATGAGCAACCACTTTAGCAGTTACTTTGGCCCCTTCAACCAAGGGGGCACCTACTTTTACAGATTCGCCGTCAGCAATCATCAAAACTTCGTTCAGTTCGATTTGGCTGTCGAGTTCGGCAGGTATCTGTTCTACTTTCAATTTTTGGCCAACGGTAACTTTGTATTGTTTACCGCCGGTTTTTACGACCGCGTACATACTCAACTCCATGAGAATTAATTTCTAAAATCCACGCACCATGCGCGAAGCGTGTAATTATATCCAAATCAAACATATATTGTCAAAAACTTTCCTCACGGGTTATAAGCATACATTTTTTCCTACCGCCTGCTGCAATAGCAAACCGACTGATGTTATAATTCCAAGATTCATTTCATTGATGTCTACTGTATTACCACCGAAAGATAATCATGCTGGAAAACCTGCCTTACTTTCAAAACCATCTTGAAGCCGACTTAGGCCGTGTCAATACGGTTATCAATCAGGCAGTCCAGTCCGAAGTCGCCTTGATTTCACAAATCGGCACTTATATCATCAGCGCCGGCGGCAAACGTCTGCGCCCGATCATCACTATATTAGCCGGCAAAGCCCTGGGATACGATCACGATAAATTGTATTCTCTGGCCGCCATGGTGGAGTTTATCCATACTTCCACCTTGTTGCATGACGATGTTGTCGATGAAAGCGAATTGAGACGCGGCCGGAAAACAGCCAATAATCTGTTTGGCAATGCGGCGGCCGTATTGGTAGGCGATTTTCTGTATACCCGCGCCTTTCAACTGATGGTGGGCTCCGGCAGTATGAAAGTTCTGGAAGTGATGGCCGATGCCACGAATATCATTGCCGAAGGCGAAGTCATGCAGTTAATGAATATCGGCAATGTCGATATTACAGAACAAGAATATCTGCAGGTCATCCAATATAAAACCGCCAAACTGTTTGAAGCAGCCGCGCAAGTGGGGGCAATCCTGGCAAGTGCGACACCCGAGCAAGAACAGGCCTTGAAAGATTACGGGATGTATGTCGGTACTGCTTTCCAAATTATCGACGATATTCTCGACTACTCCGGCAGCGTCGAACAAATCGGCAAAAATGTCGGCGATGATTTGGCTGAGGGCAAACCGACGCTTCCATTGATTTATTTGATGCGGCAAGGCAGCGAACAAGCTGCCGAAGATGTTCGCAACGCTCTGCAAAATGCAGATAAAAGCTACTTCCCTACTATCTACCGACATGTACAGCAATCCGCAGCGTTGGAATACTCAACCGGGCAAGCCCGCATAGCAGTGGAAAAAGCCATTGCCTGCTTGGATAATCTGCCTCAAAACGAAGTTACCGAAGCATTAAAAGCTCTGGCCGCCGAATCGCTTGCCCGTATTTCTTAACTTTTCTCGCCGTAGTTCAACGGATAGAACGTATGCCTCCTAAGCGTAAAATACAGGTTCGATTCCTGTCGGCGAGGCCACACAAGCCTTGATGTTTTTTTCAGTAATGAATAGTCATCATCAGGTAACCAAAAATCCACCCTGTTTCTATAACTTGGGTGGATTTTTATATCTGTGCAACACTCAATAAAACATACCCGTTTAAGCTTAAATTGACTTAAACGGGTATTCGAATTTTCAGACGGCCTAAATTTTAGACGGCCTAAAAGCAAGGAATTATAAAGAGTAATACATTTCAAATTCCAAAGGATGAGGTGCCATGCGGATACGTTTTACATCTTCTTCTTTCAAAGCAATATAACTGTCAATCCAATCTTTACTGAACACTCCGCCGCGGGTCAGGAACTCATAGTCAGATTTCAATGCTTCCAACGCTTCTTCCAAAGAGGCACAAACAGTAGGCACTAAGGCGTCTTCTTCAGGGGGCAAATCATACAGATTTTTATCGGCAGGATCACCCGGATGAATTTTATTTTGAATACCATCCAAACCTGCCATCAGCAAAGCGGCAAAACACAAATACGGGTTTGCCATCGGGTCAGGGAAACGCGCTTCGATACGGCGTGCTTTGCTGCTTTGAACAAACGGAATGCGGATTGACGCAGAACGGTTTTTCGCCGAATAAGCCAATTTGGTCGGTGCTTCAAAATGCGGCACCAAGCGTTTGTATGAGTTAGTAGAAGGATTGGTAATAGCATTCAAGGCTTTAGCATGCTTGATAATACCGCCGATATAATACAGAGCCATTTCAGACAAACCGGCATAACCGTCTCCGGAGAACATGTTTTGTCCGTCTTTCCAAATTGACTGATGCACATGCATACCCGAACCGTTATCACCCATCAGCGGTTTCGGCATAAATGTAGCTGTTTTACCGAAGTTATGGGCGACATTGTGAATAACGTATTTCATATCTTGCGTTTGATCTGCGCGACGCACCAAAGTATCAAAGCGCGTGCCGATTTCCATTTGGCCGGCTGTCGCCACTTCATGGTGATGCACTTCAACCGGCACACCGATGGCTTCTAAAATATTCACCATAGCAGAACGCAAGTCTTGACCTGAATCTACCGGCGCAACCGGGAAATAGCCTCCTTTTACAAAAGGGCGGTGTCCGGTATTTTGACCGTCATAAGATTTTCCGCTGGACCAAGCCGCTTCTTCCGAATGGATTTTGAAACGTGCACCGCTCATATCGGTTTCAAATTCGATACCGTCAAAAACAAAAAACTCGGGTTCAGGGCCGAAATAAGCAGTATCACCGATTCCAGTGGATTTCAAATAGGCTTCCGCCCGTTTTGCAATTGAACGCGGATCACGGTCATAGCCCTGACCATCGGCAGGATCAATGACATCACAAGTAATCACAACAGTTGCATCATCATAAAACGGATCTAAATATGCCGTTTCAGGATCAGGCCTCAACTGCATATCAGAAGCCTGAATACCTTTCCACCCTCCCATGGAAGAACCGTCAAAAGCCTGACCGTTTTCAAACCAATCTTCCGGATCTTCCAATACGATACGGGCAGGAACGGTAACGTGCTGCTGTTTGCCTTTCGTATCGGTAAAGCGCAAATCAACATAGCGTACTTCGTTTTCTTCAATCAGTTTGACTACATCTTTAACAGACATGGTAAAGCTCCTGGGGAAATAATAGAGGGTGGTTATGCTTGTTTATCCTGCATCCGCCACACAAACACAATAGCGGTTTACGGGGCATATTTTGCCATAAATCAGGGGGAAAAATATATCTTTGCTGAAAAATAAAATGCTTTTCAGAAGTTTCTAAAAAATCATACAAACATTCAATTTGATTATTTTTATATTTTTTATTTTTAAAATTAATTAACTATAACTGCAGCACGGCTCAAACCAAACCAAACAGCACATAAAATTGTTTACAATTTCCCCTGCTATCAATTCTTGAGGCCGTCTGAAAATTTCAGACGGCCTCAAGAAAGCACAGAACCCTGTAAAACCAACCATAAGGCCACAATAAAAATCAAACGGGTTTGCTATATAATGGCAGCAGTATTTACAATGGGTTACCCAAGATGAAAAAACATACTGTACCGAAATATGCTGTTTTCGGAAACCCGATTGCTCATAGCAAGTCCCCGCAAATCCACCAATATTTTGCCTGTCAAGAAGGTGTTTCAATCAAATATGAGCGGATTTTAGCTGAAGAAAATAATTTCACCTCTACCGTAGAACATTTTTTCAACGAAGGCGGCTGCGGAGCTAATGTTACCGTACCTTTTAAAACTGCTGCTTTTGATTGGGTTGACGAGCTTTCTGAGCGGGCCAAAGCAGCAGGCGCAGTCAACACTCTCATCAAATTGGAGAATGGACGTATTCGTGGAGACAATACCGACGGGGTCGGCTTGGTTAAAGACATTACCGAAGTTCTCAAAACAAGTATACAAGACAAAAAAATATTGATTTTAGGGGCAGGCGGTGCAGTTCGCGGCGTTATTCCGATTATTCAGAAACAAATGCCGGCCAGCATCACCATTGCGAACCGAACACCTGAAAAAGCAATAATCTTAGCCGAAACATTCAAAATTCAGACGGCCTTACTTGAGAAATTGCCACATAACCACTTCGACATCATTATTAATGGTACTTCCGGCGGCCTAAGCGGAGCAATACCGAATATACAACCGGAAGTCTTTACCGCCTGTGAGTTGGCATACGACATGGTATATGGCACTGCTGCAGAAAACTTCCTTAATTTTGCCCAAAACTCAGGAGCCCATTATATAGCCGACGGTTTGGGTATGCTTGTAGCACAAGCCGCCTTTGCCTATGAGTTATGGCGTGGTTTTAAACCTGATATTGCCACCGTGACAAAAATTATGAGAAAAGAATATGAAACTGTTTAAGTGGCTGATTATCTTACCTTTCGCCGCAGTTATTCTCTTCAACGCCTATGTTTACGGTAATATTCTGACTTATCGTGCTATCGCCCCAAACAAAACAGCTTTTATGAACATGCGCATGAAAGAATTCAGAAATGAAGGAAGATCTGTTGACTTTCATTATGATTGGATAACTTACAACAAAATCTCAACTAATCTAAAAAAAGCATTAATTGCTTCTGAAGACGCAAAATTTGCCGACCATAGCGGCTTTGATTGGAGCGGAATCAGAAATGCCATTAAACGGAACCAAAAAACTGGAAAAGTTAGAGCAGGCGGCTCTACTATCAGCCAACAATTAGCTAAAAACCTATTTCTAAACGATCAACGCAGCTATATTAGAAAACTGGAAGAAGCCGCAATTACTGCCATGATGGAAGCAACAACGGATAAAGACCGTATTTTTGCTTTATATTTAAACACCATCGAATGGGCTCCCGGCGTATTTGGCGCAGAAGCTGCGGCACAACATTTTTACCGAAAACCTGCTTCCAACCTGAGTAAACAACAGGCAGCAAACCTAGCCGCCCGTGTGCCACGCCCTCTATATTATGCAGCACATCCAAACGATAAAGTGCTACGTAACAAAACCCATATCATTCTAAAGCGAATGGCGACATCCACACTTCCTCCTCCCTAGCCTCCCCTCTCGTTCAGACGGCCTGAGACCTTTGCAAAATTCCCCACAATCCCCTAAATTCCCTCCCAAGACATTTAGGGGATTTTTCATGAGCACCTTCTTTCAGCAAACCGCACAAGCCATGATTGCCAAACACATCGACCGCTTTCCTCTACTGAAGCTGGAGCAGGTGATTGATTGGCAACCGATCGAGCATTACCTCAACCATCAAAGAACCCGTTACCTTCGAGACCACCGCGGCCGTCCAGCTTATCCCCTGCTGTCCATGTTCAAAGCCGTTTTACTCGGCCAATGGCACAGCCTTTCCGACCCCGAACTCGAATACAGCCTCATCACCCGCATCGATTTCCAACTCTTCTGCCGCTTTGACGACTTTTGCATTCCCGACCACAGCACCCTCTGCCGTTTCCGCAACTGGCTGGCGCAAGACAACACCTTGGCCGAACTACTGGATCTGATTAACCGCCAACTGACTGACAAGGGCTTAAAAGTAGAGAAAGCATCCGCCGCCATCGTTGATGCTACCATTATTCAGACGGCCGGCGGCAAACAGCGTCAGGCCATAGAAGTGGATGACGAAGGGCGGGTCAACAGCCAAACCACACCGAGTAAAGACAGCGATGCCCGTTGGGTAAAGAAAGACGGCCGATACAGACTGGGTTACAAACAACATACCCGTACCGATGCGGAAGGCTATATTGAGAAACTGCACATCACTGCCGCCAATGCCCATGAGTGCAAACACCTGCTGCCTTTGTTGGAAGGCCTAGCCAAAGGCACGACTGTCTATGCCGATAAAGGCTACGACAGTATGGAAAACCGGCAACATCTGGAAGAACATCAGTTGCGGGACGGCATCATGTGCAAATCCCACCGCAACCGGCCGTTGACGGAAGCGCAAACCAAACGTAACCGACACTTATCGAAAACCCGTTATGTGGTCGAACAAAGCTTTGGTACGCTGCACCGTAAATTCCGCCATGCCCGGGCAACTTATTTTGGTCTGAGCAAAGTGAGTGCGCAAAGCCATCTGAAGGCGATGTGTTTGAACCTGCTGAAAGCAGCCAACAGGCTACGTGCGCCTGTTGCCGTCTGAAAGGCAGCTCAGATACCCGATTATCGGGTATTTGAGGGGAATGAAGGGATATTTAGAACGGAAAACAGCCGAAATCCTGTGTTTGGTTTTCGGCTGTTGGGTAAAGGGGCTATTTTGCAAAGGTCTCGGCCTAACCTTTTTCAGACGGCCTAACCCTTTTCAGACGGCCCAACCCCATACAAACAAAGCCGCCCCCTAAGGACGGCTTCTCCGACAGATACGTACCAACCCGGTACGCCCCCGGACAGACTGCGCGAACCCTCCGTCCGCTTAAGGTTTTTTGCTTCCGTCTTTCTTCGCCAGCGGCTTCGCCTCCTTCTTCTTCACCCCCGCCACCGTCGCCTCATCCTTCAGACGGCCGTACACGCCTTCGCCTATCCCCTTCACCTTCTTCAAGTCCTCCACCGCTTTGAACGGACCGTTCGCACTGCGGTAGGCCACAATCGCCTCCGCCTTCGCCGGACCGATACCCGGCAGCGCCTTCAATTCCTCCGCCGTTGCGGTGTTGATGTTCACCGCCGCCAAGGACAGCGCCGACAGCAGCACTCCGGCCAAACCCAACAGATATCGTTTCATCGTCTTCCCCTTTCTTAAATCCGGTTGGCATCACGGTGCGCTTCCGGCATCGGTATGCAGAAACCGCACCTCAAGCCGTCTATCATAAAGAGATTCCGGTTCGGATTCAACCGTTTTATTCATTTCGGAAACTGTTACTCTAATTATCCAACACCGGACGGGGCTTCCGCCACGTTTTCACCACCTCACGGCCGTTTGCAGCACCCGCCCGCACGATAAGGACGGCACAGCACAGAAGAGAAGGTATGCAAATGAAGAAACCCCTGACGGCAAATGCAGTCAGGGGTTCGGAATGGGTGTCTGGCAGTGACCTACTTTCACATGGGTATCCACACTATCATCGGCGCTGAGTCGTTTCACGGTCCTGTTCGGGATGGGAAGGCGTGGGACCAACTCGCTATGGCCGCCAGACGTAAACTGTACAAATCGGTAAGCCGTCCGAATTACTTGAATTCAGAACCAACAATCAATATTCGGTAATGTTTGTATCGTATCCTGTCAGGATACAGTAAGCTTTCATCTGAAGTTCTTCAAATGATAGAGTCAAGCCTCACGAGCAATTAGTATCGGTTAGCTGCACGCATTACTGCGCTTCCACACCCGACCTATCAACGTCCTGGTCTCGAACGACTCTTTAGTGCGGTTAAACCGCAAGGGAAGTCTCATCTTCAGGCGAGTTTCGCGCTTAGATGCTTTCAGCGCTTATCTCTTCCGAACTTAGCTACCCGGCGATGCGACTGGCGTCACAACCGGTACACCAGAGGTTCGTCCACTCCGGTCCTCTCGTACTAGGAGCAGCCCCCGTCAAACTTCCAACGCCCACTGCAGATAGGGACCAAACTGTCTCACGACGTTTTAAACCCAGCTCACGTACCACTTTAAATGGCGAACAGCCATACCCTTGGGACCGACTACAGCCCCAGGATGTGATGAGCCGACATCGAGGTGCCAAACTCCGCCGTCGATATGAACTCTTGGGCGGAATCAGCCTGTTATCCCCGGAGTACCTTTTATCCGTTGAGCGATGGCCCTTCCATACAGAACCACCGGATCACTATGTCCTGCTTTCGCACCTGCTCGACTTGTCGGTCTCGCAGTTAAGCTACCTTTTGCCATTGCACTATCAGTCCGATTTCCGACCGGACCTAGGTAACCTTCGAACTCCTCCGTTACTCTTTGGGAGGAGACCGCCCCAGTCAAACTGCCTACCATGCACGGTCCCCGATCCGGATGACGGACCTGGGTTAGAACCTCAAAGACACCAGGGTGGTATTTCAAGGACGGCTCCACAGAAACTGGCGTCTCTGCTTCTAAGCCTCCCACCTATCCTACACAAGTGACTTCAAAGTCCAATGCAAAGCTACAGTAAAGGTTCACGGGGTCTTTCCGTCTAGCAGCGGGGAGATTGCATCTTCACAACCATTTCAACTTCGCTGAGTCTCGGGAGGAGACAGTGTGGCCATCGTTACGCCATTCGTGCGGGTCGGAACTTACCCGACAAGGAATTTCGCTACCTTAGGACCGTTATAGTTACGGCCGCCGTTTACTGGGGCTTCGATCCGATGCTTGCACATCTTCAATTAACCTTCCAGCACCGGGCAGGCGTCACACCCTATACGTCCACTTTCGTGTTAGCAGAGTGCTGTGTTTTTAATAAACAGTCGCAGCCACCGATTCTCTGCGACCCTCCAATGCTTACAGAGCAAGTCTTTCACATCGAAGGGCATACCTTCTCCCGAAGTTACGGTATCAATTTGCCGAGTTCCTTCTCCCGAGTTCTCTCAAGCGCCTTAGAATTCTCATCCTGCCCACCTGTGTCGGTTTGCGGTACGGTTCTGATTTAGCTGAAGCTTAGTGGCTTTTCCTGGAAGCGTGGTATCGGTTACTTCATGTCCGTAGACACTCGTCATCACTTCTCGGTGTTAAGAAGACCCGGATTTGCCTAAGTCTTCCACCTACCGGCTTAAACAAGCTATTCCAACAGCTTGCTAACCTAACCTTCTCCGTCCCCACATCGCACTAAATCAAAGTACGGGAATATTAACCCGTTTCCCATCGACTACGCATTTCTGCCTCGCCTTAGGGGCCGACTCACCCTACGCCGATGAACGTTGCGTAGGAAACCTTGGGCTTTCGGCGAGCGGGCTTTTCACCCGCTTTATCGCTACTCATGTCAACATTCGCACTTCTGATACCTCCAGCAACCTTCTCAAGTCACCTTCATCGGCCTACAGAACGCTCCCCTACCATGCACTAGGTGCATCCGCAGCTTCGGTTATAGATTTGAGCCCCGTTACATCTTCCGCGCAGGACGACTCGACCAGTGAGCTATTACGCTTTCTTTAAATGATGGCTGCTTCTAAGCCAACATCCTGGCTGTCTGGGCCTTCCCACTTCGTTTACCACTTAATCTATCATTTGGGACCTTAGCTGGCGGTCTGGGTTGTTTCCCTCTCGACAACGGACGTTAGCACCCGCTGTCTGTCTCCCATGATTGCACTTTCCGGTATTCTTAGTTTGCCATGGGTTGGTAAGTCGCAATGACCCCCTAGCCATAACAGTGCTTTACCCCCGGAAGTGATACATGAGGCACTACCTAAATAGTTTTCGGGGAGAACCAGCTATCTCCGAGTTTGTTTAGCCTTTCACCCCTATCCACAGCTCATCCCCGCATTTTGCAACATGCGTGGGTTCGGACCTCCAGTACCTGTTACGGCACCTTCATCCTGGCCATGGATAGATCACTCGGTTTCGGGTCTACACCCAGCAACTCAGCGCCCTATTAAGACTCGGTTTCCCTACGCCTCCCCTATCCGGTTAAGCTCGCTACTGAATGTAAGTCGTTGACCCATTATACAAAAGGTACGCAGTCACCCAATTAATAGGCTCCCACTGTTTGTATGCATCAGGTTTCAGGTTCTATTTCACTCCCCTCCCGGGGTTCTTTTCGCCTTTCCCTCACGGTACTGGTTCACTATCGGTCGATGATGAGTATTTAGCCTTGGAGGATGGTCCCCCCATCTTCGGACAGGATTCCACGTGTCCCGCCCTACTTTTCGTATACTTAGTACCACCAATTTGCTTTCGAATACGGGGCTGTCACCCACTATGGCCAAGCTTCCCAGCTTGTTCTTCTAGCATATCGGTTATTATATACAGGCTCCTCCGCGTTCGCTCGCCACTACTTACGGAATCTCGGTTGATTTCTTTTCCTCCGGGTACTTAGATGGTTCAGTTCTCCGGGTTCGCTTCGCTTATCCTATGTATTCAGATAAGGATACCGTACAGAATACGGTGGGTTTCCCCATTCGGACATCACCGGATCATAGCTTTATTGCCAGCTCCCCGATGCTTTTCGCAGGCTTACACGTCCTTCGTCGCCTATCATCGCCAAGGCATCCACCTGATGCACTTATTCACTTGACTCTATCATTTCAAGAACCTCTCTGACTTCGTTGTTTCGGCGTTGACTACCTACGCAACTTGAAGTCTCTACTTTGACAAAGCTTACTGCTTGTTGTGTACCGAACTGTGCCTTTTGTATTTCACAGTCCGGTCGATACAATCATCACCCAAATACTGTTCGTTTACTCCCTACTATTTAAAGTAGTAAGTAATCTGTTGCATCAGCTTACTTACAGGGTAAACCAACATTTTCTTTGTTTGTTGATTTCGGCTTTCCAATTTGTTAAAGATCGTATGCTTAGAAGATTTTTTTCTTCACTTCGCAAATCAAAACGAGCTAGCTATTATAGCACTTGACTTGTTAAAGTCAATAAACTTGTTAAGTATACTTTACTTAATATACTTAACCAGCCAACTTGTTTTGATTTGGGAAGTGGTGGAGGCAAACGGGATCGAACCGATGACCCCCTGCTTGCAAAGCAGGTGCTCTACCAACTGAGCTATGCCCCCATTGTAGATGGCTCAACCTAACCTGTCGTTTGGTGGGTCTGGGAGGACTTGAACCTCCGACCCCACGCTTATCAAGCGTGTGCTCTAACCAGCTGAGCTACAAACCCAAGGCCTTTGTTTTCTTCCTTGCTTCTTTAAATACAGTTTACCGATAAGTGTGAGTACAACCAAACCTCTTTTTCTCTAGAAAGGAGGTGATCCAGCCGCAGGTTCCCCTACGGCTACCTTGTTACGACTTCACCCCAGTCATGAAGCATACCGTGGTAAGCGGGCTCCTTGCGGTTACCCTACCTACTTCTGGTATCCCCCACTCCCATGGTGTGACGGGCGGTGTGTACAAGACCCGGGAACGTATTCACCGCAGTATGCTGACCTGCGATTACTAGCGATTCCGACTTCATGCACTCGAGTTGCAGAGTGCAATCCGGACTACGATCGGTTTTGTGAGATTGGCTCCACCTCGCGGCTTGGCTACCCTCTGTACCGACCATTGTATGACGTGTGAAGCCCTGGTCATAAGGGCCATGAGGACTTGACGTCATCCCCACCTTCCTCCGGTTTGTCACCGGCAGTCTCATTAGAGTGCCCAACTTAATGATGGCAACTAATGACAAGGGTTGCGCTCGTTGCGGGACTTAACCCAACATCTCACGACACGAGCTGACGACAGCCATGCAGCACCTGTGTTACGGCTCCCGAAGGCACTCCTCCGTCTCCGGAGGATTCCGTACATGTCAAGACCAGGTAAGGTTCTTCGCGTTGCATCGAATTAATCCACATCATCCACCGCTTGTGCGGGTCCCCGTCAATTCCTTTGAGTTTTAATCTTGCGACCGTACTCCCCAGGCGGTCAATTTCACGCGTTAGCTACGCTACTAAGCAATCAAGTTGCCCAACAGCTAATTGACATCGTTTAGGGCGTGGACTACCAGGGTATCTAATCCTGTTTGCTACCCACGCTTTCGAGCATGAACGTCAGTATTATCCCAGGGGGCTGCCTTCGCCATCGGTATTCCTCCACATCTCTACGCATTTCACTGCTACACGTGGAATTCTACCCCCCTCTGACATACTCTAGTCACCCAGTTCAGAACGCAGTTCCCAGGTTGAGCCCGGGGATTTCACATCCTGCTTAAGTAACCGTCTGCGCTCGCTTTACGCCCAGTAATTCCGATTAACGCTCGCACCCTACGTATTACCGCGGCTGCTGGCACGTAGTTAGCCGGTGCTTATTCTTCAGGTACCGTCATCAGTCATGGATATTAGCCACAACCTTTTCTTCCCTGACAAAAGTCCTTTACAACCCGAAGGCCTTCTTCAGACACGCGGCATGGCTGGATCAGGCTTGCGCCCATTGTCCAAAATTCCCCACTGCTGCCTCCCGTAGGAGTCTGGGCCGTGTCTCAGTCCCAGTGTGGCGGATCATCCTCTCAGACCCGCTACTGATCGTCGCCTTGGTAGGCCTTTACCCCACCAACTAGCTAATCAGATATTGGCCGCTCGAATAACGCAAGGCCCGAAGGTCCCCTGCTTTCCTCCTCAGAGCGTATGCGGTATTAGCTTACCTTTCGGCAAGTTATCCCCCATTACTCGGTACGTTCCAATATATTACTCACCCGTTCGCCACTCGCCACCCAAGAAGCAAGCTTCTCTGTGCTGCCGTCCGACTTGCATGTGTAAAGCATGCCGCCAGCGTTCAATCTGAGCCAGGATCAAACTCTTATGTTCAATCTCTAACTTTTTAACTTCTGGTCTGCTTCAAAGAAACCGACAAAAATTTTATCTTGTCTGTTTTTGTCGCAGTGTGAGGCTCAATTGCACTCACACTTATCGGTAATCTGTTTGTTAAAGAGCGGAGCAGAATTATACACCACCAAAACATCTTGTCAATACCCGGCCTCAAAAAACTTAAAACCAATCATCAACTGTGGTATAATCTTCTGTTCTTTTTGCTTCACCGCGTCAGCAGCGAAGAACCGAACTATACGCCAACAAAAAACAATCGTCAACCAAAAAACTAACAAAAATACTAAAAATCAGACAAACCCCTATTTATTATCGGTTTTTATTTCAAAAGATTTTACAAAGCTTGTCCAAAACTAAAAACAAAACACAAAACTAAAAAGGCCGCCTGAATTTTCAGACGGCCTTTTTTCCTTACATATCTATTAATACCAAACCATTATTTACGCAAACGGCTATGTAACTCTTGAACACTGTAAACGCTGATGTTGTTTAAGCTCTTCACACCTTCACTCATCGCTTCACCGCCCGCAACCGTTGTATATTGGGGCACTCGCTGGGTTAAAGCGCTGCGGCGGATAGAATGGCTGTCTGCAACGGCTTGAGGATTACTCACAACCGTATTTACCACCATTGCAATCTCACCGTTTTTGATTGCATCAACGATATGCGGGCGTCCTTCCAATACTTTGTTGACCACTTGGACAGTCACACCTTGTTCTTTCAGATAAGCTGCCGTGCCTCTGGTGGCGCATACACCATACCCCAAAGCTTGGAAGTTTTGTGCCGTTTTCACTACCAAAGGTTTATCTTCATCTTTTACTGCCAAGAAGACTTTACCTGTCGCAGGCATACGCTCTCCGGCACCCAATTGGGCTTTCAAATAAGCTTCACCGAATGTTTCTGCCACACCCATTACTTCACCGGTTGAGCGCATTTCCGGACCTAGAATGGTATCTACACCGGGGAATTTAATGAATGGGAATACCGCTTCTTTTACAGCGTAGAAGTCCGGAATCACTTCTTTTTCAACGCCTTGCTCTTTCAGGCTGATGCCCGCCATGCAACGTGCGCCGATTTTAGCCAAAGGCACGCTGGTAGCTTTAGAAACAAACGGCACGGTACGCGACGCGCGCGGGTTCACTTCCAGCACGAACACCACGCCGTCTTGCACGGCAAATTGTACGTTCATCAAACCGACTACGTTCAGTGCGTAAGCCATCGCTTTGGTTTGGCGGCGAATTTCGTCTTGAATGTCTTCGGAGAGCGAGTATGGAGGCAGCGAACAGCCAGAATCGCCCGAGTGGATACCGGCCTGCTCAACGTGCTGCATAATGCCGCCGATCACAACATCTTTACCGTCAGACACACAATCCACATCAACCTCAATGGCATTATTCAAGAAGAAGTCCAGCAACACCGGGCTGTCTTCCGATACCTGAACCGCTTCGCGCATATAGGTTTTCAATTGGTCTTGACTGTGAACCACTTGCATTGCACGACCACCCAACACATAAGACGGGCGCACCACCAGCGGATAGCCGATTTCTTCGGCCAAACGCAGTGCTTCTTCTTCGTTGCGCGCGGTGCGGTTGGGCGGTTGGCGCAGGCCGAGGTCGTTGAGCACTTTTTGGAAGCGTTCGCGGTCTTCGGCGGCGTCAATCGAATCGGCGGACGTGCCGATGATGTTCACGCCGTTTTCCACCAAAGCATTGGCGAGTTTCAGCGGGGTTTGGCCGCCGTAGTGCACAATCACGCCCCACGGATTTTCGGTGCGCACGATTTCCAGCACGTCTTCCAGAGTAAGTGGCTCGAAGTAGAGGCGGTCGGAAGTATCGAAGTCGGTGGACACGGTTTCGGGGTTGCAGTTCACCATAATGGTTTCAAACCCCGATTCACGCAGCGCCAGCGCGGCGTGCACGCAGCAATAGTCGAACTCGATACCTTGACCGATGCGGTTGGGGCCGCCGCCGAGAATCATCACTTTGCGTTTTTCAGACGGCCTCGCTTCGCATTCCTCTTCGTAAGTGGAATAGAGGTAAGCAGTATCCGTTGCAAACTCTGCCGCACAAGTATCGACACGCTTATAAACCGGGTGCAGATTCAGACTGTAACGGTGCTCGCGAACAGCTTTTTCGCTCACATTCAACAATTGAGACAGGCGTTTATCTGAGAAGCCTTTTCGTTTCAGACGGCGTAAATCAGCATAACCCAAAGCCTGTAACGTACCTGCCGCAACCGCCTGCTCTTCTTTAACCAAGTCTTCAATTTGCGCCAAGAACCACGGATCAATCGCGCAAATTTCGTGGATCTCTTCCTTGCTGAATCCTGCGCGGAATGCATCAGCAACAAACAACATTCTTTCAGGCCCCGGATTCGCCAATTCACGGCGGATTTCCGCAGCGTCCTGAGTACGCGGATTAAAGCCGCACAAACCGGTTTCCAAACCGCGCAGGGCTTTCTGCATCGATTCCTGAATCGTGCGGCCCATCGCCATCACTTCGCCCACCGATTTCATTTGCGTGGTCAGGCGGTCGTCGGCAGCGGGGAATTTCTCAAACGCAAAACGCGGGATTTTCGTTACCACATAGTCAATCGAAGGCTCGAAAGACGCGGGCGTGCGGCCGCCGGTGATGTCGTTGCGCAATTCGTCCAACGTGAAGCCCACCGCCAGTTTCGCCGCCACTTTCGCAATCGGAAAGCCCGTGGCTTTGGAAGCCAGCGCCGAAGAACGGCTCACGCGCGGGTTCATCTCAATCACAATCATCTCGCCGTTTTCAGGGTTGATGGCAAACTGCACGTTCGAGCCGCCCGTGTCCACGCCGATTTCGCGCAGCACCGCCAGCGAAGCATTGCGCATGATTTGGTATTCTTTGTCGGTGAGCGTTTGCGCGGGCGCAACCGTAATCGAGTCGCCGGTATGCACGCCCATCGGGTCGAAGTTTTCAATGGAGCAGATGATGATGCAGTTGTCGTTTTTATCGCGCACCACCTCCATTTCGTACTCTTTCCAACCGAGCACCGATTGCTCGATCAGCAATTCATGCGTGGGCGAAGCATCGAAACCGCGTTCGCAAATCGCCAAAAACTCGTCTTTATTGTAGGCAATACCGCCGCCCGAACCACCCATGGTAAACGACGGGCGGATCAGCGTGGGAAAGCCCACCTGCTCTTGCGCCGCCAGCGCTTCGTTCATGGTGTGGCACACAAAAGATTTCGGGCAGGAAAGGCCGATTTTCTCCATCGCCTCTTTAAAGCGGCCGCGGTCTTCCGCCTTATCAATCGCGTCTTCCGTTGCGCCGATTAACTCGACGTTATATTTCGCCAGCACACCGTTGCGCGCCAAATCCAGCGCACAGTTCAGCGCCGTTTGGCCGCCCATGGTCGGCAGCACCGCATCGGGGCGCTCTTTGGCGATAATCTTTTCCACCGTCTGCCACATAATCGGCTCGATATAGGTAACATCGGCCATTTCAGGGTCGGTCATAATCGTGGCGGGGTTGGAATTGACGAGAATGACTTTATAGCCCTCCTCGCGTAAAGCCTTACACGCTTGCGCGCCGGAATAGTCAAACTCGCAGGCCTGGCCGATCACAATGGGGCCGGCGCCGATGATAAGAATGGATTTTAGGTCGGTACGTTTGGGCATGTTTTTCGCTTTCTAAATTATTAACCAAAGAGTTTGACAGATGCTAATACAATTTTTTTATTAAACCTATTTTTACCTCTCTCATCAAAGAGCTTTTTAACAAAGAGCTTTTTAATAAGCAAACTATGTAATTTTCTAGAAAATTTATTTGGAGATAAACGCCAATACCAGCGAGCCTCTTCAATTAATGTTTTTATGTCTAAAGTAAGATTATTAGAATATAATTTCATAAAATCAATGGTATATTCTTCAATAATTGGATAAAGATGCTCATCGTTATTGTCATCTTTAATCAATAAAAAACTTGTTTCAGGTCGTGGATTTGTAGGGGATAAAGAAATGATTGAAATTTGGTTAGGTTTTGGCATTTTTAATTTATTAATTTCCTCTACATAGATAGCATTACCACTACTATGTTCTTTCATAAAATGTACACGCCTTTTACCTTCACCTGCATACAAAATACCAAAACTATCTAACCACCAATATACTGCTCGATTAGGAGTCGGTTTTTTACCATATTTATTCGGTTTTGTACTATATTCATGAATAAGCTCTTTAATAAGCTCTTTTTTCTTATTGCAGTCTAAATGATCCAACTTATTGTTATTGCTATAATTTCGACCTACGACATAACAAGGATTTACATAACCAGAAAAGGTTTGCATTGTTCCTACTTGTTCATTTAAATATTCACCTATAAAAGGGAATCTTAACTTAATAAATCCGTATGGTTCCTCGGCATATGTTTTATCTTCTAAATCTGAATCTTGATTATCTTTTAAATTGGAAAGTTCACGTGCTTTGCGTTTTATTTCATCAGATATTTCAGGCATTGGAATAGCATCTGTTTCAGTTTTAATAATCGTTAAATTATCAATCTTCATAATTTACTCTCTCTTTAGCAAACGTAGGTTGGATACTTGAATCCGACAAAATCAATTGTAAGTCTACCCCAAACATTTTTTCTTTACGGTACATCCCTATCTGTCGGATTCAAGCATCCGACCTATACCCGAGTAATCTTAAAGCAAACATACTCTGCAAATCTCAATTGCCGTGCATGTGCTTTTGCCATAGCAAGCCGTAGGTCGGATACTCGTATCCGACAAACCATTTAAGGCCGTCTGAACTAATTTTCTTTACAGCACATTTCCCTATTCTGTCGGATTCAAGAATCCGACCTACATCTGAATAATTTAAAAAAACCAACCTTAAACATGGCAAATATATCACCGGTAAAATATTTTACAGATTAACGCGGCAGCTTGAACACGCCGCGCCCGACTTCCACCACGCGCCCGCCCACATAGATATTTTCGGCTTCGTCCACGCGCAAACTGAGGCGGTTGGGGCGGCCGGTTTGGTCGCCTTGCCGAACGCTGCGCTTAAGTGGAAAGGTGCCGCGCGAAAGGTAGTAGGCACCGAGATTGGCACAAGCGGAACCGGTGCCGTTGTCTTCTAAAATAGTGCCGTTTTGTGCGTAAAACATCCGCGCCTGAACGGTGTCGTCTTGTTCGTGCCACAGGTAAATCATGGTGCGCCCCGAATCTGCGCGGCAAACGGCATTGAGTTTGGCGTAGTCGATACGGGCGTTTTCCAGCGCGGCGGCGGTATAAACTTGCAGCAAAAGTTGCGGCGAACCGCTGTCGAGCCAGTAAGCGTGTTCGGCGATTTGCGCTTCGCAAATGCCTGTGGCTTCGGCCAATTCTACACGGGAAGCGCTTGAAAGGCGGCAGCAAGCGTAGCCTGCGTGTAGGGTGTGTGGCGTAGCCACGCACGCGTTTTTTATTCCTACTGAAAATGTTAACCACCGCGTGCGTGCCGTTGGCACACACCCTACTGATTTTTATTAAGGCCGTCTGAATTTTCAGCAAGCCGTAGGTCGGATACTCGTATCCGACAAACCCTCTAAGGCCGTCTGAACTATTTTTCCTTGCCGTGCATTTTCTTAATTGTCGGATTCAAGAATCCGACCCACAACAGGGCAATCTTAAGTACGCGTTTTTTATTTCTACTGCACGCCTCGACAACTGCGTACATGCCGTTTGACACACACCCTACTGATTGTCGGTTAAGGCCGTCTGAAAAATAATCTGTGCGGTTGGGCTTAATATTCGGGTTATCTTTCGCACAACTGATATTTTACGGAAAATTATTTTAATGAAAGGCCGTCTGAATTTTCAGACGGCCCTTTGTTATCCATTCGCTGTGTGCGTTTTTATCCGATTTTATTATTATCGGCCAGTCGGGATTATACGCTATTTGCCGACATTTGATTACACTAAATCGTATGATTTTTACGTTTGGTATGCTGAAAACGGATTCGTGCATCTTCTTGCAGCCGGTTCAAATGTTTTTTTCGGCTTACGGTTTTTAGTGCTGCGTAAGGCCGTCTGAAATTTTCAGACGGCCTCCCTGCTTTCAATATGTCTATCTTCAACGGCCAAACAGATTGGCAATCATTTCTATCTGTTCGTCGGTATAAGCGGGTTGGCCCAAGCGGGCGGATACGGCCCATTCCCCGCTGAGTTGGTGTTGTGCGGAGGTTTCGCGCCATGCTTCGAGCTTGGCTTCGTCTGATGCTTGCTGCGGTAAGGGCCGGACTTTGACGGTTTGTTTGGGCGGGGTTTTCATCTTTATTTCATTTCTTGAAAACGGGGAGGCTGTTTTTTCAGACGGCCTCGTGTTAATCGGTTCGGCGGCGCAGGTAGGTGGCGAAACGCGGCGTGCCTTTTTGTGTGAAACCGCGGTATTGATAGGTAATGGTGCTGCCTATGGGCGGCGGGTTGCTGCGGTCTGCGTCTTTGAAACCGCTGCCGATTCGGAATTCGCCGTATTGGTTTTTGCAGCTGATTGCGCCGAGTTTGCCTGTGTATTTGCCTTTGCCTTCGTGATGTCGGGTAACGGTGCATTCTGCGTCGTGTGCGGTTTTCATTTTCAGCAAGGTGCTGCTTCTGCCGCTTTGGTAAACGGAATCGGGATGGCGCAGCATAATGCCTTCTCCGCCTTGTGCTTCGGTTTGTTTGAGAAACTGTTTGGCGTGCCCGGTATCGCGTGCGGGTATCTGCCTGATTATGGTAATGGGGGCTTGGGGGTGTTTATCCAACCATGTTTGCAGTTTATTTAAACGGCGGTATAGGTTTCCTTCGGCTTTGGGTACGTCAAACACATGCAGGCGGATGGTTGACCAGTCTCCTGCTTTGCTGCGGACGGCGGCTGAAATCTGTTCGAATGCGCCGCGGCGGCTGAACAGTTCTCCGTCCAACGGATACGGGGGAAAGTGTCGTGTGTAACCCGCCGGCGGGGTAAAGGGATAACCTTGCCTGCTGATTAATTGTTTCCCGTCCCAATAGGCGCGGACGCCGTCAAGTTTTTCGCTCATCGCCCAACCGCGTATATCTTGGTTTTCATACTCTTTTGCCAATATGAGATCGGGCGGTGCGGCGCTGCTTAGAGACGTGAAAAACACCAGCCAAACGGGTATGATAGCTTTCATTTTATTTCCCCTTGTAATAAAAATAAGCACTTAAGATATTATTACAGGCCGTCTGAAAAATAAAGGAACACAATTATGGCTTTACAGCTGCAAATTATGGCGGTTACTCCGTTCCGCCAAAACTGCTGCCTGATTTGGGACGATGAAACCCGTGAGGCGGTGTTAACCGACTTGGGCGGGGATGTCGGTTTTATCTTGGAAGAAATTGCCAAACGCGACTTAAAGTTGACGGCTATTTGGTTGACGCACGGTCATTTGGATCATGCCGGCGGCGTGGTTGAAATGCGCGGCCATCATGCAGTGCCGGTGCTGGGGCCGCATGAAGACGATTTGTTTTTGTTGGAACAGCTGCCGACGATTACGGCGCAATACGGTTTTCCGGTTTCGCCTGCGTTTGTACCGGATCAATGGCTGAAAGAGGGCGACAGTCTAACCGTCGGCGCGTATCGGTTTGAGGTATTACATATCCCCGGCCATACGCCCGGGCATGTGGTTTTCTACTGCCAAACGGCTGATTTATTGATTGCCGGCGATGTATTGTTTTATGAAACCATCGGCCGGACGGATTTCCCGCGCGGCAATCATGAACACTTGATTAATAATATCCGAAGTAAGTTGTTGATTTTACCCGAAGACACCGCTGTTGTTGCCGGTCACGGCAGAATGACGACAATTGGACACGAAAAACGACACAATTCGTTTATATGCGATTAGCATTCTGTAAAAGTTGTTTAAGTTTTTTATGGATCGGCCGAAAGCCGTAGGCTGCAAGGTAAGATGAAGTACGCCCTACTTGCAAATCATTACTGTTTGCAGGGCTTCATGAAAACTTAACTACAATGAAGGAGCTTAAGCATGTCTCTAGATTTAGGTCATCTTCTGCAAGCCCAGCTGGGTAATGTGCTGAATCGTTTTGTTACCGCGCACGGAGAATCTGCCGAAGGCAGCGCCAAAGCCACAGGTTTGGCGATTCCGGCCGTGATTGCCGGTTTGGTGAAACACATCAGCGGCAATCCGGCCAATGCAGGCAGTTTGTTCGACTTGGTAAAAGGTTCGACCGGACACACTTTGGACGGTGCGGTCGAGCAAGCCGAAAGCGGCCACAACATCAACGGTCTGATTGATTTGGGCGAAAACCTGCTGCCCAATCTGTTCGGCAGCAAAGCATCCAACGTAGCCGATCAAATTGCCGTAGAAAGCGGCATTTCCAAAGCATCGGCAGGTTCGTTGCTGTCATTGGCTTTGCCTTTGGTGCTGTCCGGTCTGCGTGGCGAAGCACAGAAAAACGATTTGAACAAAGCGCAGCTTTTGGGTCTGCTGGGTCAGCAACAAGGCTGGCTGTCGCAAGTTTTGAGCGGCAATATGCTGTCTGCTTTGGGCATCAGCAGCTTAAGCGGCCTGTTCGGCGGTTTAACCGGCTTGCTGGGCGGTGCCGGTGCGGCAACGGCTGCAACAGCGGCAACGGCGGCCGCAGCCTCAAGCGGCTCAGGCTTGGGCAAATGGATTGCACTGGCTTTGGCCGCAGCAGTAGGCTTCTTCGCCTTTAAGAGCTGCAGCACCGGCCAACCGAAAGTAGAGCCGGCGCCGGCTCAGGAAGCGGCTGCCCCTGCCGAAGCACCTGCTTCAGAAACCGTTGCCCCTGCCGCAGCGGTTGAACCTGAAGCCGAACCGGCCGTCGCCCTGAATCCGGATACCGCACTGGTAACCTATGAAGACGGCGTTGCCAAATTCTACTTTGCCACTGCGAAGAAAGATGTGGCTGACGGTGCAGAAATGATTGTGGCCGACGTGATTGCCGCAGGTAAAGAAGGCAAAAAACTCGTTGTCAGCGGTTTTGCCGACAGCACGGGCAATGCCGCCGCCAATGCGGAATTGTCCAAACAACGCGCCCAAGCTGTTAAAGCTTTCTTCGAAGCACAAGGCGTGGACGCTACCAACATCGAATTGCGCAAACCGGAAAGCACAACCGGCGCCATCGGCAACGATGTTGAAGGCCGCCGCGTTGAAGTAAGAGTCGAAGGCTAAGCCGATATTCCCTTAACTTAAATATCCGAAGGCCGTCTGAAAATTCAGACGGCCTTTTTGTATAAACCTTATTTAAAAACGTTTGTAAGTTTGATGGTGTTTTCAAATATCGAAAACCGCCGTTTTAAAACAGAACCGAAAACGAAACAACGCCCATCTTAAAGATCAGAAGGCCGTCTGAAAATTCAGACGGCCTTTATTCACCGACAATATTTAAGAAGCCGTTTCCTGAACCTTATCCCCGTTCCACGGCGCCACCTTAAACAGCAGCAACATACCCGGCACGGCAAGGAAAAAGCACAACCAGAAAAAGTTGACATATCCCAGCCACTCAATCAGATAGCCCGTTGTCGCATTCATAAACGTACGCGGCACGGCAGACAAACTGGTAAACAAAGCCAACTGTGTCGCCGTAAAAGCAGGATTGGTTTCACGCGCCATATATGCCACATATGCCGCCGTACCCAAACCGATACCCACCGCTTCCGCACCGATCACACCGCCCAACATCCAACGCTCGGTTGCCGTAATCGTTTCAAAATGACCGAACCCCGCCAGCCAAACAAAGCCCAAAATCGTTACGATCTGCACCAGTCCGAACAACCATAAAGCCTTATTAATCCCCAGCTTCAACATCCAAACGCCGCCGATAATCCCGAAAATCACCATAGGCCAAAGCCCCGCATTTTTCGCAATCAAACCGATATCGGTATTGCTATACCCCATATCCAAATAAAACGGCGTAGCCAATGCAGTGGCCATACTGTCGCCCAATTTATATAAGAAAATAAACAGCAACACCCAAATAGCATGTCTCGTCCCCTTACGGTTGAAAAACTCCGTAAAAGGCTCAACCACCGTCTGCTTAAAAGTTTTCGGCACCGCAGGCGGCAAATCCGGCTCGTGCGCCAAAAACAACGTCATCACCAAACCCGGAATCATAAACAGCGACGTAATCAGAAACACATTATGCCAAGACATCAAGTCCGACAAAATCAGCGACAGCGAACCCGGAACCAAAGCCGCAATCCGATACGCATTCACATGAATCGCATTACCCAAGCCCAGCTCGTTATCCGTCAAAATCTCCCGGCGGTAAGCGTCCAACACAATATCCTGGCTGGCAGAAAAAAACGCCACCACCAACGATAAAGCCATAATCACCGGAATATGCTGCTGCGGATTCAAAAACGCATAAGCCGCCAAGCTCAACAACAAACCAATCTGCGTCACCAACATCCAACCGCGCCGCCGCCCCAAAAACGGCAGTTTCACCGCATCCATAATCGGCGACCAAACAAACTTCCAAGTAAACGGCAAGCCGATCAGAGCAAACAAACCGATGGTTTTCAAATCAATCTGCTCACTACGCAACCACGCCGGAATCAGATTAATCAAAAAATACAGCGGCAAGCCCGAAGTAAAACCCGTAAAAATACAAATCAGCATACGGCGCGAAAACACCTGCCGCAACACACTTGATTCACTAGAAGACATAAATATTCCCGAAAGAGGCCGTCTGAAAAACAGACGGCATATTCAATAAAACGGCACAAAGCAAAATCAAATAACCATAACCAACTATAAATTAAAAGATTTTCACTTAAAGCAAACAATAAAAAAGCCTGCCGCTTATTGTAACAACAAGTATGCAAGGCCGTCTGAAAAAAGCAGCGTCTCTCTCCAATCTTTACCCGAATCCACTACAACAAACCCACCTCCGCAAAAAACCGCCCGTACACCTCCGCCTTCCTTTCCAAAGCCAAAGGATACGCCCGCGAAGAAGACGGCATACGGTAAAGCCGCAGCACACGCCCGCAATATTCCGCTTCCGCAAACCCGCCGATTTTCGGCTTGTCCGTTTCAGACGGCATCAAAGACAACAACGTATCCGTCGCCAACTCCCCCGTGGTCATCACCGTTTGACAAAGCGGCATCTCCGCCAACAATCCCTGCAAATCCACCGGCTCGACAATCTGCAAAAACTTATCCGAAGCATTGCCCTGCAAGCGGATTACCTTATGCGCCGTATCGCTGATGGCAATGCCTTTATCCGCCAAAAATGCCCGCAACGGCTTTTCTTTAAACGCTTTCCCGCCTGCTTCGACAAAATAATCCTTATCGCCGAAAAACACCAAACCGAAAATCCGCCACATATCGTTTTGAAAATTCGGATAATAAAAATCCATCTTCCAACGCGCCTGCGGCGGCGGGAACGAGCCGAGCATCAAGAGCTTGGCATTGGCAGGCGTGAAAGGGGGCAAGGGGTGGGTTTCGATTAACAGATGTTCATCCATGGTTTTCAGACAGGCATTCTCAAAAGGGCTCCACTATAAACAATAAACCACTTAAATTCCAACCTCATCATTTTTCATGATGAAATGCATAAAATAATACAATTTGTATCAAATAGCGGAAATTTGCTATGTTTAAAGTGGCAAAATTCGTAAGCAAAGGAGAAAACCATGTCTGAAAAAATCAAAATCGCGTTTATCGGCTTGGGCAATATGGGCGCACCGATGGCGGCCAATCTGGTAAAAAAAGGGTTTGACGTAACCGTGTTTGATTTGAACCAAGATGCGGTTGCCAATCTGGTTGCCCAAGGCGCAAACCAAATCGACAGCCTGTCTGAATTACCAGAAAACACGCAGCTGGTTATCAGTATGTTGCCGGCAGGCGCGCATGTGCGCAATGTATACCTGGGCGAACAGGATAACGGATTGTTCTATAAATTGGCCTCGGGCAGCCTGGTAATCGATTGCAGTACCATCGCCGCCACCGACGCGCGCGAACTGGCCGAAGCGGCCGCCAAACACGGCATTGCCTTTTTGGATGCGCCCGTATCCGGCGGAACGGCAGGAGCGGCAGCCGGCACCTTAAGCTTTATTGTGGGCGGCAGCGCCGAAGATTTCAAGCGCGCCAAACCCGTGCTTGAAGCCATGGGCAAAAATATTTTCCACGCAGGCGGCCACGGCGCGGGGCAGGTAGCCAAGATTTGCAACAATATGCTGCTCGGCATTTTAATGGCCGGCACGTCCGAAGCCATCGCGCTGGGTGTGAAAAACGGCTTGGATGCGAAAGTGTTGTCCGACATCATGTCGAAAAGCTCCGGCGGCAACTGGGTGCTGAATGTATACAACCCTTATCCGGGCGTGATGGAAAACGCACCCGCCGGCCGCGGCTATCAAAACGGCTTCATGGCCGCCTTAATGCTGAAAGACCTAAACCTCGCCCGCTCGCTGGCAGAGTCTTGCGGCAGCGACACACCGATGGGCGAACAGGCGTTGGCGCAATACAACCGCTTCGTCGAAACCCACGAAGGCCAGTTGGACTTTTCCGCCATTATTGATTTATACGAGCCGGGTTTGGTGAAATGATTTAAGGTGCATCAACCACAATGAATGCCTGTCTGAAAATGGGTTTCAGACAGGCATTGTGTTGTAGCAACTATGACAAACTAATTTAAAATTCGACATGGCAGCACGTGCTTTTTACTTGTCTGTTTCATGCTGTTCAAGATTGCGCTTCATGGCCGCGCGGCCACCTACTTTCTTTGCTTCGCCAAAGAAAGTAGGCAAAGAAAGGCGGCCGCGGTTGCCGGTTTGCTACGCAAACTGCCCTCACTGCGCATGCTTTTCGGGGCGGCCGCTAGTCGCTGCGCTCCGGTAGCGGCCTTACTCCCCCGAAAATCCTGCTCCGTTCGGCGGCGCCAACGGAGAAGCGGACGTAGCCAAGATTACTGAAACTCGAAATGCAGGTCAGACCCAAGTATGACTACATAACAAATATGCCTGTCTGAAAAACAAATTTCAGACAGGCATATTCAAACCGTTTTAAGCTTAAATCTTAACCCAGCGTCGGCATTGAGAATACCGCACCTTCGCGTACTTCCGAAGTCGGCCAGCGTTGGGTGATGGTTTTTCTGCGGGTGTAGAAGCGCGCACCGTCGCGGCCGTAAGCGCCTAAATCGCCGAAGCTCGATTGTTTCCAGCCGCCGAAGCTGTGGTAAGCCACCGGCACAGGCAGCGGGATGTTGATGCCGACCATGCCGACCAAAATGTTGTCGGCAAAGTAGCGGGCAGCTTCACCGTCGCGGGTGTAGATGCAGGTGCCGTTGCCGTAGATATGTTTGTTAATCAAATCCATGGCTTCCTGCATGGTTTTCACACGCACCACCTGCAGCACAGGGCCGAAAATTTCTTCCTGATAGCTGGTCATCTCCGGGGTAACGTGATCAATCAACGTACCGCCCAGATAGAAACCGTTTTCATAACCCGGCACGGACGGGTTGCGCCCGTCCACCACGATGGTTGCGCCCTGCTCTGCCGCACTGGCGATGTAGCCTTCCACTTTTGCTTTGTGCGCGGCGGTAATCAAAGGGCCGAAATGGTTGCCGGCATCGGAAAACGGGCCGACTTTCATGTTTTTCATGCCTTCTTTGATGCCCGCCACCATGCGGTCGGCAATTTCGTCGCCCACCGCCACGGCTACCGATAAAGCCATGCAGCGCTCGCCCGACGAACCGAATGCGGCGCCAAGCAGCGAATTCACCACATTGTCCAAATCCGCATCCGGCATCACGATGGCATGGTTTTTCGCGCCGCCCAAAGCCTGGCAGCGTTTGCCGTGCGCTGTGGCGGTGCTGTAAATATATTTGGCAATCGGGGTGGAACCGACAAAACTGATGGCTTGAACGCGCTCGTCGGTCAGCAGCGTATCCACGGCTTCTTTATCGCCGTTTATCACGTTCAGCACGCCGTCAGGCAAACCTGCCTGCTGCAACAGCTGCGCCAAAAAGAGGCCTACGCTCGGATCACGTTCAGAGGGCTTCAATACGAAAGTATTGCCGCACACAATCGCCAGCGGAAACATCCACAAAGGCACCATAGCCGGGAAGTTGAACGGGGTAATGCCCGCCACTACGCCCAAAGGCTGGAAATCACACCACGAATCGATATCGGGGCCTACGTTTTTGCTGAAGTCACCTTTCAAAAATTCGGGCGCGCCGCAAGCGTATTCCACATTTTCAATGCCGCGCTGCAATTCGCCCGCCGCATCATGCGAAATTTTGCCGTGCTCCGAGCCGATCAGCTCGCAGATTTTGTCGCGGTTTTGCTCCAGCAGCTCTTTGTATTTGAACATAATGCGGGCGCGCTTCATAACCGGTGTTTGCCGCCACGCGGGGAACGCGGCTTGTGCGGCTGCGATGGCTTCTTCAACCGTGGCTTTGGAAGCCAGCGCCACCTGTTTGCTTACCTCTCCTGTGGAAGGGTTATACACATCTTGGGTGCGCGCTTTGTCTTCAATGATTTTTCCGTTGATAAAATGACCGATGATTTGGCTCATGTTGTTTCTCCTGGTTTAAAGTTTCGGTATATCCATACCGTTTCAATTCATAAAAATAAAGGTCTACCCGGCTACCATAGCTGGCGGTAGATGGCGATAATCTCTTCTTTTTCGGGTACGCGCGGGTTATTACCGGGCGAACCGGAAGCCAAAGCCTGCTCGGCCATGGTTTCCACCACTTTGTCGAACTCGGCTTTCTCCACACCGAACTGCGCCAAAGTGGGCACATTCAATTCACGGTTTAAAGCCACCAATCCCTCAAGCAGCTTCCGGTTGGCCGTGTCCGTATCGTCATCATGCGAAGCGAATCCGGCCGCACGGGCGCATTCGGCATAGCGTTCCGGCGCGGCAGGCACGGAATAGGCGGTAACGGCAGGCAGCAACATGGCATTGGACAAGCCGTGCGGCACATGGAAAAACGCACCTATCGGCCTGCTCATGCCGTGTACCAACGCAACCGACGCATTGGAAAACGCAATGCCCGCCAGAGTCGAACCCAGCATCATGGCTTCGCGCGCGGCAAGTTCGCTGCCGTTGTGGTACACCTTGCGCAAATTGCCGCCGATCAGTCTCATGGCAGCCAAAGCCTGCACGTCGCTATACGGATTGGCTTTTTTGCTCACATAAGCTTCGATGGCATGGGTAAGCGCGTCGATGCCGGTGTCGGCGGTGGTACGCTGCGGCACGCTCACAGTCAGCTCGTAGTCAATCACTGCTGCCGTGGGCATAAATCCCAAGCCGACGCACAACAGTTTTTCGCTGGTGGCTTCATCCGTGATGATGGTAAAGCGCGTGCATTCCGAGCCTGTTCCCGCCGTAGTGGGCACAGCAATCAGCGGCAGGCCGTGTTCGTTCACTTGGCGCGGAAATTTGTATTCGCGTATATTGCCGCCGAACTTACCCAACACGGCAATGGCTTTGGCACTGTCGATCGGGCTGCCGCCGCCTAAAGCGATAATGATGTCGTAATTACCGTTTTTTACTTTTTCCACACCCGCCTCAATCGAAGAATCGGTAGGCTCGGGCACGGTATCGTCGTAAATATCGGCTTTAAGGCCGTCTGAATTCAAAATATCGCAAACTCGTTGCACATAGCCGAGCTGAACCATCATTTTATCGGTTACGATCAAAGGCTTGCTGCAATCTAAAGTTTTTACCAGCTCAGGCAGCTTTTCGCAGGCGTGCCTGCCGATGTGCATAAAACGGGGTAATACAACTTGTGCGGACATAATTCCTCCTATTTATCTTCCGTCTTTTTTCAGACAGGCATTAAAACGAACCGAATAGGGTGCCCAGCCCAACCACGGCAGCCAAAGCAATCAACGGCACAATCACGGCAACCACCAAAATATCCAAATAAGATTCCCTGTGTGTCAAACCGCAAATCGCCAGCATGGTAATCACAGCGCCGTTGTGCGGCAGCGCGTCCAAACCGCCTGATGCAATTGATGCCACACGGTGCATCAGCTCGAGTGAAGTGCCGGTTTGGTTCGCCATCTGCACATAGGTTTCGCCCATCGCGCTGAGTGCGATACTCATGCCGCCGGAAGCAGAGCCGGTAATACCTGCCATCACGTTCACCACAACCGCTTCGGAAATCAAAGGATTATCCGGAGAAAGCCCGATCATAAAATCACGCAGGATGATAAAGCCCGCCAAAGTGGCAATTACCGAGCCGTAACCCACTTCGGATGCCGTGTTGAAAATCGGTAGCAATGAACCCATCGCACCGTCATTGAGCGACTTTTTCAAGTTGCGCCAATATTTCATGTTGGCAAAAATCAGAAACACACATCCCGCCACCAAAGCCGCGATAATCGCCCACAAGCCGACCACCGAATTCAGGGAAACGCCCCCGAATTTTTTATCGGCCAAATAAGCCGTATCCATCGCGGGGAAAATAAACTTGGTTAACGCGTAGTTCAACGCAATTACCACAATAATCGGTACCAGCGCTTTGGCCAAACCCGGCAAATGCTTGAAATCCTGCTCTTTTACATGGCTGTCGTGGTGATTGCCGTAGCCCTCGCCCGCTTCCGCCGCATGCTTGAGGCGGCGGTTGAGCCACATCATGCCGAAAATAAACATAATCACTCCGGCAATCACACCCAAACCCGGAGATGCAAACGCATCAGTTTGGAAATAAGGAATCGGAATGGCATTCTGAATAGAAGGCGTACCCGGCAGGGCGGTCATCGTGAATGTGAGCGCACCCACGGCAATCGCCCCGGGAATCAAACGTTTGGGAATATCAATCTCACGGAACAAAGCCGCCGCAATCGGGTACACGGCAAAAGTCACCACAAACACCGACACCCCGCCGTAAGTCAAAATAGCCGAAGCCAACACAATCGACAGCAAAGCTTTCTGTTTGCCCAATTTATCCACCAACGTATGTGCGATACTGTGCGCCGCACCGGAATCCTCCATCAATTTGCCGAAAATCGCGCCCAATAGAAAAATCGGGAAAAACTTAATCGCAAATCCCCCCATACCCTGCATAAAAACCTGCGTGTACGTACCCAAAAGCTCATTCGAAGGCGCACTAAACAACACCGCCAACATTGCCAACAAAGGCGCCAAAATCAACACGCTCACACCCCTGTAGGCCAATACCATCAAAAGCACGAGTGAAAGCACAATGCCTGTCAAACTCAACATAATCGGTTTCTCCTTCCATTTCCCATTTATCGGGCCGGCTGCACCAAAAGCTTATTACCCATCGGCTGCCGGCTTATTCTTATTGCTGCGGATTTTCTGCATCAATTTTTGATATAAATTTTACTAATTTGAAACAATTTGTATCGTTTTAAACAGATTATAGAAACAGAAAAGCTTAGGATAAAATCATAATTTCTAATGTTTACAATCAGAATAAGTTATATATAATTGATTTTGAGCGTTTTAGATTCATAAATCAGCTTATGTCACAACAGCTTATCTTTAATGATTTCAAATAGAAGGAAAGAAAATTGGACACGTCTTCCGGCAGAGGTTCATCCATCACACGGGTTTTGGAAATTATCGAAGCAGTGGCCGCCGCAGACCGCCCGCCCACACCGCAAGATTTGATTCAAGATTTGGATATCCCCAAACCCAGCCTGCACCGCCTGCTCAAACTGCTGGAAAGCGAGCAATTTATCCAAACCGATTTGCAAGGCGGCATCGTGCCCGGCATCCGCTCATTAAGATTGAGCGTCAACATTTGGCAAAGCAAACACCATCAAGCGGAACGGATAGCAATTTTAGGCACGCTTTCCGCTAAAATCGGCGAAACCTGCGGCATCAGCGTGCCCAACGGCAACTGTATGTCTTATACCGACCGCGTACAAACCAACTGGCCGCTACAAGTTTACCTACCCAGCGGCACACAAGTACCGCTGTATTGCACGGCCGGCGGCAAGCTCTACCTTAGCTCCCTGCCCGCATTAAAACGAAAACGGCTGATCGAACACATGCAACCCACCCGCATGACACAAAACACACTCACCGACCCCACAGCCTTAGAACAAGCCATAAAAAAAATCGGCAAAACCGACATCGGCTTTGACGATGAAGAATTCATTTCCGGCATGGTCGGCTGCTCCGTACCCGTGCTTGATGCCGACGGCCAATTTATCGCCGCCCTATACACCCACGCCCCCACCATACGCAAAAGCCTTGATGACCTACTCTCTTTCGTTCCCGATATGAAAGCAGCCTCGGAAGAAATCAGCAAACTCTTGTTTCAAGAACCTAAATCCGCTTAGTTTGAAAACGATAAATGCCTGTCTGAAAAGATTTCAGACAGGCATTTGTTAAACTACTTAATCCCCGATACAAAGCAGCAACGCCATGACAAACTTTAAGTTTGTTTGCGGCCTTCAGACTTTTTAGCTTACAGGCGCAATAATTCGGCGATGTCGCCCTCACGCTGCTCTTTGATTTGACGCTGTGCAGCCATATAGCGTTCGTATTCGGCTTCTGCTTTAGCATCGGCCTGTTTTTTACTGATTTTACCCGCACCTTGCAGCACTTCACGGTCGTTAAACGCTAAAAATTGATCCAGCTTTTCCGTCCAATCCTTTAAAAACACCTGCTTTTTTCTCTGTGCCTGATCTTCGGCAAAATCCAGCCACATAGTGACTATGCGGTTTAACTGGCTGATTTCTTTTTCGTTTAAATAGTTTTTGGCTGTTTTAATGTTTTTTTACGAACCACACCATCAGTAATATGTGTTAAGCCCATCAACGGCTTAGAGGCATCCGCACGCCGATAAACCAGCTCCACAGCAGTATACCCGGTCGCTGCAAAATGCAGCTTGTTTTGAATGGTTTTAAAAAATTGCGTGTTTTCTTTAAAGCTGGGCTGATAATCCGCAGCCAGCGCAAAAATCTCACGCACACGTAAATACACCCGCTTTTCGCTGGCGCGGATATCACGGATGCGTTCCAGTAATTCATCATTAGCCAATATAGCGCACCAGTCAACTACAACAGCGGTCTTGCAGTACCCGCCGTGATAAAGTAAATGCCGCCGTAGGTGTAGCTGCGGCGGTAGTTGGACATGATGTTTTCCCTTTTTGTCTGAATGATTAGAACCGTAGAGGGTAAACCCACCATTTAAAATTTCAGATGGCATCAGCATATTGTTTGTAATCAAACATACAGAGTAATTTTTTGTATTCAGTGCCTTTTTTATTCTCAAAATTTTTAAGATAATCAATGACTTCATCTTTTGGGAGTTGGTTATGCCAAATACCCCAAGCAATTGCTCCATTCTTATATGTTGCAGAAATATTTTCATCATTAATAATATTGGAAATGGAAGAATGATAATTTTTGCAGGCATCTTTCATTTCGCTAATCAAATGATCCAATTTACTTTTTTGCTGTGTTTTTAATCTGTTTTCTTCTATAATTTCCGTGCAAATTTTGCTAAATCCGTAAATAGGGAAATATTGGGTAGAAGTTATTTTCTGTTTATTTAGCAAACCTAAAATTTGTGAATCTTCTTCCTCAATAATTTTGAAATAATTAGACATCATTTCAGAAGTTGTTTGAAATTCATATTTAATAGTTTTGGTTGAACCAATAGCAACGACTTTATCACTATTGTCCAAACTATCCATATCTTCTGTAAAATTAACTTTAATATTACCACCGGTATAAATTTCTTTAACTACCGATTGGAGCTTACGAATATCCATAGCTGAAATAGGCAAGGTTAATGAAGCGAGAGCTTTATAAATTTGGGAAAAATTATCTGTTTTTATCTTGTTAATCCGTATGGTTGAAAATCCTGTTATATCAATATCGTGCTCAACAATATCTTGGTTATTTGAATCAGCTTCGTATTCTACAAGTAAAAAATTACTTCGGATTCTTTTAGCAGTATTAGAATTAGGCTCTACATAAGTAAAAATAGTTTTTAAAATTTCTTTAATATTTTCATCACCAACATTATATCCAAAAAATATAATTGGATTATGAATAAAAAGGGACAGAAGCTGTGCTCTTATAAGCTCATATTTTTCTTTGAATTTTTTGTAATCTGTCTGCGTAATAATGATTTTAGACGGATTATCAATGCATCCATGTATTTTATATATTGAACCGTAAGGATTACTTAGAAGAATGTCATTGCCAATCAGAGGATTAAATTCAAAAATATCCTGTGCTAATTTATCGTAATTTGTTGTGATAATTGACCCAACATTTTTTCTGGCTTTTTTTAATTCTTCCAATTCTATATTTGCATGTTCTTTATATTCTAGATTGGCAAGGAGTTTGGATATATAAATTTTAAACCTGCTTAACGGTCTACCTGAGCGCATACTCTCAAAAAATTCATCATTTATTTCTTTGAATTTTCCATCAGGATTTTGTTCTAGAATTTCATCAAACTTTCTTTGTAATTCTTCTGCAATTGCTTCATATTTGAAACTTCCATTTTCTGAATTTCGTGATTTTATATTCAAATATTCCCTATCATCCCCGAATAAATCAATCGCAATTTTGGATAACAATCCATCCCAAGTATACGAGTTTTTTAAATATCGCAAACTCATACCGGTTCCAATAAATAAAACTGGATGGTTGGTATATGCTGACATAAATTCCTGTATATTCATAATTTTTTTATTCCTGCAATGTATTTTAAGAGGTGGGTTTACACCCACCCTACGGGGTTTGATTTTTCAGGCAGCCTTTACCGCTTCAACTTCGCAAACGCATCCGCCATTGCCGAATTAGTCGGTGTCTGCTCCCGCTGGTTGCGTTGATTTCTACCGCTATCATTGCGTCTGTTTTCAGACGGCCTGCCGCTTCTTGTCGAACCGCTGCCTGCTTCGTCATCCAAGCGCATGGTTAGGGCGATGCGTTTGCGGGCGGCGTCGACTTCCAGCACTTTCACTTTGACTACGTCGCCGGCTTTCACGACTTCGCGCGGGTCTTGAACGAATTTATTTGACAAGGCGGAGATGTGGACGAGGCCGTCTTGGTGGACGCCGATGTCGACGAATGCGCCGAAGTTGGCGACGTTACTCACTACGCCTTCCAAAATCATGCCGACTTGTAAATCGCTGATTTCGTTGATGCCTTCGGCAAAGGTGGCCGTCTGAAATTCGCCGCGCGGGTCTCGGCCGGGTTTTTCGAGTTCGGCGAGGATGTCCATGATGGTGGGCAGGCCGAATTGGTCGGTGGTGTAGCTGGCGGGCTTGATTTGTTTGATTTTTTCGCGGTTGCCGATGAGGTAGGCGGCTTTGATGTGCAGGTCGTCGAGCATTTTGGCGACGACGGGATAAGCCTCGGGGTGGACGGCGGATGCGTCCAGTGGTTCTTTGCCGCCGTTGATGCGCAAGAAGCCGGCGGCCTGCTCGTAGGTTTTTTCGCCGAGGCGCGGTACTTTGAGGAGTTTTCTGCGGCTGTCGAATGCGCCGTTTTCGTCACGGTAGGCAACGATGTTTTGTGCGAGTGTGCTGTTGAGGCCGGAAATGCGTGCCAGCAGAGGGGCGGAGGCGGTGTTCACGTCCACACCGACGGCGTTCACGCAGTCTTCCACTACGGCATCCAGTGATTTGGCGAGTTGGCTTTGGTTGACATCGTGCTGGTATTGGCCGACGCCGATGGATTTGGGGTCGATTTTTACCAATTCGGCCAGCGGGTCTTGCAGGCGGCGGGCGATGGAGACGGCTCCGCGCAGGGAAACGTCCAGCTCGGGAAATTCTTTGGCGGCCAACTCCGAAGCGGAATAAACGGATGCGCCGGCTTCGGAAACGACGATTTTGTGCAGCCCCATTTCAGGCAGGCCTTTGACCAATTCGCCGGCCAGTTTGTCGGTTTCGCGGCTGGCGGTGCCGTTGCCGATGGCAATCAGTTTCACGCCGTGTTGTTTGATCAGGCGGGCAAGGGTGGCTAAGGCGTTGTTTTCTTGGTGCAGATAGACGACGGCGGTGTCAAGCAGTTTGCCGGTGTCGTCCACCACGGCGGTTTTGATGCCGGTACGATAGCCGGGGTCGAGGCCGAGGGTGGGCAGACGGCCGGCGGGGGCGGCGAGCAGCAGGTCTTTGAGGTTGCGGGCGAACACGGTAATCGCGTCAGTGTCGGCGGCTTCTTTCAGACGGCCTAAGGCTTCAAGCTCCAGCGAGAGGAAGATTTTGGCGCGCCAGGTGAGGCGTACGGTGTCGCGCAACCATTTGTCGGCGGGGCGTCCTTGATCGGCGATGCCGAAATGTTTGGCGATAATTTTTTCGTATTCACTCTGTTCGGTGATCGGGGTTTCGTCGGGCTGGTATTTGAGGGCGACTTGCAGCACGCCTTCGTTGCGGCCGCGCAATACGGCGAGCGCGCGGTGGCTGGGCATGCTGCGGACGGGTTCGCGGTGGTCGAAATAGTCTTTGAATTTTTCGCCGCTTTCTTCTTGTCCGGCAACCACTTGGGCATGGATTTCGGCTTCGTTCCACAGTTTTTCGCGCAAGTTGCCGATGAGTTCGGCATCTTCGGCGAACTGTTCCATCAGAATGGCGCGCGCGCCGTCGAGCGCGGCTTTGGTGTCGGGCACTTGCTCGTTCAGATAGGCTTCGGCGGCGGTTTCGGGGTTTTCAGACGGCCTTTGCAACAAGCTGTCGGCCAAAGGCTGCAAACCGTTTTCGCGAGCGATTTGGGCTTTGGTGCGGCGTTTGGGTTTGTAGGGCAGGTAGAGGTCTTCGAGCGCGGTTTTGTTGTCGGCCGCTTCGATGGCCGTCTGAAGTTCGGGCGTGAGTTTGCCTTGTTCTTCAATGCTTTTTAAAACGGTTTGCTTGCGCTCGGCCAATTCGCGCAGGTATTGCAGACGCTCGGCAAGGTGGCGTAGTTGGGTGTCGTCCAGCCCGCCGGTAACTTCTTTGCGGTAGCGGGCGATAAAGGGCACGGTGGCTCCGTCGTCTAGCAGTTCGACGGCGGCTTGGATTTGGGCGGCGGTGGCGTTTAATTCTGATGCAATGGTTGAAATGATGTTCATGGTGAAGGTGTTGAAGCTGAAAAAAAGGGAAAAGGATAGCGGTTTTGGGGAGGTTTGGCAAAGGAAAAGGCCGTCTGAAAACAGGGTTTTGCAGGAATGGCACCGGTGTTTCAGACGGCCTTGAAGGCAAAGGCTTGCGGCGGCGGATAAAAGCTTCTGCGGATACAGCGGATTATGCTTTGACTGCTTGGAGCTGGGCTTAAAAAATCATTCATGTTGACCAATCAAATAGGGAGGCCGTCTAAATCAGAGCATTGGCTGTTTTTCGGTTAGGTATTTCCAGTAGCGTTGCGGCATTTGCCTGCGGTGCAGGTTCGGGTTGCGGCGGGAGAGGATGGTGGTGCTGTGGAAATAGCGTTGCCACAGCCGCTGGTAATCGCGTTCGCGGTCGGAATAGTGGGCTTCGATGCCGGATTGCGCTAGGTCGCTGATTGGATGGAGGCCGTCTGAATGGTTGAAGATGCCGTAGCCGCGCTGCATGTCGTAAACCGCCCATTGTTGTGCGGAATAGCGTTGGCGGAAATGGCGCACGGTCAGCGGCAGCACGTCGTATTGCGGTTCGATACGGGCGAGGTAAAGCCCGTTTTCCATTTCTTCAAAGCGCACAAAGGCTTCCATGCGGTGTTTTTCGTGGCCGACGCTTTTCACCCATTTCGCCCACTGCATCACATCATAATGGCCGTAGTCGCTCAAAATGTCGCGGCGGCCGGATTGTGCCAACGCCAGGCGGACGATGCGTAAAAAGGTGTCGGGCATTTCGGGGGCGGCGGATAAAAAGCCGTAGAGTAATTTGAGCGTACCGCGGCGGCCGATTTGGCGTTCCAAGCGTTGAAACACGCGCTGTGCCTGCTCCGGCTCGGTGGCGACGGTTTCGCTTTGGCCGAATAAATCGGTGTCGTCGGCATCGCAGGTAATGTGTACGCTGTCGAGCGGGTATTTGCGTGCATAGGCTTGGAACACGGCGGTTAAGAGGCCGTCGAAGCTGCCGTCGTAATGCAAGATGAAACGCATGGATGGGATTCCTGTCGGCACGGTTCAGCCAAATAAATCGCTTTGCACGGCATCGCTTTGGCTGAACTTGGAGCGTGTGTTTTGCAGCAGCAGGCCGCGCAATTGTGGGCTGTCGATTAAGTCGGCGTAGCGGTTGGGTTCGGGTAGGGTGATGAAATAGCGCGCGCGGTTGAGCGCCACGCCCATTTTGCGCAGCTGTGCCATGGTAATCATGCGGAAGCGGCGGGCCTGCACGATTTTGCGGGCGGACTTCACGCCGATGCCGGGCACGCGCAAGATGGTTTCGAGCGGTGCGTGTTGCAGCGGCACGGGAAACCATTCGCGGTGGCGCAGCGCCCAAGCGAGTTTGGGGTCGAAATCTAAGTCGAGGAAAGGTTGTTGGTCATCTAAGATTTCATGGTCGGAAAAGCCGTAAAAACGCATCAGCCAGTCGGCCTGATAGAGCCGGTTTTCGCGCCGCAGCGGCACTTGCGTCGATAAAGGCGGCAGGCGTTTGTCTTCCAATACCGGCACATAGCCCGAGTAATACACGCGCTTGAGGCCGTAATGGCGGTAAAAGCCGCCGGCGGCGCGGATAATTTGGCGGTCGGTTTCGCCTGCCGCTCCGATAATGAACTGCGTGCTTTGTCCGGCCGGGGCGAACTTGGGTGTAGATTTGATGGTTTTGCGGCTGTCGGCAAAAGCTGTGATTTCGTTACGCACAAATGCCATCGGCTGAGTCATGTCGCTGTGGTTTTTTTCGGGGGCGAGCAGCTTCAGGCCGGAAACGGTAGGAATTTCCATGTTGACGCTGAGGCGGTCGGCATACAGCCCAGCCTCGTGCAGGATTTCGGGCGAGGCTTTGGGAATGGTTTTCAGGTGGATGTAGCCGTGAAAGCGGTGTTCTTCGCGCAGTTTTTTGGCAATGCGTACCAAACGTTCCATGGTGTAGTCGGCGTTTTTGAAAATGCCGGAGCTTAAAAACAGCCCTTCGATGTAGTTGCGGCGGTAAAAGCTCATGGTTAAATCCACCACTTCATCTACCGTAAACGCTGCCCGGGGGATGTCGTTGCTGCGGCGCGAGGTACAGTAGGCGCAATCGTAGATGCAGTGGTTGGTCAGCAGGATTTTCAGCAGCGATACGCAGCGGCCGTCTTCGGTAAAACTGTGGCAGATGCCCGCACGGGAAGAATTGCCCAACCCCTGACCGTTGTTGCCGCGCGAGCCGCCGCTAGACGAACAGGAAACGTCGTATTTGGCCGCATCGGCTAAGATTTCCAGCTTGCGGCTGAGTTTTTGATAGTCCATAGCTTAGCTTTGATTAAAGAAAATCATGTTTTTTTATTATAATTGTGAGATTTTATTTAGTCAGCTAAATTTTTTCTTAGTTTGAGGCTTAAGAGAAGGACGTCTGAAAATTCAGACGGCCTTAAATTCCGAAACAAACCGGCGGTTTGATCTTTTCATCTGTGAATCGTTAAGTTTTCATTAATCCCAAAAAGAAACACCTCCGTAAAAGCCGGAGGTGTTGGCCGATAAGATGGTTTAACCACCCTATCTATTATTTCATGTTACAAGTCGTGTTAACTTTGTTGTGGTACGGATCGGTAAACTCAAAGTAGGCTTCGTTGCCTTTTTGGTGCCATTCCGCGCCGTGACCGAACAAACCTTGGTTAGAGGTGTACAGTTCGCCGGAAGCTGAAGTAGTAGCGGTCAACACAGCTGCTTTGTCGTCTAATTTCAGTTCCAATTTGTCGTGATCCACATTGCGTACTTGAACGGAGAGACCGTTGTCGCAGCTGAAGTGTTTGGGTGTAGTGTCTACTTTATGGGTGTGCATGCCGGCATCTTCCAAAACAACACAGGCAGACAGAGCAGAAGCGGCAGTCAGAGCCAATAACGCTTTTAATTTCATTTTTGTTTTCTCCTAATAATAGGTTGGATACTTTAATCTGCACGATGCAGGTAAGCGGGTGGTATTTTAGGGTTGCCGGGTTTGGCAAAGCAAGTATGCTTAACTTGAATTTACGGCTTTTTGGATAAGCCGGTTGTTCAAGCTTCATTGTTTACACAATACAGACAATCTGCTTGCAACAATAATGCTCATACTGCCCTTACCAAACCGGAAAAAACAATAAGGCCGTCTGAAAATCTTGTAAGAACAATAGTGTGATTTCGTCTATTGGTTTATAAACTTATTTAAACGGAGCCGGAGATATTATGGACAATCGGAACAATCGGATGTGGAAAACAGGCGCGGTCTTGGCTGCCGTTGTCGGAAGTGTGGCTTTTCTGCTTCCAAAAACACCTGCTGCGGCCGCCGCACCCGTACCGGCCGCCTTATCAAAACTGCAAGATGTGCAAGGCAAGCCTGCCGGTCATTATTTAAAAGACGGCAAGCCGACGTTAATCAAATTTTGGGCAAGTTGGTGTCCGCTGTGCTTGTCGGAATTGAAACACACCGAAGATTGGGTACAAGACCAACGTTTTCAGACTGCCAATCTGATTACCGTTGCCTCCCCCGGATTTTTGGGAGAGAAAAAGGCCGGCGAATTTCAAAAATGGTATGCCGGTTTAAGCTATCCCAAGCTGCCCGTGATTGCCGATGAAGGCGGAAGCATTGCCAAAAATTTGAATATCGGCGTTTATCCGTCTTGGGTATTGCTCGACCACAAAGGCGAAGTGGCGCGCGTTATCAAAGGCAGCATCAACGAAGCCCAAGCTCTGGCACTACTGGACAATCCGGAGGCAGAAATAGGCCGTCTGAAACAATCATTCTATAAGTTGGACGACAAGAAAAAGGAATCTTCAGTTATGAATACAAAAACCATTTATCTGGCCGGCGGCTGCTTTTGGGGCTTGGAAGCCTATTTCCAACGCATCAACGGTGTGATTGATGCCGTATCCGGCTATGCCAACGGCAAAACGGAAAAACCTTCTTACGAAGATGTCGTTTACCGCAACACCGGCCATGCAGAAACCGTGCGCGTTACTTACGATGCCGACAAATTAAGCTTGGACGACATTTTGCAATACTATTTCCGCGTTATCGACCCGACCAGCCTCAACCGGCAAGGTAACGACCGCGGTACGCAATACCGTACCGGCGTTTACTTTACCGACCCGGCCGAGCAGGCCGTTATTACCGCCGCTTTACAACGCGAGCAGCAGAAATACAGCCTACCCCTTGTTGTAGAAAACCAAAAATTACAGCAATTTTTCGAAGCAGAAGAATATCATCAAGACTATCTGCTGAAAAACCCGAACGGCTATTGCCATATCGACATCCGCAAAGCCGACGAACCGTTGCCCGGCAAAGAGAAACCGAAAACCAAAGGATTCGATGCAGCTGCCTACCGCAAACCTGACGATGCCGAATTAAAACAAATGCTGACCGAAGAACAATACCGAATTACCCAACAAAGCGGTACCGAATACGCCTTCAGCCACGCTTACGACCATCTGTTCGAACCCGGTATTTACGTCGACATCGTCAGCGGCGAACCCTTGTTCAGCTCTGCCGACAAATACAATTCCGGCTGCGGCTGGCCGAGTTTCACCAAACCGCTCGATCCTGCCGCCGTAACCGAACACAACGACTTCAGCTACAACATGCAGCGTATCGAAGTGCGCAGCCGCGCGGCAGATTCACACCTCGGACACGTTTTCCCCGACGGCCCCAAAGACAAAGGCGGCTTGCGCTACTGCATCAACGGCGCCAGTCTGAAATTTATTCCTTTGGACAAAATGGATGCCGAAGGCTACGGCCATTTGAAAGACAAAGTGAAATAATCCTTTAAACCCGAGTTATATTCCACCATCAATAAGAAGAGGCCGTCTGAAATTTCAGACGGCCTCTTTCATATCCGAAACGGATTAAAACCCAACGGCTAACTTAGAAGATTTCACGCCAGCTGATACGGCGTACACCGCTGCAGACTTTACCGTCTACTTCCACCGTTTCCTGGTCAGTCTTCAAGATAAAACGTTTGCCCTTAGCCGAGAAACAATGGTTTTTAGGCGCACCGGCTTCACCGTCGTTCAAAGGTTTATCGGTTCCCGTGCCGCCGCTGTCACCATCGACCGTAACCGCATCATCACCGCGGTTGTTGCCGTCGACATAACTGAAATTCACGATACCCGAATATTTCATACCGGCCGCAATGGCATTCGGATCATCGGCTCTTTCGATAAACTTAATATGCGCATCGGCTTTGGAAGGCATACCGCCCGTTAACGCATTCAACGCCAACACCCAGCTCGAACTGTTGGTTTTATGATTGGTTACGTCAGGCAAACACATATCGTTATTGGCCGAACGGGTCAGATTCTTTTGAGAATGATAAATCCGTGTGCTGATAAACGCGCTACGCAACACCATAGTCGGCTTGATAACCACACGCTCGCCGTCACCCGCACCCAAATTCACCATCCAACCTTTGTGTTCATTAGGTTTCAACAGATTATTCGTAACTTGACGGTTGTCGCCGTTAACAGTCAATTGCTGCTTCAATAATTGACCATCTTGCACTTCGGCAGCATTTTTGCTGACATCGTCAAAAATACCGTACACAGCCTGCTGCACTTTGCTGTCTCGATCGTCTTGATACAGGTCGCTACCCGTGCCGAAAATCACAACATATTTATTTTTGCCCCGACGAGAAATGGCAGGCGCGGCGGTAATCGGCTGGCTAGAATTGCCTTGATAAATCTTGCTGACTTTCCATTTAGACGAATCATCATCACGGAAATCGAAGCGGTACATATTGCCGCTGTAATCACCGGCATAAGCAATATCAACCGTACCGTCAAAATCGGTATCTACCAATGTCGGGCTGGACAGGCCTCCAACCGTATTAGTAACCTCAATTTTCCGGATCAACTCACCTTTGCGCCCTTTTGTCGTTCCATCGGCGGCGTTTTGCCCCAGCATATTGTAGATATACAAAGCTGTTTCCGACTGCTTACCCTTTGTTAAAGAATAGCCGCTTGCCAGGAAACCTGCATATACCACATCTTCAGCGATATTCACTTTACTTTGGGTGCGCTTCAAAGCAATACGACCGATTTGCGGCGTGCCGACCGTATAGCCTAGCTTATTGTTAACACCTTTCTCGGTTTCAAACAAAGGTACGGTATTAATCCATTGTTCCGTCTGACTATCGATACCTGTCGGACTATTGGTTGCACGGTCATGACCACCGATATTCAAAGCATATGCACCGCGTCCGCCCTGACCCATCGCGCCAAATAAGAAAGAATGACTTTGGTTGTTTTCAGGATTCGGGGCAGTACGGCGCAACACCAAACCGCCGTTAATCAAATATTGGTGCGGATTGCTTTTTTTACCGTATTCTTCATGAGCCACATCTTTTAAGACCATGCCCATAGTAGTATTGGGTTCTCGGTCCATGCCGGCAGGAATATAGCTTAACTTCAAGCTATACGGATTGGTTTGATTGTGGGCTTTGAACAAATGCACCATGCCGTCGTTCGCGGCCGTTACCAAATATTTTTGGCGGTTATTTACCAAATCGCCGATGGTCAAAACAGGTGTATCTAAAATATCTCCCAAATTGCGCTGATTGCCGAAATCTTTATAGTCGGGGCTCGGGGACGTTGTAGGGCGGATGCGGTAAGGCTGGCTAAAATTCCTTGTCCGTGCATTGGCTGCGATTGAATTGTCATCCTGTGTACGTGTTGTCCAAGGTATCAGAGCGTCCTGCCATTCCGTTTCGGAAGCAGAAGTCAAATTAAACATACCGTTATTGCCGCCCTCAATCCTATCAGCCCAGAAAATCTGCTTGTTGGTTCCCACTCCAATCGGACGACCCAAATTAATCAATGTTTTACGTTCGCTAAATAAAGGCTCTTTCGGCTGTGAGGAAGTCAATTTTCCTTGAGCATTAATGTCAAAAAACTTAATTTGACTGCTCCAAGAACCACTATTTACACTCACAATCGCTGCAAGGTTTGGCACACCATTACCAAATACCGTAGGTGCAACTGTACCATTTGTTCGAACCGGAACATTGGCATCAGCAATATTGGAGAAAATGGTATCAAAAGCTTGAACTAATAATTCTGCACTTTCAGCATTAAAGTAATAAGACGGCTTACTGGCTCCCTTGGATAAGTATTGTTTACCCACTTCTGAAATACTGCTACCGAAGCCAACCGTAAATGTTTCGGCAGTCTGCTTTGAATAGTCAAAAGGATCATCGGGATGTCCGTCCCAATGCTGTTCATGATAGGAGGAACCAGATGTTGTATCGCCTTTGGTTTTAAAGTCCTTGGTTGCTAACGTATGGCTGAACCATTTCAACCCCTCATCTCTATCCCAAAACTCATCCCAAGATTCAAGTATATGAGGCGTGTTTTTATGATAAATAAATGCAGGGAGTCCACCTTCTTTATAACCGAAATAATGGTCATTAATAAAATTAGGGATATAAGATCTATTGGCACGTAAGGAAATCGGTGTTTGTGATCTAAGTGAAAATATCCCTTCCTGTTGCTGATAATAGTTGTTCAGTAGATTTTTCTGTACTGGAGATTTTCCGAGAATTGCGGGAGGTCTACTATTATTGAGAGAAGCAGTAAATTGAGAATTTACTATATAATCAGGCTCATAATGAGGTTTGATACTATCAGGATAGTATGTATAATAACGAAGTTTCACATCATATAAATAGTCATAAGGCTGAGGCATCTTATAGCTCTCATTGGCATCACCATCCGACATCACAACAATATAGTTTTTCTGACAGCGATAAAGCGTGTTGTCCATAACCGTTTTGGCTGTATTATAGTAAGCCAGGGTTGTCGGTGTCGGGCCTTTTGTTTTTAGCTCCCCGACCTTGTTTTTCATCTGAGCATAAGTAATATAGCCGTTCGTATTCAGGGATGCATCATTCAGAGTATGCAAACCCCATTTAAAATTATCCTGATATTTATCCAAAACCCGATGTAAAGCCCTTTTAGCAATTGCCATTCTGGAATTATTCGGATCTTTTGGCTTGTTCCTCGACCCCACTTCCCATTCCATACTGCCCGAATCATCAATCAAAAACATCACTTGCGGTTTGACTTTCTGCTCGGTAACGGTATTTTCGTTTTGCAGATGGAGCGGGATCTCGGCGAATTTTGCATGTGCTTCCAAACTGACCAAAGCCAAAGCGGAAGCAATGGTACAGGCGAAGGGACTGAGTTTGCTGCGGTGAATATCGTTTTTTTTCATAATGTGCCGTCCTTCATCGGTTATTGTTTATTTATGTTTGTATTATAGGGGTTTTCTTATTGTTTTGATTTTAACATTGAATATTGCCGCTCGGTGGCGTTTACCCCGATTTCTTAACCTACCGTCTTGGTAAATATGGTAGAAATGAAACATTTTCTTAAGTTGCAGCTTGTGAACAATCGGTTTTGCTTATTGAAAAAATAAGGGCTTTCGCTTAGAATATATTGCTTCTGAGGCAACGCAGGTTTGCCTTAAAAAGCACGTAACACGGATGGTTGCATCTGTGCGGCGTGTTTTTTTTTAACCGAATACCCGTATACGGAGGCCGTCTGAAATATTACGGCAGTGATTTTTCAGACGGCCTGTTGAGACATTCAGCAGATAAAACAGGAACCCCATCATGACAACGCCCGCAATTTTAGTTCTCGCCGACGGCAGTATCTTTCACGGTACTTCGGTCGGCTATCAAGGTACGACTTCCGGCGAAGTGGTATTCAATACGTCGATAACCGGCTATCAGGAAATCCTGACCGATCCTTCTTACTGCAAACAGATTGTAACGCTGACTTATCCGCATATCGGCAATACGGGCGCAAACAGCGAAGATGCGGAAAGCCGTTCGGTATATGCCGCCGGTTTGATTATCCGCGACCTGCCGCTCCTGCACAGCAATTTCCGCAGCAGCGAGAGTTTGCAGGAATATTTGGTTCGCAACCAAACCGTGGCGATTGCCGACATCGACACCCGCCGCCTCACCCGCATCTTGCGCGACAAAGGGGCACAGGCCGGTGCGATTTTGACCGGTGCGGACGCTACCGAGGAAAAAGCGCGTGAATTGATTGCGGCATTCGGCAGCATGGTCGGCAAGGATTTGGCGAAAGAAGTCACTTGCGGCGAATCTTATGAATGGACGGAAGGCGAATGGAAGCTGGGCAAAGGCTTTGAAAGGCCGTCTGAACAGCCGTTCCATGTGGTTGCTTACGATTTCGGCGTGAAAACCAATATTCTGCGTATGTTGGCCGAGCGCGGCTGCCGTTTAACCGTTGTGCCGGCTCAAACGCCTGCGAAAGACGTGTTGGCGATGAATCCCGACGGCGTGTTTCTTTCCAACGGCCCCGGCGACCCCGAGCCGTGCGATTATGCGATTGCGGCGGTAAAAGAACTGCTGGAAAGCAAAAAACCGCTGTTCGGTATTTGTTTGGGGCATCAGTTATTAGGTTTGGCGGTGGGCGGCAAAACCCGCAAAATGGCGTTCGGCCACCACGGAGCCAACCACCCTGTGCAGGATTTGGACAGCGGCAAAGTGATGATTACCAGCCAAAACCACGGTTTTGAAGTGGATGCGGATACTTTGCCCGCTCATGTGAAAGTAACGCACCGTTCGCTGTTTGACGGCTCGTTGCAAGGCATTGAGCTGACCGATCGGGCGGCGTTCAGTTTCCAAGGCCACCCCGAAGCCAGCCCCGGCCCGCATGATGTGGCTTATCTGTTTGATAAATTTATCGACAATATGAAAGCTGCCAAACAATAAGCGTTTTTTCAGACGGCCTTTTCGCAAATGCAAAGGCCGTCTGAAAATTTTATACGGCCGATTGATCCGAACTGAAGTTTATGCGGCCGATTGATCCGAACTGAAGTTTATGCGGCAATATCTGCTGCCAAACAGTTTGGGCATCGGCTTTTTGATTGCCGTTTCCAAGCATTTTTCCATTCTTCCAAACTTAAGCGATTTCCCATCTATGTTCGGCATTACCGACCTGACCACTTACGTTATCGGCACTGTTGCCGTGATCCTTCTTCCCGGCCCCAATTCCATGTTTTGCCTGTCGATGGCTGCGCAATACGGCATTAAAGCGGCTTACCGCGCGATTGCGGGCATTATTTTGGGCGACACATTATTGATGTTGGCCACGGTATTGGGGGCCGGTGCGCTGCTGAAACTCCACCCTACCCTTTTCCACCTGCTGAAATTGGCCGGCGGTTTATATCTGGCCTATATCGGCTGGAATTTATTGCACGGTGCTGTAAGGAAATGGCAACTGGATACGTCTAAGCTGATGTCGGACGCACCCGCCGCCGCACAACCGGTGCCGCATATTTTCCAACGCGCCCTGCTGTTGAGCCTGACCAATCCGAAAGCGATTCTGTTTTTCCTGTCGTTTTTCGTACAGTTTGTCGACCCCGCCTATCCGCACCCCGCTTTGTCGTTCACGGTTTTGGCGGTTATTTTGCAGGCAAGCAGTTTTCTATATTTGAACACTTTGGTGTTTGCCGGACACAATATGACCCGTATTTTCAGACGGCATCACAAGCTTTCTTCGGCGGCAATGGCGGCAGTCGGGCTGATGTTTGCCGGATTCGCGGTGAAAATGTGGATGGCCGGAATTTAACGGGATTCGGCAGAAATTCAGACGGCCTGAAACGGCAGTAACAGGAGCAGAAATATGCGTCGGTATGATTTTTATTTGGTTAACGTGTTTGCCGAATCGCATTTCGGCGGCAATCCGCTGGCGGTCTTTCCCAACGCGGAAGGCTTGGACGACGCGGTCATGCAGGCCGTTGCCCGGCAATTCAATCTGAGCGAAACGGTATTCGCCTTTCCGTCCGACAGCGCGGCGGCCAACCTGCGGATTTTCACGCCCGCACACGAGCTGCCGCTGGCCGGGCATCCCGTTTTGGGCTGTGCGTTCGTGTTGCAGAAACAGCGCGGTTTGGCGGAGCGGTTTACGTTAAACACCCAAGCCAAACCGGTTGCCGTTCGCGGTGCGGACGGCTTGATGACCATGCAGATACAGGGCTACACCTGCACCGCAAGCCGCGCCGGCCGCGCACAGTTGGCCGCGGCAACCGGTTTGACCGAAACCGATATTGCCGAACGGGCGTATTGGGTCAACAGCGGTTCGCCGCAACTGCTGCTTCAGGTTGCCGCCCAACAGGCCTTGGCAAACGTACAGGTTAATTATGCACATCTCGAAGCCGTCTGCCGCGCCGATCAAGGCCGCACGATGATTTATCTTTGGTGCGAACACGAAGGACAAGTTTCGGCACGCATGTTTTACGCCCAAAACGGCGCCATCTTGGAAGACAGCGGAACGGGATCGGCTTGCGCCAATTTGGGTGCCTATCTGATCAGCTGCGGCCGTTTTCCGTTTCAGACCGCCGTTTGCCAAGGAGAGCAAACAGGCAGAACCAATTATCTGTATCTGCAAACAGATGGAGCGGAAAACATTTTTGTCGGCGGCAGAGTGGTCGAAGTGGGACAAGGCACCTTCCTTCTGCCTGAATCTGTTTGAATTTCAGACGGCCTCATCATAATAGGCCGTCTGAAATTCAGGCACGGCAAACCGCTTTCTTGCATTGTGTTTCGAGACTGCCGGTTTATCTGCGCCGCATACATAAAAACGCCAACGGTGAGCCCGGGTTTTCCCGGGTTTATTGTTGGCGGAACAATTTGAATCACTGTTTTTTATTTTTTGTTGTTTTTTATAAAGGAATCAAACTTCATGATTACGGCATTTTTTATTGTCTTTTTTCTTATCCGTCTGGTATCGCTGTCGATTTCGATTAAAAACGAAAAACGGCTGATTGCCGAAGGTGCCGGACAATTCGGGGAAAAAAATTCCAAATTATTGGCCGCCGCGCACATCGCTTATTATTTTCTCGCTTTGGCCGAAGCCCATATCCGCGGCGTACCGTTTGACCGCGTGTCCGCCTTCGGAGCAGGCATTACCGCGTTTGCCTTAGTCATGCTGTTTTACGTTATCCGCTCGCTGGGCAAAATCTGGACGCTGAAAATCTATATCCACCCGCACCATGAAATCAACCGCTCGTGGCTGTTTAGAAATGTGAAACATCCCAACTACTTTTTAAACGTAATTCCCGAGCTGATCGGTATCGGTATTCTATGCCACGCATGGACGACCATGCTGTTCGGCCTGCCGGTTTATTTCATTATTTTGGGCATCCGCATCAAGCAGGAAGAAGAAGCCATGCGCCATTTATGGTAAGTTGGTTCGGATAAAGCGAAAGGCCGTCTGAAAATTTCAGACGGCCTCTTTCACATCTCTAACATTGATTACAAAACTGATTCCATCTTTATCTTTCAATCGCCGTATTCCGCCGCCGCTGCCGCAACCTGTTTATACCAACGGCGCTGCTCTTTTTCAGACGGCCTCCCTGCGGCGTAAAGCCAAAAATCGTATTCGTCCAGCAAGGCAAACAGCGTTTCGTCTTCCCAACGGTTTTCGCGCATTCTCCGTTTCAAATCCGCCGCGCTGACCGACGGCAGCGTGTCGTCTTCGCTGCCGAGCAAAACCGTTTTCAACAGCACGAAACCTTCGTTCAACCAATCCCGTTCCCGCCGCCTGCCGCGCTGCCACCACCACACCGACGGCAACACTGCGGCAAGCAAAGCGGCAGGGGCAACCATCAGCAGCGTTTTCCAATTGAAACCGCCCAAGCCCAAACGCTCAAACAGATTGTTTTGTCTGCCGTGGTCAAAATTCACCACCCACTGCTGCCAATAATACCGCCCGGCTTCCTGCCAACGGCTAAACGCGCCGATGTCGGCCGCTACCAAATGGCGGTCGCTCTCCGGCAATGCCCGGCTGATTCCGCTTTCGGCACGTCCCAAAGAAACCGCCGCCGTCGGATCAACGCGCAGCCAAACCTGTTCGTCTGCCAGCCAGACTTCCGCCCAAGCATGGGCATCTTTGCTGCGTATCTGCCAGAATCCGCCTTCCTGATTAAAGTCCGCACCCAGATAGCCCGTTACAATACGCGCCGGTATGTCTGCCGCCCGCATCATCACCACAAAACTTTGTGCATAATGCTCGCAAAAGCCGTTACGGGTTTCAAACATAAAGCCGTCTATGCCGTCTTTGCCCGGCGTCGGTTGCGGCTGTAAGGTATAACGGAATCCCTGCGAACGGAAATGCGCCAGCACTTTATCGATAAATTCCCTGTCGGTTGCCGATTCTGCACGCAAACGTTCCGCCAAAATGCGCGTTTGCAGATTGCCCTGCGGCAGTTTGGTGTAAAACGCACGGCTGCCCTGATTCAGACTGTGCGGCAAAGTGTCGGCCAGCGAAGCCTGCAAGCTGACGCGGCGGACGCTGTCGCTGCTTCTGTCCGCCCTGACCACCGCCCCCAAACGGCCGCTCAAGCCTTTAGGCAAATCAGCCTGCGGATAATCCAACACGGGCAAAACGCCGTTTTGGTCGCGCAGAATCATTTGATAGGAAACCGTTTTCCCGGCGTCGGCTTTCGCCTGATCGGTATAGGATTCGCCGACGGCACGCCAACGTTCGCCGTCGAAATCGCTCATGATGATGGCACGCCAATACATTTGGCTGCGCTGCGGTATCAGGCCGTCTGAAAATGTGACGTTGGCCACCAGCTCGTTACTCTGTACCAGATTGCTGATACTGCCCGGCGACATGGTGTCCGACAAACCGGTTTGCGCCTGCCCTTGCGCCGGCTGCGGAATCCGCCATAACGGCTGCTCCATACGCGGCACGGTCACAAACAATACCGCCGCCAGCGGCAAAGCCGCCAACCACACCCTGCCGATATAGCGGAACGACTGCTGCCATGCCAAGCCGCACAGCAAGGCAAAACACCAACCCAACAGCGTTAAGGCCGACAACAGCCAAAGTCCGGTCAGCAGGCTTTGGTTCAACACCACCGATGCGCCGGTCAAAAACAGCATAGACAGCAGCAGCACCTGCCAATCGCGCATGGATTTGTTTTCAAAAGACTTCATCAACACCAGCAGCAGCAATACAGCAATACCGCCTTCACGCCCCAGCACCGTACCGAGCTGCTGCCACACCGCCAATCCTGCCGCCACCGACATCAATACCGGCAGCCACACCGGCAGCCTGATCCCCAATTGAAGCAGCAGCACGCGCAACAGCCAAACCGCACCGAACAGCACCATCACGCCGACGGGCAATGTGCCCGCCAACGGCAGCGCCGTCCACAGCAACACCGCCAAAACCAAGAGCTGCACCCGTTTCGGCGGCTGCAGGCTGAGAAAAGACGGATTCGAAATCTGTATCATCATTTTTATTGTCGGAATATCGTTTATTTTTCAGACGGCCTCATGCCTACCATAAAGCCAATGCCGTCAGACATTTTTCCCGTTGTCCGTTTTGCGGTGCAATGGTTCGGTCGGGCAACACCAGCGAATACGGCAGATGTCGGCGTTCCGCTTCCAAAACGCGGAAACACAGCAATCCGGCCAAACGCTCTTTCGAGCCTTCGGAGGGATAATCCGCATAAGAAATCACCGTTTCGTCCACTTTCGCCAATGCTTCTTCGAAACGCTTGTCCAACAGTTCGCCCGTTTTCGCATACATCTTCCAAGCCACATGCTGCAACGACGCACCTTCCTGATGTGCCTGCAAATAAGACAAATCGCCGCTGCCGTCCGCCGTATCCGTCCGCTCCGAACCGGCTTCGGCATGCCCTTGCAGCGGCAACTCGTGTGCAATCGGTTTCGGAAACACCACCGCACGCTTCGGCCAACGCCAGACACACTCGACCATACAGATGCCGAACGGTGCTACCGAAGCCGTTCTCAACGGCGGCGCATAAATATAGCCGCGCAAAGGGGCGTCCAATTGCCAAACAAAACCGCCGCCGTCAGTCGGGCCGTCTGAATTTGAATCTGGCCCGACCTGCCACAACTGCCATCCGTTTTCAGACAGCCTACCCTGTGCAGACGGCGTTTCCGCCTCGCCGCAAAGCCAAATCCAACGGGAACGGCGGTTTTCGGGAACAGTCAACCGCAGCGCCACCGTGCCTCCGGCAAACACTTCGTCGGCCATATCCACATCAATCTGCAAACCCAAAAGCTGTCTGAAATTCAGCATAACCGCCGCAATCAGAAAGCCGGTCAGCCAAAATGCGGCGATATAGGCAAGGTTGGCCTGATACTGCAAGCCCACCAACCACAGCAAAACCATCACCACCAATACGCCGATGCCGAAGCGCGTCGGCCGGCAATACAGATCGGCCACACGCGGCGAACGCCCTGCCACCGCCGGCAGACGGCGTTTACGCAACGGCCACATGATTCAGAATATCCGACAAAATCTGCATGCTGCTCAAACCCTGCTGAACAGGCTGGACGCGATGGTTGGCCACCGCCGCCCACACTGCTTTAATGTCGTCGGGCAGCACATATTCCCTGCCCTCCATAAACGCCCATGCTTTTGCGGCAGCGACCACCGCCAAACCCGCACGCGGACTCAAGCCCAATACAAACAAACCCGGCTGGCGGGTTGCCTGCACCAAGCGGTACACATATTCGGCGGCGGCTTGCGAAAACTTCACCTGCGCAGCCTGCGCCTGCCATTGCTGCAGCTGATCAGCATTACAGACGGCCTTCAGCTTCGGCAGCACCTGACGGCGGCTGCCGCCGGCATACAGCGTTTTTTCCGCTTCTGCGGTCGGATAACCCAAGCTCAAACGCATCATAAAGCGGTCGAGCTGCGATTCGGGCAAAGGGAAAGTACCCGATTGGCCAATCGGATTTTGCGTAGCGGCAACGATAAAAGGATGCGGCAGGGCGTAAGTCGTACCGTCTACCGAAACCTGCTTTTCCTCCATCGCTTCCAATAAAGCCGACTGCAGTTTCGGCGAAGCGCGGTTAACTTCGTCTGCCAAGAGAAAATGATGGAACAGGGGGCCGGGGTGAAACACAAATTGGCCGTCATTCGGACGGTACACATTCACCCCCAACAAGTCGGACGGCAGCATATCGCTGGTAAACTGAACACGGCGGTAGTCCAAACCCAACACGGCGGACAAGCCCGTTGCCAACGTAGTTTTTCCCACACCGGGTACGTCTTCCAGCAAAACATGGCCGCCCGCCAGTACACAGGCAAACAGTTTTTTCAGCGTATCTTCTTTTCCCAAAATCAGCGTATTGAGCTGTTGTAATGCGTTTTGAATAGATGGATTCATAATTATTGACAGGTGAAAAAATGATTCAGACGGCCTCAAAAGCCGTAAAAAAAGCCTGTGCATTTTAACACAGGCCGTCTGAAACTATTTTAACTTTAACTATTTATCTCTTCGAGCGTCCGCCCTTTGGTTTCTTCGCCCAACACCGCAATCACCGCAACTACCGCCATCAATACGGCAGTAAACATAATGAAAATGCGACCGAATCCGCCTTCGCCGCCAACCATCGCCGCCACCGCCAACGGAGCCACAATACCGCCGACTCGGCCGACCGCGCCGGCCCAGCCCGAGCCGAATGCACGGAAACGGACTGGATACAGTTCGGGCGTATAGGTATAAAGCACGCCCCATGCGCCCAAATTGAAAAACGACATCAAACTGCCCCACAACATAATGGCAACAGCGGTATCGCTTTGACCGAAGAAATAGGCACATACCGCACACGCAAACAAGAACCCTGCCAAAGTGGCCTTGCGCCCGATTTTCTCCACCAGCACCGCCGCCGCAAAATAGCCGGGCAGCTGCGCCAAAATCATTACCAGCACATATTCAAAGGTTTTCACCACCGTATAACCCTGCTCCACCAGCAACTTCGGCAGCCAAGTGAAAATCCCGTAATACGAAAACACGATACCGAACCAAATCAACCACAACATCAACGTCCGCTTGGCAAACGGCGGCTGCCACAACTGCGCGAAACGCACCGGCTCGGCAACGGCTTTTTCAGCCACAGAGGCCGTCTGAACAACAGGCAGCCCGGCTTCGGCTTCCAAACGGCAAACCAACTCGTGCGCTTCTTGAATACGGCCTTTGTTCAACAGATAAGGTACGGACTCCGGCAGTTTCTTCCAAACCCAAAACGCATAAAACACCGGCAGAGCACCAATCAGAAACGCACTGTGCCAACCGTATTGCGGAATGACGAAATAAGACGCCAAAGCCGCAGCCAGCCAACCCAATCCCCAAAAGCTTTCCAGCAACACGATAAACCGCCCCCGCACTTTGGGCGGTGCATATTCGCTCACCAAAGATACCGCCACCGGCAATTGTCCGCCCAAGCCGAACCCGACCCAAAAGCGGAAAGACAGCAGGCTGGCCAAGTCCCAAGACAAAGCGCACAGGCCGGTGGCCACGCTGTACAGCACCATCGTGCCGACAAACACATTCCTGCGCCCGAAGCGGTCGGCCGCCCAACCGCTGCTGACCGCACCCAAAGCCATACCGATAAAACCGATGCTGACAATCCACCCCAATTCAGACGGCGTCAGCGCCCACTCTTTGCCCAGCGTCGCCAAAACAAACGACACCATGCCGGTATCCATTGCATCAAACAGCCAGCCCAAACCGATCAACACCAGCAAGCGGTAATGAAATTTACCGGCAGGCAGGTTTTGCAGGCGGGTGAGAATATCCATAGTTCCTCCGTTGCCAAAACTGATTTCGCCCTATCTCTGCAAACCGTTCGGGAAACTCTGGCCCGGTTTGCCGTAAAACATTCGGATACGGCGCATTCATTATATCGGCATCCAGCAAAAAAGGCTGTTGCCTTTCAAGCCACAGCCTTACGTTTGATTTTTTTCAGACGGCCTCAAACCTTATCTTTTCAAGGGCAGCATAACCGACACTTTCAAGCCGCTGGGAAATTTGTCGGAATCCGCCAAACTGATACTGCCTCCATAACGCTCGGCCACGGTTTTCGCAATCGGCAAACCCAAGCCGCTGCCTTCCACATCACTGCCCAAAATGCGGTAAAACGGATCAAACACGCGCTTACGCTCCGACAACGGTATACCGCAGCCGCTGTCTTCGATTTCAAGTATACACATGCCGTTGGCCGCACGGGCACGCAAATCAATCTGTCCGCCCTCCGGCGTATAACGGATGGCATTTTCCAACAGCGTTTTCACCAGAGTGTACATATCCGCCTCTCCGGCATAAACGCAAGCGCAATCCGAAACCTCGCCGTCCACACCCACATCCAGCTGCTTGGCATCCGCCAAAGGATACAGATCCTGCAAAACATTCTGATACAGCCTTGCCACATCGATTTCCTGAAACGGGTGCTCTTCTTCGGCTTTGACTCTGGCCATCGACAACAACTGATCCAACAAACGGCGGTTGCGGCGGATACCGTCGCGCAGATCCGCCACCAGCTCGGCCGTTTCAGGCGGCAATTCCCGCGAAGCCAAACGCTCGGCCTGTAAAGAAAACGCCGTCATCGGCGAGCGCAGTTCGTGCGCCGCGTCGGCGATAAACCGCTGCTGTTCGCGCACATTTTCACCTACGCGCCCCAGCAAACGGTTAATCGCACCGGCAAAACCGTAAATTTCGGCCGGAATCCGTTCAATCGGCAACGGCGATAAATCCGATTCGTTCCGTCCTTCCATTTCTTTTGAAAGCTGTTTGACCGGTGCCAACGTGCGCCAAACAACCCAAACCATCAGCAGCACTGATATCGGTACCAGCAGCAATAAAGGCAACACGGCAACCAACGCGCTGTCGGCCGCCATGTCGTCACGGAAATCCGTTTCCTGAATAAACGCATAACGGCTGCCGTCTTCATAAGTGTGTACATAAGCGCGGTAGGAGTCGTCCTGCTTGCGGTCGGCAATGTCGTGAAAGCCGTCGGCCGCAGATTGAGACAAAGCAAACTTGCCGCTTTCGTCCAAAGGTTGGATATAAATCTGCACATCGCTGTCGATATCGGCATAGCCCGCACGACCGGGTTTGTCGATCAACAATGCGGTTTGACGCAGCAAATCATCTTGAAATTCCTGAACTTCTTTAAAAACGGTATAAAACGACACCGCCCCCGCAACCACTGCGGTAAACAGGAAAATCAACGTAAACAATAATGCCAAACGCCGCTGGATAGACGGCCTGCTGAATATCGCTGCCAAATATTTCCCCTAACCCAAACCAATTACAAACACATTAATCTCCCACACCCCCGCATACCGTCAGGAGGCCGTCTGAAAATTTAAAGCCCCTTCAACCCTCGCGCTTGGACACCAACCATCCCGCGCCGCGCACATTTTTAATGCAATTGTGTCCCAATTTTTTACGCAGGGCATGAATCAGATAATCCACCGCATTGCTTTCAGGCTCTTCACCCCAGGCATACACCTTGTCTTCCAATTCGGAGCGGGAAAAAATTTTTCCCGGATACTGCATCAATGCCTGCAAAATGGCAAACTCGCGGTTAGAAAGGAAGAAAGTTTCCCCCGTATCCAAACGCTTCACATGATAATTGGCCGGATCGAGCTGCAACACACCGTTATCCAAAACATTTACGGCGCTGCCGCCCGTTCTGCGAATGACCACGCGGATACGCGCCAACACCTCCGACATATCGAAGGGCTTGATAATATAGTCATCCGCCCCGCTGTCCAAGCCTTTCAGACGGCTGTCCAAATCATCACGCGCAGTCAAAATCAACACCGGCACATCCAAACCGCCGGAACGTATTTCCGACAACACCTGTAAGCCGTCTTTCTGCGGCAAGCCCAAATCCAGCAAAACCACGTCGTAAGCCTGTGCAGACAGCGAAGTCAATGCTGTTTTACCGTCACGAACCCAATCTACGGTATAACGTGCATCTTTCAAACTGCCCGACACCGCCTCACCGATCATATTGTCGTCTTCTACCAACAGCAAACGCATATACCCTCCGCTTCCCATTCACAATAATCGACCGTACCAATCAAACCGCAGATACGGTTCCCACACAAAAAAGCCGCCTGACGCAATGTTCAGACGGCCATTGTACTCAAAATTAATCGTAATCGACGCCACTGAAGATAATTTCGCCGCTGTCCGAATCCACTACGACTTTATGAGGCACATTGTCGGTAGAAAGAATTTTCACTTCATAACGTCCGCGGCCGTAGTCGTTATCCAAATCGGCATCAAACACTTGTCCGAGTACTTTCGCTGCCGCAATGTTGATGGCTTTTTCCATGCTGATTTTGTGGCTGCGGGCCGGTTTCCATTCATTCTCAACGCGGTGGCTCAATACTTTTCCGCTTTGCGCGTCAATCACCACATCGTGTTCTTGGTTGCCGTTGCGCAATTCGATTTTATATACCACCGAACCGTATTTGTTTTTCAGATCCAAATTGGTCGCATACCCGCCGAATTGTTTTTTTGCCGCTTCAATGGCCTGAACGGGTTTTACCGCCACATTGGGAACATTATACAAATCGGATTTTGCCGATACCGTTGCAGACATACCTGCCAATGCAGCAACCATTGCCAATGCGTGAAATGCTTTTTTCATATTTTCTTCCTATCTTTTTTGTTGGGATAAAGTATCTGTCTTGCTTTACCGATGAATGCCATTGTAAAGACGAAAAATTATTAAAAAATTAGGTAAGGGTTAAAATGTGTAAACTTCAATTTAACCCGTGCAAACACGGCAACATACAAAACAGCCGTGGCAGAACGAATCCTTTCCCCGGCTGTTTTTATCAGTATCGTTAATGCGTTTAACCGTTTCGCATTAATCGGCAAACTGTTTCTTCAAGTGTTCCCGGCGCTCTTGCGCTTCTACCGACAAAGTCGCAGTCGGACGCGCCAGCAGGCGTTTCAAGCCGATAGGCTCGCCGGTATCCAGACAATAACCGTAATCACCCTCGTCAATCTTGCGGATGGCCGCCTGAACTTTGACCAAGAGCTTTCTTTCACGGTCGCGAGTACGCAACTCCAGAGCATATTCCTCTTCTTGGGTAGCACGGTCTGCCGGATCGGGAGCCGATTCATGTTCCTGCAGGTGGCCTGTAGTAATAGAGGCATTCTCGATCAATTCGTTTTGCAGATTGACCAACAGTTCTCTGAAGAAGGCCAATTGGTCTTCGTTCATATAATCCTCTTCAGGACCGTTCCAATTCAGAATGTCTTTTTCCGTCAACTTTGCCATAGTTATTATCTTCCGCTCGTAAACTTAAGTATTATTGGGAACTTGTATCACTACCTCTAAAAAGTGTCGGCATAATAACATGATTTTCCTGAAAGGCCAGTTTTTACACCCGCTATTTCAAAGCCGTCTGCCTGAAATACCACACTCTTATCAATATTAATGATACGGATTCTGTTTCCTTTCCGACGCTTATCCGAAACCGCGGCGGAACCCCTAAACAAAATCCAGTCATTAATAAAGGTAAGACCCTAAAACAGGCTGCTAAGTTTCAAAAATAATCAAAAACTTATTTATTCCCGCCTACGGCCATTTGATATGCCGCCTCCACCGCGGCAATCAGGCTGCCCGAATCCGCATTACCGCTTCCGGCCAGATCTAAAGCCGTCCCGTGATCAACCGAAGTACGCACAAACGGCAAGCCCAAAGTAATATTCACGCCCTCGCCGAAACCGGCATACTTCAATACGGGCAAGCCCTGATCGTGATACATCGCCAGCACGGCATCCGCACCTTCCAACATAAAAGGCTGAAACAGAGTATCCGCAGGATAAGGCCCTCTGATATCCCAACCCTTTTCACGCAACAAATCCAAAGCCGGAATCACTACTTCGATTTCTTCCCGACCGAGATGGCCGCCTTCTCCGGCATGGGGATTCAAGCCCGCCACCAGAATCCGCGGAGCGGCAATACCGAATTTGGTTTGCAGGTCGCGATACAGAATCTCGGTTACCGAACACAGCAAAGGCACGGTTATGGTATCGGCCACATCGCGCAAAGGCAGATGGGTCGTCGCCAACGCCACCCGCATACCGCCGCCGGCCAACATCATCACTACTTGCGGCGTCCGGCTTTTCTCCGCCAAATATTCGGTATGGCCGCTAAACGCCAAGCCCATATCGTTGATGATGCCTTTATGCAGAGGCGCGGTAACCATGCCTGAAAACCGGCCGGACTGTATGCCGTCGTATGCGGTATCCAGCAACTTCAACACATACGCCGCATTGTTCACATTCAGACGGCCTGCCTCACACGCTTCCGCCAGCGGAATATGCACAACATCCAAGCAGCCCTGCTCCGGTGCTTGGTCGGCGTATTCACGGATGCGGACGGGTTTACCCAACTGCTCCGCACGCTGCTTGAATAATGCCTTATCTCCCAATACGACACAGCGGCACGGCAAATCGGTTAAAGCCAAGTCCAAACAAATATCCGGCCCGATGCCCGCCGGCTCGCCGCTGGTTACGGCCAATACAGCCTGTTTCATAAGATTGATCCTGCTTTTTTTTGCGAGAAAGGGCTATCTTATAGCCTTGTTGCGACAGTGGCAAGAAAGCGATACATCGGCTTTTCGACATTAAATAATGAAATTTAATTTCAAAAACAATAAAAATACAAATTTTTAGTTTAAATAATTAGAAAATTAAATATGATTATTTCATTCATAACGAAATAATTTTTTAATTTTTAAGATAAGATTCCGTCTCTGCTTCAGAGGCCGTCTGAAAAATAACAGACACCATCCGATTAAGCCTTATCAGGATAAAACGCTATGCAAACCCCTTCAGAAAAACCGACACTGGATTCCGTTTCCCCCGTATCTACCTGGCAAAGCAAGCTGCACGCCTTGGGACCGGGCATTCTGCTGTCTTCGGCAGCAGTCGGCGGCTCCCATCTGATTGCCTCAACCCAAGCCGGCGCGTTATACGGCTGGCAGCTCGCTATTATCATCATTTTGGCCAACCTGCTGAAATACCCGTTTTTCCGTTTCGGCGTGCATTACACGTTAGACTCCGGCAAAACGCTGGTGGAAGGTTATGCCGAACGCAGCCGTATCTATTTATGGGTGTTCTTCGCGCTCAACATCGCTTCCTCCACCATCAGCTCCGGAGCATTGGCACTGATTACCGCCGTGATTCTCAAAATGGCTTTTCCTGCCGCCGATTTGCCTGTCAACCTGTTGGCAGGCAGTGTAATGGCAGCGACACTGTTGATTGTACTTCTGGGACACTACCGCGTATTGGACAAAGTCACCAAAGCCATCATGTTCAGTCTGACGCTGGCCACCCTTGCCGCCGTTATCATTGCCGCCGGACAAGGCGCGCAGAAGGTTCCGGATTTTATCGAGCCCTCCCCGTGGAACATGGCTTCTTTTGCCTTTATTGTCGCCTTAATGGGTTGGATGCCTGCACCGTTGGAAGTTACCGCCATCAACTCGATGTGGGTTACCGCCAAACAGAAACTGGATCCGGCCAACTACCGTGATGCCATGTGGGATTTCCATGTCGGCTATATCGTTTCGGCGGTATTGGCCATTATTTTTCTGGCTTTGGGCGCACTGGTGCAATACGGCAACGGCGAAGAAGTGAAATTGGCAGGCGGTGCTTATATCGGCCAACTGATTAATATGTATGCCTCCACCATCGGCGATTGGTCGAGACTACTGGTTGCCTTTATCGCCTTTGCCTGCATGTTCGGCACAACCATTACCGTGGTCGACGGCTACGGACGGGTCAACGCCGAAGCGCTGCGTGTAATGCTGAAACAGCCGAAACTGAATATGCGCATGGTCGGATTGTGGACATGCTGGCCGGCTTTTTCAGGCATGGCCGTGATTTTATGGTTTAACAGCGCCTTAGGTGAAATGCTGAAATTCGCCATGATTTCCGCATTCCTGACCGCGCCCGTGTTTGCCTGGCTAAACTACCGTTTGGTAAAAAACAGCGACAAGCACGCTGTTTCAGGCGGCATGAATTTTCTTGCCATGCTCGGCTTTGTTTATCTGGTGGGTTTTGCCATCGTGTTTGTATTGAACCTGAGCGGAATCCTCGTATAAATTTTCAGACGGCCTCCTTTCATAAAACGAAAGCTTATTTGTCCAAACAAATAAGCTTTCTTTCTGTCCAAGTTTCCCATCTTCGCCCAACAACCGACTTCCTATATAATCCGTTTTCTTCCCACCAACAGGCCGTCTGAAAAAACGATATGCATACCGACACCGTCCGCGTTTTAGGCATCGATCCCGGCAGCCGCGTTACCGGCTTCGGAGTCATCGACGTGCGCGGCCGCGAGCATTTTTACGTTGCTTCCGGCTACATCAAAACCCCGGCCAATGCGCCGCTGGCCGAACGCATTGCCGTCATCACCGAAAATCTCGACGAAGTCATCACCACATACCGGCCGCAACAGGCCGCCGTCGAACAGGTATTTGTCAACGTCAACCCGGCGGCAACGCTGATGCTCGGACAGGCGCGCGGAGCGGCAATGGCGGCGTTGGTCATGCGCAAACTGCCCGTGTTCGAATACACCGCGCTGCAAGTCAAGCAGGCCGTTGTCGGACAAGGCAAAGCCGCCAAAGAACAAGTACAGCATATGGTCGTACAAATGCTCGGCTTATCCGGCACGCCGCAAAGCGATGCGGCAGACGGCTTGGCCGTCGCCCTGACCCACGCCCTGCGCAACCACAGTCTCGCCGCGCAAATCCGACAAGGGGGTCTGCAAGTGAAGCGCGGACGCTTTCACGGCTGATCGTATGCCGCACATACCGCCGCAATATCCAAAAGGCCGTCTGAAATTTCAGACGGCCTTTTTTTCAGACGGCCTCCCTAGCCGCCCAACCGATTAAGCGCAGTACCGCAACAATTGCTACGGCTCAAACGCGCTGGACAAAACTGTTTTTCTGTTTCTGCCAAATTCCCAGCAAATACACCGCCACGCCCAGCCACACCCAAACATAACCGATAAAGCGGCTCATACTGAATGCTTCCTGAAACACCAGCAAGCCGATCACAAACTGACAGGTCGGCGAAAAATACTGAATCATGCCCAGATTACTCAAAGAAATACGCTTGGCTCCGGCAGCGAACAGCAGCAGCGGAATCGTCGTTACCGCTCCCGAACCCAGCAAAATCCCCATCTGCAACGGCGGCAACTCGGAAAACACCAGCTCCCCGCGCCAACCGCACCACAGCAAATAACCCAAAGCAAACGGCAACATCATCAGCGTTTCCAGAGCCATGGCCGGCAGCACGTCCAACGGCGCTTTTTTCCGCAGCAAACCGTACAACCCGAAGCTGACAGTCAATATCAACGCCACCCACGGAATACGCCCGCTCGGCAATGCCAGCCACAAAATTCCGACAACAGCCAAACTGATGGCGGCCATCTGAATCCGGTTCAGCCGTTCGTTGAAAAAAATCCGTCCCAACCAAATGCTGAACAAGGGCGAAATAAAATAACCCAAACTGGCATCCAGCACATGATTGTGCTTAATCGCCCACAAATACACCAGCCAATTAACCGAAATCGCCGCAGCGGAAGCTAAAAAAGTGAGCAGCACCCGCTTATCGCCCATTGCCGAACGCAACACCGGCCATTGACCGAACCCGACCGCCAGCAATACGGAAAACACCGCCGACCACACGACACGCTGCGCCAACAGTTGATCCGCGCCCAAAGCCGAACCGGCCAACGGATACCAATACAGCGGAAACAATCCCCAAATCGCATAGCAGCCGAAGGCATACCACAACCCTTTTTTTGCTTCGCCCGCACCGTCAGATATCCGTTCCACCATCATCACCCATCTGCCCGTTCGATATTCCAAACCGGCATTCACCATTTCAAAATAAACAGGCCGTCTGAAAAAATACGGTAATTTTCAGACGGCCTCCTGTCATGAAGACAAATTACATCAGATTCAAATCACTGATCCGTTCATACAGCCGTTCAGGCTCGCCGCCTTCCTCTTTCAGCTGGATACGCAGGCGCAAATCGTTGGCCGAATCGGCATGACGCAACGCTTCTTCGTATTCCACCTGCTCGGAAACATAGAGATCGAACAAATGCTGGTCAAACGTCTGCATACCCTGATCACGCGAACGTGCCATCAAATCTTTGAGATGCATCAGATCACCTTTGAAAATCAAGTCCTGCATAGCCGGCGTATTCAGCAGCAAGTCCACAATCGCCATACGCTGCGCACGGAATTTTTTCGCAATCAAACGCTGAGCCACGATACCGTTCAAATTCAACGCCAAATCTACCAAGACCTGTTCGTGCCGTTCTTCGGGATAGAAGTTCAAAATCCGCTCGACCGCCTGAGCGGCGTTGTTGGCATGCAGGGTAAACACGCACAAGTGACCCGTTTGCGCCAATTGCATGGCATATTCCATGCTTTCCGCATTGCGGACTTCACCGATACACACCACATCCGGCGCCTGACGCATGGCATTCTGCACCGCCATTTGCCAATTCGGCGTATCAATACCGATTTCGCGCTGGGTAATAATGCAGCGGCGCGGTTTATAAAGGAACTCAATCGGATCTTCAATGGTAATGATATGGCCCGGCACCTTGTTATTGCGGTAATCCAACATCGAAGCCATTGTGGTCGACTTACCCGAACCGGTCGCGCCGACCAACGCCAGCAGTCCGCGCGGTTTCACAGCCAACTCTTTCAAGCTTTCCGGCAAACCCAATTCTTCGATAGTGGGAATGTTTTGATTGATTTTACGCAAAACCAAACCGACACGTCCCTGTTCGCGGTACGCATTCACGCGGTAACGCGTATTGCTGCGCGACTGCACCGAATAATTCAACTCCAGATTGCTGTTAAACATCGCCATCTGCTGTTCGTTCATGGTCGATTGCGCAATCGCCGCCGTATCCGCACCGGTCAGCGCCTTGTGCGGAATCGGAGTCAATACGCCGTTGACTTTCAACGCAGGCGGATAACCGGCGCTGATAAAAATATCGGAAGCATTGCGCTGCTCGGCATCGGCACACATGCGGTCGAGAATCGGGTGCATGTGCGAACCCAACTCCGCAGGCGTCGGAATATGCGCTTTGTTTTTTTCGGCATATACCTGCACCATTTCGCTGAGCAAACTGTGTAATGTGTTTGTATCACTCATATCGACAAGCCTTTATCTTTATTGAAATTTTCAGACGGCCTTAGAATACCGTATCGGAATATTGGGCTTTACTGCGCGCCACTTCCGGCGTAATCGCGCCTTGACGCAGCAGGTTTTGCAAAGCCTGATCCAAAGTCTGCATGCCGTGTGCCTGACCGGTCTGCAAGGCCGAACCGATTTGGGCAATTTTGTTTTCGCGGATCAGGTTGCGCACCGCCGGCGTTGAAATCAAAATCTCATGCGCCGCCACGCGGCCGTTGCCGTCGCGCGTTTTCAGCAGCGTTTGCGAAATCACCGCACGCAAACTTTCCGACAACATCGAACGTACCATCTCTTTTTCCCCTGCCGGGAATACGTCTACGATACGGTCGATGGTTTTGGCCGCGCCCGTCGTATGCAGCGTACCGAACACCAAGTGGCCGGTTTCCGCCGCCGTTAATGCCAAGCCGATGGTTTCGGGATCCCTCATCTCACCAATCAGAATTACATCCGGGTCTTCACGCAGCGCCGAACGCAGAGCGGCGGCAAAACTGTGGGTATGCTCGTGCAGTTCGCGTTGGTTGATCAAGGCTTTTTTACTTTGATGCACAAACTCAATCGGGTCTTCGATGGTCAGGATGTGGCTGGGTTGGGTATCGTTGATATAGTTGATCATCGCCGCCAGAGTGGTCGATTTACCCGAACCGGTCGGGCCGGTAACCAACACCAAGCCGCGCGGGCTGTCGGCGATTTTTTGAAAAATACGCGGTGCTTTTAAATCTTCCAGCGTCAAAACATGGCTGGGTACGGTACGGAAAACCGCTGTCGGGCCGCGGAACGACATAAATGCGTTCACACGGAAACGTGCCACATTGGGCAACTCGAAAGAAAAGTCCACTTCCAGATTCTGCTGGAAGAGTTTGCGTTGGTGATCGTTCATCACCGATGTAATCATATGCCCCACTTCTTCGCTGCTCATTTCCGGCAAATTAATGCGGCGGATATCGCCGTGCACACGGATCATCGGCGACAATCCAGAACTCAAATGAAGGTCGGACGCTTTGTTTTTTACGCCAAACGCGAGTAAATCAGTAATCTGCATAATGCGCTTTCTTTTATTATCGATAATTTTTTTCAAACAAATACAGCAATTCCGGCAAATACCGTAAAATCCCTTATACGGCAGATAAACTTACCGTCGGCACAAACCGGCAGACGCCCCCTTGCCGTACAATAAAACCCAATCTGCCTGTTTTCGCTGATTTAACAATTGTAAATAATAATAACAGTTCAAACCAAATAAAACGCAATTATTTTCAGACGGCATGAAAAATCAAGCCGACCCGATACAACACTTTGCCTGTTCATACGGATAAATTATGGATTTTCTGCACAACAACCTTCAAAACGTTCTCAGCCGAATCCGCACCGTCTGTCTGCAATCCGACCGCGCCGAAAACGCCGCCTCCCTGATTGCCGTCAGCAAAACTTTCCCGGCCGAAGACATCCGAACGGTTTACCGCTGCGGCCAGCGCGATTTCGGCGAAAACTACATCCAGGAATGGTATGCCAAAACCGACGAACTGGCCGACTGCCCCGATATTGTTTGGCATATTATCGGCGATATCCAATCCAACAAAACCAAATACGTTGCCGAACGCGCCCACTGGGTGCATACCGTAAGCCGTCTGAAAATTGCCGAACGTCTCAGCCACCAACGCCCAACCCATATGCCGCCGCTGCAAATCTGCATCGAGGTGAACATTGCACAAGAGCCAAACAAACACGGCATTGCGCCTGAAGATGTCCTGCCGCTCGCCCGCGAACTCATCAAACTGCCCAAGCTGGCCCTGCGCGGCTTGATGTGCGTTGCCAAAGCAGACTGCAGCGAAACCGAGTTAAACCGACAATTCCAAACCATGCGCAATCTGTTGGCAGAGCTTAACCAAGCCGGTATTGCAGCAGATGTTTTGTCGATGGGCATGTCGTCGGATATGGAAACCGCCATCCGCAACGGTGCCACCCACGTGCGTATCGGCAGCGCCATTTTCGGCAACCGCCAATACGCCCAATCAACATAAACACAGCAAACAATATCTGTATACCCCATCAACCGTATCCAACCGGATTTTTTCAGACGGCCTCCCATGCCGACAATCAAAGGACAAATATGACCATCTACTTTCTCGGCGGCGGCAATATGGCCACTGCCATTGCACAGGGCCTGATCAAACAAGGCAACCATAACATCCACATCGCCAACCGCAGCGTGGAAAAACGCGAAAAATTAGCCCGAACTTTAAGCGTTACCGTTTCCGAAACCTTGCCGGCACTGACCAAAAATGATGTTTTGATTCTGGCAGTTAAGCCTCAAGACATGAAAGCCGCCTGCGCGCCTATCCAAACCAACGGCGCACTGATTCTGTCCGTTGCCGCAGGCTTAAGCATAGACACCTTAAGCCGGTATCTGGGCGGCACGCGGCGCATTATCCGAACCATGCCCAACACTCCGTCGCAAATCGGCCTAGGCATATCGGGTTTATTTGCCGAAGCCAACATCACCGAATCCGACAAACAGCAAGCCGAACAAATTATGCAGGCTGTCGGCCAAACTGTTTGGCTGCAAACCGAAAACGATATCCACGCGATTACCGGCATCAGCGGCAGCGGCCCTGCCTATATTTTCTACCTAATGAATGCCTTATCCGCCGCTGCCGAACAGCAGGGATTTACGCCCGATGCCGCGAAACAGCTGACCTTAGCAACATTCAAAGGTGCCGTCATGCTCGCCGAACAGAGCGGCGAACCGTTTTCCACGCTACAACAGCAAGTCACTTCCAAAGGCGGTACAACCTATGCCGCACTACAAAGCTTCGAACAAAACCGCTTAGCCGAAACCATCCGACAAGGCGTTGAAGCCTGTGTTCAACGCTCCCAAGCGTTAGCCGACGAATACAGCCAAAACCCGTGAGCTATCGGTTTAATCGGCTATTTCCATACTATCCGTTTACGTCAGGCCGTCTGAATTTTCAGACGGCCTTTAACGATTACAGGTTCATCGGAATCAAATAAGTATGAAACTGAAACGGCATATCCAACATCAAGATACGATGAAGCCGTCTGAAAACAGCGTTTTTTCAGACGGCCTCCATATTCAAAAAGCTTCAGATTACACCAACTCTCCACGCAGCGAGAAAGTAAATGCTTCGGTAATTTTGATATCTACCATCTGGTTAATCAAATCAACGCTGCCTGTAAAATTCACTACACGGTTGTTTGCGGTACGGCCTTGCAATTGGTCAGGGTCTTTCTTGGACACACCTTCCACTAGGCAGCGTTGCACCGTTCCCAACATACTTTGATTGATACGCGCGGTTTCCGCTTCGATAACTTCGTTCAACGCCTCCAAACGACGGACTTTTTCTTCTTGCGGCGTATCGTCCGGCAAATTCGCCGCAGGCGTGCCGGGACGTGGACTGTAAATAAATACAAAACTCAAATCGAACGCGATATCTTTTACCAGTTTCAAAGTCTGCTCAAACTCTTGCTCGGTCTCTCCCGGAAAACCGACAATAAAATCCGAACTCAAACACAAATCGGGACGAATAGCACGAAGCTTGCGGATAATCGATTTATATTCCAAAGCAGTATAACCGCGTTTCATTGCAGACAGCACGCGGTCTGATCCGCTTTGAATCGGCAAATGCAAATGTGAAACCAACTTTGGCAAATCACGATAACACTCAATAATGCGGTCACTAAACTCTCTCGGATGACTGGTCGTAAAACGCATACGCTCAATACCCGGAATTTCATGCACAATACGCAGCAACATGGCGAAGTCGCAAATCTCACCGTCTTCCATTTCGCCACGATAGGCATTCACGTTCTGTCCCAACAAATTAATCTCTTTCACACCCTGTTGTGCCAGGTTCGCAATTTCCGTCAAAACATCATTCAAAGGACGTGAAAACTCTTCGCCACGGGTATAAGGAACAACACAAAAACTGCAATACTTAGAACATCCTTCCATAATCGACACGAAAGCGGAACCGCCTTCAACTCTCGCCGGAGGAAGGTGGTCAAACTTTTCAATCTCAGGGAACGAAATATCAACTTGAGAACGACCCGTTTCTTTTTTCTCATCAATCAGTTTCGGCAAACGATGCAAAGTTTGCGGGCCAAACACTACATCAACAAACGGAGCACGCTTAACGATTTCTTCACCTTCTTGCGAAGCCACGCAACCGCCCACACCGATAATCAAATTCGGATTCTTGGCTTTTAACGATTTTACACGTCCCAAATCCGAAAATACTTTCTCTTGGGCTTTTTCACGCACAGAACAGGTATTGAATAAAATAATATCTGCTTCTTCAGCCTCACCGACCTGCACCAACTCATCATCTTCTGCAAGCACAGACAACATTTTTTCAGAATCGTACTCATTCATCTGACAACCAAAAGTACGAATAAAGACTTTTTTCATAAAATCAACATCCAATTCAAAACTTGAAACTTACTTCTTATGCTGCATAAATTTCGCATATTCCGCTTCAGTTAAAATCCAAATCTCATCAACTTGATTATTGCGAACCCGCACCGCAATATGCTTTCCAATATTTGCACCTAATTTACCACTCACAATGAAACGGTTTCGTTCATCACGAACTCTCAAAGCGGGACTCATCTCCAAAAGAGCATCATTATTCACCAGGCCTAAAGTAATGACTTCCGTAAATCCCAACGTATTGTTACCAAGAACCAACTGGGATCCTTGCACGCTTTTTAATTTACCAACAGACATATCCGCAGGAACCATTCTCTGAGCCCAAGAAAATACAGAAAAACCCAACAGCAAGATAAACAGCAGACCTTTAGACTTCATTATTCCCCCCTTTTTTATTTAAACATTCATATTCAAATATTTTATCAATTTAGATTTTGCAATCATTACAAATTAAATTGTAATTCTGACATAAACTCAACACTTAGCTTGATTTACATTTACTCAATCTGATATTCAAGCATTTCAGCTTATCAGGATCCTTGTAAATCTTTTGGCACTAATGCTTTAAAATAAAAGCCAAAATACTGGTACAAAAAAATCGATCGAAGTATAAGATAATAAGTCAAACTAACCATTAGCTCATTTTTCTTACTTAATCAAAATAATCTTTTGGAATAATTAATTTTTATAAATCACAAAAGCAGCATTATACCTAAACAAATCAAAAACATAAAAGAAAACCAGCCATTTTAGGCTGGTTTTACGACATCTGCAATTGAGTGTCAATTAAGCTTATTCAGCGCTGGCCTCAGGAACACGATCAACCAACTCAACCAATGCCAAAGGAGCATTATCGCCTTTACGGAATCCGTATTTCAAAATACGAACATAACCACCATTGCGACTTGCAAAGCGAACACCTAAATCGTCAAATAATTTAACCACTACATCACGATCGCGAGTACGGCTGAAAGCCAAACGACGGTTAGCCAAAGAAGGCTTTTTACCTAAAGTGATCAACGGCTCAACTACACGACGCAACTCTTTAGCTTTAGGCAAAGTAGTTACAATAGTTTCATGAGTCAGCAAAGAATTTGCCATATTGCGCAGCATCGCAGCGCGATGACTGCTAGTGCGGTTTAATTTACGATTGCCATTACGATGACGCATGTCATTATCCTTTAATATTCAAACTTAAGGCTTTTCCAAACCCACAGGTGGCCAAGCTTCTAGTTTTGATCCCAACGTCAAACCTTTAGATGCCAAAACTTCTTTGATTTCATTCAAAGATTTGCGACCTAAATTTGGCGTTTTTAACAACTCGGTTTCGGTGCGTTGGATCAAATCACCAATATAATAAATATCTTCAGCTTTTAAGCAATTAGCTGAACGTACGGTTAATTCCAAATCATCTACTGGGCGCAATAAAATAGGATCGATTGGAGGCGCTTTTTCTTCCACCTCCTCAACCGGTGTTCCTTTTAAGTCTGCAAAAATAGACATTTGGTCAATTAAGATACGTGCTGCACTGCGAACAGCCTCTTCAGGATCAATAGAACCGTCTGTTTCAATATCCAAAACCAAACGGTCTAAATCGGTACGCTGCTCAACACGTGCAGGTTCAACTTCAAAGCTAACACGGCTAATGGGCGAAAAGCTCGCATCCAATTGAATTGCACCAATTTGTTTATTTTCATCGCGCAACGCACGACGACCAGAAACAGATTGATAACCACGGCCTTGCTCTACCTTAATTTCCATCTCAATTTGACCATTATCAGATAAATGGCAAATCAAGTGATCTGGGTTGATAATCTCAACATCGTGCGGCAATTCAATATCACCGGCAACTACAGGACCAGAACCAGATTTTTTCAAAGTTAACTGGACTTGGCTACGTCCATGTAATTTAAATACCACACCTTTGAGATTCAAGAGAATGTCAACCACATCCTCTTGAACTCCATCAACAGTAGAGTATTCGTGCAAAACGCCTGAAATCACAACTTCAGTCGGAGCAAAACCATTCATGGATGACAGTAAGATACGACGCAAAGCATTACCTAAGGTATGGCCGAAACCACGCTCAAATGGCTGCATAGACACTTTGGCACGTGTAGTGGACAAAGTATCAACATCAATTTGACGGGGTTTCAAAAATTCGGAAGTGCTATTTTGCATTTAACTGTCCCTCACTTAGCTAGCATTATTTAGAGTAGAACTCAACCACCAGCTGTTCATTAATATCGCCAGACAACTCTGAACGATCAGGCATATTTTTAAATACACCTTCCATTTTTGGAGCATCAACAGAAACCCAGCTAGGCATACCGATTTGTGCTGCCAATCCTAGTGCTTCTTGAATACGAACCTGCTTCTTCGCTTTTTCACGAACTGCAACTACATCACCTGCCTTAACTTGGAAAGACGGGATGTTAACTACTTGACCGTTTACAGTAATGGCTTTATGAGAAACCAGCTGACGCGCTTCAGCACGAGTAGAGCCAAAACCCATACGGTAAACAACATTATCCAAACGAGATTCTAACAATTGCAAAAGCAGCTCACCAGTAGAACCTTTACGACGGGAAGCCTCTGCAAAATAACGGCGGAATTGACGCTCTAAAACGCCATAAATACGACGGATTTTTTGCTTTTCACGCAATTGCAAGCCATAATCAGACAAGCGAGGCTTTTTAGCACCATGCTGACCAGGAGCAGAATCCATCTTACATTTGGATTCCAAAGAGCGACGAGCGCTTTTTAAAAACAAATCCGTGCCTTCGCGGCGTGCTAATTTACATTTAGGGCCGATATAACGTGCCATATCTCAATCACTCCAATATTAAATACGACGTTTCTTAGGCGGACGACAGCCGTTATGAGGCAACGGAGTAACGTCAGTAATGCTAGTAATTTTGAAACCAAGAGCGTTGAGCGCACGAATAGAAGATTCACGACCCGGACCAGGACCTTTAATACGAACTTCTAAATTTTTAACGCCATACTCTTGGGCAACTTTACCAGCTGCTTCTGCAGCTACCTGAGCTGCAAATGGTGTACTTTTACGTGAACCTTTAAAACCAGCACCACCAGAGGTAGCCCAAGATAACGCATTGCCTTGGCGGTCGGTAATAGTAATGATGGTATTGTTAAAAGACGCATGAACATGAACAATACCTTCGCTAACGGTTTTACGTACTTTTTTACGTACACGCGAAGCTGTGTTTGCTTTAGCCATTAATTAATTCCTTACAAAATTATTTTTTACCAGCAATTGCTTTACGTGGACCTTTACGTGTACGCGCATTAGTACGCGTACGTTGACCACGACATGGTAAACCACGACGATGACGGAAGCCACGATAGCAGCCCATATCCATCAATCGTTTGATGCTCATGGTTACTTCACGGCGCAAATCACCTTCTACTTCATACTTAGCCACTTGCTCACGCAAAGCTTCAAGTTGAGTCTCGTCTAAATCTTTAACTTTTGTACTAGCCACTATGTTTGCAGCTTCACAAATCAACTTAGCGCGAGTAGCGCCAATACCATAAATAGCTTGCAAGCCAATTACGATATGGGCGTTATTAGGGATATTTACCCCTGCGATACGAGCCATATTTTTTCCTTTAAGGGCAAAAGTTTGTCACTATACCATAAAAAAACAGACAAGCCAAATTAGCCTTGACGTTGTTTATGGCGTGGATCGGTACAAATTACACGAACTACACGATTACGACGAATAATCTTACAGTTACGGCAAATTTTCTTCACTGAAGGTTGTACACGCATGTCTTTCCTTTCATTAATTATCTTGCTCGGAATACAATACGAGCACGGGTTAAATCATAAGGTGTAAGCTCTACAGTTACTTTGTCACCTGGAGAAATACGAATATAATGCATTCTCATCTTTCCAGATATATGACCCAATACAACATGGTCATTTTCAAGCTTAACTTTAAAAGTCGCATTAGGTAAGGTTTCCAAGATCTCACCTTGCATTTGTATGGTATCTTCTTTAGCCATAATTCTTATTTACGTGATAATGATCTCATATCAGCGCGCTTCATCAGATGCTCATATTGTTGCGTCATTCTGTACGAGGCAATTTGAGTACTGAAATCCATAGTTACCACAACAAGAATCAACAAAGATGTCCCTCCTAAATAAAAGGGAATGTTTAATGCCGTTGTTAAAAACTCAGGAATCAAGCATATTATTGTAATATACAATGCGCCAAAAAAAGTTAATCGTAGCACTACTGTTTCTAAATATTTTGCAGTCTGTACTCCAGGCCTAATCCCAGGCACAAATGCACCACTTTTCTTCAAATTTTCAGCCATCTCTTTTGGACTAAACACCAATGCTGTATAAAAATAACAGAAAAAGATAATAGCTGAAGAAAATAACAATATATAAATAGGTTGGCCATGCTGCAGTAAAGCAGCTATTTGCCCTAACAAACTATCAGTTGAAGTCGAACCAAACCAACTAAAAATTGTAGAAGGAAAAAGTATAATACTTGAAGCAAAAATAGGTGGGATTACACCAGCCATATTCAATTTAAATGGCATATGAGTATTTTGGCCTTGAGCAATACGATTACCAATTTGACGTTTAGCATAATGCACCGGGATTTTTCTCTGTGCACTTTCAAAAAAAACTACTGCATAAATCAATATAAATACGCCAATTACTATAGAAACAGCCATTAACATACTTATTGAACCCTGTCTAGTTAAAGTCCACAATTGAACAATACCAGAAGGAACTCCTGAAACAATACCTGCAGTAATAATTAATGAAATCCCATTACCAATACCACGTTCAGTAATCTGCTCTCCCAGCCACATTAAAAACATCGTACCGGTCACCAAACAAACAATCGTAGATACATAAAACTCAAACTGCGACGTTACTACTACACCTTGTTGAAAAACAAAAGTTGCAACACCAAAACTCTGCAAAAGTGCTAATAAAACAGTACCATAACGAGTATATTTTGTAATTATCTTGCGACCAGCCTCCCCTTCTTTTTTTAATAACTTCAACGAAGGAAATATTTCTGATGCCAATTGCACAATAATTGAAGCAGAAATATATGGCATGATACCAATAGCAAAAATACTGAAGCGCTCAAGAGAACCGCCTGAGAACATATTTAACATTCCCAAAACGCCCCCTCCTGCGCTTTCATAAAGTTTAGCAAGAGCAGCTGCATCCACACCTGGTACAGGAATATGAGCACCAATTCGAAAAACGATTAACGCACCTAGCAAAAATAATACTCGACTCTTTAAGTCGCCAAATTTTGCCAAACCTGATAAAGATTGTTGAGTAGCCACTTAAATAAAACCTTATTCTTCTACTTTACCACCAGCAGATTCGATGGCAGCTTTTGCACCTTTAGTTACCTTAACACCTTTTAAAGTAACCGCTTTATCAAGTTCACCAGAAGCAATCACTTTTACATTTGATGCATTAGCAGAAATTAACCCGGCTTGCTTTAATGCCAAAATATCAATAACATCAACTGCAACTAATGCCAATTCACTCAAACGAACTTCAGCGTTAACTAAAGAAGTTAAAGACTTAAAGCCTCGTTTAGGTAAACGACGCTGTAAGGGCATTTGACCACCTTCAAAACCTACCTTATGAAAGCCACCTGCACGACTCTTCTGTCCTTTATGCCCCCTACCACAAGTCTTACCCAAACCACTACCAATACCACGACCAACTCGGCGAGCTGAATGAGTAGCTCCTTCAGCTGGTTTAATTGTATTTAAGAACATCTTAAGACTCCACTTTTAAAAGGTAGCTGATCTTGTTGATCATACCACGATTTTCTGGGGTATCTAGCACCTCAACCGTATGCTCTCTATGACGCAAACCCAAACCACGTGCACAAGCACGATGTGATGCAATAGTACCAATTAAACTTTTAATCAAAGTTATCTTAATTTTCTTTTGCTCAGTCATGGTTAATTCCTAAAATTTCATCTACAGTTAAACCACGTTTAGCAGCAATATCAGCAGGTGTGTATAACTTAGACAAACCGTCCAATGTGGCTCTTACGATATTATACGGATTGGTTGAACCGTGAACTTTAGCAGAGATGTTATGGACACCCATAGCATCAAAAACTAAGCGCATTGGACCACCAGCTTTTACACCGCTACCCTCTTTAGCAGGTTGCATAAATACTCGTGTTGCACCATGACGACCAATTACTTCATGATGAATTGTTCCATTTTTCAATGGCACTTTAATCATGGAACGACGTGCCTGATCCATTGCTTTCTGTACGGCCACAGGTACTTCTTTAGACTTACCTTTACCCATACCAATACGACCATCACCATCACCGACAACAGTCAACGCTGAAAAGGCCATAATACGACCACCTTTTACAACTTTCGTTACACGGTTAACAGCAACCATTTTTTCAATTAAGCCGTCGCCACGTTCTTCAATTTCATGTTTTGCCATATTAAAGACTCCAATACCTATCCCTAGAAGCTCAATCCATTTTCTCTCGCAGCTTCAGCCAAAGCTTTTACACGACCATGGTATTGAAAACCCGAACGATCAAAAGCAACACGCTCAACACCGACTGCTTTAGCTTTTTCTGCTATGCGCTTACCAATCAAGGTAGCAGCTTCAACATTACTACCTGATTTCAACATTGTGCGCACTTCCGCTTCTAAAGTTGATGCCTGAGCAAGTACTCTATCACCTTCAGCACTAATTACCTGCGCATAAATATGATTATTTGTACGGAATACGCACAATCTAATCACTTTTAAGTCCGCAATTCGTGCACGAGTTTTGCGTGCACGACGGAGTCTGGTTATATGTTTATTCATTACTAAGCCTCAATTATTTTTTCTTGGTTTCTTTCATTACCACAACTTCACCAACATAACGAACACCCTTACCTTTATAAGGCTCTGGAGAGCGAAATGCGCGAATCTCTGCAGCAACTTGACCAATAACTTGCTTATTTGCACCAGCTAACACAATCTCAGTTTGAGATGGCGTTTGCACTGACACACCAACAGGCATTTCATAAACAATCGGATGAGAAAAGCCTAGAGACAAATTTAAAATATTTCCTTGAGCTTGGGCTCTATAACCAACACCAATAAGCTGTAATTTTTTCTCAAAACCCTCACTAACGCCTTTAACCATATTATTTACAAGGGCACGGATAGTACCAGACATTGCATTAGCGTGCTTACTATCATTAGCAGCCGAAAAAGTTAAAGAGCCGTCAATTAATTCGACATTTACATCAGTAGACAAAGGAAGCGACAACTCACCATTTTTACCTTTGACTGTCAAATTATCTGTTCCAAATTTCACTTCAACACCAGCAGGAACAGTCACTGGATTTTTAGCTACACGTGACATTTAAATATCTCCTGCACTATGCAACAAAACACAACAACTCACCACCAACACCCTCCAATCGAGCTTTACGGTCAGTCATTACGCCTTTAGAAGTACTAATAATCGCAACACCTAATCCATTCATTACAGTAGGAATATTTGTTGCTCCTTTATATACACGCAATCCAGGACGTGAAACACGCTTAATCTGTTCAATTACCGGACGACCCGCATAATATTTCAGTTGAATATTTAGTACAGGTTTTTCATCTGTACTTACAATAAAATCCTCAATATAACCTTCTTCTTTTAAAACATTCGCAATAGCACATTTTAGTTTTGAGGAAGGCATAGACACCGCAACTTTATTAGCTCGCTGAGCATTACGAATACGGGTCAACATATCGGAAATAGGATCATGCATACTCATTTTATAACCCTCTATTACCAGCTAGCTTTAACAACACCCGGAATTTCGCCACGCATTGCGATTTCACGGATTTTAATTCGGCCCAAACCAAACTTACGGAATGTACCACGAGGACGACCAGTCAAAGCGCAACGACGACGTTGACGAACAGGAGCTGCATTACGAGGAATAGCCTGAAACCTCAAGCGTGCTTCAAAACGCTGTTCATCAGTAGCATTCGAATCATTAATAATAGCAAAAATTGCTTCACGTTTCGCAGCATACTTTTTAGCCAATGCAGCACGTTTAGCTTCACGATTAATAAGTGCTTTTTTAGCCATAATTATCCCTTAAATGGAAATTTAAACATAGATAACAAGGCCTTAGCCTCTTCATCAGTTTTTGCTGTGGTAGTAATGGTAATATTTAAACCACGTAGAGCATCTATTTTATCGTATTCAATCTCAGGAAAAATAATCTGCTCTTTAACACCCATATTATAATTTCCACGACCATCAAATGACTTGCCACTTACACCACGAAAATCTCTAACTCGCGGCAAAGCAATCGTAATCAAGCGATCTAGAAACTCAAACATCTGGTTACGGCGCAATGTTACTTTACATCCAACAGGGTAATTATCACGAATTTTAAAACCCGCTATAGACTTACGAGCAACAGTTACTACAGGTTTCTGACCTGATATTTTCTCTAGATCAGCAACAGCATGCTCCATAACCTTTTTGTCAGCAACTGCTTCACCAACACCCATATTCAAAGTAATTTTTTCAATACGGGGGACTTCCATAATTGATTTGTAGTTAAATTGCTTCATCAATTCAGGAACAACCGTGCTGTTATAAAAATCTCTTAAACGTGCCATATTTACTCCTTACGCACCAACAGCCGAACCAGTTGACTTAAAGACACGAACTCTTTTAACCTTTCCTTCTTCTTCAACTAGTTTAATACCGATACGATCTGCTTTATTTGTTTCTGGATTAAAAATTGCAACATTAGAAATATTTAAAGGCATATTCTTCGTCACAATACCACCCTCAACTCCGCGAATAGGATTAGGTTTTTGATGGCGCTTTACAACATTAACACCCTCAACAACAACTTTATCCCCCATTACGCGAACAACTTGACCTTTTTTGCCTTTGTCTTTACCAGCAATTACAAGTACCTGATCACCTTTAATAATCTTATTCATAGTGCAATCCTTATAGAACTTCAGGAGCCAATGAAACGATTTTCATAAAGCGCTCTGTTCTTAGTTCACGAGTTACCGGCCCAAAAATACGAGTACCAAGGGGTTCCAATTTATTATTTAACAAAACAGCAGCATTGTTATCAAATTTAATCAAGGCTCCATCAGGACGACGAACACCTTTTGCGGTACGAACAACTACTGCACTATACACGTCACCTTTCTTGACACGGCCACGTGGCGCAGCATCTTTAACTGCAACTTTAATAATATCGCCAACTGAAGCATAGCGACGTTTAGATCCGCCCAAAACCTTAATGCACATAACACGACGCGCACCAGAGTTATCAGCAACATCTAAGATGGTCTGCATTTGAATCATTTTATTACCTTTAAATAAACCAACTTAATTTACCACTTTCAAGAATACAATTAAATATTGAACTTAACAGTACCAATGAAACCAATTTGAGGTTCTAGTAAACCAGTCTTGGGCCCCGAAGGGAAGAATACTTCTACAAGAAAGTAGAAAGTAAGAAACGAAGTTTACAGGAAAAAAATTATTCCAGCAACACTTCGCTTCTGTTTTAAGAATAAACTGTAATAATTATTATACAGCTCTTACTTTCTCAACCAATTCTGTGACAACCCAAGATTTAGTCTTTGACACCGGACGAGATTCTGAAATCACAACCACATCACCAATATTATATTGATTTTGCTCATCATGCGCATGAATCTTAGTCGAACGGCGAATAATTTTACCATATAAAGGATGCTTAACTTTCCGCTCAACTAAAACAGTAACTGTTTTGTCCATCTTATTACTAACGACTTTACCCTGTAAAGTACGAATATTTTTAACTTCGCTCATTATTTAGCACCTTTTTCAGTTAGAATGGTTTTAATACGAGCAATATCACGACGAACTTTTTTCAATTCACTTGGCTTACCCAGTTGACCACTTGCATTTTGCATACGTAAACCGAATTGAACTTTTAACAAATCAAGTAAATCAGCATTTAATTGCTCAACAGATTTGCCCTTTAATTCACTAGCCTTCATTATTGACCTACCTGTCTAACTACAAATGTTGTTGGAATTGGCAATTTTGCTGAAGCCAATTCAAAGGCCTCTCGCGCCAAAGACTCTGGCACACCATCCATTTCATAAAGCATTTTACCAGGCTGAATTTCAGCTACGTAGTATTCAGGAGAACCCTTACCCCCACCCATACGGACTTCCGCTGGTTTTGCAGTAATTGGCTTATCTGGAAATACTCGAATCCAAATTCGACCACCACGTTTAATGTGTCGAGTCATTGTACGACGCGCAGCTTCAATTTGACGAGCAGTTAAACGACCACGACCAACGGCCTTTAAACCAAACTCACCAAAACTTACTTTATTACCACGCGTAGCAATACCTGTATTACGACCTTTATGCTGTTTGCGGTATTTCAGTCTAGTTGGCTGCAACATGACGAGAACCCTTTCTTTGTTTTTTTTCTTGTTCAGGTTTTAACTTAGCACCTTTATCAGAGCTTTCATCTGTATAAACCCAAACTTTCAAACCTAACACACCGTATGTAGTATGCGCTTCGCTAGTTGCGTAATCCACATTTGCTCGCAGAGTATGCAATGGCACACGGCCTTCTCTATACCACTCACTGCGTGCAATATCAGCACCATTCAAACGACCTGAAGTCATGATCTTAATGCCTTTAGCGCCAACACGCATAGCATTTTGCATAGCACGTTTCATAGCACGACGAAATTGAACACGTTTTTCCAATTGCTGTGCAATTCCATCAGCAATAATTTGAGCATCCAGTTCAGGTTTACGTATTTCTTCAATATTTACATGAACAGGTACACCCATTAAAGCTTGCAAATCGCGTTTCAAAATTTCGATATCTTCACCTTTTTTACCAATTACAACTCCAGGTCTAGCAGAGTGAATAGTAATACGAGCAGATTTGGCTGGACGCTCAATAACAACTCGACCAACAGAAGCATTAGCTAAACGCTTTCTTAAATACTCTCGAACATCAATATCTTGCTTCAAAACGGTAGAAAACTCGTTACTTTTGGCAAACCATTTAGATGACCAGTCTTTAGTTACCGCCAGGCGAAAGCCTGTAGGGTTAATTTTTTGTCCCATAGCTTTTCCTTCAGTTACCTACTGTTACATTAATATGACAAGTTTGTTTTTCAATACGATTACCACGCCCTTTAGCTCGTGCTTGGAATCGTTTCAGACTAGGTCCTTTATCCACAAAAATAGTCACTACTTTTAATTCATCAATATCAGCGCCATTATTATGCTCTGCATTCGCAATAGCTGATTCCAAAACTTTCTTGATTAACTCAGCACCTTTTTTTGGACTAAATGTCAAAATACTTAAAGCTTGAGCTACATTTTTACCACGAATCATATCTGCAACTAAGCGTGCTTTTTGTGCAGAAATACGAGCGTTTTTATGTTGTGCACTTACTCTCATAGTTCACCTTATTTCTTTTTAGCTTTTTTATCAGCCAAATGGCCTTTGAAAGTACGAGTCAATGAGAATTCACCCAATTTATGACCAACCATATTATCACTGATAAAAACAGGAACGTGAGTACGACCATTATGAACTGCAATTGTCAGACCAATAAAATCTGGCAAGATAGTGGAACGACGCGACCAAGTTTTAATAGGTCTTTTATCGTTGCTTGCGCGAGCAGCATCTACTTTCTTGAGCAAATGCAGGTCTACATATGGGCCTTTTTTTAATGAACGAGCCATATCAATTAACCTTTATTAGAGTAACGACGACGAACAATCATATTATCCGTGCGTTTATTATTACGAGTGCGATAACCTTTAGAAGGGGTACCCCATGGACTAACTGGCTCACGTGCCTCACCAGTACGTCCCTCGCCACCACCATGAGGATGATCAACAGGGTTCATGACTACACCGCGAACTGTTGGACGAATCCCTCTCCAACGATTAGCACCTGCTTTACCAATTTTCTTAAGGCTTTGTTCTTCATTGCCTACCTCTCCGATAGTGGCTCGACAATCAATATGTATTTTTCGAACCTCACCTGAACGCAAGCGAACCTGTGCATAAATACCTTCTTTAGCCAATAAGACTGCAGACGCACCGGCAGAGCGTGCGATTTGAGCACCTTTACCAGGTTTCATTTCAATACAGTGAATAGTCGTACCAACAGGTATATTACGAATCGGTAAAGTATTACCTGTTTTAATAGCAGCCTCTGCACCAGAAACTAAAGTTGCTCCAATTTGAACACCACGAGGAGCAATAATATAGCGACGCTCACCATCCGCATAACACAACAGAGCAATAAATGCCGTACGATTTGGATCATACTCAATACGCTCAACTTTAGCCGGAATACCATCTTTATTTCGCTTAAAGTCAATTAAACGATAATGATGCTTATGACCTCCACCCTTATGACGAGTAGTAATGTGACCATTATTATTACGGCCAGCAGTAGAATTTTTCTTTTCTAATAAAGGAGCATATGGAGCACCTTTATGTAAGCCCTCTACCACTACACGCACCATCCCACGACGGCCAGCAGAAGTAGGCTTCATTTTCACAATAGCCATTTCACTTATTCCTTATCTGCAGCTGCTGCAGCGGCATCAATATCAATTTCTTGACCAGCAACTAGAGTTACATATGCTTTCTTAACATCACTACGACGACCTAAAGTACGACCAAATCGTTTTACCTTACCCTTAACAGTAACCGTCGTAACTGATGCGACTTGAACACCAAACAAAAGCTCAACCGCAGCCTTGATTTCAGTTTTATTAGCATTTGGCAAAACTTTAAATGCCATTTGATTACGTAACTCTGCCAACAAATTACTTTTTTCAGAAACAATAGGCGCCAAAATAACCTTCATTAAACGTTGTTGATTCATACCCATTGCTCCTCTAATTGCGCAACAGCATCTTTAGTAATTACTACCTTTTTGTAACGCAATAGGCTATATGGATCAGCCAACTGAGCTTCTAAAACCAATACGTTAGGTAAATTACGCGATGCCAAATAAACGTTTTCATCCAATTGCTTAGTAACAAATAAAACCTGATCCATACCAAGATTTTTTACTTGCTCAGCAAAAGCTTTTGTTTTCGGGGTCTCAGCAACCAAACTTTCAATTACAAACAATCGTTCATCACGCACCAATTGAGACAAAATAGCAGCCATACCAGCACGATACATTTTACGATTTACTTTTTGAGTAAAGTTTTCATTTGGCTTATTAGGAAAAGCTCTACCACCACTACGCCACAAAGGAGAAGAAGTCATACCCGAACGAGCACGACCAGTACCCTTCTGACGCCAAGGCTTTTTAGTTGAATGATTAACTTCTGCACGAGTTTTTTGAGCACGATTACCAGAACGGGCATTAGCCAAAAAAGCAGTTACCAACTGATGCACCAATGCTTCATTATATTCGCGAGCAAACAGTGCATCAGAAACAGACAAGCCACCAGAAATCTGGCCTTTATAGTCAATTACTTTCAATTCCATTATGCACCCACCTTCACACTAGGACGAACCACAACGTCTGCATTGACAGCACCAGGAACAGCACCTTTTACCAACATCAATTGACGTTCAACATCAACACGCATTACTTCTAAACATTGAACTGTGGCCTTAGTATTGCCATACTGACCTGCCATACGCTTACCAGGAAAAACTCTACCTGGGTCTTGCGCCTGTCCAATTGAACCAGGAACTCGATGAGAACGTGAATTACCATGAGACGTACGCTGCGCCCCAAAATTGTGACGTTTAATAGTACCAGAGAAGCCTTTACCTTTAGAAGTACCTGTCACATCTACCAACTGACCCACTTCAAACATTGCAACAGTAATTACATCACCAGCCTTTAGTTCGCCTAACTTATCTTCAGACAAAGAAAATTCAATCAAACCAGAACCAGCTTCAATACCCGCTTTAGCAAAATGTCCCGCTTCTGCTTTATTCACACGATTAGCTTTCTTATTACCAAAGGCAACTTGAACAGCAATATAGCCGTCTGTATCTTTGGATTTTACCTGTGCAACGCGATTAGCAGACATATCCAACACGGTTACAGGAACAGAAACACCCTGCTCATTAAACACGCGAGTCATGCCCACCTTGCGTCCAACCAGACCTAAAGTCATGATTTTTTCCTTATAAACAAGGGGTTGGTTTCGATTGACCAACCATATTTCACAAAAAAATGGACTTGGAAAATTTCCAAGTCCATTACTATACAATATTTTCTCTTATCAAATCAAGAGAATATTTTTCATATATAGTTACTGTACCTTAATTTCTACATCGACCCCAGCAGGTAAATCCAATTTCATCAAGGCATCTGTAGTTTTATCAGTCCAATCGACAATATCCATCAAACGCAAATGCGTACGAATCTCCAATTGCTCACGTGAAGTTTTATTCACATGGGGAGAACGCAAAATATTGAAGCGTTCAATTTTTGTAGGCAATGGGATCGGGCCTTTTACAACAGCACCGGTACGCTTAGCAGTTTCAACGATTTCTTGAGCAGAACGATCAATCAAACTGTAGTCGTAAGCTTTTAAACGGATACGGATTTTTTGATTTGCCATTTGATCTATATCCTTCCAATTAAGCGATGATAGAAGATACTACGCCAGCACCTACAGTACGGCCGCCTTCGCGAATCGCAAAACGCAAACCTTCTTCCATAGCAATCGGAGCGATCAATTCTACAGTAATGGTCACATTCTCACCAGGCATTACCATCTCAACGCCTTCTTCCAAAGTTACCGCACCGGTAACGTCGGTAGTACGGAAATAGAATTGAGGACGGTAGTTAGCGAAGAACGGAGTATGACGACCACCCTCTTCTTTGCTCAATACGTACACTTCAGCTTTAAACTTGGTGTGCGGAGTAATAGAGCCGGGTTTAGCCAATACTTGACCACGCTCAACGTCTTCACGTTTGGTACCGCGCAACAGTACGCCAACGTTATCACCGGCCTGACCTTGATCCAGCAACTTGCGGAACATCTCAACACCGGTACAAGTGGTTTTTTGAGTCTCTTTCAGACCTACGATTTCAATCTCGTCACCTACGTTGATGATACCGCGCTCTACACGACCGGTTACTACGGTACCGCGGCCTGAAATAGAGAATACGTCTTCAATCGGCAACAGGAAAGGTTTGTCAACTGCGCGCTCAGGAGTCGGGATGTAGCTGTCCAAAGCAGCAGCCAATTCAAAGATTTTTTCTTTGTAAGCTTCGTCACCTTCCAAGGCACGCAAAGCAGAACCTTGAACGATCGGGCAATCATCACCAGGGAAGTCGTAGCTGCTCAGCAGATCACGGATTTCCATTTCTACCAATTCCAGCAGCTCTGCATCATCAACCATATCGCATTTGTTCATGAATACGATGATGTAGGGTACACCTACTTGACGAGCTAACAGGATGTGCTCACGGGTTTGCGGCATAGGACCGTCAGCAGCAGAACATACCAAAATAGCGCCGTCCATTTGGGCAGCACCGGTAATCATGTTTTTAACGTAGTCGGCGTGACCCGGACAGTCTACGTGAGCGTAATGACGGGTTTCGGTTTCGTATTCTACGTGAGAAGTATTAATGGTAATACCGCGGGCTTTTTCTTCCGGGGCATTGTCGATTTGATCGTAACCTTTAGCCTGACCACCGAATTTTTCAGCCAAAATAGTGGTCAATGCAGCAGTCAAAGTGGTTTTACCATGGTCAACGTGACCGATGGTGCCAACGTTTACGTGCGGCTTGCTCCGCTCGAATTTCTCTTTAGCCATGAGCTAATTCCTTTTTACATAAAGATCAATTAAAGAACAATAGCCGTCTAAAAAAGATAATGCTTAGAATTTTTTCAGACGGCCTCAAAATATGAATTTAACTATCAGCCTTTACGAGCTTCCGTTACAGCCGCTGCAACGTGTGCAGGTGCTTCTGCATATTTCTTAAACTCCATAGAGTATGTAGCACGACCTTGTGTTGCAGATCGCAAGTCAGTGGAATAGCCAAACATTTCTGCCAAAGGCACTTCAGCTCGAACTTTCTTACCACCGATACCATCGTCATCCATACCTAATACAATACCACGACGACGATTTAAATCACCCATTACATCGCCCATGTATTCTTCAGGAGTTTCAACTTCAACAGCCATAATCGGCTCTAAAAGAGCTGGAGATGCTTTACGCATACCCTCTTTAAATGCTTGTGATGCAGCCAATTCAAATGCCAGTTGAGACGAATCAACATCGTGGGAAGAACCAAATACCAAGCGAACTCGCACATCAACCACTGGAAAGCCTGCAACTACACCATTCGGCAAAGTGTCACGAATGCCTTTATCAACAGATGGGATAAACTCACGAGGAATCACACCACCTTTAATTTCATCAATAAATTCGTAACCTGCACCACCTGGCTCCATAGGTTCCATTTTAATCACAACGTGACCATACTGACCTTTACCACCAGATTGTTTTGCATGCTTATATTCAGCTTCAACTTCCTTCCGGATAGTCTCACGATAAGCTACTTGAGGTGCGCCGATATTTGCATCAACACTAAATTCACGCTTCATTCTGTCTACAATAATTTCCAAATGCAATTCACCCATACCGGAAATAATTGTTTGACCAGACTCTTCATCTGTACGTACTCGGAATGAAGGATCCTCTTTGGCCAGTCGATTCAAAGCAATACCCATTTTTTCTTGGTCTGCTTTTGTTTTTGGCTCAACAGCAACATGAATCACCGGCTCAGGAAACTCCATACGCTCCAAAATAATTGGAGCATTATCTGCACACAAAGTCTCGCCAGTCGTTACATCTTTCAAACCAATTGCAGCAGCAATATCACCTGCACGAACCTCTTCAATTTCAGTACGATCAGCAGCAGTCATTTGTACCAAACGACCTATACGTTCACGAGTACCTTTAACAGAGTTCAACACCGTATCGCCAGATTTAACTACGCCAGAATAAACACGAATAAATGTTAAATTACCAACATATTTATCATTGAGCATCTTAAATGCAAGTGCAGAGAATGGAGCGTCGTCACTCGCTTCACGCTGATCTGCTTCATCACTGGACGGATGAACACCCTGAACAGGTGGAATGTCAGTAGGAGCCGGCAATAACTCAACAACAGCATCCAACATACGTTGAACACCTTTATTTTTAAAGGCCGAACCACAAAGCATTGGCTGAATTTCACCTGCCAATGTACGCTGACGCAAAGCACCAATGATTTCTTCCTTGGTCAAGCCACCGTCTTCCAGATACTTGTCCATTAACTCTTCACTAGCTTCTGCCGCAGCCTCAACCATATTAGCACGCCACTCTTCAGCTGTAGCTACCAAATCAGCAGGAATATCACCATATTCAAAAGTGGTACCTTTATCCGCCTCATTCCAAATAATGGATTTCATTTCAAGAAGATCAACAACACCTTCAAAATTATCTTCAGCTCCCACTGGAATTACAATAGGCACAGGATTGGCACGCAAACGAGTTCTCATTTGCTCCACTACACGGAAAAAGTTTGCGCCTTGACGATCCATCTTATTAACAAATGCCAAGCGCGGTACTTGATACTTGTTAGCTTGACGCCACACAGTTTCAGATTGCGGCTGCACACCACCCACAGCGCAGTAAACCATTACAGCACCATCCAAAACACGCATTGAACGCTCTACTTCTACCGTAAAGTCAACGTGTCCCGGAGTGTCGATAATGTTAAAGCGGTGCTCCGGAAACTGTTTAGCCATACCAGACCAATATGAAGTTACGGCAGCAGAAGTAATAGTAATACCACGCTCTTGCTCTTGCTCCATATAGTCGGTTGTTGCAGCACCATCATGCACTTCACCTAGTTTATGAGTCAAACCAGTATAAAATAAAATACGTTCGGTTGTAGTTGTTTTACCCGCATCAATATGAGCAGAAATACCAATATTGCGGTACAGGCTGATTGGAGTCTTACGAGCCATTTGATTAGCCTTTCAAAATTAGAAACGGAAGTGAGAGAATGCTTTATTTGCTTCAGCCATACGATGCACTTCTTCACGTTTTTTCAAAGCACCACCGCGACCTTCAGAAGCATCAATCAATTCACCCGCTAAACGCAGATCCATTGATTTTTCACCACGTTTACGCGCTGCATCACGCACCCAACGCATTGCCAAAGCCAAGCGACGAGAAGGACGAACCTCAACAGGAACTTGATAGTTTGCACCACCTACACGACGGCTTTTCACCTCAACGATAGGCTTAGCATTAGCAATAGCTTCATTAAAAACTTCGATGGCAACTTTTCCAGTTTTCTTTTCAATTTGCGCCAGAGCACCATAAACAATACGCTCCGCAACTGATTTTTTACCATCAATCATCAACACATTCATGAATTTAGTCAGCTCAACGCTACCAAACTTTGGATCTGGCAATACATCGCGCTTAGGGACTTCTCTACGTCTTGGCATTTTAATTTCCTTTTAATCTATTCAGCTGGGAAAATTCCCATGAATACTTAATTAAGTACTCACTTACTCGGCCATTTTTAACATAGGTGACCGACGTGCCTGGTTAAATCCCAATTATTATTTAGGACGCTTAGCACCATATTTAGAGCGGGCTTGCTTACGATCTTTAACACCCGCAGTATCTAAAGAACCACGAACAGTGTGATAACGAACACCTGGCAAGTCTTTTACACGACCACCGCGAATCAATACTACACTGTGTTCTTGCAAGTTATGGCCTTCACCACCAATATATGAGATTACTTCAAAACCATTAGTCAAACGAACTTTACACACTTTACGCAAAGCCGAGTTAGGTTTTTTAGGAGTAGTAGTGTATACACGAGTACATACACCACGCTTTTGAGGACAAGCCTCTAGCGCAGGCACTTTATTTACGTACACAGGCTTTTGACGACCTTTGCGTACCAATTGATTAATAGTAGGCATATTTTCTCATCCTGTTGAGTTAAATACTTACCGACACCACGCCGGCAAGAGACGAATTATAGTATTTATGCAACAATAGAGTCAAGTTAGTTTATGTAGGAAGTTTTTGTTTTGTAACATTTTGACCATCATTGGCTTTAACTTATCAATCTAAAAAAATAATAAAACTGCCATATTTGTAATTACAAATATGGCAGTTTTATTTAAAAAATTGCTATAAATTTACCTTATTGATTCTCATCCATATGCTCGACAATTTCTGCCTCATGATGCTCTTGCCATTGACGGCGACGGCTCCGATGATAGGTTAAACCAGTACCTGCTGGAATTAATCGGCCCACAATTACGTTTTCTTTCAAGCCTCGCAATTCATCTTGCTTACCCATAATTGCAGCTTCAGTCAATACACGAGTTGTTTCCTGGAATGATGCAGCTGAAATGAAGCTATCGGTAGATAATGACGCTTTAGTAATACCCAATAACACATTTTCATAGCGCGCCGGTTCTTTATCTTCTTCAATAGCTTTTTCATTAGCCAGCATTACATCACCACGCTCTACTTGCTCACCAGTAATAAAGCCTGTTTCTCCTGCATCAACAATACTTACCCGGCGCAGCATTTGGCGAATAATAACTTCGATGTGCTTGTCGGAAATCTTCACACCTTGCAGGCGGTAAACCTCTTGTACCTCTTGTACGATGTAGCGAGCCAACGCTTCGATACCTTGCAAACGCAGAATATCGTGCGGGTCAACTGCACCATCTACAATGGTTTCACCACGGTTTACCACTTGGCCGTCGTGAACAAGAATCTGTTTCTCTTTGGAAATCAGTGTTTCATAAGCCACGCCGTCCACATCGGTAATAATCAGGCGTTGTTTGCCTTTGGTTTCTTTACCAAAAGACACTGTGCCGGTTACTTCGGCCAACATACCTGCATCTTTAGGCACGCGGGCTTCAAACAGCTCGGCTACACGCGGCAAACCACCGGTAATATCACGGGTTTTGGAAGACGCTTGCGGAATACGCGCCAAGACATCACCTTTACCAACTTCTTGCCCTTCCCTAACAGTAATTACTGCCCCAACAGGGAATGCCATAGAAACTGCAGTATTTGTACCAGGTATACACACTTCCAAACCATTTTCATCTAACAGCTTAATAGTCGGTCGTAACAGTTTAGAGCTAGAAGCAGATCTACGGCGACCATCAATCACAACCAAGTTAGACATACCAGTTACATCATCCGTCTGCTTGGCAACGGTAACACCTTCTTCTACATTTTCAAAACGCACACGTCCAGCATATTCAGTAATCATTGGGCGTGTATGAGGATCCCATGTAGCCAGTGTTTCACCTGCTTTAACCCCAGATCCATCTTGTACCAATAAAGTGGCACCATAAGGCACTTTATGACGTTCACGCTCACGGCCAATTTCATCATGAACCACCAACTCGCACGAACGTCCAATAACTACTAACTCGCCCTTATTATTGGCAACATAGCGCATTTGGCTATTAAATCGGGCGGTACCGTTTGACTTGGCTTCAATTTTAGAATCAGCAACAGAACCAGAGGCAGCACCACCAATATGGAAGGTACGCATAGTCAACTGCGTACCGGGTTCACCAATGGATTGCGCAGCGATCACACCCACAGCTTCACCTGCGTTAACCAATTTACCTCGCGCCAAATCGCGACCATAGCAATGGGCACACAAACCATAACGTGTTTTACAAGTAATAGGCGTACGAACTTTTACCTCATCTACCCCAGATTTATCAATTAAATCCAACAATCGTTCTGTCAACAAAGTTCCAGCCTCTACCAGAGTTTCTCCGCTGGATGGATCTACAACATCAGAAGCTGTTACACGACCTAAAATTCGATCACGTAAGGCTTCAATAACATCACCACCCTGCACCACGGCTTTCATGACAAAACCGTCAGTCGTACCGCAATCGTCTTCTACCACTACCAAGTCTTGGGTAACGTCCACCAAACGGCGGGTCAAGTAACCTGAGTTTGCCGTTTTCAATGCGGTATCCGCCAAACCCTTACGCGCGCCGTGGGTCGCAATAAAATATTGCAATACAGTCAAGCCTTCGCGGAAGTTTGAAGTAATTGGCGTTTCAATAATCGAACCATCCGGCTTGGCCATCAAGCCACGCATACCGGAAAGCTGTTTAATCTGGGCTGCCGAACCACGGGCACCCGAATCGGCCATCATGTAAATGGAGTTGAAAGATTCTTGGTCTACTTCGTTACCTTCGCGATCAATGACTTTTTGTTTGGAAAGATTGTCCATCATTGCTTTAGCGATTTTATCGCCGGCACGACCCCAAATATCCACCACTTTGTTGTAACGCTCGCCGTTTGTTACCAAACCATCGCGATATTGTTTTTCAATTTCTTTTACTTCGTTTTGCGCCTCAGCTAACAATTTGGCTTTTTCTTTCGGAATCTCCATATCATCAACACAGATTGAGATCCCGCCTTTAGCCGCATAAGCAAAACCGGTATACATCAAATGGTCTGCAAAAATAACCGTTTCACGCAAACCACATAAGCGGAACGAAGCATTAATAAGCTTAGAAATTTCTTTTTTCTTCAATGCTTTATTAACATACTCAAACGGCAGGCCTTTAGGAAGAATCTCACTCAATAAAGCACGACCGACTGTTGTCTCATAACGATTAACAACCGATTCAAACTCTCCATCACTATTTTTAATCCATTCTCGAACACGGACAGTAATTTTTGTACCAAGCTCAACCTGCTTAGTATGGTAAGCACGATGCACCTCTTTAACATCTGCAAACAAACTACCTTCGCCTTTACCGTTAATTTTATCCCGGGTCATGTAATACAGACCCAATACAATATCTTGCGACGGCACGATAATCGGTTCGCCGTTGGCAGGAGACAGTACGTTGTTGGAGGCCAACATCAAAGTGCGAGCTTCCATTTGTGCTTCCAAGCTCAACGGAACGTGTACGGCCATTTGGTCACCGTCAAAGTCGGCGTTGAACGCAGCACAAACCAGCGGATGCAGCTGAATAGCTTTACCTTCAATCAGGATAGGCTCAAACGCCTGGATACCCAAACGGTGCAGAGTCGGCGCACGGTTCAACATGATCGGATGTTCGCGGATCACCTCTTCCAAAATGTCCCATACTTCCGGCACTTCTTGTTCTACTAATTTTTTAGCTGCTTTAATGGTAGATGCCAAACCTTGTTTTTCCAGCTTGTGGAAAATAAATGGTTTGAACAATTCCAAAGCCATTTTCTTCGGCAAACCGCACTGATGCAGACGCAGGTAAGGACCTACGGTAATCACGGAACGACCTGAATAGTCCACACGTTTACCCAACAGGTTTTGACGGAAGCGGCCGCCTTTACCTTTAATCATATCGGCCAATGATTTCAGTGGACGTTTGTTAGCACCGGTCATGGCTTTACCGCGACGGCCGTTATCTAGCAGCGAATCTACGGCTTCTTGCAACATACGTTTTTCGTTACGTACGATAATATCCGGCGCATGCAATTCCAATAAACGTTTCAAACGGTTGTTACGGTTGATCACGCGGCGGTACAAATCATTCAGATCGGAAGTTGCGAAACGGCCACCGTCCAGAGGTACCAACGGACGTAAATCAGGCGGCAACACCGGCAACACATCCATAATCATCCATTCGAGCTTCATACCCGAGCGTTGGAAGGCTTCCAATACTTTCAAGCGTTTGGCAATTTTTTTGATTTTGGTGTCTGAGCCGGTAGATTCCAACTCTTGACGCAATATTTCAACTTCAGAAGCGATATTCAAAGTACGCAACAACTCACGAATACCTTCGGCACCCATCTTGGCATCAAAGTCATCGCCATACTCATCCAGCTTATTAAAATAGTCATCTTCGGTCAGCAATTGGCGGCGTTGCAATGGCGTCATACCCGGGTCGGTAACTACATAGGCTTCGAAATACAACACGCGTTCGATGTCGCGCAAAGTCATATCCAAAACCATACCCAAGCGGGACGGCAGCGATTTTAGGAACCAAATATGGGCAACAGGTGCGGCCAATTCGATATGGCCCATACGCTCGCGACGTACTTTAGACAAGGTAACTTCTACGCCACATTTTTCACAGGTTACACCTTTGAATTTCAAGCGTTTGTATTTACCGCACAAACATTCGTAGTCTTTTACAGGGCCAAAAATCTTGGCACAGAACAAACCGTCACGCTCCGGCTTGAAAGTACGGTAGTTGATGGTTTCCGGCTTTTTCACTTCACCATAAGACCATGAACGGATGGTTTCCGGAGATGCAATACCAATTTTAATTGCATCGAACTCTTCTTCCATACTGGCAGTTTGCAACGGATTAAATAAGTTTGATAAATTCATTTTTGCTCCTTATGGAACGATTATTTTCAGACGGCCTTGCATTAACTCTGTAACTCTGAAAATATACACGATATCTCGCCGTACTCAGAAGCCGTCTGAAAAACAATTCCGATATTCTCTTAGTAACGTTCTAAATCAATATCCAGACCTAAAGAACGAATCTCTTTAACCAATACATTAAAGGATTCAGGCATACCGGCATCGATCTTATGTTCGCCTTTAACGATATTTTCATACATCTTCGTACGGCCATTTACATCGTCAGATTTAACCGTCAACATCTCTTGCAGCGTATAAGCAGCACCATAAGCTTCTAATGCCCACACCTCCATCTCACCGAAACGCTGGCCACCGAATTGGGCTTTACCACCCAAAGGCTGTTGCGTTACCAAACTATACGGGCCTGTTGAACGGGCATGCATTTTCTCGTCAACCAAGTGATGCAGTTTCAAATAATGCATCACACCAACCGTTACACGACGATCAAATGCTTCACCTGAACGACCATCATATAAAGTAATTTGAGTCTTGGTGTCATTAAAACCTAATTTTTGAACTTCAGGATCTTCACTCGGATATGCCAAATCTAACATGGCTCGGATTTCAGATTCTTTAGCACCGTCGAATACCGGCGAGGCGAATGTGGCTCCGCGTTTCAGATTCTCAGCCAAAGCTAAAATTTCTTCATCGCTCAGCTCGTCCAGATTCTCCTGCTTACCGCTGTTGTTATAGAGTTTATTCAGGAACTCACGGATTTCGCCTACTTTACGCTGCTCGGCCAACATGCGGTCGATGCGCTCACCAATACCTTTTGCTGCCCAGCCCAAGTGAACCTCAAGAATTTGTCCGATATTCATACGGGACGGCACACCCAGCGGGTTCAGAACGATATCGACGGGGCGGCCGTCTGCCATATAAGGCATATCTTCCACCGGCAGAATGCGCGATACCACACCTTTGTTACCGTGGCGACCGGCCATTTTGTCACCGGCTTGCAGGCGGCGTTTGATGGCGATAAATACTTTTACCATCTTCTGAACGCCCGGCTGCAGTTCATCACCTTGTGTCAGTTTTTTCTTCTTCACTTCATACAAGGCGTCGGCTTCTTCGCGTTTTTGTTGCAAGCTGACTTTGATCAGCTCCATTTGCTTAGCCAACGATTCATCGGCCAAACGGATATCGAACCAATCGTGCTTGCTCGGCAAAGATGCCAGATATTCGGCAGTAATTTCGCTGCCTTTAGCCAACTTCATCGGGCCGCCATTGGCTTTTTGACCGACAATCATGCGCTCGATACGGCTGAATGCGTCGTTATCAAAAATACGCAACTGGTCACCCAAATCTTGGCGGTAGCGTTTCAGCTCTGAATCAATAATCGATTGTGCACGTTTATCGCGTTGAATACCTTCGCGGGTAAATACCTGTACGTCGATTACGGTACCGCTCATGCCGGTAGGCATACGCAATGAAGTGTCTTTCACGTCCGACGCTTTTTCACCGAAAATGGCACGCAGCAGTTTTTCTTCCGGTGTCAGTTGGGTTTCGCCTTTAGGCGTTACTTTACCTACCAAAACATCACCGGCTTCAACTTCCGCACCGATATAAACGATACCGGATTCGTCCAAACGGTTTTGCATGCGCTCGGATAAGTTCGGGATATCGCGGGTAATGTCTTCCGCGCCCAATTTGGTATCACGCGCCACCACATTCAATTCTTCGATATGGATAGAAGTGTACCGGTCATCGGCTGCCACTTTTTCAGAAATCAGAATCGAGTCTTCGTAGTTGTAACCGTTCCACGGCATGAAAGCGATGGTCATGTTTTGACCCAAGGCCAATTCGCCTAAATCGGTAGAAGCGCCATCGGCCACTACGTCGCCGCGTTGCAGCACATCACCGGCTTTTACCACAGGACGTTGGTTAATATTGGTTGATTGGTTTGAGCGGGTAAATTTCACCAAGTTGTAAATATCCACACCCACTTCACCGGCTGTCGCTTCATCATCGTGCACGCGAACAACGATACGGTTGGCATCTACATATTCCACAACACCACCGCGACGGGCAACGATTGCAGTAGCAGAGTCAACAGCTACCGAGCGCTCAATGCCGGTACCTACCATCGGTTTTTCAGGACGCAAACAAGGCACTGCTTGACGTTGCATGTTGGCACCCATCAAGGCACGGTTCGCATCGTCATGCTCCAAGAAAGGAATCAGTGATGCGGCCACAGAAACCACTTGGCCAGTCGCTACGTCCATGTATTGCACACGGTCGGCAGTAGCCATGATGGTTTCGCCCTTTTCACGACAGGTAATCAAGTCACCGGTCAAGCAGCCGTCTGAATCCAATTCGGCGTTTGCCTGTGCAATCACATAGCGACCTTCTTCGATAGCAGACAAATAATCGATTTCATCGGTTACTTTACCATCCACCACACGGCGGTATGGAGTTTCCAAGAAACCGTATTCGTTGGTGCGTGCGTAAACAGACAATGAGTTAATCAAACCAATGTTCGGACCCTCAGGTGTTTCAATCGGGCAAACACGACCATAGTGAGTCGGATGTACGTCGCGCACTTCAAAGCCTGCACGTTCACGTGTCAAACCACCTGGACCTAAAGCAGACACACGACGCTTGTGGGTAATTTCCGACAGCGGGTTGGTCTGATCCATAAATTGGCTCAACTGGCTGGAACCGAAAAACTCTTTAATTGCGGCAGAAACCGGCTTGGCATTAATCAAATCGGTTGGCATCAAGTTTTCAGATTCCGCTTGATTCAAACGCTCTTTTACTGCTCTCTCCACACGCGCCAAACCACTGCGGAATTGGTTTTCTGTCAACTCACCAACTGAACGAACTCGACGGTTACCCAAATGATCAATATCATCAACACCATCATTATGATTACGTAATTCAACTAAGGTAGCAATTGAAACAACAATATCTTCTATACTTAAAACATTACCGCCTTTATTGGCTGCATCAGCAAATGTCTCACCAAGCAAGCGACCGTACCAAGTTTTCTTCTGACGCTCCGATAACTTTTGCTCATATGTGCGGGTATTGAATTTCATTCGACCAACGCGAGATAAATCATAGCTGTCTTCATTAAAAAATAAACGACTGAATAATGACTCAACAGCTTCTTCAGTAGGAGGCTCACCCGGACGCATCATTCGATATATTGATACACGTGCAGCTTGCTGATCTAAAGTTTCATCAGTACGCAAAGTATTAGAAATATAACCACCTTGGTTCAATTCATTAATATACAGAGTTTGAATCTCTTGAATACCATGAATATCGAGCTTTGCCAAAAGCTCTTCTGTAATTTCTTCATTAGCTATAGCCAATACTTCACCAGTATCAGGCGCAATAACATCATTAGCCAGAACTTTTCCTAACAACACTTCCGGCTCAATTGATAAACGAGTAATACCAGATTTTTGAATAAGCTGAATATGTCTTGCATTAACAGCTTTCCCTTTTGGAACTAAAACTTCACCGTTATTATCAATAATGTCTGATTTTAATGTTTCACCTTTAAGACGCTCAGGATCTACAGCAATTTGAATGCCATTCTTAGATAAATAATAAGCTTCTTTATCATAGAAAGTTTCTAAAATCTGCTCATTATCATAACCCAATGCCTTCAATAAAATTGTTACAGGCATTTTTCTACGTCGGTCAATACGGAAGTAAAGCAGGTCTTTAGGGTCGAATTCAAAATCTAACCAAGAACCACGATAAGGAATAATACGTGCAGAAAATAACAATTTTCCTGAAGAATGTGTTTTTCCACGGTCATGCTCAAAAAACACACCGGGAGAGCGATGCAATTGAGAAACAATGACGCGCTCTGTTCCATTAATAACAAACGAACCACTTGGAGTCATCAATGGAATCTCACCCATATAAACTTCATTTTCACGAACTTCTTTCACAACTGCTTTTGAAGACTCTTTGTCCAAGATGACTAAGCGAATACGTGCACGTAAAGGAGCTGCATAAGTAATACCACGTAGTTGACACTCGGGAATGTCAAATAATGGCTCACCCAAAGTGTAATGCACAAACTCTAAACGAGCATGACCATTTTGACTAACGATGGGGAATATAGAATTAAATGCAGCTTGTAAACCATCATCTGTTCTTTGATCAAATGGCTTATCTAATTGCAAAAACTTGGCATATGAATCCAATTGGGTAGCCAGCAAAAATGGAACCTCTAATACGTTTTCACGCTTTGCAAAGCTCTTACGAATCCGTTTTTTCTCAGTAAAAGAATAATTCATTGAAACTCCTAAGAATGGAACTCTCTAAATACAGTAATTGTAAATAAAATATATTTATAATTAGAAAATAGAAATAAACATAAAAAATCTATTAGTATTACGTGTATTATTAGCTCCAAATACACTTTCCACTAATTTTTCAATAACAATATTTACATTTATTTTCAATAAACAATGCAAATAAATGTAAATATTATTGCCTATTCACTTTCAAATGAAAAATAAGGCTGGCAGAAAACTGCCAGCCTTGATGGAATAATTTCCAATTATTTGATCTCAACTTTAGCGCCAGCTTCTTCCAATTGTTTTTGGATATCTTCAGCTTCAGCTTTTGAAACACCTTCTTTAAGAGTTTTAGGAGCGCCATCAACCATGTCTTTAGCTTCTTTTAAGCCTAAACCAGTAATAGCACGAACAACTTTAATTACACCAACTTTTTGATCACCAGCAGATGCTAAAATCACATCAAACTCGGTTTTCTCAGCAGCGCTTTCTGCTGCTGCTGCAGGACCAGCTACAGCAACTGCTGCTGCAGACACGCCAAATTTCTCTTCAAAAGCTTTAACCAAGTCATTCAATTCCATAACGGTTAAAGAACCAACAGCTTCCAAAATGTCTTCTTTAGTAATAGCCATGCTATTTAAACTCCAAATATTGTATGTAAGAAAAATTTATTAAATAAAACAAAATCGAATTTACGCAGCCTCTTCGCCTGCTTTTTTCTCTGACAAAGCAGCCAATGCGCGAGCCATACCTGAAACAGGTGCTTGCATAACAAACAGCAACTTAGACAACAGCTCTTCACGGCTAGGAATAGAAGCCAATTCAGCAACAGCTGAAACATCTAAAACATCACCATTATAAGAACCTGCTTTCACGACGATTTTGTCATCTTTTTTTGCGAATTGATGCAGTACCTTTGCGGCAGCAACAGGATCTTCAGATGCAGCATAAACCAAAGGACCTACCATATGGTCAGCCAACTTGGCAAATGAAGTACCTTCTACTGCACGACGTGCTAATGTATTTTTTAACACACGCAAATATACACCTTCTTTGCGTGCATTAGCACGAAGTTCAGTCATGCTGGCAACACTGATACCGCGATATTCAGCAACCACCAAAGTTTGAGCATTTGCAATCGCAGCACCAATCTCTTCAACGGCTACTTTCTTGGTTTCAATATTGAGACTCAAGGTCTACCTCCCACTGTTAAAATTTAGAATATATAAACATATATTCCACCAGCGCGGCAACCTAAAAGACACAGAGCAAGAATTGCTTGACATGAATTTTAAGGACTACCGTCTGCGTAGGGTTTTGTAATTAAATCTTAAAAAGATCCCTACGGTCTTGGACATCTACTTAATAATTACCTGTAATTAAGTAGCCCATAACAAACGACTCTATTTATTAAATTTAGGCCGCTTGAAATACTAGTCTTAGTTGTTTACGCTAGAAGTATCTACTCGAACACCTAGACCCATAGTACTGCTAACCGCAACCTTCTTCAAATATTGACCTTTTGCTGCTGCTGGCTTAGCCTTAACAATAGCATCTAACAATGCATTGAAGTTTTCTTTTAAGTCAGCTTCAGCAAAAGAAGCACGACCGATTGTTGCATGAACAATACCTGCTTTATCTGTACGATATTGAACTTGGCCTGCTTTAGCATTCTTAACAGCTTCAGCAACGTTTGGAGTAACAGTACCTACTTTAGGGTTAGGCATTAAACCGCGCGGCCCTAAAATAGTACCTAATTGACCAACAATACGCATAGCATCAGGAGAAGCAATTACAACATCAAAATCTAAATTACCTTTTTTAACTTCCTCTGCCAAGTCTTCAAAACCAACAATATCCGCACCAGCAGCTTTAGCTGCTTCTGCATTAGCACCTTGAGTAAAAACCGCAACACGTGTTGTTTTACCGGTACCCTTTGGCAATACCACTGAACCGCGAATTACTTGATCCGATTTACGAGGATCAACACCTAAATTAAAAGAGACGTCTACAGACTCATCAAATTTTGCAGTAGCAGATTTTTTTACCAATGCAATCGCTTCATCAATTGAATACAACTTGTTTGCTTCAACAGATGCACGCAAAGCTTTCAAACGTTTAGAAACTTTAGCCATTATACACCCTCCACATCCAAGCCCATTGAGCGAGCAGAACCAGCAATAGTACGAACTGCAGCATCCAAGTCAGCCGCCGTTAAATCAGGCTGTTTAGTAGTAGCAATCTCTTCTAATTGGGCACGAGTTACCTTGCCTACTTTATTAGTTAAAGGATTAGAACTACCTTTTTGCAAACCAGCTGCTTTTTTCAGCAAAATAGAAGCTGGCGGCGTTTTCATTACAAACGTAAATGATTTATCCGCAAATGCTGTAATAACAACCGGAATTGGCAATCCGGGCTCCATACCTTGAGTTGCAGCATTAAATGCTTTACAAAACTCCATAATATTCAAACCACGTTGACCTAAAGCAGGACCAACAGGGGGGGATGGATTGGCCTTACCTGCAGGAATCTGCAGTTTAATATAGCCGACAATTTTTTTTGCCACTTTAAAGCTCCTAAAAAACGGGTACAACGCAGAATTTCTCCGCTCCCCAAACAAACGATAAATTATACAGATTACAAAAATAATTTCAAGTAAAGCATATAATTTAATATTATTTACAAGTCAAATAAATTTATTTAAATTTTTTCCACTTGATTAAATTCAAGCTCAACAGGTGTTTCACGTCCGAAAATTTGAACAGATACACGCAATTTATTGCGCTCGTAATTTACTTCATCCACAATACCATTAAAATCTGCAAATGGTCCTTCATTAACACGAACCTGCTGCCCTATTTCAAATTCTATTTTAGGTTTAGGCTTCTCTACACCCATTTTAACTTGCTGCAAAATACCTTCAACTTCACGCTGGGAAATAGGCATAGGCCGATTAGATGTCCCGCCAATAAACCCTGACACTCTAGGCGTACTCTTAACCAAATGCCAAGAGTCATCGGTCATTTCCATTTCTACCAACACATAGCCAGGGTAAAATTTACGTTCACTAATAGTTTTTCGGCCATTTTTAATTTCAACAACCTCTTCAACTGGCACTAAAATCTGACCAAAATAATCTTCCATCGACTCACGTGCGATCCGCTCTTTTAATGTTTTTTGAACATTTTTTTCAAAGCCGGAATAAGCCTGTACAACATACCACCTTTTTGACATTATTATCCCCTTTTCAGCAAGATATCAAAAAACAACCATGAAACCGCACTATCCGCCAAATAAATGAATACTGACAAAATAGCTACAAATACAATGACGAATCCTGTCATACGCATTGCATCATTTCTTGGCAACCATACAACTTTTTTAAATTCTGTATAAGAATCTCTAATGTAACGAAGAAACTTCTTGCCAGACTCGCACCAATAAAAAACAATTACCAATGCAAGCAATATCCCGGCAAACGGCAATAAAACTCTAACATAACTAGGTGAATCTACTAAATAATAAAAACCCCAAATACCCGAAACAACAAAAACACAAGCAAGCAAAAATTTAGCTACTTCAAAAAATCGAGAAGATTTTTTAGAATCATGAGACAGTTGCTCTATCATTCTTCATCCATCCACATAAACAATAAGCATTCACTACTGTTTATTGCTGAATTAAAAACTTTATTTATATGTACCACACATTAATCAAACATAAACTACATATGGATATGATATAGCACATATAAAGCATAAAAAATTAACCGGCACTAGGCCGGTTAATTTTTTAATTTGGCAGGCCAGGAGGGTCTCGAACCCCCAACCCTCGGTTTTGGAGACCGATACTCTACCAATTGAGCTACTGGCCTCTAAAATTAAGCAATTACTGAAGATACAACACCAGCACCTACAGTACGGCCACCTTCACGAATCGCAAAACGCAAGCCTTCTTCCATCGCAATCGGAGCAATCAGCTCAACAGTAATCGCAACGTTCTCACCAGGCATTACCATTTCCACACCTTCTTCTAAAGTCACAGCACCGGTAACGTCTGTAGTACGGAAATAGAATTGCGGACGATAGTTAGCGAAGAACGGAGTATGACGACCGCCTTCTTCCTTACTCAAAACATAAACCTCTGCTTTGAATTTGGTATGCGGAGTAATAGTACCAGGCTTAGCCAATACTTGACCACGCTCAACGTCTTCACGTTTGGTACCACGCAACAATACGCCTACGTTATCACCAGCCTGACCTTCATCCAGCAATTTACGGAACATTTCAACGCCGGTACAAGTAGTTTTTTGGGTTTCTTTCAAACCTACAATTTCAATTTCATCGCCTACGTGAATAATACCGCGCTCTACACGACCAGTTACTACTGTACCACGACCTGAAATTGAGAATACATCTTCAATCGGCAACAGGAATGGTTTATCAACAGCACGCTCAGGTGTTGGAATATAGCTATCCAATGCAGCAGCTAATTCAAAGATTTTTTCTTCGTAAGCGGCATCACCTTCCAAAGCTTTCAATGCAGAACCTTGCACGATTGGACAATCATCGCCAGGGAAATCGTAGCTGCTCAGCAGATCACGGATTTCCATTTCTACCAATTCCAGCAGCTCTGCATCATCAACCATATCGCATTTGTTCATGAATACGATGATGTAGGGTACACCTACTTGACGAGCCAACAGGATGTGCTCACGGGTTTGCGGCATAGGACCGTCAGCAGCAGAACATACCAAGATGGCACCGTCCATTTGAGCGGCACCGGTAATCATGTTTTTTACGTAGTCGGCGTGACCCGGACAGTCTACGTGCGCATAGTGACGGGTTTCGGTTTCGTATTCTACGTGAGAAGTATTAATGGTAATACCGCGCGCTTTTTCTTCCGGAGCGTTATCAATTTGGTCGTAGGCTTTTGCAGCACCACCAAATTTCTTAGCCAAAATGGTCGTCAATGCAGCAGTCAAAGTGGTTTTACCATGGTCAACGTGACCGATGGTGCCAACGTTTACGTGCGGCTTACTCCGCTCGAATTTCTCTTTAGCCATGGCAATCTTCCTATTCCTAAGCTTTATATATAAAAGTACGGGGTTAATTAAAACTGATGGTGCCCATGGGCAGAATTGAACTGCCGACCTCTCCCTTACCAAGGGAGTGCTCTACCCCTGAGCTACATGGGCTTAATTGGAGCGGGTGAAGGGAATCGAACCCTCACCGTAAGCTTGGAAGGCTTCTGCTCTACCATTGAGCTACACCCGCATACTTACTGAATTTGCTCCAAGTAAGAATATTTGGTGGAGGGAGAAGGATTCGAACCTTCGAAGCTTTCGCAACAGATTTACAGTCTGCCCCCTTTGGCCGCTCGGGAATCCCTCCAAAAGAGAATGCAATTTTATTGAGCATCCCCAATCATGTCAACTATTTTTTCTCGATACAAGCAATAATATTTATAACAACATGAATATTCAGAAATTATTTTTCAGAAATTATTTTTTCGTATTTCGCCTGCAGTTCTTCTTGAGTTTCCGGATTTTCTTCATCAATTAAAATACAGTCAACAGGACACACCTGCTGGCACTGCGGTTCATCATAATGTCCCACACACTGCGTACACAAGCTCGGGTTGATTTCATAAATCTCATCACCCTGATAAATAGCATCATTAGGGCATTCAGGTTCGCATACATCACAGTTAATGCACTCATCTGTAATAAAGAGCGACATTTTATTTCCTTCTAAATATAAATTATCAAAACCGATGGGGGCGGATTATAGCACAACTGTTTTTTTCTATCTATTTCAAAACATTAGAAATGATTTTCACTTTAATCTAATATTCAATCACTTACAACTTTCAAAAGACTAAAATTACTCTTTCCGGACTTCCCTTTTTTAATGCATTCCAACCACTCGGGAAACTCAGGCATGGTTCCCGCCTCCACATAAACCCAAGTCCCATCGACAACACTTGGCTTCAGCACAAGAAACAGCTGATTCCAGTTTTGCCATTGAAAAGGCGGATCTAAGAAAATAACATTAAATTTTTTCGTATTGCCTTTTAAAAAGAGAAGGCCGTCTGAATGAATAACCTTTATCTTTTCCAGCCCCAATAACTCTGCATTCTTTTTCAAACACTGGACAGTTTGCTTATGATTATCCACCAATACAATTTCAGACGCATTACGAGAAGCCGCTTCCAAGCCCAGCGCTCCACTACCGCCAAACAAATCCAATACCGTACTACCCGTTAAATCTTGTCCTAACCAATTAAACAACTTTTCCCTGACCATATCCGGCGTAGGGCGCAAACCATCGGCAGAAACAAACAGCAACTTTCTGCCTCTGCATGATCCACCTATAATACGGACCTGATTGGTATGTTTACTGTTTTGCTTTATCATATTTATCCACAAATAGGCCGTCTGAAAATTTCAGACGGCCTTTAATTACTATACTCAAATGAATTATAGCTTATTCTATTTAATTAATAAAAATACTGAATACTTCAGGCAGCTAATGAGTAAACTATTAGGGATATATCAAGTTTTGAATTTACTCGTCTCAAATAACAGTGCAGTTTTTAAAACTTAATTCCAGCTGCATTATAAACACCTGGACTGTTGAAATCGTTGCCTTAAATATGGAGGCCGTCTGAAAATTTTTCAGACGGCCTCTGTCTACTCATTCTCTTACCCTTGCTGCTGTGCGAATCTCCGCAACAATTCGATTTCCTTGTCTTTCTGAGATAAAAGTTCACGGGCGTGTTTGAGTTCCAATTTCAACATTTCGATTTTCGCGGCAGTATCGTTTGAAGCATAAAGCGAAATATCTCCTTCGCTATCTCCTTCATTGATCTGCAACACCAACCCGCCTTTTCCTGATTGGATCAAATCCCACATATCCACATTAAAAATTGCCGCCAGCTGCTCCAAGCGCGGAATGCTCAATTGCGTCTCGCCCCGCTCAATCTTGGCATAACCGCCCGCCGACATTTTCAATTTTTCCGCCACATCTTCCTGCGACCACTTATGCAGCTCACGCATCAAGCGGATTTTTTCGTGGGTTTCCATTGATTGAACCTTTTGATTAGAAATTGGATTTTAAAGTTGAATTTTAAACTTTAAATAGCTGGTTTGTCGATAATCTTTTAACCTAAAATTACCTAACTTTTCAACAATAATTTTTAATCAGCAAATTAGGAGTCAATGTGGAAAATAATAGCCTTTCTTCCTTCAGTAAACAACAAGAACTTCAAAGCCCAGAAGGCCGAAATCAAGAAACCCAGGAAAATACAGTAACAAGCATGGCTGACAATGAAGTTATCAAGCCCATGCCAATCGAAGTACCTGAAGACTTTTACTTGGATGTAAAACAATCCTTTATCCAAATGGTAGAAAGAACCCCCGAACAGTTTGGTATTGGAGGGACAGAAGAAGAAATTAAAAAACAAGCTGAAAAATTAGCGAATGAAACCATCAAAAAAAGCCCTTTTGCATATACACAATTGCAGAACCCAAACCTTCAGAATCAAGAAATTCCAGGGACAATAGCAGGAAACCTGGCTTCCGCAGAAAACATTGCTGATAATGTGGTGATGAACGGTGTGCGCGGACATGGGTTTGCCGCAGAAAAAGCCAATCATTTACATGATGTACTTTCGGGTAAAGACTCAAAGTTAGTAGGTACTGATAACGCTAAAAACGGTGCAGACCGATTTGTTGATGGCCAATATATTCAAACAAAATTTTGCAATGGCGGGGGAAAATGTATCAGCGAATGTTTTGATGACGGAAACTTCCGTTATTGGGACAGTAACGGCAAGCCTATGCAAATCGAAGTGCCTAAAGATTTTTATGGGTAAGCGGATTAAATGGTTGATCTTACCTTTGCATGAGAGTGAGACAGACCGGCATCTCATCGGATTATCTGGTTGATGCTTCACCTACTGCTGGTGCATGTTTCCTTCGCTAATTCCAGCAAGAACCCCACACGCCTCAACTTCCCGGTCATCGTTGCAACTCGCTCTCAGTGAAACGAGTTGTTTCTCAAGCGCTTGCAGAGCGGTTATCTGCGACCGCACATGAGAGATGTGATCATCGAGCAAGGCGTTGACGGCGGTACAAGGCTGATGAGGGTCATCCTGATAGCTCTGTAGTTCGTGAATCTCAGCCAGTGACAGGCCTAGGATTCTGCAGCGACGGATGAAGGCCAGCCCCTCACCATGCTTCTCGGTATAGACACGGTAACCGTTGTCCTGCCGATCAGGCGGCGGCAACAAGCCCTGCTGTTCATAGAAGCGGATCGTCTGTGTTTCGACCCCTACCAACTGCGCCAACTGACCAATGCGCATCAGCCTCCTCCCCAACGGATTCTTTACTCTATTGACCTTATAGTAGCTTTATAGTTTAAAATGGTACCACAACATTGTTCAAGTGGAGTCGTATCATGAGCAAATCCTGTGGTGGCGCCTGTGGCGGTGATGCAATGTCCGCAGCGGATACCGATATACAGGCCTCCTCCGAGGCGCTAGGGAAATGGGTCAGTGTTTATGCCGTGCCGAAGATGGACTGTCCATCAGAAGAGCGAATGATTCGCCTAGCCCTGAACGGCTTTGAGGAGGTTCGGGCGCTGTCCTTCGACTTGTCGAACCGCCGGCTGAAGGTCGTGCATGACGGCGAGGTCGAGCCCGTCACCTCGAAACTGAAGACCTTGGGGCTAGGCGCCTCGCTTCAGGAAACCGTCGCTGCAAATCCGGAGACCATCAAGGCCGCCGAGTTTTCGGCAGCTTCTGCTAAGCAAGAATCCGGGACCCTGCGCTGGTTGCTCGGCATCAATGCACTTCTGTTCGTGGTGGAAATGACTGCCGGTCTGATCGCCCGGTCCACCGGCCTGATTGGAGAATCCCTGGACAATTTTGCCGATGCGGCGGTGTACGGGCTTGCCCTTTATGCGGTTGGACATAGCGTGAAAATGCAGGTACGTGCCGCGCATCTTGCTGGTGTACTGCAACTGATCTTGGCTGTGGGCGTGCTCGTAGAGGTGGTGAGACGCTTTGTATTCGGTAGTGAGCCTGAATCGCTGGTGATGATGGCTATCGCATTCGTCGCATTGATTGCCAATACCAGTTGTCTGCTGCTCATATCCAAACATCGGGAAGGTGGGGCGCACATGAAGGCAAGCTGGATATTCTCGGCCAACGACGTGGTGATCAACCTGGGGGTCATCACCGCCGGCGCCCTGGTCGCGTGGACCGGTTCCAATTATCCGGATCTGATTATCGGCACCATCGCGGGGGGCATTGTACTTAACGGTGCCAGACGCATTTTGGCGTTGAAGGGTTAAATAATGCTCATTATTGGCAAAAAGCTCTCGCCGTATGCCCTATTGTCCATATCGGGCCTGCTGGCAGCGTCTGATCAGGCTGTAAAGTGGCTGGTGCAGCAATCAATGGCCTATGGCGAGTATGTTTCGGTGACCCCGTTCTTTAACTGGGTGCACCTATGGAACACCGGTGCCGTATTCAGTCTTTTTGCGAATGGTGGAGGCTGGCAGCGCTACTTTTTTATCGGAATCACGGTAGTGGTCTCGATTTTTCTGATCAAGCTGATCCTTGAAAATCGTCATAAAGGAGAAGCCATCGCTTACAGTCTTATCCTCGGTGGCGCCATGGGTAACCTGATTGACCGGGTCTTTCGCGGCTATGTTGTGGATTCCTTTGATTTCTATTGGCGAGACTGGCATTGGCCGGCCTTCAACCTGGCTGATATTGCAATTGTCCTCGGTGCCTTACTTTTCGTTTCCAGCAGCTTGTTGGGTAAAAAAGTAAACACCAATGCCGAGTCGGATGGATCTGACTGACACCTACGCCTATACAACACCATGACCGAACTTCCCGACAACATCCTTCACCTGCCGCAATACCAAGTACTGGGCTGCAAATCAACCGACGACGAAATGCACTTCCAGGTGGACGTGCCCGATCCCATCGCCTGCGAGGAATGCGGCGTGCAGGGTGAGTTCGTACGGTTCGGCAAGCGTGACGTTCCCTATCGTGATCTGCCCATCCACGGCAAACGGGTCACTCTCTGGGTGGTCCGCCGCCGATACACCTGCCGGGCCTGCAAGACAACATTCAGGCCCCAGCTACCGGAGATGGTGGACGGATTCCGTATGACACTGCGGCTGCATGAGTACGTGGAGAAGGAATCCTTCAACCACCCCTACACCTTTGTGGCGGCACAGACCGGCCTGGACGAGAAGACGGTGCGCGACATCTTCAACGCCCGCGCCGAGTTCCTGGGGCGCTGGCACCGCTTCGAGACGCCCCGCATCCTGGGCATTGACGAGCTATACCTGAACAAGCGCTACCGCTGCATTCTGACCAACATTGAGGAGCGAACCCTGCTCGACCTGCTGGCCACCCGCCGCCAGGACGTGGTGACCAACTACCTGATGAAGCTGAAAGACCGGCAGAAGGTCGAGATCGTCAGCATGGACATGTGGAACCCCTACCGGGCAGCGGTCAAGGCTGTGCTGCCCCAGGCCCGTATCGTGGTCGATAAGTTCCATGTGGTGCGCATGGTCAACGATGCCCTAGAGAGAGTGCGCAAGGGCCTCAGAAAGGAGCTGAAACCGTCCCAGAGCCGGACTCTCAAGGGAGACCGGAAAATCCTGCTGAAACGCGCTCACGAAGTCTCAGACCGGGAGCGCCTCATCATGGAGACCTGGACAGGCGCGTTCCCGCAACTGCTGGCCGCCTACGAGCACAAGGAGCGCTTCTACGGCATCTGGGACGCCACCACACGGCTCCAGGCAGAAGCCGCCCTGGACGAGTGGATAGCCACCATCCCGAAGGGCCAAAAGGAAGTCTGGAGCGATCTGGTCAGGGCAGTGGGAAACTGGCGCGAAGAGACCATGACCTACTTCGAGACGGACATGCCCGTCACCAACGCTTACACGGAGTCCATCAACCGACTGGCCAAGGACAAGAACCGTGAAGGGCGCGGTTACTCCTTCGAGGTGATGCGGGCACGAATGCTCTACACCACGAAGCACAAGAAGAAGGCACCGACTGCGAAGGTCTCTCCTTTCTACAAGAAAACCATCGGTTACGGACTGCCGGACTTCGCAGAGGAACTCAACTACGGAGTCGATCTATCAACCATCTGAGGGTGGTATCAGATTGATGGGGTGAAGGTGCCCCATCAACCATTAAATCCGTATACCCATTTTTATCTAGATGCAAAAAAAATCCTTTGCTCACAGAGTGGAGAAAAGTCCCGAACAATTCGGCATTGATGGCACACAAGAAGAAATTAGAAAACAAGCTGAAAAACTGGCAGATGAAACTATTAAACAGAGTCCTTACACATACGCACAAGCCAAAAATATTGCCCGGTTCGGCACGGTAGAAAGCTTGACTTTCGATGCTGTAAACGGTGTCCGCGTAGCCGGTACTGCAATGGGTATTTCTGCTGTTATTTCTTTTGCTACATCTGTTTGGTCTGGTGAAGATTTTGATATTGCTTTAAAAAATGCCTGTTATTCAGGTTTGAAAGTGGGTGGTCTTGCTTGGGTAAGCAGTATTGCCTCCGCACAAATAGGTAGAACGGGGATTATGCAATCTTTACGCCCAGCTACTGACTGGGTTGTTAAGCAAATGGGTTCTAAAACAGCTGCCGCACTTGCAAATACGCTACTCATAGGTAGCAAGCCTATTTATGGAGCAGCAGCACTAAATAGTGCAAGTAAATTGTTAAGAGGAAATATCGTTACAGGTACCATTACCGTTGGCGTATTATCATCAGTAGATTTTTACCGTATGTTTCAAGGACGAGTTTCAGGTGCACAGGTTTTAAAAAATGTAACCAACACTGCTACTGGAGTTGCAGGAGGAACGGCAGGATGGATGGGGGGTGCTGCAGCCGGAGCAGCATTGGGTAGTGCTATCCCTATTATAGGAACAGCTGCAGGCGGTATTATTGGAGGTGTTTTAGGTTCATTAGGGGGAGGTGTGGCAGCTAATAAAGCATCATCCATGCTGTTAGATAAATTTGTAGAAGACGATGCCAAGAAAATGCAAGAAGTATTGGGTAAAGTTTTCGTACAACTCGCCAAAGACTACCTACTGAATCAAAAAGAAGCAGATAATGTTTTAAATTCGTTGCAAGAAAAATTATCAATAGATATTTTGAGAGATATGTTTGCAGCAGACTCTCGAGAAAAATTTGCTACTTCATTAATTGAACCTATTATTGAAAATGAAGTAAGGAAACGTCCCAGAATTTCTATACAAGATTTGCCTTCGAACAGCCAGTTATCTGATGAAATTGAAAGTATTTTAGAAGAAAATTTAAATAGTAGCTCTGAAGAATCTACTGATTAAATTTTTGTATATTAAAAGGCCGTCTGAAAATTTTTCAGACGGCCTCTTGTTTACTCTTCCGCTTCTTTACTACCTTTAGGAGCAGGCGGTTCTATTTGTTCTTTCCAGCCGCATTCTTTCTGCGGGCAGACTTTTTCTACGCCCCAGCGTTTGGTGGTTTTGATGGTCAACACCGGCCATTGGCATTTCGGGCAGGTTTCGGCGATCGGCGGGTTCCACGTGGCGTAGTTGCAGTCGGGGTAGGTGCTGCAACTGTAAAACAGTTTGCCGTAGCGTGATTTGCGCTCGACCAGATGGCCTTTTTTACATTGCGGGCATTCTACGCCGGTGTCTTTGGGTTTTTCCAAAGGTTCGATGTATTTGCACTTCGGATAGTTGGCGCAGCCGATGAATTTGCTGCCGGTGCGGCTGTATTTGTAAACCAGTCCGCCGCCGCATTTGGGGCATTCGCGGCCTTCGAGTTCGGCTTGTTCGGCGGCTTCTTTGGCGATGCGCTCGGCGGCCTGCTCGGCGGTTTCGTTGACGTTGCGGGTGTAGCTGCATTCGGGGTAGCCTGCGCAGGCGACGAAGCGGCCCATTCTGCCGAATTTGATTTGCAGTTTGTGGTTGCCGCATTTCGGGCAGATTTCGTCCAGCTCTTCGGTGGTGAATTTGGCGCGTTCGATGCCTTCTTTTTCTTCAACCTGTTTGTGGAATCCTTTCCAGAATTTGTCCATCACGGGAATCCACTGGCGTTTGCCGGTGGCGATTTCGTCGAGCTGGTCTTCCAGTTTGGCGGTGAAGTGGTAATCGACGTATTGGGCGAAATGTTCGGTCAGGAATTTGTTGACGATGTCGCCGGTGTCGGTGGGCATGAAGCGTTTTTGCTCCAGCGTTACGTATTCGCGCTCTTTCAGGGTGGAAATGATGCTGGCGTAGGTGGAGGGACGGCCGATGCCGAATTCTTCGAGTGCTTTCACCAGTGTTGCTTCGTTGAAGCGCGGCGGCGGGGTGGTGAAGTGCTGCTCGCCGTAGATATTGTCGACGGGCAGTTTTTCACCTTCTTTCATTTCGGGCAGTTTTTTGTTGTCTTCGTCTTCGTCGTTGTCGTCGGTGCCTTCTTCATACACGCTCAGGAAGCCTGCGAAGGTTTGCACTTGGCCGGTTACGCGGAAAACGCCGTTGCCCACGGCGATATCGACGGTGGTTTGGTCGAATTTGGCAGGGTTCATTTGGCAGGCTACGGTGCGCTGCCAGATCATTTGATAGAGCTTGAATTGGTCGGCAGTCAGGAAGGGCTTCACGCTTTCGGGCGTGCGGTACACGGAAGTCGGGCGGATGGCTTCGTGGGCTTCCTGCGCGTTTTTCGACTTGGTTTTGTAGTGTTTGGCGGCGGAAGGCAGGTAGTCTTTGCCGATTTTGTTTTCGATGTAGTGGCGGATTTCGGTCAGCGCTTCGACAGAGAGGGTTACGCTGTCGGTACGCATATAGGTAATCAAACCGATGGCACCTTGCCCTACGTCGATACCTTCGTACAGTTGCTGGGCGGTGCGCATGGTGCGGTCGGTGGTCATGCCGAGTTTGCGCACGGCGTCTTGCTGCATGGTGGAGGTGGTGAACGGTGCGGCGGGATTGCGGCTGCGTTTTTTCTTTTCGATGGCGGCAACTTGGGCTTCTTGCTCGGCTAAGCCTGTTAAGACGGCCTGTTGTGCGGCTTCGTTGGGCAGGGAGAATTGCTCCAGCTTTTCGCCGTTCCACTGCACGAGTTTGGCGGTAAATTTGCTGCGGCCTTTGTGGCTGTCGAGATGTACCGACCAGTATTCTTGTGCTTCAAATGCACGGATTTCGTTTTCGCGTTCGCAAATCAGACGCAAGGCGGGGCTTTGTACGCGGCCTGCGCTCAAGCCGCGGCGGATTTTTTTCCACAGCAAGGGGGAAAGGTTGAAGCCGACCAGATAGTCCAACGCACGGCGTGCCTGTTGGGCATCGACCAGATCGATTTCGATTTCGCGCGGATGGGCAATGGCATCGAGCACGGCGTTTTTGGTGATTTCGTGAAACACGACGCGCTGCGGTTTGATGTTTTTGAGGCCGCGTTTGGATTTGAGGATTTCCTGCAAGTGCCAAGAGATGGCTTCGCCTTCCCTATCCGGGTCGGTTGCCAGATAGAGGTTTTCGGCTTCTTTGGCGGCGGCAACAATGGCATCGACGTGCTTGGCATTGCGGCTGACCATTTGGTATTTCATGACAAAGTTATTGTCGGGGTCTACCGCACCGGTTTTGGGCACCAAATCGCGCACATGACCGTAGGAAGCGAGGATTTCAAACTCGCTTCCGAGATATTTTTTTAAGGTTTTGGCTTTGGAGGGCGACTCCACAATTAATAAATTTTTCGCCATGATTAAGGTTCCCTAATCAAGAAATAATGTTACGTTTATAATTTCAGACGGCCACTTGTTTCAAAAGGCCGTCTGAAAATTTATTATCTTGTTTTCAACATTACGGAAATGTTGTTATTTCTATTCAGTTTGTTTTAATGCATTTGGGTTTTTCCATAAAGTGCCATCATCAATTCGTCGCCTACCAAAACGGGCAGTTCTGATTTTTGCGCCCACAACACCAGCAAAGTCAAAACCTTTGCCATATCTACATTTATATCTTCAGGCGGCATATGCAGCAAAGCATGGACAATCAATTCACGCTGATTGCCGTTAACCGCACCGGCCTTTTCCAGAAAATGGATCAGCCCCAATACTTCCTGAGGCAATACATCCAATTCTTCCGCACTGTAAACACGTAATGAATCGGTTTCCGCATTAGCCGAAAACGACTCTTTTCCGAACAACACGTCCATCAGCATCAATACATTGCCGATTTCAACCTCGCCGAATCCCATTTCTTCCAACAGATAGCCTAAATCACCGGGTGAAGGGCAGGCATCAAAATCTCCGAAATGTTCGATTAAAAAGGCGATAACCTCTGCCATGTTGTTTCCTTAACTTACTGAATTCTCTGATAACGGCCGCCGGGCATTGCGGCAACCACCCCATCCAACTCCCACTCCAGCAACTGAGCGTGCACATCTGCCGCCGCCATTCCAAGCTGCTGGGCCAGATTGTCGGGATGCACGGGATTGTACCCCATTGCAGCCAACAAAGGGTTAGACTGGGTTTGTTCAAACAGTTCTGCAGCCGAATTTTCAGCCTTGCTGTTACCGTCGACGCTTTCTCCGGCAATTTTATGCGTCTTATTTATAGGATATGACGGCATTGGGGATTTTTGCAACAGTTGAGGACACTCTTGCACAATATCCTCCAAACATTCTACTAATTTCGCACCTTCTTTAATCAGTTTGTGACAACCTTTACTATGCGGGTTATCAATCGAACCCGGCACTGCCATCACTTCCCTGCCCATTTCGGCTGCCAGCTTGGCCGTAATCAGAGAGCCGGACTCAACCGCCGCTTCCACAACCAAGGTTGCCTTCGATAAAGCAGCAATCAAACGGTTACGGCGGGGAAAATTCCCTGCCAACGGGCGCGTACCCAATGGAAACTCACTAATGATGACACCCTGCTCGGCAATTTGATACGCAAGATTCTTATTGGACTGCGGATAAATCCTGTCGATACCGGTGCCCCAAACCGCTACCGTACCGCCTTTGCCCTGCAACGCACCTTCATGAGCCGCCGTATCGATACCGGCAGCCATTCCGGAAACAACGGCAATCCCCTGTTCCGCCATTGCCCTGCCGAAATCCCGGGCAATACGCATAGCCTGCGGCGTGGCATGCCGGCTACCTACCACGGCAACCGAAGGATTTTGCAGCAATGCAGCATGACCCCGTACAAACAATAGAGGCGGAGGCGTAATCCCCTCCGTCAACATCATCGGGTAATCCTCATCACCCAACAACATCAAACGGCATCCCGGCTGTTTTTCCCACAGCATAGCCGCTTCAGCCGCTTCCTTAGCCTTAGTGTCGTTGCCCCGCCAAGATTCCGCTGCCTGCTTATGGTAAATCAATTCGCGCACCTCATCGGCAGGTGCGGCTAACGCTCGAACTGCCGTACCATAACGCTTCAACAACATCAAAAAGCTTTCCGCACCGATATAAGGTGTTAAAGCCAGCTGTATCCAGGCATAACGTTCCACTTCGTCCATTTTTCCCCTTTTATCACGGAATGCCCCGTATTTTTCAGATGGCCAAACTTTATCACATATGTATTAGTCAGTTAAATGACTATTTAATTAAATGTAATAAAAAAAGACGCATTCTTCTTACATGAATGCGTCTTTTCCGGCAATAACACCGATACCGATCATCAATAAAGAGACGAAACCTTGGTTTAAGGTTGTTTCACCGGCTAATTTTTAACATGACGTAAATCGTTCTGCATATTTTCCAAATCACGACCGGGATTGGAAACCAAATCTCCGATATTGATATTGGTTTTGCTTTCCAAAATGATGGCAGACGAGAGATTTTCATTGGTTCGGTAAACCATTGCCAAGCCGACTTCCTCAGCAGGTATTGAAATATATTTCACCACACTGCGGCGGCCTTTACCTTGATTTTCCAATTCCACTTTGGTTTGGCGGCTGCGTTTATACAGGCTCAATACCGTACCTTTATCCACTCCGTCAGCCTCGCCTTTATTCAAAGTAACCGTTTGGAACTGGCCAGACTCGCTCACACCGTCAAAAATCGACACCACTGCCGCATCAACCGCTTGCTCCGGAGCATGAGGCATAATTTGGAAATTCTGAATATCATCGCTCATTTTCAGCAGCAAGTCCCCTTTGCGGATTTCAGATACAGCCTCTTCCACCATCATAGGCTGCGCCGATTCTGTCGGCACTTTCAACAACGGATGCAGGCGGGTGTAATATTGGCCGTCTTTCAAATAGCCTGCGTCTTGTTCGCTGCGAGATTCCAGCGCGCTGTCTTGATAAGGCAGCGTGCTGACGATACCGCTGAATACCACTTCCTGACCTAAAAATTTATGTGTTTGCGGGTCTGTAATATCTTTACGGATACGGTAAACCAAATAGCGTCCCGGCTCTTTCACACCGTACGCATATACACGCTCGCCACGGCTATACAGCAAACGGTTGTCCGGACCGGAAACCAAGCGCGGTGCCACCCGGCTTTCCTCCTGCGGAATGACCTGAGGGTGCTGCATAAACATCCGGTACAGATTCACATTAATGGTTTTGATACCGTAGCCGCCGGACATTTCATGAATTCTCGGACTCAAACGCTCCACAGGAATACCGTCGCCGGTAACCGAACCGGTATCGAACCCCAAACGCGGTTGGCCGTTTACATAGCTCAGCACCAACGTTTGACCGGGATAAATCAAATGCGGATTGCGTACCGCATCGCGGTTAGCTCCCCAAAGCTTGCTCCACTGCCAAGGGTTTTTCAAAAACTTGCCGGAAATCCCCCACAGCGTATCGCCCCGTTTTACTTGGTAGCGGACAGGCGCGTCATGTCTGAGCTGCAGATTTTCCGCCGACACATGGGCAGAAACCGCCAAGCCCATACCCACAAGCAAAGTTATAATACGTTTTTTCATGCACTCCCCTTGAAATCAATTTACTTTATCATCAATTAATAATAACAATAGGCCGAAACGCCCCGTATGTACTAAAATTCGAACATCCGTTATTTTATCACTGAATATTACTGATATCATAGCGCAAAAATACACTGTTACTTATTGGAATCATCCCTAAAATTATGGCTTTATTAAATATTCTGAAATATCCGGACGAACGTCTGCATATTGTTGCCAAACCGGTGGCCGAAATCGACGACCGCATCCGCACTTTGGTGGCCGATATGTTTGAAACCATGTACGAGGCCAACGGTATCGGCCTGGCCGCAACGCAGGTTGACGTCCACGAGCGCGTTGTCGTGATGGACTTGAGCGAAGAGCGCAACGAACCGCGCGTATTCATCAATCCGATTATCACCCACAAAGACGGTGAAACTACCTATGAAGAAGGCTGCCTGTCCGTGCCGGGTATTTACGACACCGTTACCCGTGCCGAGCACGTCATCGTGGAAGCACTTGATGAAAAAGGACAAAAATTCACTTTGGAAGCAGACGGCCTGTTAGCCATCTGTATCCAACACGAATTGGATCATTTAATGGGTAAAGTATTTGTCGAACACCTTTCACAGCTTAAACAAAACCGCATCAAAACCAAATTGAAAAAACGGGCGAAGCAGCTCTGATTCTGCCGGATATACGGCACGCCGCTTTCTCTCACAACCATTTTTCAGACGGCCTCATACTCAAAACAACCCAGGCCCGACAGATTTCCTTTCCCAGCCTGCCGCGTGCAGGCTGAAACTTTCCCGGCAAAACAACCTAAGGCCGTCTGAAAAAACACAGCCACGAAAGACCCGAACATGAAAGTCATCTTTGCAGGAACTCCCGACTTTGCCGCCCTGGCACTGAAAGCCATTGCCGCTGCCGGCTTCGACATCCCTCTCGTGTTAACCCAACCCGACCGTCCCAAAGGACGCGGTATGCAGCTGCAAGCCAGCCCGGTCAAACAGGCTGCACTCGAATTAGGGCTGACTGTTGCCCAACCGCAAAGTCTGCGCAACGAAGAAGCGCAAAACCTGCTGAGCGCACAAAATGCCGACGTTATGGTCGTTGCCGCCTACGGCCTGATTCTTCCCGAGGCCGTCTTAAACATTCCCGCCCACGGCTGCCTGAATATCCACGCCTCGCTTTTACCGCGCTGGCGCGGTGCCGCGCCGATACAGCGGGCCATTGAAGCGGGCGACAAAGAAACCGGCGTATGCATTATGCAAATGGATGTCGGGCTCGATACCGGAGATGTGGTCAGCGAACACCGCTACGCCATCAAAAGCAGCGATACCGCAAACGAAGTTCACGATGCCTTGGCACAACTTGGCGCACAAGCCATTGTTGCCGATTTACAACAACTGCAAACAACAGGCCGTCTGAACCGCACACCCCAACCCGAAAACGGCGTGACCTACGCCCAAAAACTGAACAAAGAAGAAGCCCGAATCAACTGGCAGGAAAATGCCGAAACCATCGAAAGAAAAATCCGGGCTTTCAATCCTGTTCCGGCCGCTTGGGTAGAATATCAAGGCAAACCCATGAAAATCTGGCGTGCCGCAGTCATTGACCAAAGCGGCAAACCCGGAACCGTTTTATCCTGTTCTTCAGACGGCCTCACCGTTGCCTGTGGCGAAAAAGCACTAAATATTACCGAACTGCAACCCGCCGGCAGCAAACGCATGTCCATCGAAGCCTTTGCGGCAGGCCGAACCATTGAAAAAGGCACATTGTTATGAGTATGGCACTTGCCCAAAAACTGGCTGCACAAAGCATCGCCGCCGTTGCTGCCGGCCAAAACCTGCAAGACGTTTTAACCGACATCCGCAGCAAACACCCTGATTTGACTCCCCAAGAAAGCGGCGCCTTGCAAGACATTGCCTACGGCTGCCAACGCCACGGCGGCAGCCTGCGCTTCATGCTCGGCAAAATGTTAAACAAACCCATCGACAATCCCCAGTTGGAAAGCCTGCTGTTGGCGGCACTCTACCAGCTGAACCATACCCGCAATGCACCGCACGCCGTCGTCAACGAAGCCGTCGAAGCCATCGGGAAAATCGGCAAAGGACAATACCGCTCCTTCGCCAATGCGATTCTGCGCCGGTTTCTGCGCGAAAAAGACAAACTCAACACCGCCTGCAAACACAATAATGTTGCCAAATACAATCTGCCGGAGTGGTGGATCGACTATCTGAAAAACCACTACCCCAAACATTGGCACAATATTGCCGCCGCACTGCAAGACCGCCCGCCGATGACATTACGCGTCAACCGCCGCCGCAGCAATGCCGAGCAATATTTAAGCATACTCGCAGAGCACGGCATCAACGCCAAAGCTTTGGACGATTATGCAGTCATGCTTGAAGAAGCCGTACCTGTCGGCCAACTGCCCGGTTTTTCAGACGGCCTCGTATCCGTACAAGATTTCGGCGCACAACAAGCCGGCTATCTCATCAATCCCCAAAACGGCGACCGCATTCTTGATGCCTGCGCCGCACCCGGTGGAAAAACCGGGCATTTGCTGGAGCTTGCCGACTGCCACGTGACCGCGCTGGATATCGACCCCGTCCGACTGCAACGCGTACAAAGCAATCTGGAACGCTTGAAATTTCAGACAGCCTCACTCAAGTGCGCAGACGCACAAGACTTAAACGCATGGTATGATAAGCAAAATTTCGATGTCATTCTGGCCGACGTACCCTGCACCGCCTCCGGCGTCGTCCGCCGCAATCCCGACATCAAATGGCTGCGGCGTCCGGGAGATGCCGCCAAAACCGCCCGTCAGCAGGAAGCCCTGCTCGACACGCTTTGGCAAACCCTGACGGAAAACGGCAAAATGCTGTTGGCGACCTGTTCCATTTTTGTTGAAGAAAACGAACAGCAATTACAAAAATTTTTAAACCGACATGATGATGCCGAGCTGATCTCATCACATGTCTTATTACCCAACAAACACCAAGATGGCTTTTATTACGCGCTTATACAAAAGCATTAAACTGCTGTTGCTGCCCATTCTGCTGGCCGTCTCTTTTCAGGCGGCCGCAGAAGGCATCAACATAACCCGCGCAAAAGCCCAAATCACCCCCAAAGGCCAGCTTGCCATCAGCAGCCGCTTTCAAACGGAACTGCCAGACCAGCTCAAACACGTTTTGATTCAAGGCGTTCCCCTGCATTTTTCACTGAGCTTCCAACTTTCGTCACCAACCTTAGCCGCCTACAAATTCAAAATCGGACAAGTGATCGGCAACAGCCATGCCGTGGCCTACAAACTTTCTTACCATCCGTTGACCAGCCGCTACCGCGTCAGCGTAGGCACTTTCTCAACCGAATACAACAGCTTGGAATCCGCACTTAAAGCCGTCGGCTCCATTGCCAACTGGCACGTATTAAACACCGGCACCTTAAATAAAGTGTCTGCTGCGGAAACCAAAGCGGAAATACGCTTGACACTCAGCACGGCGCAACTACCCAAACCCTTTCAAATCAACGCCCTGACTTCAAAAAACTGGCAATTGGATTCAGGTTGGAAACCTTTGACGGTTATCCGGGAGTAACCCATGCGCTACTTCCTGCCCCTCGCCGCCCTACTTGCCGTCATTTCCCTATATTCGCTTACCGAAGCCACCATGAAAAACAGTAATCTGGGAGATTACTTCTGGTGGATTATCGCCGTCAGCGCCGTATTTATCGGCATTTTGTCTGCCGTTTTACTGCGATACGTCTGGCTGCTGATGCGCGATAAAAAACACGGACTGTTCGGATCGCAAATCGCCCGACGGCTGGCCGGCATGTTTACCGTCGTAGCCATTCTGCCCGGCCTGTTTCTTTTCGGCGTTTCCGCACAATTTATTTCAAACAGCATCAACTCATGGTTCGGCAACGACACCAGCGAAGCTTTGGAACGCAGCCTGAATTTAAGCAAATCCGCCCTGAATCTCGCTTTGGATAACAGCATGCGCAAGGCCGAACCGATTCAGACAGCCTTAATCCAAGCCGCCCGACAAGGCAGCAGCATCAACCAAGCGTTGGCGCAATCGCAAACGGCACGCGAATTCAGCCAAGCCGCCATTTACAATCTCAACAATCAAACCATTTATACGGCATACAATCCAAACCGGCTCAGCGATCCCAGACCCGATCCAGAAACACTGGAGCTCTTGGCAGAATCCGGTTCAGCCAGAGAAATTACCAACATCAACAATACGCTGTATGCACAAGGCTGGCTGGTTTTAAATACCGGCACACACAAAAACCACGCCCTGTTTTTCCGCCAGCCTATTCCCGAAAATGTGGCGCAAGACGCATTGCTGATTGAAGCCGCGCGCGCCAAATACGCCGAACTGGCCTACACCAAACAAGGCCTGCAAACTTTCTTCTTAGTCACATTATTAATTGCCACATTACTGGCTATTATGCTGGCATTAACGACTGCCCTGTATTTCGCCCGACGCTTTGTCGAACCCGTACTCTCGCTAGCAGAAGGCGCACGCGCGGTGGCCCAAGGCGACTTCAGCCAACGCCGCCCGATTTTCCGCAACGACGAATTCGGCCGTCTCACCCAACTCTTTAACCACATGACCGAACAGCTTGCCATTGCCAAAACCGCCAGCGAACGCAACCGGCTCCAACAAGAAGCCGCCCGTCATTATCTGGAATGCGTATTGGAAAGCTTAACCACCGGCGTTATCACCATAGACGAAGAATGCCGTCTGAAAACCTACAACCAAAGCGCGGAAAACATCCTCGGAACTTCTTTAACACACATGCTCGGCAGCAGCTGGCACGACTGGTCCAAACAATCGCCCCAACAAGCCGTATTATCCGAAACTCTGGCTGCCATCATCGATACCGCCGACAGCAATACGCCCATACAGATTCCCTACACTGCACCGGACGAATCCAAAATCCTGCTTGCCAAAGCCACGCCTCTTCCCGAAGACAGCGGCAACGGCATCGTCATCGTATTTGACGACATTACCGCCCTGGTACGCGCGCAAAAAGAAGCCGCTTGGGGCGAAGTGGCCAAGCGGCTTGCTCACGAAATCCGCAATCCGCTGACGCCGATTCAATTGTCCGCAGAGAGACTGGCATGGAAATTGCATGGAAAATTGGACGGACAAGACGCTCAAATCCTTATCCGCTCAACAGACACCATCGTCAAACAGGTGGCCGCATTAAAAGAAATGGTCGAAGCGTTCCGAAACTATGCACGCTCGCCCTCACTGCGGCTGGAAAGGCAAGACCTAAACCAATTGGTAGAAGAAGTTTTGCTCTTATATGAAGGCGGCAAGTGTACATTTACAGCCGATTTGAGTAATATACCTATATTTGTGGCAGCAGATACCGTGTCCATGCGTCAGGTATTACACAATATTTTTAAAAATGCAGCCGAAGCTGCCGCTGATACAGTATCACCACACGTTCAAGTCCGTACTCAACAAAATAATGAACAACAAATTACACTAACCGTAAGCAATAACGGAAAAAGCTTCAGCAAAGAAATGCTTCATAACGCATTCGAGCCTTATGTAACCGACAAGCCGACAGGAACCGGCTTGGGTTTGCCCGTAGTGAAAAAAATTATTGAAGAGCATGGCGGCCGCATCAGCCTGAGCAACCTCCCGGAAGGTGGCGCATGCGTGAAAATCGTCTTGCCCGGATTGGTAGAAACTTATGCGAAGCAGTGATATTTTAATTGTAGATGATGAAATCGGCATACGCGATTTATTATCGGAAATCCTTCAAGACGAAGGTTATACGGTAACGCTGGCCGAAAACGCCGAAGAAGCCCGGCAGCTGCGCCATCAAACCCGTCCCTCCATGGTTTTGCTGGACATCTGGATGCCCGATTGCGACGGCATTACCCTATTGAAAGAATGGGCGAAAAACGGACAACTCAATATGCCCGTTGTCATGATGAGCGGTCACGCCAGTATCGACACCGCAGTGGAAGCCACCAAAATCGGTGCTTTAGACTTCTTAGAAAAACCCATTGCCCTGCAAAAACTGTTGAGCACGGTCGAGCGCGCCTTAAAATACAGCGAAATGCAGGCCGCTTCAGGCTTATCGCTGGACAAACTGGGCAACAGCCCCGTCATTCAAGAACTCAACCGCACATTAGAAGCCGCCGCCAAGCAAAACAAACCCGTTTTACTGGTAGGCGAAACCGGCTCGCCGTTCAAGCTGGTTGCCCGCTACTTCCAAAAAAACGGCACACCTTGGGTCGAACCGGGCAAAACCGAATACATTGTCGACACCCCGCTCGAACTGCTGCAAAAAGCCAGCGGCGGCGTGCTTTATCTGGACGACATTTCCCAATACAGCAAAAACATCCAACAAGGCATCTCTTTTCTGCTGAGCAAGGCCGACCGCTACAACACACGCATTATCTGCGCCAGCAGCCGCACAACCGCCGAACTTGCCGAAAATCCGGCCCAAGACAGCAAACTCTTGGACATCATTTCCGGCCTAACCGTCAATATTCCGCCGTTGCGCAGCCAGCCTGACGATATCGTATTTTTGGTTAACCAAATTCTGACAGAGCTGGCGGAAACGCAAAAAATACCGATGGTAAAATTCAGCACTGCCGCTCTGAATATTCTTCGCCAATACGATTGGCCGGGCAATCTGGATCAGCTGCACAGCGTTATCAAAAACCTGACCTTAACCGCCGAAAACGACGAAGTGTCCGATCACGCGGTCAACATCGCCTTAGGCCAACTCAATCCCGGCCCGTCTTCGGAAATGGTCGGCGGCTTCAATTTCAATATGCCTCTGCGCGAATTGCGTGAAGAGCTGGAACGCCGCTATTTTGAATACCATATTGCCCAAGAAGGCCAAAACATGAGTCGCGTGGCGCAAAAAGTGGGGCTGGAACGAACCCACCTTTACCGCAAACTGAAACAGCTGGGCATTCAATTCTCCCGCCGCAGCAAAAACGATCCTGAATAATGACCGTATTGGAACCTCAAAAGCCGTCTGAAATTTCAGACGGCTTTTAATTTTCAGACGGCCTTAATTTTTCAGACGGCCTTATTTTTTCAAACAGCGGTAAATTCAAATTTGCAGATATTAAACACCTTAGAAATTTCCGCCTGTCTCAAGCCAATCGACATGAAAAATCCCGATGCCTTTAACGCTGTTCAGGCCATTTGCGTTCGATTAAACGGCTAAACCAACCTGCCGTACCGACAACGGCAATCATACGGCAAACATGAAAAGCGGTAACGACGGGAACACCCAAATGCAATACTTTTGCCGTTACCGTCATTTCCGCCACGCCGCCCGGTGCCAAACCCAAACCCAAAGTCGGAAAAGGGATGTCCGTTACCAAGCTCAAACCGTAGCTGAACAAAGCCGTCAAGCCCAAACCGATAATCACAACCACCGCCGTTACGGCCAACAATCTGGGGGCGCTGCGGAAAAAGTCGGGGCCGAATTTGGTACCGAGCGCCCAACCGATCAACAGTTGCCCGGCATGGGACAGCACTTCGGGAACGGCGGATAAATGTATTTCTGCCGCCGTGAGCAACATGGCCGCAGTCAACGGGCCGAATGTCCACGGATTAGACCAGTTCTGCCATAAAAACAGCCATCCGACGGCAATGCAGCAAAGAATCAGCAACAACAGGCCGCCCCAATTTACCGTGCGGTTGATTTGCAGCACGCTGTCGTCCAAACCGTGATAGCCCATAAATTGATAAAAAAACGGCACAATCGTTACAATCATCAACACGCGCAAAGAATGGGCGGCCACCACTTTATCAACCCGTGCACCGTATTGCCCGGCCAGATAAGCCATCTCGCTTGCGCCGCCCACTGCGGAAGCAAACCAAGCCGTTTTCAAATCCACGCGGGCAAAGCGGTAAACGCTATATGTGCCGATCACACCGAGTAAAACAGCAAACACCATGCCGCCGAGCATCCACAAAGCGTGATCCCACAACAACGCAATCATCGGCGGAGTAAAATACAGCCCCAGCGACATCCCGATGACCGTCAGCCCGGCCTGCCTGCCGAAGGGTAAAGCCCGTATTCCGACACCGCAGACGCTTAATCCGGCGCTCACCAGCAAAGGTCCGAGCAGCCACGGTATCGGCCAGCCCAGCCATTCTGCGCCCAAAGCACCGACCGATACGGCAGCCAGCCCGAGCATATAGTCTGCCCATCGAATTTTCATGTTTTCCACCTTTTTATCCGGCATACGGCTGATGCAAACTTAAGAGGCCGTCTGAAAAAACAGCCACTTGAATCAAGTGGCTGTATTCTTTATACCGGCTGTTTACGCTTGCGGATCCAACGGAACAACGGCAGCAATACCATCAATCCTGCCAACACCCACAAGGCTTTGGTAATCGAACCTTGAAACAGAATACCCACATCTCCTTGCGAAATCGACAAGGCGCGGCGCAGGCTGGATTCCATCAACTCGCCCAACACATAGCCCAAAATCAATGCCGACAACGGGAAATGCAGCTTACGCAGCAGATAACCCAGAATACCCAAAGCCACCATCAGCACCAAATCGAATGTCGTACTGTGAATCGCATACACGCCGACAAAACTCACCGCGGCAATCGCAGGAATCAAAATATAATTCGGCACATTCAGCAATTTGGCAAAAAAGCCGACCAGCGGAATATTCAATATCAGCAAAATCACATTACCGATAAACAGTGAAGCAATCAAGCCCCACACAATATCCGGCTGTTCGCTGAACAATTGCGGGCCGGGCGTAATATTGTACAGAGTCAACGCGCCCATCATCACCGCCGTCGTACCCGAACCCGGCACGCCCAAAGTCAGCATCGGAATAAACGAACCGCAGGCAGAAGCATTGTTTGCCGCTTCAGGTGCCGCAATACCGCGCAAATCGCCTTCGCCGAACTTGCCGTTTTTACCGGCCAGCTTTTTCTCATTGGTATAAGTCATCGCACTGGCAATCGTCGCACCCGCGCCCGGCAGAATGCCGACAAAAAAGCCGACGATACCGCTGCGCACCATCGCACCGAAACTGAACAGAAACTCTTTGGCGTTAAACAACGCCCGTTTACCCTGCTCCAAAGCCTTTTGGCCTTTTTCGGTATGTTCCAACATAATCAGAATTTCGCTGATACTGAAGAAACCGATCACAATCGTGGTAAATTGAATGCCGTCTGAAAGATTGACCGAATCAAAAGTAAAACGGTACACACCCGTTACCGCGTCCACACCCACCGTAGCCAAAGCCAAACCGATTAAAGCCGCAACCGCCGTCTTCACAGGCTGATCGCCGACCAGCCCGCTCAGGCAGGTAATCGCAAACACCATCAACACGAAATATTCCGCTGGGCCGAACGCAATCGCCCAGTTTGCCAACAAAGGCGCAAACAGCACCACGCCGATAGTAGCAATCATACTGCCCGTAAACGAGCTGGCTGCCGACAAAGACAAAGCAATACCGGCCTTGCCCTGTTTCGCCAGCGGATAACCGTCCAACGTAGACATAATCGCCGCCGCATCACCCGGCACATTAATCAGAATCGCCGAAATCCGGCCGCCGTATTCACAACCCAAATACACGGCAGCCAAAAGAATCAACGCCGACTCGGGCGGCAAACCCAGCGCATAAGCAAACGGCAGCAGAATGGCCACGCCGTTAATCGGCCCCAAGCCCGGCAGCATGCCGACAATCGTACCCAAAAATGCCCCGATTAAGGCCAACAGCAGGTTTTTCGGCAGCAATGCCACCTCAAAACCGGCAAACAGATAATTCAATGTTTCCATCTAAACGCCCCTTATCCGAAAAAACCGACCGGCAGCGGTACGTCCAGCAAACGGTCAAACAGAATATACAAACCGGCACCCAAAGCCACGCCCGAAATCAGGCAGGCTTTGGTACTGCCTCCGAAAAAGCGGCCGACGGCAAACGCCATCAACGCCGTAGCCAGCGGAAAGCCCAGCAGCTCAAACAACACCGCATAAGCCAACAACACCAGCAGACACAAACCCAACTTTTTCAACAAAGGCGGCGTATAACCGAGATCAATCCATTCCTGTTTCGGGCGAACCGCCAAAAACAGGCAACACAAGGCCAATAAAGACAAAATCAGCAAAGGATAAGGGCGCGGCCCCAAAGGGTCGTAACTGATCGGCGCGGTATAGCCCCACGCCAAATAAAGAAGAAACAACGCCGCCAACAGCAGCACTGCCGAAAACCATCGTTCAAGTTTCATTATTTTCTCCAAGCGGTTGCCTATCTATCGCATACAGAGGCAATTATCATTCGAATAACAAACCTTCATGCGAAACAAAGCCGGCAATCACTTGCCGGCCTGGCAGATGCCGTCTGAAATTCAGACGGCCTTATTTAACCAAATCAAACTCTTTGGACAAAATACGCATCTCTTCCGTGGTTTTATTGATGTATTCGGTCAATTCGTCGCCGGTCAAAGCAAACGGCAGCAAATCACGTTGGGCGCGCAACTCGTCAAACTTCGGATCTTTCAGCATCGCATCAAAGCGCGCTTTCCACCATTGGTAAGACTCGTCGGCAACCTGCGGGCCCATATAATAGCCACGGATAACCGGCCATTCCACGTTATAACCCTGCTCTTTGGCAGTCGGAATGTCTTTCAGCTTACCTTGCAGACGCTCAGGCGCAAATACCGCCAATACACGCACCTTACCCGACTCGATATGCGGCCCCATTTCGGCGATACCTGCGCTGACTACGCTGATATGGTTGCCCAATACCGCCGTTACCGCCTCACCGCCGCCTTCCAAAGCCACATACGTCATATTTTTAGGATCGATACCGGCCGCTTTGGCCACCATCGCCGTTTGCAACCAGTCCTGACCGCCCACGCTGCCGCCCGCACCGAAGCTGACTGCTTTCGGGTCTTTACGCAACGCTTCCACCAAATCCTGCAAAGTCTTCATCGGCGAATCGGCGTTCACCGCCACCATGCCGTAATCCGTACCTACCGCCGCCAACCAGCGTACATCTTTCTCGGTATATTGGCCGAACTTGCCTTGCGCCAAATTCAGCAGCGAGCCGGTAGAAAACGCAACGATCGCATCGTAATTCGCCGGATCGTTGGCCACGATTTTATTGTACGCCACCGCACCCACACCGCCCGGCATATAGGTTACGCGGATAGGCTTGTCAATCTGGCCGGTTTCTTTCAAACCGCTTTGCGCCAATTTGCACGTCAAATCAAAACCGCCGCCCGGTTTGGCAGGCGCAATACATTCAGGCTTGGTTGCTGCGCCGGCTTCCCGCTCGTTTTTACCGCACGCGCTCAATGAAAACGCCGCAGCAAAAGCCGCTGCCATCAATGTATACTTTTTGTTCAGCATAAACCCCTCCTTATTTATTCATTTATTAAGCTCGGATATAGCGAAAAAATTAAAGGAATATTTAATTTTTGTCAACAATGCACAATGCTTTGAAAAAGTTTTTATATTTATTTTCAAAAAACAATAAAATTTCGATTTCACAAAAACATCAAATAAAACCCTAAAAACAATGAAAATATCATCAAAGTAACCACAGAATATTCAAAAATGAATAAAGCTGCCGCTGCTCAAAAATACTTTTTTCACCTTCCTAATTTTTTGAGCTTATCTCTCTCGCCACGCTTCTTTCAGCATTTTCAGACGGCCTTTTTATCCGGGCAAAATCTTTTCAATATTTCTAATTAAGAAACAATAAATCAATAAAATTAATATTTATCAACCAAAATAAAATAAATAAACTACTGCCTATCCAAACAGCCTTTCAAGGCCGGGTACGTTTCACAAACTCAATAATCAAAGGATAACAATCATGAATAAAACCGTATTTTCTTTCAGCCCGCTGTTGGTATTAGCCTCTGCTTTTGCTGCCGCCGAAAGCGGTTCGCCCATGCCGAAGTGGGATCACAACAACGATTCAGGCACGATTATCGGCCTTCAAGAAGTGCAATATTCAGGCGTAAAACCCACCGTTAAAGAAGACAGCCGCGTTAAATTTATTTATCCGAATACCGAAAAGCAAACGGATAACGGCGCTTACCAACCGCTGCGCCGCACCGAATCGCGCTAACTTTCAGCAATTCAGAATCAGGCCGTCTGAAAATTTCAGACGGCCTGATTTTATTCATAATAAACAAAACAGATATACCGCCGCTTATCCTGCCGGCCATATCCCGATTTCCCGTTTACATATTCAATCAACTGTGCTTTAATCGCCCCAAAGAAACAGGGGTGCTGCAACTGATAGGCAATAGATCAAGGCGCGGCTGAGAGTTACCCTTTATACCCGAACAAGATAATACTTGCGTGGGGAGTTTTCAGCGTAACCGATTTTTTTCAGACGGCCTCAAACTTTATCGGCAGGCCGTCTGAAAAGCAGATACCGCGCTCCTGTTTCTCTTTTTGCGAACGAGAAAACAGGAGCGTTTTTTATGGTATTGAAAACCACCGGCCGAGAGGCCGCCCAGCTTGACGAGTTGAGCCAAGACATCGGCATCCGCTTCAAATACCCGAATTCCACCAAAGTTTATCTGCAAGGCAGCCGTGCCGACATCCGCGTGCCGCTGCGCGAAATCGCCCAAGACGACACCGTTACCGACAAAGGCCGCGAACCGAACCCGCCGATTCCGGTGTACGATACCAGCGGCGTGTATGGCGATCCTTCCGCTCATATCGACCTCAAACAAGGGCTGCCGCATATCCGCAGCGCGTGGATAGAAGAGCGCGGCGATACCGAACGCTTGGCCGGTTTGTCGAGCGAATACGGCCTTGAACGTGCCCACGATCCGAAAACCGCCCATCTGCGTTTCAACCAAATCACTCAACCGCGCCGTGCCAAAGCGGGCAAAAACGTGACCCAAATGCACTATGCGCGGCAAGGCATCATCACGCCGGAGATGGAGTTTGTCGCCCTGCGCGAGCGCATGAAAATGGAAGAAATCTGGCGCGACCCGCGTTACGCCAAAATCATCAAGCAGCACGCGGGCGAATCGTTCGGTGCGAACCTGCCCACCCATCCCGACCAAATCACGCCCGAATTTGTGCGCAGCGAAGTGGCCGCAGGCCGCGCGATTATTCCTGCCAACATCAACCACCCCGAGTTGGAACCGATGATTATCGGCCGCAATTTCCGCGTGAAAATCAACGGCAACTTGGGCAACTCCGCCGTTACTTCTTCGCTTACCGAAGAAGTGGAAAAAATGGTGTGGTCGCTGCGCTGGGGTGCCGACACGATTATGGATTTGTCCACCGGCGCGCATATTCACGAAACGCGCGAATGGATTATCCGCAACGCGCCCGTGCCCATCGGCACCGTGCCGATTTATCAGGCATTGGAAAAAGTGGGCGGCGTGGCCGAAGACCTGACGTGGGATTTGTTCCGCGACACCTTAATCGAGCAGGCCGAGCAAGGCGTGGATTATTTCACCATCCATGCGGGGGTGCTGCTGCGTTATGTGCCGCTGACTGCCGACCGCATCACCGGCATCGTGTCGCGCGGCGGTTCGATTATGGCGAAATGGTGTTTGGCGCATCATCAGGAAAACTTCCTCTACACCCATTTCGACGAAATCTGCGAAATCATGAAGGCTTACGACGTGTCGTTCAGCCTCGGCGACGGCCTGCGCCCCGGCTGCATTGCCGATTCCAACGATGCTGCGCAGTTCGGCGAGTTGCACACGCTGGGCGAGCTGACCGCCAAAGCATGGAAGCACGACGTGCAAGTGATGATTGAAGGCCCCGGCCATGTGCCGCTGCAACGTGTGAAACAAAACATGACCGAAGAGCTGCAACACTGCTTTGAAGCGCCGTTCTACACGCTCGGCCCGTTGGTTACCGATATTGCGCCCGGCTACGACCACATCACTTCGGGCATCGGCGCGGCCAATATCGGCTGGTACGGCACAGCCATGCTGTGTTATGTGACTCCGAAAGAGCATTTGGGCCTGCCCGACAAAGAAGACGTGCGCACCGGCATTATCACCTACAAACTGGCCGCCCACGCCGCCGACTTGGCCAAAGGCTGGCCGGGCGCACAGTTGCGCGATAACGCCTTATCGAAAGCCCGTTTTGAATTCCGCTGGCGCGACCAGTTCCGCCTCGGCCTCGACCCCGAACGCGCCGAAAGCTACCACGACCAAACCCTGCCGGCGGAAGGCGCGAAAATCGCCCACTTCTGCTCGATGTGCGGCCCCAAATTCTGCTCGATGAAAATCACGCAGGAAGTGCGCGACTACGCCGCCGCGCAAAAAGGCATGGAAGAAAAAGCGATTGAGTTTATGAAGAAAGGTGCCGAGATTTACAGTTGATGCGCTTTGAGGCCGTCTGAAAACGCAGATGTTTTTTCAGACGGCCTTTTCTGCAAGGTAAAGGTCAAGGGCAAGATTGTCCATTACCGAAGCTCCTGCCGACCAAACGCTTTATCGATAAAAAATCAAACAGGCCGTCTGAAAATTTCAGACGGCCTGTTTGTCTTCACGGCCGGTTTATTCGGCAGCCGACAACTCGTCGGTTTTTGCCGCCATAATAAAATCATTGCGGTGCAGACCTTTAATGCTGTGCGACCACCAAGTTACGGTAACTTTGCCCCATTCGGTAAAAATGCCGGGATGATGGCCTTCGGCTTCGGCCAAATCCGCCAAGCGGTTGCTGAATGCCATCGCCTGCTTGAAGTTTTTGAATGTGTATTCGCGTTTCAACTGCAATACGCCGTCAATCACCACCGGCTGCCATTCGGGAATCATCCAGATCAATTCCGCCAGTTCTTCATCGCTCACTTTCGGCGCGTCGGCACGGCAGGCTTCGCATTGCTGTTTGGCTAAATCGTTCATTCTTCTCTCCTTCGTGTGGTTTGCGTATATTTCAGACGGCCTTTTGTTTGATACGGCATCAGGCCGTCTGAACAATTCGGGAATCAGTCGGCCAGGCTCGGATGCGGCTCGAACAAGCCTTTCCGCATGGCGTCGCGCACTTCCGACATGATGTCGGTTTGGGCGATGTCAAACAGGGTATCCACGCTGTCGATCACATAATAAATCGGCTGGATACGGTCGATACGGTAAGGTGTGCGCAATACGTCTCCGATTTTAAACTCACGGTATTCGGGGCGGCCGCTTAAGGCATATTCGGTTTCGGCAGGCGAACTGAGAATGCCGCCGCCGTAAATCCTGCGCTCTTGCGGCCGGGCGCCGACCAAACCGAATTCGATGGTAAACCAATATAAACGCGCCAAAAACACGCGTTCGGTTTTATCGGCACCCAAACCCAGCTTGCCGTAAGTTTCATTGAATGCGGCAAACGCAGGATGGGTCAGCAGCGGACAATGTCCGGCAATTTCGTGGAAAATGTCCGGTTCTTGGATATAGTCGAAATCTTCGCGGCGGCGGATAAAGGTGGCAACGGGAAACGCCTTATCCGCCAGCAGCCCGAAAAAACGGCCGAACGAAATCAAAGCGGGCACGGCGGCGGTGCGCCAGCCGGTGGTTTGCTGCAATACCGCATCGATATCGCCCAATTGCGGAATACGGTCTTGCGGCAGATTCAGTTTGTTCAGGCCGTCCAAATATTCTTGGCAGGCGCGGCCGGGCAAGGCGGCCTGTTGGCGCACAATCAAATCGTGCCAAATCCGGTTTTCTTCGTCAGGATAATGGATAAAGCCGTGTTCGTCGGCTTCTCTGGCCAAATAGCCGTGGGCGTGTTGTTCCATACTGCTCCTCCAATGCTTCGACCGGTATTCCGCTTGAGGCCGTCTGAAAATCCAAGACCCTTTTAAAACGAAATACCTTTATTATTTTATTTATGTATTAAAAATACCAATATTTAAAACATATTAAGCATATGTTTAATATTTTTAATCCAGTTTGGCATTTTTCTTTTTTACAGGCAAGCAAAATTGTCCGACACCGGCCTGTTTGCGTTTAAAAAGCAGCAAAACGCCCCTGAACATCAGCAGGGCCGGTTCAGGGGCGGAATTTTCAAAACAAAATTAACAGGAAATTCTATACATGCAAAAAATTTTCAGACGGCCTTTGTTATCTCCAAAAGGCCGTCTGAAAATATATCGATAAACAGCATATTTTTCAGACGGCCTCATCGTGTAGGCTGAACTCAAAAACAGCGGAATCAATCGCAACACATCACAAACCAGCCGCGAGAAAAGCGTTACCGCTATGATTTATTGTGTTTTTCGCCGCAACCGTAAGCCTGCGTGATGCGGTCGATAATGATGGCCAGAATTACGATGGCGGCACCGGCTTCCACGCCTTGACCGATGTTGAGCGTCTGCACCGCTTGCAATACGTATTCGCCCAGCCCGCGCGCGCCGATCATGGAGGCCAGCACCACCATGCCGAGCGACATCATCACGGCTTGGTTCACGCCTGCCATGATGCTGGGTTTGGCTTGCGGCAGCAGCACCCATTTCAGCAATTGCCAGCGGTTGCTGCCGAACGCGATGGCGGCTTCAATCATTTGCGGGCTGACTTGGCGGATGCCGAGGGCGGTAAGGCGGATAAGCGGGGCTAGGGCATAGACTACGGTGGCGAACAGCGCCGGCACTTTGCCGATGCCGAACAGCATCAGCACGGGAATCAGATATACAAAGCTCGGCATGGTCTGCATCACGTCGAGCACGGGTGAGAGCAGCTTGTAGAGGCGCGGGCGGTAGGCGGTGAAGATGCCGACGGGAATGCCGATGATCACGGTGAGCAATACCGAAGCGGCCAGCAGCGCGAGCGTCTGCATCAGCGCCGCCCACAGGCCGAACGAACCGATTACGTAGAAACCGCCGATGCACAAGGCGGCGAACCACCATTTGCGCGTGGCATGCCAGCCCACTACACCGGTGAGCAGCAACACCAACCACGCGGGCAGGGCTTGCAGCAGGCGCTCCAGCGGCAGCAGCAAACCGAGCGTTACATCGCTGGCTTTACGCAGCTTGTCGCCGTGGTTTTGCACGGTTTGTTTGAGCGAACGGTTGAGGCCGTCTGAAACCGACCAAACGCGGAAAATGCCGTTATTGCTTGCGGATCGAATATCGAGTTTGGTTTTCAGACGGCCTGCCGCTTCTTCGGAAACCCATTGCCGCCACACTTCGGGGTGCTGCTGCAAAAACAGCTTGGCCTGCGCTTCGCCGCTGCGTTTGTTTTCCGACATTTCCAAAATGGCGCGGTTGAGCATATCCGGCTCGAATTGCAGCCGTTCGATCATGGCGGCCAGTTCGGGGTGGGCCGTCTGAAACGGAGTGGATACGGCGACGGCGAGTTTGGACACGGGAAAGCCCGATACGCATTGATTGCTGCTGTCGGCTTGCAGCAGGGTTTCCCAGCAGGCGGCATCGTGGGCGGGGAAGTCCAGCGGCTCGAAGCGGTATTTCGCCATCAGGCCGGTGGGCTGCCAGTAGTAAAACAAGATCGGTTTTTTCTGCTCGTAAGCGGAAGAAACCGCCGCATCCAAAGCCGCGCCGGTGCCGGGGCGGACGTTGTTGAAATGCGCGTTGAGGCCGGTGGTGTCGAGCAGGCGGGTGTTGAAAGTTTCACACGTCCAACCCGTAGGGCAGTTGAGGAAACGCGCTTTTTGCGGCGATTCGGGATCGGGGAACAAATCTTTGAAGCGGGGCAGGTCGGCCATGCTCTTTAAATCGGGGTGTGCCTGTTTCACATAATCAGGCACATACCAGCCCTGCTGCGCCCCGCCTTTTAGCGTATCGCCGATAACGGCGGCTTTCTTTTCGTCGACGGCTTTCTGCATCACCGGCGAACGGCCGACCCATTGTTCGGCAATAATCTGAATGTCGTTTTGCGCCAGCGCGGTTTCCAGCGCGGTGGTGGTGCCGGGCACGCTTTCGGTGGCGCAGCCGTAGCCGTCGCGCAAGATGGTGTTTAAGACGGCGGTGGTGAATTGTCCGCTTTCCCAGTCGAGCGCGCCGAGTTTGACGGGTTTGTCGGGCTGGCAGGCCGCGGCAAACGAACTGGTGGCGAGTAAGACGGTAAACAGGAGCGGTTTTAAAAAAGACATCAGTATTTTGGGCTTTCGGAGGGAAACGGCAGGGGTTTCCGAAGGTTTCGGGTGCTCACACAAACAGACGCGGCAGCGGGAAATATTCTTGCCGATTGATGAATCTGCGATAGATTTCAAGATATTAATACAGATAACGGCCTTTGCAAAACTTATTCAGGCCGTCTGAAAATGCAATGCACCGCGTAAGGGAACAATCGAATCCCACTCATAAACGGCTTTATCCACTGCAATCCACACTCCGGCTGCAAACAAAGACCTTGGCAAAACACCCCGTATTCATGAGATCTCTCAGCAACATTTTGCAAGGTCTCCGCTTGGTATGCGGTTCGTCTGAAACAGCATACGGCAATCATTTACTGATTGTGCCCGGGTTCACCGCTGTCTACCGCCCAAGGAATGCCGAAACGGTCGGTAACCACACCGAAGCCTTGGGAAAAGAAGGTTGCTTCAAACGGCATTTCGACGGTACCGCCTTCCGCCAAGGCATTGAAAATACGTTGCCCTTCGGCAGGGGTATCTAAGCTGATATTGATTTGTATGCCTTGCGGTTTCCGATAGCCGGCTCCCGAGTTGCATAATGCGGAAACTATGTCGGAGGCCATCAGGGTTTGCGAACCGATTGTCAGCTGGGCATGCATGATTTTCTGCTTGTCCGCTTCGGATAACGACGGCATATCAGGTTCAGGCGGCATATCGTTGTATGTATAGCGGTCGGTGATTTCCGCATTAAAAAGCCTGGCATAAAACTCAATCGCTTCCGCACAATCTCCGTCGAAATAGAGATAAGGAACGAATTTCATCGTGTTCTCCTTTTTATTTATCATTTAGTTAGGGAATCGCTTTGTTTGTTCAAACAAGGCCGATTGATGTTAAACCATTTCGGCAAATAAGGCCGTCTGAAAATGTGTTTTCAGACGGCCTTAAACTTTAAAACAAGCCAGATGAATCAAGCAGCTTCCACATCAAACCCGCTGTGGCGCAGTAAGGCATCGATTTGCGGTTCGCGGCCGCGGAAGGCTTTGAACGATTCCATTGCGCTGCGCGAACCGCCGACGGCGAGGATTTCCATCCAAAAGCGTTTGCCGGTGGCTTTGATGTCGTCGCTTTCTTCAAAGGCGGCGTAGGCATCGGCCGACAGCACTTCCGCCCATGCGTAGCTGTAATAGCCTGCCGAATAGCCGCCCGCAAAGATATGGCTGAAGCTGTTGGCAAAGCGGTTGTAGGCAGGCGGCTGGATAACGGCTACTTCTTTACGCACGTTTTCCAACACCTGCGCCCAGTTTTTCAGACGGCCTGCGTCGCTTTCACTGTAAATCAACATGTCGAACAGGGCGAATTCCATTTGGCGCACGAGGAACATGCCGCGTTGGAAGTTTTTCGCTGCCACCATTTTGTCGAATAATTCGCGCGGCAGGGCGGCACCGTTGTCTTCGTGCGACGACATTTCCGCCAGCACGTCGTATTCCCACGCAAAGTTTTCCATAAACTGGCTCGGCAGTTCGACTGCGTCCCACTCCACGCCGTTGATGCCGGATACGCCCAATTCGTCGACTTGCGTGAGCAGGTGGTGCAGGCCGTGGCCGGTTTCGTGGTAGAGGGTGATGATTTCGTCGTGGCTGAGGCGCGATTCTTTGCCGTTTACGGGCGGGGTGAAGTTGCACACCAAGTAAGCCACCGGCGTTTGGGTTTGGCCGATGCGGTTGCCGGAGATGAAACGGCGGCGGCCGCGGTAGTCGTTCATCCAAGCGCCGCCGCGTTTGCCTTCGCGGGCAAACAGGTCGAGATACACGCCGCCGATGATCGAGCCGCCTTTTTCCAATTCGAAATAGCGCACGTCGGGGTGCCACACGGGTACGGTTTTTTCAATGAAGTTCACGCCGTACAAACGGTTGACTTGGGCAAACAGGCCGGCCAGCACTTTGCTGACGGGGAAGTATTTTTTCACTTCGGTTTCGCTGAAAGCGTATTTGGCTTGGCGCAGTTTTTCGCTGGCGTAGGTCAGATCCCACGATTGCGGGTCGGCAATGCCCAAGGTTTCGCGCGCGAACGCCTGCACTTCGGCCAAGTCTTTTTCGGCGAACGGTTTGGCGCGGCGGGCCAAGTCGTGCAGGAAATCCAGCACTTGCTGCGGGGTTTCGGCCATTTTGGTGGCGAGCGAAAGTTCGGCGAAGTTGGCGAAGCCCAGCAGTTTGGCTTCCTGCAAGGCGATTTCCAAGCGGCGGCCGATGTTGGCGGTGTTGTCGAACTTGCCTTCGTCGCTCAATTCGCTGGCGCGGGTAACGTAGGCGCGGTAGATGTTTTCGCGCAATTCGCGGTTGTCGGCATACTGCATCACGGCGATGTAGTGCGGCATTTGCAGGCCGATTTTGTAGCCTTCTTTGCCTTCGGCTTGGGCTGCGGCGGCAAACATGGCCATTGCGTCTTCGGGCAGGCCGGAGAGTTCGCTGTCGTTATCGAAATAAAGCGCGAAGGCATCGGTGGCATCGAGCACGTTTTGCGAGAACTGCGCGCCGAGCTGTGCGCCTTCGGTTTGCAGTGCGGCAAATTCGGCCTGCTGTTCGGGCGGCAATTCGGCACCGCTTAATACGAAGTCGCGCAGGTCGTGGTTGAGTTTGGTTTGTTGGGCGGCATCGAGTTTGGCGAATTCGGGCGAGTTTTTAATTGCTTTGAAGCGTTCGTACAGCTCGATGTCTTGGCCGATTTCGGTAAAGAATACGGTTACTTCGGGCATCAATTCGTTATAAACGGCACGCAGTTCGGGCGTGTCGACCACCGAATTCAGGTGCGCTACCACGCCCCAAATGCGGCCGACGCGTTCGGTAATGTCGGTAAGCTGCTCGACGGTGTTGTTCCAGGTGATGTCGCTTTGGGCTTTGACGGCGGCGATTTGGGCGCGTGCTTCGCTCATGGCGGTTTCCATCGCGGGGCGGATATCGGCGGTTTGGATGCGGTCGAAACGGGGTTCGTCGGCGAGGTTCAGTAATACGTTGCTCATGGTTTTCCTTTGGATGTTTTCAGACGGCCTGAATGGGGTGAGGCCGTCTGAAAAATAATAATGATGTGTTTTATCGACTGTTTATATAGTGCCATACTATTTGATATTAAAGGCCGTCTGAACATTGATTTTCTTTCAGACGGCCTTTGCCATAATTTATTTTTCGTTCAGCAAGCGGTATTGCACGCGCAAAAATTCGTCCATCACCGCCTGCTGGATTTCCAAACGCTTCGATACCGGCGCGGCAAAGCGCACGATAATATTGTAGAGCTTGTCGTCTTTCGGCACGCGGCTCACCCGCGGCTGCGCCGCCGGCGTGATAAACAGTTTCTGCGTTTGGATTTCCGCCAGCTCGTGCGAAATCGCATCGACATAAGGCGTACACAATTTATCCAATAAAGCCTGCAACGGCACGACAATCGCATCCGAATCCAAATGAATCGGCACCGGAATATCAAACGTATGAATCACATAAACGCCCAAAATATTGTCGCGCTGCACCGAATAGCTCAGCAGCAGACTGTTGGGAAACGATACGGTTTTACCGCTCAACTGCCCCACCAGCGGATTCGGGCCGATCTGCATCATCAAAGTATTGAGCAGATTGATGTCCACCACCCGGCCGCGCAGGCCGCCGACTTCGATATAGTCGCCCACCGAATACTGTTTGGTCGTGGCCCGCAGCAAGCTGCCCGACAAACACATAATCAGCTCTTTGGTCGCCAGCACAATCGCCGCCGCCACCGCAAACATCGACAAAGCCAAAGTCTGAATCTGCGCCGCCCAAATCACCGCCAACCCGAACAAAACCACAATCAGCGTAACATTGCGGCTCACCACCACCCAACGCCGTTTGGTTTCGATTTCCATTTCCGGATGGCTGCGGAACTGCGTTTGCAGCAAAATGCCGCGAAACAGCAACACGCCGGCAATCATCAAAACCGACTCGATAATTTCCCCTTTAACCGGGCCGTTGTAAAGATAATGGTTGATCGTTTCCCACATAATTCAGCTATTCCGTTTCCAATGCCAATCCGCAGAGCGATTATAAAGGATAAGGCCGTCTGAAAATACCGCCGCTTCGATAAACATTTTCCCCTTTCCGTCAAACCATATAAAAAGGCCGTCTGAACATTCAGACGGCCTCAACCTTGTCTTTATATATAAACCAAACGGCCTTATTTGTCTTTCTTCAAAAAAGGAATCTTTCTGCCGCCCAAACCGATATGCCGGATGTTGCCGCCGACACCGACCTGCGCACTGCCTGCAATTTCATCGGCTTTAGGCCCGAACAGCCCCACCCGGTAAAGACCGGGATTGCCGTCCTGAACCGCCGCACCTTGAACCCCCCATTGCGCCTGAAACGCATCGTCAGGCGCGAATTGGGTCAAGCTGCCGGCGTGCAGTTTCAACTCCTCATTGCTGCCCGTCCAACGCACCACACCGTTACCCGTGCGGTTATCAAAGTCCACAGAATAACTCAACCTGCCCTCTTTATCCTTGCCGGTAAACGCCACGCCGTCGTAAAGGTAAGTACCTTTAAACTTAGCCATATCTTCCGTACGCGTTGCCAAACCCTGAACCGCCAAAACTTTGGTTTGATCGACACGGTTCACAACATGATTATGCGTCTGCTTTTCCGCATGGGCAGCCAACACCGCCGAATAATGGTTTTTATAAATCCGCGCCACACCCTCTTCTTTAAAACGGCTTTTCACACCCTTCTCTTCCCTATCGGCCAGCAGCCGGTAAGGCTCGTTGGTAACCGTATTCTGAATCAGCGTACCGATATCCACCGACTCGCCGCGCACATGGTTTTTACCGTAAATCCGCAATTCCACATTGCCGAAACCGTCGCCGGCCAAATCCGGCACCACGACCGAACGGTAAGCCCCGTTCGGCTGCGGCGTATCCGGAATCGAATCAATCGCATCCTTAATCGCCGCACAAGAAGACAAAGCCGCAGAAGCCGCACCGGCCAACACCAGCTTATTAAACATTTTCATAATCGGTTTTCCTTATCTTTTTTCATCATCCGGCGGAGCAACCCGGCCGGACCTTATTGTTTACCGCAACAAGTGTACAAACCGGCTTGCCCCGCATCAAGCCCAAATGCCCGAACCTTGTGCTTTATCAACAACCCCGCAATCCAACCGCCCCGATATGTAAGAAAACGCTTGCCGGCAGCGTCTATTGAAAGTTTATGCCGATAAAAAATCGGGCAAAAATGCCCGACCCAGTTAAGTTTTTAAGACGGCTTTTTATTGGCCAAATTGGTAATTTTATCCAACAGATTGATGATCTTATCCGAACCCACGTCTTCTTCCTTACTATCTAACGGCTGATGATGATGATCTTGCCGTATCTGCTCCGACAGCAAGCGGTTGCGGATTTGGGTAAAGGTTTCCTGCACATATTCATTGGCTTTTTGAGTATCACCCATACTTGCAGCTGCGTGTTGTGAGGCTTCAAGTAAGCCGCTATATAGTTCAATTTGGTGCTTCATCATAGAAAAAGAGCGGACCTCACTAAGCAAGACTTTTTGATGGCGCAATAAAGTAGTAGCAATCAGAATGATAGCAACTACAGGAAAAGTATAGAAAATCATATGCCAACTATTTTCAGGAGCAGGAACAGGAAGCGTTTTTTTGCACCATATATAAATTGGAATCGCAATCAAAACCGAAACAACAATAATGAAAATCAAGATCCCGATAATTCCAAGACATCTAGCCCAAAAAAAGTTACTTCGAATTTTATCATCTGTATTTTTTAATGCTCCCTCCAACGATTTTTTGGCATCGTTAATTCGGCCACTCAATTCCGTTTTTAATTGTTCATTTTGTTCTTTTAACTTCTGTAATTTCTCTTCGGTTTGCTGTTTGCTTGATTCCACTGCTTTTAGTTTGTTATTTAATTCCTCTATTTGCTCTTCATTATTACCAACAGATTCATTATTACCAACCGATTCTTTTGCTATTTCCAACTCATTTTTTAACTTTTGAATTTGTTGCTCATACTCCTGTACATTTTGTTTTAACTCGACAGCTTTATCGATATTTCTATTTATACCTATTGATCCTTCAAGGAGTGCTCCTTCAAGGAGTGCTCCTTCAAGGAATGCTCCTCTAAGGTCTGCTCCTCTAAGGTCTGCTCCTCTAAGGTCTGCTCCTCTAAGGTCTGCTCCTCTAAGGTCTGCTCCTCTAAGGTCTGCTCCCCAAAGGAGTGCTCCCCAAAGGAGTGCTCCCCAAAGGTCTACTCCTCTAAGGACTGCTCTTCTAAGGTCTGCTCTTCTAAGGTCTGCCCCTATAAGGATTGCTCCTTCAAGGATTGCTCCTTCAAGGATTGCTCCTTCAAGGATTGCTCCTTTAAGGATTGCTCCTTTAAGGATTGCTCCTTTAAGGATTGCTCCTTTAAGGATTGCTCCTTCAAGGTTTGCACGCTTTCCCTCTTTTCTTCCACTATCAAGCCATCGCTTGTGTTCTTCAAGAATTTTCTGTATTTCTTCCGGTGTTAATTTCTCTTCCATTTCAATTCCCTTTTGTTGTTTGTTATCTTACTCTTTACTACCAAATCAAAATAATGATTGTAGGTCGGATACTCGTATCCGACAATCTGCCCAAACTTGCCACAACGCCCCACAATGTCGGATTCAAGAATCCGACCTACATCATTCGTATCTGAGGCCGTCTGAAAACAGCGCATCAAACTTCCCAACAGCCTACATCTCTTTCAGACGGCCTCGAGCTTGGCAAACTTGGTATCCAGTTCTTTAATCCCTTCTTTCCCGAAATTCACGGTAAGCCGTGCGGATTCGCCTTTGTTGACGGCATCGATGATGACTCCGGTGCCGAATTTGGCGTGGCGCACGTTTTGGCCGATGCGGAAGCCTGCGTATTCTTGCGGCAGGTCGTAGTGTTCGACGGCTGTGCGGTTTTTGGTTTTGGGCACGTCGGTAAAGCTGTTGAAGCGTTTGGGCGGGGGCGAGAGGCGGTGCAGCACTTCTTCGGGGATTTCTTCGACGAAGCGGGAGACGATGCCGAAGTGGGTTTGGCCGTGCAGCAGGCGTTGTTGGGACATGCTGATGTAGAGGCGTTTTTTGGCGCGGGTGATGGCAACGTACATGAGGCGGCGTTCTTCTTCGAGGCCGCCGCGTTCGGCGAGGCTGTATTCGCTGGGGAAGAGGCCTTCTTCCATGCCGGTGAGGAATACGGTGTCGAACTCCAGCCCTTTGGCGGCGTGTACGGTCATCATTTGCAGGGCTTCTTCGCCTTCGCCGGCTTGGTTTTCGCCGGATTCGAGGGCGGCGTTGCTTAAGAAGGCGAGGATGGGGAAGAGCGGGTTTTCGGCGGCGTTTTCGGGGAGGATTTCGAAGTTGCTTTCAGACGGCCTGAAGGCGACGGCGGCGTTGACGAGTTCGTCGAGGTTGTCGAGGCGGTCTTGATGGTCGCCTTTTTGGGTTTGGTAGTATTCGACGAGGCCGCTGTCGCGGGTGATGCCGAGCATCATTTCTTGCAGGGATACGTTGGGGGCTTGGGCTTGGAGGTTTTCTATCAGGCGAACGAAGGCGGCGACTTTGGTGGCTTTTGCGCCCATGCCGCAGGCGGCCTGCCATAGGGAGATGCCTTGTTCGGCGGCTGCGGCTTGGATGTTTTCGATGGTGCGGGTGCCGATGCCGCGCGGGGGCATGTTGATAACGCGCAAAAGGGCGTTGTCGTCGTCGGGGTTGACGGAGAGGCGCAGGTAGGCGAGTGCGTGTTTGATTTCCTGCCGTTCGTAGAAGCGCAGGCCGCCGTAGATTTTGTAGGGGATGCCGGCGCGGAACAGGGCTTGTTCGATGATGCGCGATTGGGCGTTGCTGCGGTAGAGCACGGCCATTTGGTCGAGTGTGCGGCCTTCGCGTTGCAGGGATTTGGCTTCGTCTACGATGAATTGGGCTTCGTCGGAATCGATGGGGGCGGAGTAAAAGCGGATTTTGTCGCCGGCGGCGGCATCGGTGCGCAGGTTTTTGCCGAGGCGTTCGGCGTTGTTTTCTATCACGGCGTTGGCGGCGGTGAGGATGTTGCCGTCTGAACGGTAGTTCTGCTCGAGTTTGATGGGTGCGTCGATGTGAAACTCGTGCATGAGGGCGGTCATGTTGCCGACGTGTGCGCCGCGGAAGCGGTAGATGGATTGGTCGTCGTCGCCCACGGCAAATACGGCGGCGTGTTCGCCGGCGATGAGCTTCAGCCATGCGTATTGCAGTTTGTTGGTGTCTTGGAATTCGTCTACCAAAATGTGGTTGAAGCGGTTTTGGTAATGGCGGCGCAGGATTTCGTTGGCTTGCAGGATTTCGTAACTTCGCAGCATCAGTTCGGCAAAATCGACCACGCCTTCGCGGTTGCACGCTTTGTCGTATTCGGCATAACACTCGATCATGCGCTGTGTGTGCGGATCGGGGGCTTGCAGGGATGAGGCGCGCAGGCCGCTTTCTTTTTGGGCGTTGATAAAGCCTTGCAAGGTGCGCGGGGCGATGATTTCTTCGGCGATGTTGAGCTGTTTGAGCAGGCGTTTGATTAAGGCGAGCTGGTCGGCGCTGTCGAGAATCTGAAAGGCAGAAGGCAGCCCTGCGTTTTTGTGGTGCAGGCGCAGGAAGCGGTGGCAGAGGCCGTGAAAGGTGCCGAGCCACATGGCGCGCACGTTAACGGGCAGCATTGCGCTTAAGCGGGTTTGCATTTCTTTGGCGGCTTTGTTGGTAAAGGTAACGGCCATAATGCTGTGCACGCTTGCTTGGCCGCTTTGCAGCAGCCATGCGATGCGGGTGGTGAGTACGCGGGTTTTGCCGCTGCCCGCTCCGGCAAGCACGAGGGCGGATTGCGGCGGCCAAGTTACGGCGGAAAGTTGTTCGGAGTTTAAGCCTTGCAGCAAGGAAGGGGCGGATTGCTCGGGAAACATAGAAGAGGCCGTCTGAAAAAATGAAACAGGCTGTATTGTAATGGATTAGGCCGTCTGAAACCCAAAATTTCAGACGGCCTCCCGTATGACTTTATGCAGTTTGCAATATCAGCAGATTGTTCTCTTTAATGTAAAAATGTAGGCATTTCATTTTACTAAGGGCATTATCTTGCGGATTATTGGCGATAAAATGAAAAATATTACTATTTGATTGAAAATAAAAAATATTTCTTCAACAAAATCCAAAATCATGATTTTTCATGCCGTTTTCAACGCAAGCTTACCATTTTAAGGCTTTTATTTTAAAATACTGCTGTTTCTTAACATTATTTAAAGGACTTGTGATGGCAAGTGGAAACCCTGTCGTTGATGCGGTCAACCGCGTCAGCTTGGTAAAACAAATTTTTATCGGTTTGATTTTAGGTATTTTGATTGCATGGATCTCGCCGGCCGCAGGCTTGGCCGCCGGTTTGCTCGGCACGCTGTTTGTCGGCGCGTTAAAGGCGGTTGCACCGGTATTGGTGTTTATTTTGGTGATGTCGGCGGTTGCACAACACCAAAAAGGCAGTGAGGCGCACATCAAGCCGATTATCGTGCTCTATGCAATCGGCACATTCTCCGCCGCGCTGGCCGCTGTGGTTTTCAGCTTTGCTTTTCCGACCGAAATCGTGTTGGTGAATGCCGATGATGTCGGCACGACGCCGCCTTCCGGCATTACCCAAGTGATGAAAACCCTGCTGATGAATCTGGTTGCCAACCCGGTGAACGCAATTGCCAATGCCAACTACATCGGCATTTTGGCTTGGGGTCTGATTCTGGGCTTCGCCCTGCGCCAAGCGTCTGACAATACCCGAGCCATCGTTGCCGATTTGGCCGCGGCCGTTTCGCAAGTAGTGAAATGGGTAATCCGTTTCGCGCCGCTGGGTATTTTCGGTTTGGTCGCGTCAACCATCGCCGAAACCGGCTTCGGCGCATTAATCGGCTACGGCAGACTGCTTTTGGTATTGGTGGGCTGTATGCTGTTTATCGCTTTGGTAGTGAATCCGCTGATCGTATGGTGGAAAATCCGCCGCAATCCTTATCCTTTGGTGTTTACCTGCCTGCGCGAAAGCGGCATTACCGCATTCTTCACCCGCAGCTCCGCCGCCAATATCCCTGTGAACATGGCTTTGGCGAAAAAACTGAACCTGCATGAAGACACCTACTCCATCTCGATTCCGCTGGGCGCAACCATCAACATGGGCGGCGCAGCCATCACCATCACCATTCTGGCAATGGCAGCCGCCTATACGCAAGGCATTCAGGTTGATTTTGCCACCGCCATTCTGCTGAGCCTGATCGCCACCTTGAGCGCGGCCGGCGCTTCCGGCGTGGCAGGCGGCTCTCTGCTGCTGATTCCCCTTGCTTGCAGCCTGTTCGGCATTTCCAACGATATCGCCATGCAGGTAGTGGCCGTCGGCTTTATCATCGGCGTGGTTCAGGATTCCGCCGAAACCGCTTTAAACTCCTCTACCGACGTGCTGTTTACCGCAGCCGCCGATTACGGCCGCCAACGCAAAGAAGGCCAACTGTAATCCTTATCATCATTAAAACGACAGGCCGTCTGAAATTCAGACGGCCTGTTTAGTTTTCAGACGGCCTCCAACAAAACTGCTAAAATAACGTGCATTTCCAGCGCTTTTCAGACGGCCTCAATGCTCACCGATTTAGAAAAAAACGCCATCCGCGACCATTACCAAAACATCGGCAAAAACCTGCCCAACTTCCGCCCGCGTGCCGCGCAGCGGGAGATGATTGCGGCCATTGCCAACGCCTTTTCGCGCACGCAAACCCGTGCCGAAGGCGAAGAAGCGCCCAAACGCGAAGGCGAGAGCATAGTTGTGATCGAAGGGCCGACCGGCGTGGGCAAAAGTTTGGCTTACCTTCTGGCAGGCGGCATCATGGCGCAAACGCGCGGCAAGCGGCTGATTGTGAGCAGCGCCACCGTTGCCCTGCAAGAGCAGTTGGTTGACCGCGATTTGCCGTTTTTGGTGGAACAAAGCGGCTTGGAATTAACCTTCGCGCTTGCCAAAGGGCGCGGACGCTATCTCTGCCCCTACAAACTCTACCAGCTCACCCAAAGCAACGCCCAGCAAAACCTGCTCGGCTTCGAAGCCCCCGCCGTGCTGTGGGACAGCAAACCCAAGCCCGAAGAATTGAAGCTGCTGCGCGACATCACCGACGAATTCGCCGCCCGCCGCTTCAACGGCGACCGCGACACTTGGCCGGAAAAAATCGACGACACCGTTTGGATGAAGGTAAACAACGACAACTACGGCTGCCTCAAAGCCGCCTGCCCCAACCGCCCCGAATGCCCGTTTTATCTCGCCCGCGACACGCTGGAAACCGTTGATGTCGTTGTGGCCAACCACGACTTGCTGATGGTCGACATCAGCATGGGCGGCGGCGTGATTTTGCCCGCCCCCGAAAACAGCTTCTACTGCATCGACGAAGCGCACCACCTGCCCAAAAAAGCCCTGAGCCAGTTTGCCGCCGAGCATTCGTGGAACCAAGCGGTGTGGGCGTTGGAAAAACTGCCTGCCGTTATCGCCAAAATCGCTACCTTAACCGACAAAGCAGAGCTGGCGAACCTTGCCGACGAAGCCGCCGCCGCGCTGCTCGAAAGCCTGCACGAATGGCAGTTCCACTTATCCGAAGAGCCTGAATTGAGGCCGTCTGAAAACAACGAATCCGTGTGGCTGTGGCAAGACGGCAAAATCCCCGAAGCGCTCGAATTGGCCGTGTCCAACACCGCCATCGCCGCCCGCAGCCTGTATAAACATGTCAACAGCTTGAACGATGCCCTGTCTGCCGCCCGCCGCGACAAAGACCAAAACAGCGCCCAAATCGACCGCCTGAGCACCGAATTCGGCGTATTCCGCGCCCGCATCGAACAAATCACCGCCACATGGGATTTGCTTTCCACCGTGTCCGCCGAAGGCGAAGAACCGCTGGCCAAATGGATAACCCGCCGCCTCGACGACAAAAACGACTACTTTTTCCACGCCAGCCCCATCAGCAGCGCATCGTATCTGGCCAACAACCTGTGGCGGCGCGCCGCCGGTGCCGTGCTCACTTCCGCCACCCTGCAATCGCTCGGCAGCTTCAACCTGATTCTGCGCCAAACCGGCCTGCAATGGCTGCCCGAAACCACCACGCTCGCCCTGCAAAGCCCGTTTGATTTCAACGCGCAGGGCGAATTGTATATCCCGCCCGTACACGCCAGCCCCAAAGACCCCGCCGCGCACACCGCCGCCATCGTCGAATGGCTGCCCAAGCTGATTTCGCCCGCCGAAGCCATCGGCACGCTGGTGCTGTTTTCCTCGCGCAAACAAATGCAGGATGTCGCCCTGCGCCTGCCCGAAGACTACCTGCCGCTTTTGCTCGTGCAAGGCGAATTGCCCAAAGCCGTGCTGCTGCAAAAACACTACCAAGCCATTTCAGACGGCCGCGCCAGCATCATTTTCGGTTTGGACAGCTTCGCCGAAGGTCTCGACCTGCCCGGTGAAGCCTGCGTACAGGTCATCATCGCCAAACTGCCGTTTTCCATGCCCGACAACCCCATTGAAAAAACCCAAAACCGCTGGATCGAACAGCGCGGCGGCAATCCGTTTATCGAAATCACCGTGCCCGAAGCCAGCATCAAACTCGTGCAGGCCGTCGGGCGGCTGATCCGCACCGAGCAGGACTACGGCCGTGTAACCATACTCGACAACCGCGTCAAAACCCAAAACTACGGCCGCCAAATGCTCGCCTGCCTGCCGCCGTTTAAGCGGATTGGTTAACCGGGCTTTATCTGTTTCATCCGCTTATTGGTTCCAAACAGCAAGAGGCCGTCTGAAATTTCAGACGGCCTCTTTATTTTCAATTTTAATCAGCCTTTGAATACCGGCACAATTTCCAATTGGCTTAATACTTGTGCGGCAATATTGATCACGCCGAATGCAAATACCCACACAATCAAACCCATGCCGGCATACACGCGGTAACTTTGATTTTGCGGAAATTTCCTGCGCGATTTATACAGCAACATCGCCGGAATCAATGCCGTCCACACAGTCGCAGCCAAGCCGACATAACCGATTACGGTAACGAAACCGGTCGGGAACAGCAAGCAGCACACCAGCGGCGGCAAGAAGGTTAAAGTGGCGGTTTTGGTGCGGCCGGCGGCCGAATCGTCCCATTTGAACAAGTCTGCCAAATAGTCGAACAAACCCAGCGTTACCCCCAAAAACGAAGTGGCAATCGCCAAATAGGCAAAAAACGACAAAATCCACTCCATATTGCCGGTCGGCACAAATTGGGACAGGGTTTGAATCAACACGGAAACCTGTCCGCCCGCTTCAATCACCGGTGCAAATTCATTGCGCGGCAGATTGCCCTGAATCGCCAATTGCCACAACACATAAATCACCAAAGCAATCAAGGTGCCGAACCACAAAGAACGCGCCACTTTCTTGGCATCGCCGTGAAAATACTTCAGCAGGCTGGATACGTTGCCGTGAAAACCGAACGAAGCCAGACAAACCGGCAAAGCGGCGGCAAGGTAGATCCCGTATTGCGTGCCTGCCGGCGCTTGGGTATCAAACAAAACCGGCAACTGCACGCTGCCGATCAGGCCGCCCGTTGCCCAGAAAAAGGCAATCACCATGCCGCCGATCAACAGGGTTGTCAGCCTGTCCACCAGCCAAGTCGACGCCCATACGCACAATGCCAATACGGCAAAAAACACCAGCTGCCCAACCGGCAAACCGATTTCGCTACCGGCCAATTTACCCAAACCTTGCGCAGTCAAATCGCCGCCGACAAAAATATAGGCATAAGTCAGCAGGTACAAAACAAACGCCACTGCCACGCCGTTTACAACGTTCCAACCCTGCCCGAGCAGGTCTTTAACCATCGTATCGAAGCTCGCACCGTGCGGATAATGCGTGTTCACTTCCAACAACATCAAGCCGCTGGAAAGCATGGAAAACCAGGTATACAGCAAAACCAGCAAAGAACCGGTAAACCAAATCCCGGAAGTCGCCGTAGGGTTGGCAAACATACCGGCACCGACCACTGTTCCGGCAATAATCATCGCACCGCCGAGCAGCGTTGGGTTTTTAGAAGACATAAATCCCTTTCATACGGCATAAGCCGTGTTTACATCCGATTGATTACTCAAACATCAAATCAGGCCGAACCGTTTACACGGCAGACGGCCTGCATGCCACCATATAATTCACATCAACATTGTTGCCGAGCTTGTAGGTTTTGGTCAGCACGTTGTAATCCAAACCTTTGGTATCGACAATATCCAAACCTGCTTGGCGGCACATCCGCGCCAACTCGGCGGGCGTGATGAACTTCTGCCAGTCGTGCGTACCGGCGGGAACCAGTTTCAACAAATATTCCGCCCCGATAATCGCATGCAGGTAAGACTTGGGATTGCGGTTGATAGTTGAAAAAAACACCATACCGTCGGGCTTCACCAGCTTCGCACACGCCGCCACAATAGCGGCAGGGTCAGGCACATGCTCCATCATTTCCATGCAGGTAACCACATCAAAGCTGCCCGGCTGCTCCGCAGCCAAATCTTCCACACGTATGCAACGGTAGGCAATGTTTTCCACACCTTGATCCAGAGCATGCAGCTTGGCGATCTTCAACGATTTTTCCGCCATATCGATACCGGTTACCTGTTCCGCACCCAGTTTCGCCATACTTTCGGAAAGAATACCGCCGCCGCAGCCGACATCCAGCACCTGTTTTCCGGCCAACTTACCCCATTGGTCGATATAGCCCAAACGCAACGGGTTGATTTCGTGCAAAGGCTTAAATTCGCCGGTTTCATCCCACCATTTATGCGCCAGTTGGCTGAATTTATCGATTTCACTGCTGTCGACATTATACAGATTATTCTGTTCACTCATCATTCACACCTATCTGTTGTCATTTTTCAGACGGCCTCTTCAATAAAGCAAAGCCTTCGATTTTATTTCTCGGGCGCGCGCCCTGCCAAACTGCTTCCCAACCTTGCGGCGCCGGCGCGGATTTCGGCTGCTGAACCAAACGGTAAGCACAGCTGTCGTCGCCGACCTTCAAGGCCAAACTGCCGTATTGCGCCCAAACCATACGCGCCACCGCCGCATTTTTATCGACGCTGATACACGCCGAACCTGCAGACACCGCATCACGGATTTCAGACGGCATCGTTTGTTCCATTTGTTTCACCACCGGCGCATGGCTTTTGGCCGCATCCAGCCACGGCAGAAACAGCGTCATCAACAACGCCCACACCAGCGTCACCCCGGCCGCCCAATTGGTTACAGCCTGCCGCCCTTTGATGTGTTTGCGCGTAATCGCCCACAGCCACACCGGCGTAAACAGCACCGCCACCAACATCGGCATAATATTGATATCCGGCTCGTAGAACGGACTGAAATACTGCGAACGCTCCGCCAACTTGGCGGGCCAACCGTAGTTCATCGCAAAAAAGCCCAGCCACAAAAACAGCGCCAGCAGACCGAACGCCATAATCCCGAACCAATTGAGAAACGCCGCGGCACCGCGCCGCAAGCCGTCCAGCTGCGCCGCACCGAGCAAAGCCAGCGGCGGCAACAGCCAAATCAAATGCTCCTGATAATTAACCGGCAGCAACGCAGTCAACAGCAATACCGCCGCCAACCAAAACAAAGCCAGCACACCCCAACGCTCATGCTGCAATTTGATACGGCTTGCCGTCCAAACCGCCAACGGCCAGGCCGGGAAGGCAAACCACAGCAGATTTTTCAGATAATAAGGCAACGAAAAGGCCGTCTGAAAATCCGACACACCGCCAAATACCCCCAGCGCATGATGAGACAGCCACAATCCGAATGTGCCTGCATCTGTTTTCCATAACGCAAACGGATACACCGCCATCAGCGGCAAACCGAAAGCCGACGCGCCGACTAAAGTGATGTAGTAGCGTTTAAACCGCCATTGCCGGTTCAACACCAATGCCAGCGACATCAACATCAGCCCCAAGGGCAAAGCAAATCCGGCCGATACCGACAACAAAGCCCAACCGCCGCCCAACAGCAGCGAAGCCATAATCACACGCGTCTGCACCAGCGCAAAGCCGTACAGACACATCGACAAAGCGGCAAACACCACCGACATACCGCTCAAAAAATGCGACATCGTCAGCAAACCGGCACAACCGATTAAAATCAATACCACGCTGCGGCCTTGGTGTCTGCCCAAAAAACGGTAACCGGCCATACCGCAGCAAGTCAGCCCGATGACGGTAAAAAATACGCTGGCAAAGCGTGTCGCCGAATACACGTCCGCCGCCCAAGGCGATAATAAAAACCGAAACAGCGAAGCCGCCGCCACATACACCGGCGAAACATCAAAAACCGGCTGTCCCAAGGCCGTCGGCAACCATACGCTGCCGCCTTCCGAAAAAGAAGACACCGCCGTAAACACCAGCGGCTCGGAAGGATTCCACAAATCGTGCGAAAACACGCCCGGCCACAGCCAAGCAAACACCAACAGCAGCAACAGCCACGGATGTTCGTGGGTTTTCGGAAGGTTTCGTGCATGAGGCGGCGTGTAGGTCAGCATAAATCGGCTTTGCAAAAAAGATGCCTGATTTTAGCAAATTCCGAACCAACTGGGGGAGCGGCAAAATACATGCTCTTCATTAAATAAAACCTATCGGAAGCATATGCCGGGCCGTCTGAACATTTCGTTGTCGCCCCCATACCATTTACAGAATCCTGTTTGTATTAACGGTTTTCCCGACTGTTTCGCCATGAGGCCGTCTGAAATTTCGATCATTGCTCTCCATTGCCAACCATGACCTATGGCAACAGTGTTACCATCATCACACCATAAACAAAGGCCGTCTGAAATTTTCAGACGGCCTTTACAGCTATTCGGTGCATACAGGCAAAACGGTAAGCCGGGTTCTGTCGTCGGACAGTCATTCTTCTAGGCGTACCATTGCTGATACGCTCCAGCAACCTACCCGAACGCTCGGCGAGCAGCGTCAATGCGTTCTGTTTGGTCTTGCTCCGAATGGGGTTTAGCCTGCTGCGCCTTGTTACCAAGTGCACGGTGCGCTCTTACCGCACCTTTTCACCCTTACCTGTGCTGCTAAAGCAGCCATCGGCGGTATTGCTTTCTGTTCCACTTTCCGTCGCATTACTGCGCCCGGCCGTTAGCCGGCATTCTGCTCTGCGGAGCCCGGACTTTCCTCCCCGTATGCCTTACGCAATACGCGGCGACTGTCTGTTCTACCTGTATGCGTACAGATTATAGCCGATATAACGGTGGAAATGGATTTTTCATGCTTATCTGCGGAATAAAAACCGCAATTCCGCTCCGACGGCAATCCGATATCTTTATATCAAATTCATTGCAAAGGCCGTCTGAAATTTTCAGACGGCCTTTGCGTATACTGCCGACTACCAATGCAATGCCATGTTATCACGGTGAATCAGTTCGTCTTCATTCATATAACCGAGTTTTTCAGCAATCCGCTCAGACGGAGTTTGGAGGATTTTCGCAGTTTCGGCACTGCTGTAATTACTTAAACCGCGTGCAATTTCTTTGCCTTCTCCGTTCACGACCGCGACCAATTCGCCACGATGGAAAAAGCCGTCTACGCACACACAGCCGACCGGCAACAAGCTCGCCTTTCCGGCCAATAAAGCCTGCTCCGCCCCCTGATCCACCACCAAGCTGCCGCATAACTGAACATGACCGAGCAGCCACTGTTTGCGTGCATTGATACGGCTGTGCTCACTGGTAAACAGCGTACCGATGCTCTCTCCCTGCTTCAAGCGCACCAAAACATCCGGCTCCCTACCGCTGGCCACCACCGTTGCCGCGCCGCTTAACGCCGCCCGCTTGGCTGCCAATACTTTGGTATACATACCGCCCGTCCCGACACTGCTGCCGGCTCCGCCCGCCATTTTTTCCAGCTCGGGATGTTCGGCGGCAATAGTGGAAATCAGCTGCGCCTGCGGATTTTTACGCGGATCGCTATCATACAGTCCTTTTTGATCGGTTAAGATAACCAACGCATCTGCCTCAACCAAATTGGTAACCAACGCACCTAAAGTATCATTGTCACCCAACTTGATTTCATCGGTGGTTACCGTGTCGTTTTCATTGATAATCGGCACAATGCCTTTATCCAGCAAGGTGCGCAACGTACTGCGCGCATTCAGATACCGGGTACGGTTGCTCAAATCTTCATGGGTAAGCAAAATCTGCGCCGTATGAATATTGTGTGGCCTGAATGCTGCTTCATAAGCCTGGGCAATACCCATTTGCCCCACCGCTGCCGCTGCCTGCAACTCGTTCAAAGCCGTCGGCCGTTTCGGCCAACCCAAGCGCTTGATGCCTTCGGCAATCGCTCCGCTGGAAACAAAGATAATCTGCGTTCCGGCAGCCTTCAAACGGGCAATCTGTCCCGCCCAATTATTCAACGCTGCCTGATCAATGCCTTTGCCTTCGGCTGTCACCAAACTGGAACCGACTTTGACCACCAATAAATCCGCTTGCGAGAGATTTTCAATATGCATAACTTATTCCGTTCAGACGGCCTCACTGCTGATGCTTACTATGCCAAAAGTACCGCCAAACAAAAGCGGGAAACGCAAAAATCAGATACAGACAAGCAACGGTTACATAAAATTCCCAATCCTGGCTGTGAACCGCCCCTGCTCGAGACTCAAGCAGATAAGCCAGCAATGCCATTATGCCGAAGCCTGCAAACAACTCCAGCAAATGATGCCCGAAATGCTTATTTGCCAACTTGGCCACGCCAAACAAACGCTGGGTTAAAAATGGAGCATTGGCAAAAATCAACGCCAACACCAGCAAACTGTACATAGACCCGGTCATACCCACACTTTCCGTTACGGTTAAACATACTGTTTGTTTACCGAACAAGGCCAAAACTAAATACAAAGTAAAGCCTAGCGGAATCAGGCCGTCTGAAAATAAATCAAGCAGCCGCTTCAAAACAATATGCACAAAACAATCAAATTTATCCGCGATATATTAACAAAAACGGCAACCCTTGTGGGCTGCCGTTTCATCTTACACCAAACTTACAATGTGTTTTCCAAAGCTTTCAAACACCAGTCCATCACGCTTTGAGGTAATACACCCCAAATCAGCAACAGCGCGGCATTCACAGACAAAAATACCTTGACCCCAACATTGCTGCCGATAGCGCGCTCTTGTTCCGCCGTATCGAAATACATCACTTTCACAACACGCAGGTAGTAGAAAGCACCGATTAACGACATCACAACGGCAAATACCGACAACCAAATATAGCCTTGAGACAACAGTGCTTTGATCACAACAAACTTCGCATAGAAGCCCATCAACGGCGGAATACCGGCCATAGAGAACATAGCCAACAGCATCAGGAACGCATACCAGGCATTACGTTGGTTCAAGCCTGCTAAATCTTTGATGTCTTCACATTCGGAATTTTCATCCGACAACAACATCAATACACCGAAGCCCACCATGCTCATAACCACATAGGCAATAGCATAATACAGACCTGCACTGAAACCGATGGCACCGGCCATAAACGCCAACAGGATAAAGCCCATATGCGATACAGTCGAATAAGCCAACATACGTTTGATGTTGGTCTGCATAATGGCAGCCAAGTTACCGACAATCAGAGATACCACCGCCAAAATAGCCAGCATTTGACTCCAATCGGTCATAGTAGTACCCAAACCGGTTACCAAAATGCGGAAAGTAAATACAACGGCTGCAATCTTCGGCGCACTACCCACAAATGCAGCAACCGAAGTCGGTGCACCTTGGTATACGTCAGGCACCCACATATGGAAAGGAACAGCACCCAATTTAAAGGCCACAGCAACCACAATGAATACCAAGCCCAGTTTCAACAACCAGCTGTTGGCCTGTCCATCAAAAGCGTAAGCCAATACCTGGGCAAACTCCAACGAACCGGTAGCGCCATAAACCATAGAGATACCGTACAACAGCAAACCCGATGCCAATGCGCCCAACACGAAATACTTCAATGCCGCTTCTGCAGCCTCTGCCGAATCACGACGCAGCGCAATCATGGCATACAGAGACAAAGACAGCAGCTCCAAACCGATATAAGCCGTCAGGAAATGACCGGCACTTACCATCACACTCATACCGATTAAAGCAAACAAGGATAAAGTGTAAAACTCGCCTTTAAATATGTTCCGAGCCTGATTGTAAGGTTTACTGTACACAAACATTGCAAACATGGAGACATACATGACCATTTTGGCCAATTGAGACATGCCGTCTGCAATATACATACCGTTAAACGCAGTAACGCTATTAGGCGACCAAACTGCCCACTGAGTTACCGCTACCGCAGCTAAAGAAAGCAAACTCAAAAAGTGGGTAATGTAACGGTTTTCATCACTTAACCACAAATCAACCAACAATACGATACACAATGCCGAAAGCAAAACGATTTCAGGCATGGCAGGGATTAAATTCAAATCAGTCCAGTTCATTCACACACCTCAAATCTTGCTTTGTGCAACTTGGGCAATCAGATCATTGGCAGCTTGGTGCACAACTTCAATAAAGGCCTGCGGATATAAACCCATACCCAACACCGCAACAGCCAAGATAGCCAAGATAGCAAATTCACGACAATTGATGTCTTTCATTTCTTTCACTTCAGGATTGGTAATGTCGCCAAAAATAACGCGTTTATACATCCACAAAGTATATGAAGCACCATAAATCAACGTTAACGCAGCTAAAGCACCTACCCAGAAATTCACTTCTACTGCGCCCATGATCACCATAAACTCACCCACGAAACCGGAGGTGGCCGGCAGACCGGCATTAGCCATACCGAAAAGCATCATAAATGCTGCAAACTTCGGCATAACATTTACTACACCGCCATAATCAGCAATATTGCGGCTGTGCAAACGGTCATACATCACACCGATACACATAAACATGGCAGCAGACACAAAACCGTGCGAAATCATTTGAACAATCGCACCTTTCAAAGCCCAATCATTCAGATAATTACCTGCAAACAGGAACATACCCAAAGTGACAAAACCCATATGGCTGATTGAAGAATAAGCAACCAGTTTTTTCATATCGGTTTGAACCAAAGCCACCATGCCGATGTAAATAACTGCAATCAGCGACAACACAATAATGACGGGCGCAAAATAACGCGACGCATCGGGCAAAATCGGCAAAATGAAACGCAAGAAACCATACGCACCAATCTTCAGGGTAATGGCAGCCAATACCATAGAACCGCCTGTCGGAGCCTCAACGTGCGCATCAGGCAACCACGTATGCACGGGGAACATCGGTACTTTTACGGCAAACGATAAGAAGAATGCAATAAAAAGCAATTGCTGGATACCCATCGGAATCTGTTTCAGATTTTGGAAATCAACAATCGAGAAACTGCCGCCCGCCTGATAAGACAGATATACCATGGCAACCAACATCAATAGGGAGCCCAACAAGGTATACAGAAACAGCTTCACAGAGGCATAGACGCGACGCGGTCCGCCCCACATACCGATAATCAAATACAGCGGAATCAACATGCCCTCAAAAAACACATAAAACAAGATGGCATCTTGAGCAGCAAACGCACCATTGATTAAACCGGACATCATCAAAAATGATGCCATATATTGTGCCGGACGCTTTTGGATGACTTCCCAACCTGCTAACACCACCATCAAGGTAATAAAAGCATTAAGGATGACGAATAATACGGAAATACCGTCCACACCTAAAGCATAATTAATATTCAGCGCAGGAATCCAACTATGGAACTCGGTAAATTGGTAACCGCCGTTCAAACGGTCAAATTGCGCAAATAATGGCAACGTTACCAAAAAACCGGCCAGTGCACCAATAAAGGCCAATACTCGGGCAAGTCCGGCACGGTTATCCGAACCTGTTGCCAACACCAGCACACCTGCTACTATCGGCACCCAAATAGCCAAACTCAGTAAGTTATCTAACATATTCATAACCTGACATTCTTAAGATTGAATTCCCACATTAACCGGCAAACAAGCGCCAGAACGTCATTCCGACTAATACCAATACGCCGAATACCATTGCGGCCGCATAAGTATAGATAAAGCCGGTCTGCATTTTGCGGACTTGTGCAGCAATTGCTCCTACTAATTTCGCAGAACCGTTAACAATACCATTATCAATAATCGCTGTATCGCCAACTTTCCAGAAGAAAGTACCCAATGCACGGCTACCTTTGGCAAATACATTGAAATAAATCACATCCAAGAAGTATTTGTTATCCAACAGTTTATAAATCGGGCTGAACGCAGCTGCAATCTTAGCAGGCAAATGAGGGGCTTTCACATATAGGAACCAGGCAGCAACCACGCCAGCAATAGCCAAATACAATACCGGTGTATGCAAGCTATGCGACACCATTGCCAATGGACCATGGAATGCTTCTTTCAAAATGGCCATAGTCGGATGTGCTTCATGATCGACGTAAATCACATCTTTAAAGAAGTCGCCATACAACATCGGTTCAATAGCAATATAACCGATAATTACCGACGGAATCGCCAACAAAATCAAAGGTAAAGTCACAACCCATGGGCTTTCGTGAGGATTGTCATTTTTACCTAAACCATGATGATGTTCGTCACCATGATGATCATCATGATGTTCAGGTAGGTCACGCCATTTTTCTTTACCGTGGAATACCATAAAGTATTGACGGAAAGCGTAGAAAGCAGTCACAAACACACTGGCCAATACAGCAAAGTAGGCAAAACCGCTACCCGGTAAAGTGCTGGCATGAGCTGCTTCAATGATGGAGTCTTTTGAATAGAAACCAGCAAAGAAAGGCGTGCCAATCAATGACAAGTTACCAATCAACATCGTGATCCAAGTAATGGGCATATATTTTTTCAGATTACCCATATGACGCATATCTTGATCATGATGCATACCGATAATTGCACTACCTGCCGCCAAGAACAACAATGCTTTGAAGAAAGCATGGGTCATCACATGGAACATTGCGATAGAGTAAGCAGAAACACCCAAAGCAACGGTCATATAGCCCAATTGAGATAAGGTAGAGTAAGCAACCACACGCTTAATATCATTTTGAATGGTACCTAAGAAACCCATAAACAAGGCTGTAATGGCACCAATGACCATAATCACACTCAGCGCAGTCGTAGAAAGCTCATACATCGGCGACATACGTGAAACCATAAACAGACCGGCAGTCACCATGGTTGCAGCATGAATCAATGCTGAAATTGGAGTCGGACCCTCCATAGAATCCGGCAGCCAAACATGCAAGGGGAATTGAGCAGACTTACCCATTGCGCCGACAAACAATAACAAACATGTTACCGTCATCAAAGACCATTCAACACCTGGAAATAATTGGATAGTTGCATTTTGCACATTCGGTAAATAAGCGAATACATCTGCATAGCGCAAGCTGCCACCGAAGTATGCCAGCACCAAACCAATGCCCAATAAGAATCCGAAGTCACCAACGCGGTTAACTAAAAATGCTTTCAAGTTAGCAAAAATAGCACTTTCACGCTTAAAGTAGAAACCGATCAATAAGTATGAAACTAAACCTACTGCTTCCCAGCCGAAAAACAGTTGGACAAAGTTATTACTCATTACCAGCATCAACATAGAGAAGGTAAACAATGAGATGTAGCTAAAGAAACGTTGGTAACCAACCTTCTCATCATGCATATAGCCAATAGTATAAATATGCACCATCAAAGATACGCTGGTTACAACAACCATCATCATAGCGGTCAGGGTATCTACTAAAAATCCTACAGAAAACTCCAAACCACCCATGGTTAACCATGTGTATACATTTTCGTCAAATTTAGTGCGTGTTCCATTAATAAAGCCATACAGAACATAAGCAGACAGCACTGCAGAAACAGCAACGCCTAAAATCGTTACCGTGTGCGCACCGGCACGACCGATTTTATTGCCAAACAAACCGGCTAATACCGAACCCAACAAGGGAACCAAGGCAATCGCCAGATATAAAGTCATATCACTCATGATTTCTCCGATTAACCTTTCAGTTTGTTCAAGTCAGCAACGTTAATCGTATTACGGTTGCGGAACACCAATACCATAATAGCCAAGCCGATAGCAGATTCAGCCGCAGCTACAGTCAAAACAAAGAAAACGAAAATCTGACCGGCGGTATCACCCAAATATTGCGAAAAAGCAATGAAATTGAAATTGACTGCCAGCAACATCAATTCGATAGACATCAACAGAACCAACACATTTTTACGGTTCATAAAAATGCCCATTGCACTAATGCCGAATAAAAGAGCAGCCAATACCAAATAATGCGTCAAGGTAATCATGCTTTACCCTCCTCTTCTTGACTGCTTTCCTCATCTGTATTTTCAGACGGCCTTACTGCTTCCATTTTCACCATACGGATACGGCCTTCGTTAGCGTTAACTTTAACTTGGTCTGCAGGATTAATGTATTTCGGATTATTGGTTTTTCGATGCACCAAAGCAATGGCGGCAACCATACCCAATACCAACAAAACAGCAGCCAATTCAAACGGTAACAGATAAGTAGTATAAATTTGGCGCCCCAGATCACGCACATTGTCATAATCTGCAGGAACAGTTTGCATTTCGCCAAAGGCAGCCAAATTTGTTTGAGGATTAATCAAAATCAGTATTAAGGCTACAGCCATCAAAATACCAACAACTCCTGCAACTGGCGCATGACGCCAAAAACCGGCACGCATTTCTTCAATGTCAATATTCAACATCATTACGACAAACAAGAACAGCACCATCACAGCACCGACATACACGATTACCAAAGTCAGGCCCAAGAATTCGGCCTGCATCAGCATCCAAATCATTGCGCTCATAGAAAACGTCAATACCAGATGCAACGCGGCATGAACAGGATTTTTAGCTGTTACGGTTCTCAATGCACCATACAAAACGATCGCAGCCAAGATATAGAACAGAATTACAGAAAATGTCATGATCCTGCTCCTTTAACGATAAGGTGCGTCGGCTGCTTTGCGTTTGGCAATTTCGTCTTCGTAACGATCGCCAATAGCCAGCAACATCGGCTTGGTATAGTGTAAATCCCCACGTTTCTCTCCGTGGTATTCAAAGATGTGGGTTTCCACAATCGCATCTACCGGACAAGCCTCCTCACAGAACCCGCAGAAAATACACTTAGTTAAGTCAATATCATAACGGGTAGTTCGGCGAGTGCCGTCTTCCCGCTCTTCAGACTCAATATTAATCGCCATTGCAGGACAAACTGCTTCGCACAATTTACACGCGATGCAGCGCTCTTCACCGTTCGGATAACGACGTTGGGCATGTAAGCCACGAAAACGTACGGACTGCGGCGTTTTTTCTTCAGGGAAATAAATGGTTTCTTTGCGGGCGAAGAAGTTTTTCAGGGTCAGCCCCATACCTTTTACCAGTTCGCCCAACAAAAAGATTTTTACAAAATTAGCCATAATTCAACTCTCCTCCCTTATTTCCACAACGATAAGGGCGAAATCATCCACAATCCGACTACAACGATGGCAATAAAGCCAATAGGAATCAACACTTTCCAACCTAAGCGCATAATCTGGTCATAACGATAACGCGGGAAAGTAGCTCGAATCCATAAGTAACCATATAAAACCATCGCCATCTTAATAAACATCCAAACAGCACTTGGCGTACCAACTAACCCCCAACTTTGAGGGAAAGGAGATAACCAACCACCCAAGAACATTAATGATGTCAATGCAGCAATTAAGATCATGAAAATGTATTCGGCCAAGAAGAACAAGGCAAAAGCAAAGCCCGAATATTCCACATGGAAACCTGCAACAATCTCGGATTCACCTTCAGCCACGTCAAACGGCGCACGGTTCGTTTCCGCTACTGCAGAAATCAAATAAACAATGAACACCGGGAATAATGCAAACCAGTTCCATGAGAAAATCGATCCTCCTGCAATACCTTTACTTTGCGACGCCACGATGTCACCGAAATTCAAACTTCCGGACACCATTACCACGCATACTAAAGCGGCACTCATAGCAATTTCATAAGAAATGGTTTGTGCAGAAGAACGCATAGCACCTAAAAACGAATACTTAGAGTTAGATGCCCAACCTGCAATGATTACGCCATAAACAGACAGAGAAGTAATCAACAAAATATACAACAGGGCTGCATTAACATTGGTCAGCAACCAATCTTCACTGAAAGGAATCACCGCCCATGCCGCAAATGCAGGCGCCAACGACAACATCGGACCGATATAGAACAATGCCTTATTCGAAGCGCTCGGACGGGTAACTTCTTTAAACAATAATTTAAATACGTCGGCAAACGGCTGAATCAAACCAAAAGGACCGGTTACATTCGGGCCTACGCGCAATTGCATATAGCCGATGACTTTACGTTCAAAATACGTTAAATAAGCTACCGTTAAAATCAGCGGGATCAAGATAATCACGATTTTGACCAAAACCGATACAACCAATCCGATTTCAGCGCCCAACAAGGCTTGGAACCATTCTTGCATGATTAACCTCTCGCCAATTTAATAGTGTTCATCAACGCACCTAAAGCGGCATTTTCAGTATGCAGCGGTAGATACACCACGTTTTCCGGCAAATTGACATCTGCTTCTACATTCACACTTACTTGAGTACCGCTCTGCATTGCTACGGCAGCTTCACCGGACTGCAAGCCCAATGATGCCAAAGTAGACGGATTGACACGCGCCACAGGTACAGCAGCATGGCTGGTTGCTTGTAACGGAGCAGAACGGCGTACGATTGCATCAGTGTGATAGATACCGACACCACCTACACGTACTAACTCTGAAGCCGTCTGAACAACAGAACCACTCCAACTGGCACGGTTATTCAATTCAGGCGCCAGCGTGTCTCGGTTCACAGCCTCTTTCAACACTTGCTCGCTGGTTTCATACTCAAAACCGTTCAAATCAAACACATTGCCCAAAACACGCAATACTTTCCATAGCGGGCGCGAATCTGCCAAGCCTTTTACTACACCGTGGAATGACTGCAAACGGCCTTCCATGTTGATAAAACTGCCTGAAGTTTCCGTAAACGGGGCAATTGGCAACAGCAAATCACACACTTCCAACAAGGTATCGCTGGTATAAGGCGTAAACGCCATAACCGTTTGAGCTTGCTTCAAAGCAGCAACTGCTTTACCGCCTTCAGCCACATCAATTTCAGGCTCTACATTTAACAGTAAAACTGCTTTTTTAGGCTGCTCAACCATTTCACGAACAGTATTGCCTATATTTAATTTCAACACTGAAGCACCTACACTATTCGCAGCCTGTGGCAATATACCCAACACAGCTCCCGTTGAGTCCGCCAAAGCCTGTGCAGCTGCGTAAATAGCAGCGTATTCTGGATGGTTTTGAACTTCCGCACCCAAAACAATGGCTGACTTCTCTGCATTTTTCAGACGGCCTGCAATACTGTTTTCGTCTGCTTGTTCATTAACCATTTCATTTAAACGGACAGCCCAACTATTGGGATGAACTGTTTGTTGTGACAGCAAAGGCATATGCAGCTCTTCTTTACTGCTGGCAATAATACCTAAAGCCATACCTCCTTTTGCCGCACGACGCAGACGGGCGGTCAACAGAGGTTGTTCTTTACGTAAATTGGCACCAACAACCAAAACCGCTTCACAAGCACCCAGCTCTTCAATGCTTTGACCTAACCATTGAGCACCTTTTAGGCCGTCTGAAAGACGATCGTCTTGTTGCATCAAACGTGTATCAACATGCTTGATACCTAAGCCTTGAGCCAATTTTTTAGTCAAATATAACTCTTCAACGGTATTCATCGGATTAGCCCAAATGCCGATTTGGTCTTTTCCGTCTTCTTTGGCGATGCAGTCCAAAGTCTTGCGAACATATTCTAGAGCTGTTTGCCAATCGACATCATGCCATTTGCCATCGTGCTTAATCTTAGGATTTTTCAGACGGCCTTCATACAAACCTTCATATGCAAAACGGTCACGGTCGGAAATCCAGCACTCATTGATGGCTTCGTTTTCCAACGGCAATACACGACGCACAGTATGGTCTTTGGTTTGTACGATCAAATTGCTGCCCAAAGCATCATGTGCAGAAATGGTTTTACGGCGGCTCAATTCCCAAGAACGGGCATCGTAGCGGAAAGGCTTGCTGGTTAATGCGCCTACCGGACATAAATCAATCACGTTACCCGATAATTCGGTTTCTACCGCCTTACCGATAAACGGCATGATTTCGGAGAATTCGCCACGGTTTGCCATAGCGATTTCCTGCAAGCCGGCAATTTCTTCGGTAAAGCGTACGCAACGGGTACAGTGGATACAGCGGCTCATTTCTTCAGCCGAAACCAACGGACCCATGTCTTTACCGACTACAGAGCGTTTTTCTTCTTGATAGCGACTGGAAGATTTACCGTAACCGACCGCCAAGTCTTGCAATTGACACTCACCACCTTGGTCGCAAATCGGGCAATCCAACGGGTGGTTGATCAATAAAAATTCCATTACACCTTCTTGGGCCTGTTTGGCTTTTGCAGAATGTGTATGGACAACCATACCGTCTGTAACCGGCGTGGCACATGCAGGTAACGGCTTCGGTGCCTTTTCCACTTCTACCAAACACATACGGCAGTTGGCCGCAATGGACAGTTTTTTATGGTAGCAGAAATGCGGAATATATGTGCCGAGCTTATGCGCTGCTTCCATTACAGTCGCACCCTGCTCTACCGAAACCTGTTTACCGTCAATTTCAATTTGTAACATAGTTCTATCCTAATGACACATAGGTACATTTAGCACCAACGGTGTTCTTTCATCGGCTTACCGTGTTCGATATAGTATTCAAACTCGGCACGAAAATGCTTGGTAAAGCTGCGGACAGGGAAAACAGCAGCATCAGCCAAGGCGCAAATCGTACGACCGGCCATGTTGTTACCCACGGAATCCAACAACTCCAAATCTTCAGGACGGCCTTTACCTTCAGCAATACGGTGTACGACACGATACAGCCAACCTGTACCTTCACGGCAAGGTGTACATTGACCACAAGATTCTTCATGGTAGAAATAGCTCAGTCTTTCCAAAGCTTTTACCATGCACACATCTTCATCCATAACGATAATTGCACCTGAACCCAACATGGACCCTGCTTTAGCAATAGAGTCGTAATCCATGTTTAAAGTCATCATCACATCACCCGGCAATACAGGCGCAGATGAACCTCCCGGAATAACCGCTTTTAATTTTTTACCGTTACGCATACCGCCCGCCATTTCCAACAACTTGGCGAATGGCGTCCCCAAAGGAACTTCATAATTACCAGGGCGCTCCACATGACCGGAAATAGAAAACAGTTTGGTACCTCCCGCATTTTCAATACCGATGTCGGCAAAAGTCTTACCGCCGTCACGAATAATAAACGGAACAGAAGCAAAGGTTTCAGTATTGTTAATCGTCGTAGGCTTACCATATAACCCGAATGAAGCCGGGAAAGGCGGTTTAAAACGTGGCTGTCCTTTTTTGCCTTCCAGAGATTCCAACAATGCAGTTTCTTCACCGCAGATATAAGCACCGTAACCATGATGGGCAAACAGCTCAAAAGAGAAGTCTGTGCCCATAATGTTTTTACCTAAGAAACCCGCTTCACGCGCTTCTGCCAATGCTTGCTCAAAACGTTGATAGCCTTCAAAGATTTCGCCATGGATATAGTTATATCCTGCCTCAGCGCCCATTGCGTAACCTGCGATGATCATGCCCTCAATCAAAGCATGAGGATTGAAATTGATAATATCGCGGTCTTTAAACGTACCGGGCTCGCCTTCATCGGTATTGCAAACAACATATTTGGCACCGGGGAAAGAACGCGGCATAAAGCTCCACTTCAAGCCTGTAGGGAAACCGGCACCGCCCCGACCACGCAAACCTGACGCTTTCACTTCGGAAATCACATCATCTTGGGAAAGATTTTCTGTCAGAATTTTACGTAAAGCCTGATAACCACCGCGAGCCTTATACGACTCCAAAGTCCAGCAATCTGGAGAAGTAGTATCTACTTGATCAAAAATTACGCCGGATTGATAAATTGCCATTATTTCAACTCCGCCAGTTTTTTCTCAATTGCATCTTCAGTCATAAAGCTGCACATTTTATGGTTGTTTACCAACATCACCGGAGCATCTCCGCAAGCCCCCATACACTCGCCTTCCATAAGCGTATAAAGGCCGTCTGAAGTTGTCTCTCCAAAACCGATACCCAACTTCTGCTTCAGATATTCGGCCGCATTGACACCACCTCTTAAAGCACAAGGCAGGTTGGTGCACACGGTTAATTTATATTTACCAACAGGATGCAAATCATACATGTTGTAGAAAGTGGCCACTTCGTAAGCTGCAGCGGGTGCAATACCGATATAATCTGCAACAAACTCAATAACTTCCGGTTTCAAATAACGCAACTCGGTCTGTGCGATTCGCAATGCGCCCATGATGGCAGAACGACGTTGATCAGCAGGATATTTCGCCAATTCAACATCAATTTGTTTTAAAGATTCAGCGGATAACATTATCGGTCTACCTCCCCGAATACGATGTCTTGTGTACCGATGATTGCCACCACGTCAGCCAACATATGGCCTCGCGACATTTCATCTATACCTTGCAGGTGTGCAAAACCGGGAGCTCGGATTTTCAGACGGTAAGGTTTATTGGCGCCGTCTGAAATCATATAAATACCAAACTCGCCTTTCGGATGTTCAACGGCAGTATAGGTTTCACCCTCCGGAACGTGCATACCCTCAGTAAACAATTTGAAGTGATGGATCAAATCTTCCATACCGATTTTCATATCAGTACGCTTGGGCGGAGCAACCTTATGGTTTTCTACAATTACAGGACCCGGGTTTGCGCGCAACCAGTCTGCACATTGCTTCATAATACGAACAGATTGACGCATTTCATTAACACGGCACAAATAGCGATCATAACAGTCGCCATTTACACCCACCGGAATATCGAAATCCAATTTGTCATAGATTTCATATGGCTGTTTCTTGCGGATATCCCACTCCACACCGGAACCGCGTAACATAACGCCGGTAAAACCTTTTTGCATGGCTCGCTCGGGAGAAACAACACCGATACCCACCGTACGCTGTTTCCAAATACGGTTATCGGTCAATAGAGTCTCCAACTCATCGATGCGTTTAGGGAAACGCTCACAGAAATGATCGATGAAATCAAGCATACTGCCTTCTCGGCCTTGATTCAGCTCTTTCAACACTTTAGCGTTACGGAATTTGCTCGATTCATATTTAGGCATAAAATCAGGCAAATCGCGATAAACGCCGCCCGGGCGGAAATACGCAGCATGCATACGTGCACCGGAAACAGCTTCATACAAATCCATCAGCTCTTCACGGTCACGGAATGCATACAAAATAGCAGTCATCGCACCGATATCCAACGCATGCGCACCCACGCCCATCAAATGATTCAAAATACGTGTTACTTCCGCAAACATAGTGCGGATATATTTTGCTCGCACTGGAATATCAATGCCCAACAGCTTTTCGATTGCCAGACAATAAGCCTGTTCATTAACCATCATGGATACATAATCCAAACGGTCCATATACGGCAATGCCTGTAAATAGGTGCGGGTTTCAGCCAATTTTTCAGTACCGCGGTGCAATAAACCGATATGCGGATCGGCGCGGACAATTGTTTCACCATCCAGCTCAAGCACCATACGTAATACACCGTGCGCAGCAGGGTGTTGCGGACCGAAGTTAATCGTATAATTTCTTAATTTATTAGCCACCGTAGTTCTCCTCGCGGACGATACGCGGCGTAATCTCACGCGGTTCAATTGTTACAGGTTGGTAAACCACCCGCTTCTCGGCTTCGTCGTAGCGCATCTCCACATAACCGGAAATCGGGAAGTCTTTACGGAACGGATGTCCGACAAAACCGTAATCCGTTAAAATACGGCGCAAATCGGGGTGGTTGTTAAACATAATACCGAACAGGTCGAACGCTTCCCGTTCATACCAATCCGCACTGTTATAAATGTGAACCACTGATTCCACCAGCGGAAAATCATCGTCATCCACCCATACACGCACGCGGACGCGCTGGTTATTGGCCACAGACAACAGCTGACTCACAACCGCAAACCGCTTACCTTCCCAAGGCTGGTTCTTATAAGTACTGTAATCCACACCACACAAATCAACCAGCAGCTCAAAATTCAGCTCTTCATGATCACGCAATGTAGTCATGACGTCCAAATAATCTTTTGCTGCGCACTCCACCGTTACTTCGCCAAAAGCCAGCAAAACTTGGGATGCCTTATCGCCTAATACACGAATGGCAATTTCCTGCAATGTTTTCACATCAGCCATCACACCCTCCTAGTCCCGTGCAATTGTCGAAGTACGTTTGATCTTCTGCTGCAACTGAATCAAACCGTAAATCAGTGCTTCGGCTGTCGGCGGACAACCGGGAACATACACGTCTACCGGCACAATACGGTCACAACCGCGCACTACCGAATAAGAGTAGTGGTAATAACCGCCGCCATTGGCACACGAACCCATAGACAATACCCAACGCGGCTCAGCCATTTGGTCATAAACACGACGCAAAGCCGGAGCCATTTTGTTACACAAGGTTCCGGCTACAATCATCAAGTCGGATTGACGGGGAGACGGACGGAAAATAATACCGAAACGGTCCAGGTCATAACGTGCCATACCGGCATGCATCATCTCCACTGCACAGCATGCCAAACCGAAAGTAACCGGCCACAACGAACCGGTACGCATATAGTTAAGCACGGTATCGGCGCTGGTGGTCACGAAACCTTTGCTTAAAACGCCTTCTATTCCCATTCTAAAGCGCCTTTTTTCCATTCATAAATAAAGCCTATCGTCAGAATCACGATAAACACGAACATCGACCAAAAGCCGAATGCGCCCAATTCTTTGAACACAACCGCCCATGGAAACATAAAAGCGATTTCCAAATCGAAAAGGATAAATAAAATCGCAACCAAGTAATAACGCACATCAAACTTCATGCGTGCGTTTTCGAAAGCTTCGAAACCGCATTCAAACGGTGCGTCTTTTTCCGCATAGTGGCGTTTCGGACCTAAAATATTGCCCAGAGTCAGGAACACCACACCGGCTATCAAGCCGACGAGGATAAAAACGAGTACGGGAAAGTAATTAGCCAACATGGGTTTATACCTAAATTGTTAACATAAAATGCTGGTAAATGCTTTCTTATTGTATCCAATTTCGAGGCTGTTTGAAAGTTGGGGCGGTGATTTTTTCTGAAAAAACCCTAATAAATTCAAAGATTTTTTGATAACGATTATCATTACATTAATTTGACGATGTAAGAATCGGGCATTTTTTGCCGTTTGAAAATCACAATGTGTTTTTTAGCTTATTTAAATTTAATTAAATAGAATTAACTATTCTTAATTCTTCCGCCATTGCTTCCGAGAGTTTCTCCAACCGCTCTCCGAAAGCTGCCCTTCATACGTTGATAACGGCTATCAAACAAGACTGCGTATTTTTGATATAAAAAGGCCGTCTGAAAATTTCAGATGGCCTCCTGCACATTAAAGCTGTTTACTTAAACTTACCCGGTTGGGTTTGATAATGGGACGAACGCGGACCATATAAAATACCGTCACGCGCGCCGGCAGACAGCAAACGTGCACCGGTAATTTGTGCGATATCGAAACCGCGGTCGCTTAACGTACCCACGACCTGATCAACTACGGCTTTCACCAGCATAACCAACAAGCCGTTATTACCCTCGTTTTCTACGGAAGAAGCGGTTGCGGAGCCAGACCAGATTTCTTTTCCTGTCTTGGCATCCACCAGCTTGGCTTGTGCCGTCACACGGGTATCACTTTGAATTACTTGGTAAGTCGTACCATAATTTTTAATGGTGATATACATCACCGCATCCGCTCCGAAAATCTCATGAAGTTTGTCTAATTTGACTTCATGGATTTCAGCAGGATGGGTTAAACCGTTTTGTTTAAACGTCTCGGCAACCACTGCAGGCGGATACACATAGTAACCCGACTCCGCCAACGGCGCGATGGACGAAGCTGCCATACCCGCCGTTGCTTTGACTTCCGGCGACTCGTTTAAAGGAGGCAAAACCAAAATAGACTTGGGATTGCTTTCTTTAAAGGCACTGTAATCATACGGTTTGGGCGGAGTTACGGCGCAAGCGGACAAAAACAGAGCCGCTGCAATCGGAATCATCTTCAACCATTTGTTTCCCATTTACTTTTCTCCTTTTGCATTTTTCAAAAGAAAATCCATAAATGATCCGGATTCCGGAAACAGCTGCTTCTCTTTTTCAAATTGCGCCAATGCCTGTTGGTTTTGACCGGCATCAATCAGCAACAAACCCATATGGGCATGTGCGCCCGGGGCGGCACTTTGCTGGTTGTTGCTTGCTTTTTGGAAATATTTTTCCATTTTGTCGATCTGCTCGCCGACCGGCTTGCCGTTGTCTTTTAGGCGCTCATATACGTTTTCCGTATAATCGCCCCAGTAATACAGGCTTTTCGGGCCGGAGCCGCAGGCACTCAAACCAATGGCACAAGTGGCGGTTAATGCAATATTTAAAACTTTGGTCTTCATTTCTCAGACGGCCTCTGTATTAGCGGACAGGTGTCCATGCACCGCTCTCGATGCCGTTGACCAAATTGTTTACCGCTTCGCGAATCGCCAAGTCCAATACTTTACCGTTCAACGTGGCATCATAGCCTGCCGTGCCGCCGAAGCCGATGATTTCGCGGTTAGACAGCGAGTATTCGCCCGCGCCTTGCACTGAATACACAATTTCGGAGGTACGCACGTTTACGACATTCAAGGCAACCTTGGCGTAAGCAATTTGCGACTTGCCGCGCCCCAAAAGACCGAACAGCTGATGGTCGCCCACATCTTTGCGGCCGAATTCGGTTACGTCACCGGTAATTACATATTCCGCGCCTTTCAGGTTTTGTGCACGACCGCTGATACCGGCCTCCTGTTTCAATGCGCTCAACTGCGTGCGGTTAAGCACGTTGAAGCGGTTGGTCTGCTGCAAATGGGTAACCAGAATGGTTTTCGCTTGACTGCCCAAACGGTCTTCGCCGTCTGAGAACACGCCTTTTTGGAAGCTTGAACGGTTGTCGAAACTGCCTACGGAAATCGGAGCGCGTACGCCGTGATATTGGGTGTTATAAGAAGCCACTTTGACTACTTCGACACTGCGCGAGGTTTCGGTGGCGCAACCCGCTGCCATCAATACCGCCGCACCTGCCAATAATAATTTTGAGTAATGCATTATTTATCCCTTTAATTAATCGGTTTATTCAGCCAAACAGCTCCGCTGCATTCTACATTATCCTTTCGGCATTCCGTTGATTCATGCCGTTATCAGCTTGATTTTCAGACGGCCTGTGTTGTTTTCCTACCCCAAAATCAGGCTTTGTCCCAAAAAACCGCCTTGTTCAACACCCGGCAAAGTAAAGAAAAAGCCGCCGCCGAAAGGGCTGATATATTCTTCCAAAGGCTCGAGATTGAGCAGGTTTTGCACGAAAATAAAGCCGTCTGAAAGATTGGCTTGGTAACAGATAAACAGCAAACCGACATCAAGCTGGCCGGATTTGGCCAAACCGCGCGAATAATTAAACGGCCGGCGGAACAGCAAATGCTTTTTCTTAAATTCAGCCGTTTGCGGATTGGCTATACGGATATGGCTGTCTGCCGGAACCACTTTTCCTTCCGGGTCTTTGCCGTAATCGGGCGTTTCATGTTCGCTTTTGCCGCCCAAAGGCGCACCGCTGTATTTCTCACGCCCGAAAATCGCTTCCTGCTCCTGCAGCGGCGTTCTGTCCCAAAATTCGACAAAGTGCCTGATAATGCGCACGGCCTGATATGTGCCGTTTGTCGCCCAAGCCGGTTCGTCCAAACTGTTTTCCGCAACACCCGTCCACAATACCGCATCGGCAGTTTGGGGATTGCTCACATCGGGATTGGCGGAACCGTCTCTAAATCCCAATAAGTTGCGCGGTGCCGCACCCGGCTCGGTTTTGGGCAGGAAGCCGTCCAAACACCAGCGCGGCACGGCCAATCTGGAAGTATGTTTGATGATGTCGCGCAACGCGTTTTGACAAGTTTCCGGAGTAAATGCGCAAAATTGTATGCTGATGTCGCCGTCACACCATTCCGCCTGCAATTTATCGTTCGGAAAATCGCGCATTTCTTGAAGATGTTTGGGCTTTTTGGCGGCCAAGCCGAAACGTTGGTCAAACAGGCTGGCACCGACGCTGACCGTCACGGTCAAACCGTCCGGCCTGATGACCTTGCCGAGAATACCGCTGCCTGCAGGCGGCAATTTGGCATCACCGTCCTGAAGTTCGCCGCCTTGGGTTAGAAACACGATGCGGTCGGTAATAATGCGGAACAGGTTTTCCAACTCTTTAATGTTTTTGGCCGATACGTCAAACGCGGCCATAATGCCGAACTGCTGATGCGGCGTGGTAATGCCGGCCTGATGTTTGCCGTAGCAATCATAGCTTTGCGCCGAGTGCTGCAATTGTTCGGCAGCCTCTTCGCTTCTGCCGGCTTTTCTGCCCCAAGCAAAACCGCCGGAAGCAGCAGCCACGCCGGCGGCACCGGCGGCTGCAATGGTTTTCAATAGTGTCCGCTTTTCAGGTTGTTGGGGAAATTTTTCTTGTTCCATAACCTTTGTTCCATGTTGATTTTTTCAGACGGCCTCGTTGGCCGTTTCAATTAAGACAATGGCACATTCATATTCCGAACGCGGTCTGTGCACAACGTCTTTGTGCACGACTAAAACCCGCCCCGATTTAAGGTAACGGCATAGGCCTGCTGCCCGAAATCAATAAACACCGTCCCGTCCGACACCATCACGACTTTATCGCCGGCTTGATGGCTGTGCCATTCGGAGTCGCCTTACAACTTCACGATACGGAAAAGGCAATCCCTGTTTTCCACAATTACCGGCTTCCAAAATTATTGGATACCGTCCAAATCAGTTTGCAGCCGCAGTGCAGGATAAATCTGCATCAACCGGCCTTTTTATCGGCTTCAATAAATTTCAGACGGCCTCCGTTTCCGAAAGGCCGTCTGAAAATCCGGGCTTAGCTCAAGCCCAATGTGCCGCGCAGCTGCGCCAATTCTTCAGCCAAAGCATTAATCGGCGCTTGCAGCATTTTACGGTCTTCCTCGGTCAGCTTGTCATAAGGCAGGAAGCCGTCTGCAGTTTTATATTTTTCCAAAATCGTGTTCACATCTTTGAAGTCGGAATCGATTTTTTCCAATAAAGCCTGATTGCGCTCGGCAATCATCGGACGGAACAGATCGACAATCTTCTGCGCACCGTCGATATTGGCTTGGAAGTCGCTCAAATCCGTGCGGCTGTAACGGTCTTCCTCTCCGCTGATTTTGCTGCCGGCCACTTCTTCAACCAACACCGCAGCACCGCCCACGACTTTATTCGGCGGGAACGACAATACATCGATTTCTTTCTGCAGCGCATTCACATCTGCCAGCAGCTTATCGGCCACTTCCTGAACGCCGGACACGTCTTTCTCAATCCACAACGCATATTCGATACGGTGGAAACCGGTAAATGCCGCATCTTTAGGGCCGTCTTTAAAATCGTCTTCACGCGCGTCGATGGCAGGGTCCAATTCGTTGAACAGCTCGGCAATAGGCTCAATTCTTTCATAGTGGACACGGGTAGAAGCAAACAGCGATTTCGCCTTTTCAATATCCGCCGCTTTCACCGCCGCAACAAATTCTTCTGTCTTGGCTGCCAACTCTTTGGCTTCGGCCTGAACATACACTTTATAATCCGCCAGCGGCTGAGCCAATTTATCCAAATTGGCTTGGTCTTCGGTTACTTTGAAACCGCTGTCGGTTACCACCAACTTACCGCGCGGATTGGTCAGCAGGCCGCAGGTCATTTCATACTCGCCCGGCAGCAGCGTAACCGTCATTTTGTCCGACAAGCCCGGTGCGATATTTTCGCGCTCGTCCACCACCATCACGCCTTTCAGAATTTCCCATTCCAGCTTGCGGCCGCTGTTGTTTTTGATATTGAACACATTTTGGCCGCTGGGCACGGTCAATTCCATCGGGTCGCAGGCAGAATCGTTTACCGCAATGTTCACCGAACCGTCCGCATTACTTGCAGGCACAGCAGCCCCCGAAGCCGGAGCGGCGGTTTTTTCGGCTTCAGGCGGTTGGCACGCGCTCAAACCCAAAGCCAACAATACAGACACGCTCATAACATTCAATTTTTTCATTTTTACCCTCATCTTCCTTAAATATTTCAACTCGCCGAAGCAAGCCGGTTTCCTCTCAAAAACCAAATCAAAGCAGGAATGCAATAAAGCAGCCATACCCATACTTCTCCCCGGGTAGGATGGTCGGTATAACCGAAGAAACCACCGAGCAGCACGCCCAACGGGCTGTCCTCATGCAACACCGACGAAGTATCAAACACCACTTCCTGCATCAAATTCCACACCCCTGCCTCATGCAGCGCGCGCAGCGAACCCGCCAACAGCCCCGCCGCAACAAAAATTAAAAACACACCCGTCCAACAGAAAAATTTTTCCAAGTTCAAACGCATACCGCCCTGATACACCAACACACCGATTACCACCGCACACAACAACCCCAAAACCGCACCGACCGGCATGGCCGCCGTCGGGCTTTGACCGAATACCGCCAACAGGAAAAACACACTTTCCAAACCTTCTCTGGCTACTGCCAAAAATGCCATACCGACCAGAGCCCAACCCTGACCGCGCCCTTTATTCAAGGCCGTCTGAACCGATGCCTTTACCTGACGCTTCACCGATACCGCTGCGGTTTTCATCCAAAACACCATAAAAGTAATCATGGCGGCAGCAACCAAACCGATCACGCCGACAACCAACTCTTGCTGCTTTTGTGGAATTTCACCGGTTACCGCATTCAATCCCACACCCAAGGCCAAGCAGAGCAAAGCCGCCAAAACCACACCCGTCCACACTTTCGGCATCAATTGGCTATGCCCCGACTGTCTGAGGAAGCCGGCAATAATGCCGACAATCAACGCCGCTTCGATACCTTCGCGCAGCATAATCAGAAACGCAACAAACATAATGAAATCAATCTTCAGATATTTTCCACTTTATATAATCATTTTAATATTAATGCAAATTGTTTTTATTTATATTTAATAAGAAATATATAGAAAATCAAACAGTTTGAAATAGCACACGACAAATTCAAACTGCAATGCCAGACGGCAAAACACCGGATAAAAATCAAATCCGCGCCTTACTTACCCGCCAAAACAAAAAGGCCGTCTGAAAATTCAGACGGCCTTTATTCATTCAAAAACCATTTACTGTTTTCCGTTTGGATAAACGAATTTCACTTCACCGTTTTCCACTTGCAGATAGCCGGAATTGCCCGTCAAAAGATTGGCATTAACTACGCCCGATCGGCAATCCGACACCGGCATACCGTATCCCATCACCGAAATCAGCAGAGTCGAGAGCTGTTGGTGAAACATCGTTTTACATTGTTCAAACTGCCGGCTCATCTGCTGCTGCAAAGTCCGATTCGGCGTATAAATCATCAAGGGAACGGAATACGAACCTTCGGCAGCCGTACCTTGATTGTAAACTTCGTCGGTTACGTTCTGACCGTGATCAGACGTATAAATCAGCAGCCAATCGTCGGTTTTCTGTTTCGATAAAAATTCAAACACTTTGCGGATATATAAATCGGTATCCCAAATCGTACTGTCATAATTGTCTAACGGCGTATTGCCGCCAAACTGCTTCGATTCCAAATACTTACCGTAAGGCACATGCGAACCGCGCTGATGCAGCACGATAAAGTTCTGCCCCTGCCGCAACGGACTTTGATACAGATACGGCAACACTTTATGGTCGTTCATGGCCTCTCTGACCGACATTCCCGCTTGGGTGGGAAAAGTCACTTCATCAATCCATTTTTTGCCCATCAGTCCCAAGATTTCCATTTCCCATTCCGGCTGGGAAGAATGGAAAGACGTTTTAAAGCCTTGTTGTTGCGCCAGTTTGAATAAATTGGTATCCCCTTTGACAATATGTGTCAACCCGTTGGGATAAGGCACGGCATTAAATAGCGCCGGAAGCGAAATCGCCGTACCCAATCCTGCCGCATAAGCGGGTTTTAAAACCGCATCGGGATAATTTTGGGCAAACGAATCTAAAAACGGCGTTGATTCGCGCGGATAACCGAAGTGATGAACATGCTTTGCGCTGAAACTCTCGCCCACGATAAAAATAATGTTTTTAAACTTAGGTGCAGACACCACTTGCGGCGTAGGATGCGAATAGTTCGACAAGTCGCTCAATTCCAACAATTCATAAGGCAGCGTTCTGCCGATAAACGAACTGAACGCAAACGCATTCGATTTCAGCCTGCTGTAATTGGTTCTAGGCGTCAAACCAATGTCGTTGCTGGTGGTAAAAGCACGGATAAACATATAGATAAAGAAAACAGCAAACACGCCGTCTGCCCAAATGCCTGTTTTTCTTCTGAACCTGCCGATGGAGATAAACAGCAACGTCTCCGCCACACCCCACAAAACCACCGGCACAACCTTATCCAACATAGCCATTCCGGCACCGGCAACTTCAGTTATCTCGGTAACCGCCAACAGATAATTGGTACTGTTTATCCAGCTCTCATAAACGGCATAATGCACATTATTGACCACCGTACTCAAGCCGAAAAATAAAGCGATAAAGAAACGCGTCAGCCGGTATTTTGCACAATAAAACAGCACCAAAAAAACAGCAATAATTGCCGCCGCTTCCCAAGGCCGGGACAATTCCGGCACATTAAAAACAAAACGGTAAGCCATTTCGCTTACCAACAACAATAACGTATAGATTGCCACCCAGAAAATATCTTTTTTCATTACCCGCCTTTACCAACCGATTTTTTCGGGCGGAATTATAGCTTTTAAATATATGAAAAAGAACAAGCCGTATCGAAAAAAACGATACAGCTTGCCTCCAAAACTTGAATAACTTAATGAGATTTATAATCCCATCAGCGCATTTCAATGAAAAATATCGGATTTTACATACAATTTATTGATTTTCTTATCCAAGCATTCTATTTGTCAGACATTACAATAAAACAACATAGCGACCGGTAAACTCCGCAACCAATATTCCTTCACTCCATAAAGTACAGGCCACATTGATTTTGCCTTTACCCCGCTCGGCCAGCATTTGGCCGCAATCTTCCCAATCTTGCGGATTGTGCGCTTCGGATACCGCCGTCAAATCGCCCTTGGCAGGTTTGAGATAACGGGTCTGCCCGTCTTGAATCACGATTTTTCCGTTGTATTCGGGATAATTCAGATGAACCAGCGACCAAGCGCACAGAGTGGCCAGCAGCGCGATGCTGCCGCCGAAAACAGTATGGTGGTGGTTGCAGTTTGCTGCCAACGGTGCCAGCAGGGCCACGCGCTGAGGGCTGCTTTCGGTTACTGCGAGCTTCAAAGAAGCGGAAGCCGGAATATTGCGGTGGAGAAAATCCTGCAATTCTGCTGCTGTCATATTGCAATCCTTAATGATGAAATATCGGAAAGGCCGTCTGAAAAAACCGTACATTTTTTCAGACGGCCTCAAGGGTTTATTCGGCCTTGCCTTTGGCTTTACCGCCCACAATCACGGTATGCAGCTTATTGGGATTGACCCTGCGCTGCCACACCTCTTTTACCTGCTCCGCCGTCAATGCTTCGATGGCTTTCGGATAAGCCTCCAAATAATCGGACGGCAAATTGTGTACGCCGATCAGACTCAAGTAATTGAGCAGCTTGGCATTGCTGTCGAACCGCAGCGGAAAACTGCCGATGATATTGTCTTTTGCCTGCTTCAATTCAGCTTCGGTCGGCCCTTCGGCAATAAATCCGGCCAATACTTTTTTTGCAGCCGCCAATGCAGGCGCGGCGTTGGCTTTTTTGGTGGAAAAGGCGATACCCAATCCGCCGGCCTCGGTCATTGGCGACAAACGGCTGTACGCACCGTAAGTATAGCCGTGCCGGTCGCGCAAGACCTTCATCAGCCTGCTGTCGAAACCGCCGCCGCCCAACACATAATTACCGGCAACCAGAGCATAATAATCGGGATCATGTCGTTTGATCAGCGGCATACCCATCACAATCTGCGCCTGTTCGCCCGGAAACGGTATGGCTTGATGCCGTGCTTTTTGTTCGGGCACAGGCGCAACGGCATGACCGTGCTGCGGTTTTTGCGGCAGTTTATCCAATGCTTTGGCCGCCATTTTTTCCGCCTGCTGCCTGTCCACATCGCCGACAATGGCCACAACCGCATTTTGTTTGCCGTAACGGCTGCGGTAAAACGCGCGGATATCGTCCAGACTCATCTTACCCAAACTTTCCACGCTGACATTGGCACCGTTGCCGTAAGGGTGATCGGGATACATCAAACGCGTTAACGCGCGGTCGGCCACAAATCCGGGCTTGCGTTCGCTTTGCTGCAACGCCGTGATGCTTTGGCTGCGGTTACGCTCGAACACCGCCGTATCGAAACGGGGCGACACCAGCGCCTGATTGACCAAATCCAAAGTCGGCAACAGGTTTTCGCTGCGGCTCAAGCTGCGGAATGTCAACGCCGCCGTTTCTTCGCCGCTGCTGCTGCCGATATCGACGGCCAAATCGTTACTTCGCGCGTGAAACGCTTCTTCGTCCAATTTTTCCGTTCCCGACAACAGCAGCGCGGCGGCAAACTCCGCCAATTCGCCTTTGCCGGCAGGATTAAACACGCTGCCCGCACCTTTAAAGCTGATACGCATGTCCACAATCGGATTTTCATGCCGCTCCACCAGCAGAATCTGCGTTCCTTCCGCCGTCGTCCAACGCTGGATGTCGATGGAAGCCTGCGCCGCCACCGGCATCAGCAAAGCCGCCCATAATAGTTTTTTTGCAAACATAATCTACTTTCTATTGTGTTGCCGTGAGGCCGTCTGAATTTTCAGACGGCCTCAACCCTCTTTATTTCGCTGCCGCCTTGGCAGGATAAACCGTAACTTGGCTGGAACGGTCTGCCGTCAGCAATGCCGCCGCCGCGCGTACTTCTTCCGCGCTTACCGCCAACAGCCTGCGCCGGATTTCGTCTTCGTCCTGATAACGGAAACCGTGCGTTTCCAAACGCCCGATAACCGAAGCCTGCTCGGTCATCGAATCTTGGGCATAAACTTTTTCAGCCGTGATACGGTTGCGCACACGCTGCAATTCCGCTTGGGAAATCCCGTTGGCCGCAATGTCGGCAATCTCCGCACGAACCAACGCCAGCACTTCTTCGACTGTTTTTCCTTCAGACGGCATCACGAAAATATGAAACAGAGGCAGCTCGCGGCTCATCATGTCGTAAACCGCACCCGCACTCAACGCCACTTTGCGCCCGCGCACCAAGCCCGCGTCAAAACGGCTGGAAGAATGTCCGCCCAACACCGATGCCAACACGCTCAACGCATAAGGCATACGCTCGTCCAAACGCTCGGGATTCAAGCCGGGAACGCGGAACGACAAAGCCGACAAAGGCTGGCGCGTTACTGCCGAATCGGTTGACGCAACGACGGCCTGCCGCTGCTGCCGTTCGGCCAGATTATTGCGGTTCGGTAAAGGTTTCGCAGCAATCCGGCCGAACAAAGCCTCCGCCTTTTTCACGGTTTCCTGCGCGTCCACATCGCCCACCACCACCAAAACCGCATTGTTCGGCGCATACCATTGCCGGTACCATTCGCGCAAATCATCGGCTTTCAGCTTGTCCAAATCCGCCATATAACCGATAACCGGTGCTCTCAAAGCCGGATTTTCAAACGTGTTGATAAACACATGTTCCCACAACTTTCCGCCTGCGCTGTCGTCGGTACGCTGGCGGCGTTCTTCGCGGATCACATTCATTTCATTTAAAAATTCCGCATCGCTGAAGTTCAGGTTCTGCATACGGTCGGCTTCCAGCTCCAGCACTTTCGGCAGATTCGCCGCCGCAATGTTTTCGTAATAAACCGTTTCGTTGCGGTTGGTATAAGCGTTTAACTGCCCGCCCCAAGCCGAAATCAGACGGCTGAACTCGCCCGACGGCACCGCCGCCGTACCCTTAAACATCATGTGTTCCAAAGCATGGCTCAAGCCTGTTTTTCCGGGCTGCTCGTCCACGCTGCCCACCTTGTACCAAATCTGCGAAACCGCCACCGGCGCGCGTCTGTCTTCCTTCACCACCACTTTCAAACCATTGGGCAGCGTGCGCGATACCGTTTCCGCGCACACAGGAAAAGCACAGGCCAACAACAAAGGTAAAACCAAACGGCATAACATAAAAAGCCTTTAATCAAAAATTAAGCACAAACAAATGATAGCTTCTATCAATTTCATAAACAAGACGCAGAATTTTCAGACGGCCTCCTGCCGTTCCGGCACACACTTTGCCGCACCTTACGCAAAAATATCGGGAAAACGCTGAAAATACGCTACAATTAACCGCCCACAAACCATGCGGAAAACATAACCCCCGCCAGTCGGCGGAATTCTGTCCGCACCGCCGCCATTTTCGGTTAACCACAAGGGAATCCTTATGTTCAGCTTCTTTAAACGCAAGAAAAAACAAGAAACGCCGGAAGAAATCACACCGGAAGCCGCACCGTCGGCCGTAGAAACCGCAGCAGAGCCGCAGCCGGAAACCGAACCGGCGGAAAGCGCCGCGCCAAAAAAGTCCGAGCCAAACCCCATTGCCGACGCTATATCTGAACCGGCTTCCCCGGCCGTTCAACAGCCCGTCGCCACTCCCGAAACCGCTGCCGAAATCCCCGCTGCAACGGCTGCCATGCCCAATGAAACCGAAAACGAACCGCAAGCCGAAGCTGCCGTTGAAGAAGATCATACTTCCGACACCGCTTCCGTACCTGCCGTTCCCGCCGTGAAGGAAGAACCCAAACCCGAACCGGCCAAACTCGGCTGGGCTGCACGTTTGAAACAAGGTCTGACCAAATCGCGCGACCATATGGCCAAATCGCTGGCCGGCGTATTCGGCGGCGGCCAAATCGACGAAGACCTGTATGAAGAATTGGAAACCGTGCTGATTACCAGTGATATGGGCATGGAAGCCACCGATTATCTGATGAAAGACGTACGCAAACGCGTATCGCTGCGCGGTTTGAAAGACGGCAACGAGCTGCGCGGCGCGTTGAAAGATGCGATTTACGATTTAATCAAACCGCTTGAACAGCCGCTGGTGATTCCTGATAACGGCCAGCCGTTTGTGATTATGCTGGCCGGCATCAACGGCGCGGGCAAAACCACTTCCATCGGCAAACTGGCCAAATATTTCCAATCGCAAGGCAAGTCGGTATTGTTGGCCGCAGGCGATACCTTCCGCGCCGCTGCACGCGAGCAGTTGCAGGAATGGGGCGCGCGCAACGGCGTTACCGTGATTTCGCAAAGCACGGGCGACTCCGCCGCCGTCTGCTTCGATGCCGTAGAAGCCGCCAAAGCGCGCGGTATAGACATCGTGCTGGCCGACACCGCAGGCCGCCTGCCGACCCAGCTGCATTTGATGGAAGAAATCAAAAAAGTAAAGCGCGTGCTGCAAAAATCCATGCCCGACGCGCCGCATGAAATCATCGTGGTGCTGGATGCCAATATCGGCCAAAACGCCGTCAACCAAGTGGTGGCGTTTGACGACGCACTCGGCCTGACCGGCCTGATCGTGACCAAGCTCGACGGTACGGCCAAAGGCGGCATTCTGGCTGCACTCGCTTCCAGCCGCCCGATTCCGGTACGCTATATCGGTGTGGGCGAGAGCATCGACGACTTGCGCCCGTTTGACGCGCGTGCGTTTGTGGATGCGCTGATCGACGACGGTCAGGGCAGCTGATTTCAACAAACCCAATAAACAAGGCCGTCTGAATTTTCAGACGGCCTTTGATACTTCAACTTCCCTATTTTAACTGCCAAAAGATTAACCCTGCTGCTTGGCTGCCCATTCCGCAGGCGTGGCGGCGGTGGAAATCGATAAAGCGTGCAATTCATTGCTTGCCAGCTTCTCGGCCAAACCGTCTTTCACCAAACGGTGGCGCGCCAAACGTGCTTTGCCTTCAAAGGCTTCGGATACGATCACGGCGAAAAAGTGATGGCCGTCGCCTTCCACTTCCAAATATTGGCAGGGCAAAACGGCTTCGATCATGGCTTTAACTTGTTCGGGGCTTAACATGGCGTGTTCCTTCGTTTTCATTTTTTCAGACGACCTCGAACAGGCCGTCTGAAAACTGTTTGATCTGTTTTTGCAGCGGCTTCAGCAGCGGCAAACCAACCGCATTATAAAGGATTATCAGCCGACAGAAACAGGAATTATTCGGTATAATCAAAGTTATCCTTATTCAGACGGCCTCTGTGCTTAAACAGACAGGCCGTCTGAAAATAACCAGCGAGCAAGTTTTTATGATTCGTTTCGAACAAGTTTCCAAAACCTATCCCGGCGGCTTTCAGGCGCTGAAAAACGTGAGTTTCACCATCAACAAAGGCGAGATGATTTTTGTGGCCGGACATTCCGGCGCAGGCAAATCCACCATTCTCAAACTGATTGCAGGCATCACCAAACCGACCGAAGGCAAAGTTTGGATGAACAACCAAGACATCGGCAGCCTCAACGACAACCAGATCGGCTTTATGCGCCAACACATCGGCATCGTGTTCCAAGACCACAAAATCCTGTACGACAGAAGCGTCTTGGAAAATGTTTTACTGCCGCTGCGGATTATCGGCTACGACGCCAAACAAGCCGACAAACGCGCCCGCATCGCCATTGAAAAAGTCGGCTTGGGCGGACGCGAAACCGCCGATCCGGTCACCCTGTCCGGCGGCGAACAGCAACGCCTGTGCATCGCCCGTGCCGTTGTCCACCAGCCCAGCCTGCTGATTGCCGACGAACCTTCGGCCAATCTCGACCGCGCCTATGCTTTGGACATTATGGAGTTGTTCAAAACCTTCCACGAAGCCGGCACCACCGTGATTGTGGCCGCACACGACGAAACCCTGATGGCCGATTACGGCCACCGTATTCTGCGTTTGCAGGGAGGCAGGTTTACATCATGAACCACTATTTATCTCTGCACTGGGAATCCGCACGCAACGCCGCGCGCCAATTGTTGAAACAGCCTTTCGGCACGCTGCTGATTCTGCTGATGCTGGCCATCGCCATGACCTTGCCGCTCACCCTGTATTTGGGCGTACAAAGCGGGCAAGCCGTATTGGGCAAGCTCAACGAATCGCCGCAAATTACCGTTTATATGGAACCGGGCGCCGACGAAGTTGACGGCGAAGCAGTCAAAACGCTGCTGCAACAAGACAAACGCATCGAAAAAAGCGAATTTATCGGCAAGCAGCAAGGCCTGACCGAGCTGCAGGAAAGTATGGGCGGCCAAAATCTGGTATCCATGCTCGAAGAAAACCCGCTGCCCGACGTATTCATCGTTACCCCCCAGCCCGAAACGCCGCCGGAAGCCATGCAGGCACTGCAAAAAGACTTGAGCGAATTGCCCATGGTCGAATCGGCCAAACTCGATACCGAATGGATGCAGACGCTGTATCAAATGAACGATTTTCTGCACCGCATTTTCTGGTTTCTGGCCGTTACCCTGAGCGTGGCTTTCGTTTTGGTGGCGCACAACACCATACGCCTGCAAATCCTCAGCCGCAAAGAAGAAATCGAGATTACCAAGCTCTTGGGCGCACCGGCTTCGTTTATCCGCCGCCCGTTCCTGTATCAAGCCGCATGGCAGAGCGTATTGTCGGTGATTGTCAGCCTCGGTCTGTGCGCCTGGCTGATTCGGGTATCGCAACCGCTGGTACAAAGAATCTTCACGCCCTACGGCCTGAATATCGAATGGCGTTTCTTCCATATTTGGGAAATCGCCGCCGTATTGCTGGTGGTGGCCGCACTCGGCATCGCCGGAGCATGGCTGGCCACGCAGCAACACCTGCTCGGCTTTAAAGCCAAAAAATAAGCCTAAGGCCGTCTGAAATTTCAGACGGCCTGTTTCTCATCCGGCCAAACCGATATCGGGCTTAAACCATCGGTTTGACCGTTTCTTCAGAAAGACCGACTATGGATATTTTGGAAGCCGTCACTTCCCGTCTGCACGCACACAAACAAACCGTTACCTGCGCCGAATCCTGCACCGGCGGCATGTTGGCTGCCAAGCTGACCCAACTGCCCGGCAGCTCCGCCTGGTTTGACACAGGCTTTGTTACGTACAGCAACGAAGCCAAACAACAGCTGCTCGGCGTACAGGCGCAAACGCTCGACCACTACGGCGCCGTCAGCGAAGAAACCGTGCGCGAAATGGCTTTGGGCGCACTGCTGGCCGCCAAAGCCGACTACTCGCTCAGCATTTCCGGCATTGCCGGCCCCACCGGCGGCAGCGACGACAAGCCCGTCGGCACAGTATGGTTCGGATTGGCAAGTAAACAGCGTATTTGGGCGCGCACCGCCCTGTTTGAAGGCGGCCGAGACAAAATACGCGAACAGGCCGTTGCCTTTGCTTTGGCTTTTCTCGCCGACCATCTGCCTGAATAACAAGCCGATTTTATCAGGCCGTCTGAAAAATACAGTTTTCAGACGGCCTGATAGTTTTGTACAATACTGTTTTTCCGTTTCCCATCTGTTATACCGCAACCAGCCGGTAAAATGTTTTTACTCACACAAAGGCCGTCTGAAAATATGAATTTCCTCTATTTAAAACGCGCAGCCCTTGTTCTCGCTGCCGTCATCGGCATTGCCGCCTGTGACACCACCACCCCGCCCGTACACACCTCCATTCCCAAACCCGCCCCCAAACCGCACGCCACCATCGGCTTGGCCTTAGGCGGCGGCGCTTCCAAAGGCTTCGCCCACATCGGCGTGATTAAAGTTTTGGAACAACACAACATCCCCGTCAAAGTCGTTACCGGCACCAGCGCAGGCTCGATTGTCGGCAGCCTGTACGCCAGCGGCATGTCGCCCGACCGCCTGGAATTGGAAGCCGAAATTTTAGAAAAAAGCAGCTTGGTCGACCTCACCCTGTCCACCAGCGGCTTCATCAAAGGCCAAAAACTGCAAGACTTCATCAACCGCAAAGTCAACAATAAAACCATCCAATCCTTCCCGCGCAAATTCGCTGCCGTTGCCACCCGTTTCGGCACCGGCGATGCGATTGCCTTCAACCGCGGCAACGTCGGACAAGCGGTTCGCGCCTCCGTCAGCATTCCCAACATCTTCCAACCCGCCGTAATCAGCGGCCAAAAATACGTTGACGGCGGCCTCTCCGCCCCCGTCCCCGTTACCGCCGCCCGCAACCAAGGCGCCAACTTCGTTATCGCCGTCGACATTTCCGCCCGTCCGTCCAAGCTGACCGAGTCCGGATTCTTCTCCTATCTCGACCAAAGCCTGAACATCATGAGCCAAACAGCCTTGCGGCAAGAATTGAAAAAAGCCAACGTCGTAATTACCCCGCAAGTACAGCATCTCGGCGCAGTCGGCGGTTTCGACCAAAAAAACCAAGCCATCAAACTGGGCGAACAAGCCGCCCTGAAAGCCTTGCCGGAAATCAAACGCAAGCTGGCGGCCTACCGCTATTAAACCGGAGGGTGCAGCAGATAAACCATATATCTTCTGCAAAACATGACCGCCAAAACAAAAAAGGCCGTCTGAAATTTCAGACGGCCTTTCTTTATTGATATTGCTTAAATCGGAGAAATCAACCCACCTTATCCCCCGGCTGAGTGCCTGCATCCACGTCCAGCAGCTTCAGTTTGCCGTCTGCCGTGGCGGCGGAAAGGATCATGCCTTCTGATACGCCGAATTTGGCCATTTTGCGCGGGGCGAAGTTGGCAACGGCGATGACCATGCGGCCGTTGAGTTCGGCGGGGTTGGGGTAGCTGGCGGCGATGCCTGAGAAGATGATGCGTTGTTCAAAGCCGAAGTCGAGGTCGAATTTGAGCAGTTTGGTGCTGCCTTCAACGGCTTCGCAGTTCAGCACTTTGGCAACGCGCATGTCGATTTTCATGAAGTCGTCGAAGCTCGCTTGTTCGGCGACGGGCGCGTATTGGTTGGTTTCGGCGGGGGCGGCTTCGGCTGAGGCCGTCTGAATGCTTTGTTTGTTGGCTTCGATTAAATCGTCCACTTGTTTTTGCTCCACTCGTTGCATTAAATGTTCGTATTGGTTGATGGTGTGGCCTTCGGGCAGCACGGTTGCGGCATCGGCCCAACGCAGGCCGTCGAGATTGAGAAAGGCGGCGGCACGTTCGGCGACTTTGGGCAGCACGGGCGCGAGGTAGATGCTGAGGATTTTGAAGGCGTTGATCAGCTCGCTGCATACTTCGTGCAGGCGCGCGTCTTGGCCTTCTTGTTTGGCCAATTCCCACGGTTTGTTGGCATCGACGTATTCGTTCACGGCATCGGCCAGCGCCATGATTTCGCGCAGGGCTTTAGCGTATTCGCGGTGCTCGAAATCGGCGGCGATGTTGTCGCGCTCGGCGGCGAGTTTTTGTACCAATTCACTGCCTGAAACGTCTTTCAGACGGCCTTCAAAGCGTTTGGCGATAAAGCCTGCGGCGCGGGCGGCGATGTTGACGTATTTGCCGACCAAATCGCTGTTGACGCGGGCGATGAAGTCGTTCAGGTTTAAGTCGATGTCTTCGATTTTGCTGTTGAGTTTGGCGGCGATGTAGTAGCGCATCCATTCGGGGTTGAGGCCGCCGTCGAGGTAGGATTTGGCGGTGATGAAGGTGCCGCGCGATTTGGACATTTTTTGGCCGTCGACGGTTAAAAAGCCGTGGGCGAACACGCCGGTGGGGGCGCGGTGGCCGCTGAATTTGAGCATGGCGGGCCAAAACAGAGCGTGGAAGTAGAGAATGTCTTTGCCGATGAAGTGGTACATCTCGGTTTGGCTGCCTGCTTGGAAATATTCGTCGTAATTCAGGCCGGTGCGGTCGCACAGGTTTTTGAACGAGGCCATGTAGCCGACGGGTGCGTCGAGCCAAACGTAGAAATATTTGCCGGGTGCGCCGGGGATTTCGAAGCCGAAATAAGGTGCGTCGCGGCTGATGTCCCAATCGGAAAGGGTGGTTTCGCCGTTTTCTCCGCCGCCCAGCCATTCGTTCATTTTGTTGAGGGCTTCGGGTTGCAGGTGCGCCTGGATGCGGCCGTCTGAAAGCGTGGTGCTGCCTGAAGTCCATTCTTTCAGGTAGTCGGCGCACTCGCCCAGTTTGAAGAAGAAGTGTTCGGATTCTTTCAGCACGGGGGTGGCGCCGGATACGGCGGAATAGGGGTTGATCAGCTCGGTGGGCGAGTAGGTGGTGCCGCACGATTCGCAGTTGTCGCCGTATTGGTCTTTGGCGTGGCATTTGGGGCATTCGCCTTTCACGAAGCGGTCGGGCAGGAACATGTTTTTTTCGGGGTCGAACAGCTGCTCGATGACGCGGCTTTCGATTTTGCCGTTGGCTTTGAGTGCAAGGTAGATTTGCTCGGAAAGCTGTTTGTTTTCAGGCGAATGGGTGCTGTAATAGTTGTCGTAGCCGATGTGGAAGCCGGTGAAGTCGGCCAAATGCTCTTCGCGCACTTTGGCAATCATGTCTTCGGGTTTGATGCCTTGTTTTTGGGCGGCCAGCATCACGGGCGTACCGTGGGTGTCGTCGGCGCAGCAGTAATGGCATTCGTGGCCGCGCATTTTTTGGAAGCGCACCCAGATGTCGGTTTGGATGTGCTCGACCATGTGGCCTAAGTGGATGCTGCCGTTGGCATACGGCAGGGCGGAGGTAACGAGGATTTTGCGTGGTTTCATGATTTGTGTCGGAAAAGTAGTGAATATTGCCGCTGATTATAGCGTTTTTCAGACGGCTTTTGTGTGCGGGAGGCCATCTGAAAATCATAAAGGGGTATAATGGCGGGCTCGAAAGGCCGTCTGAAATTTCAGACAGCCTGTTGACAACCCATAATAAAGAGATGTTATGCAAGCTGCTTTGTGTATTGAACATGCGGTGAAAACGTATCCGAACGGTTTTACCGCTTTAAACGGCGTGAGTTTCGAAGTGGCGCAGGGAGAGTTTTTTGCGCTGCTCGGACCTAACGGCGCCGGCAAAACCACGCTGATTTCCGCGATGGCGGGCTTGAGCCGTCTGACTTCGGGCAAGATACGGATTATGAACCACGATGTCGTACGCGATGCTTATGCGGCACGGATGAGCTTGGGCGTGGTGCCGCAGGAGCTGGTATTTGATCCGTTTTTTACCGTCCGCGAAACGCTGCGCTTCCAATCGGGCTATTTCGGCCTGAAAAACAATGAAGCATGGATAGACGAAATTATCGATAATCTCGGCCTTGCCGATAAGGCCGACACCAACACCCGCAATCTGTCCGGCGGCATGAAACGGCGCGTGATGGTGGCGCAAGCTTTGGTACACCGTCCGCCCGTGATTGTATTGGACGAGCCGACGGCTGGCGTGGATGTGGAATTGCGGCAGAGTTTGTGGGCATTTATCCAAACGCTGAACAAGCAAGGCCACACCATCATTCTGACCACACACTATCTTGAAGAAGCGCAAAGCATGTGCAGCCGGATTGCCATGATGAAACAGGGGCGGCTGGTGGCTTTGGATAAAACCGAAAACCTGCTGCAGGAAGAACAAGGCCTGCGCATCGAGCTGCAGTTGGACGGCAACTTGCCGGAAAACCTGCGCCAATGGCTGCTTTCCGAACAAAACCGCCGCTATCTGCTCCGTCTCGACGACTACGACCAACTGGCTTTCGTGTTACAAACCGTGAAATACGCCGGTATCGGCGTTCAGCACCTTGCCCTGCCCGAAACCGATTTGGAAGACGTTTTCGTCAAATTGATGAAATAAAAAGGCCGTCTGAATTTTCAGACGGCCTCAATCAGACAACCTTAAGGAAAACCGCGCCGATGATTGGCTTTTATACCTTATTCAAAAAAGAAGTCTTGCGCTTCTGGAAAGTCGGCCTGCAAACGCTGGCCGCTCCGATGCTGACTGCGCTGCTCTACCAACTGATTTTTTCGCACGCCATCGGCCGCCATGTACAGGCGTTGCCCGATGTTCCTTACAATGCCTTCCTGATTCCCGGCCTGGCCATGATGAGCATGACGCAAAACGCATTTGCCAACGCTTCCAGCAGCCTGATTCAGTCGCGCATTACCGGCAATTTGGTGTTTATCCTGCTGCCGCCCTTATCGGCTACCGCGATGTTTTCCGCCTATGTCGGCGCGGCCGTTACACGCGGATTATTGGTGGGCGCGGGCGTAATCGCGGTAACCGCACCGTTCGGCCTGCCGCTGCCGCACAATCTGCTTTGGGTTGCCGTTTTCGCCCTGCTGGGCTGTGCGATTATGGGAATACTCGGCCTGCTGGCCGGCATTGTGGCGGAAAAATTCGATCATCTCGCCATGTTTCAAAACTTCCTGATCGTACCGCTCACCTTTTTGTCCGGCGTGTTTTACTCCATCAACAGCCTGCCTGAATTTTGGCGCATCGTCAGCCATTTCAATCCCGTGTTTTATATGATCGACGGCTTCCGCTACGGCTTTTTCGGTACGGGCGACGCTTCGCCCTGGCTGTCTTTATCGGTGGTCGGCGGATTCGGCATCGTGTTGGCGGCAGCGGTCTTGGCCATATTGAAATCAGGTTGGAAACTGCGCAGATAAACACGCTTGAGGCCGTCTGAATTTTTTTAATCGCCTTGCCAAATTAAAAAACCCGATTCCCAAATAATCATGCCGCTTCAGAATTTGAAGCGGCATGATTTATCCTCCGGCAACAGCGTTAACCGACACACTTAATCTTCTTTAAACTTATCGTGGCAAGCCTTGCAGCTTTGGCCGACCTGACCGAATGCGGCTTTTACATCGTCATAGCGGCCGCCTCTGGATGCCGTCTGCAACTTATCCACGGCTTGTGTGAAACGGCGGATGGCGGCTTCAAATTCCTGCGGTTTTTCCCATACGGCGGCTTTCGCTTCCGAACCGGCACCGCGGCTGCCGGCATCATAATGCTGCCACGGCTCTTTGGCAGTTTCACCCATTTGCGCCGCCAAACGTGCAAATTCTTTGGCCGGAAAATCGGCGGCACTGCCGTTTTTCACCATCGCGCCCATTTTCTTACTCAAACCGCCCCATTCTTTCATATATTGCTGACGGGCTTTGATGTCGGATGCATCCGCATGTGCCAAACCGGACACCAGCCCCAAAGATAACAATAAGGGTAGGATTTTGTTCATTGTGTGCTCCTTTAATAATTATTTTGATTGTTTGGGTTTGATTATACAAACCTGTTTTTCGACCGCCCCGGCCTGCTTCAAGCATGAGCGAATCTGGCACAGATTTCCAGCACTTCTTCGCCGTATTCACTGATTTTCGCTTCGCCCATACCGTAAATATCGCGCAAATCTTCTTGCGTTTGCGGCAGTTTGTCCACCAAAGCCCGCAGCGTTCTGTCGCCGAACACCACATAAGCCGGCACATTGCCGTCTTGGGCGCGCTGTTTGCGCCAGCTGCGCAACGCCTGCCAAATCCGCTCTTCCCTTTCGGTACGGAGCCATGCTTCCTGCGGCGTGCGTGTGGCCGATTTGTCGCGTTTCAAAGGTCTGAGCCAAACCTGCGCCCGTCCTTTCAATACGTCTTTGGCCGCAGCAGTCAGCTGCAAAGCTTGGTAATGGGCAGGATTAACGGTCAGATAGCCCAAGCTGATACATTGCCGCACGACACCACGCCATTCTTTATCGCTCAAACCGTCGCCGATACCGAAGGTAGACAGTTCGTGATGGCAGTTGCCGATAATCCAATCGTCGGTTTTGCCGCGCAAAACATTGATGACATAACCGGCGGCAAACTGCTGCCCGACGCGATACACACAGCTCAACAGTTTCTGCACCGGCACCGTGCCGTCAAAACGGGTCGGCGGATGCAGGCAGTTGTCGCAATGGCCGCACGGCTCGGACTCCTCACCGAAATGCTTGAGCAGCAACACGCGGCGGCAATCGGCGGTTTCGCACACCGACAGCATGGCATCGAGTTTCTGCAATTCCACCTGTTTCTGCTCGGCGCTGCTGTTGCCCGTTTCGATACGCTCGCGCAGAATCACCCAATCGTTCAAGCCGTAACACAGCCAACTGACCGCCGGCAAACCGTCCCGCCCGGCGCGCCCAGATTCCTGATAAAAATGCTCCACGCTCTGCGGCATATCCAAATGGGCGACAAAGCGCACATCGGGCTTGTCGATACCCATACCGAAAGCCACCGTCGCCACCACAATCACGCCGTCCTCACGGGTGAAACGCTTTTGGTTGGCTTCGCGCACGTCCATTTCCAAACCGGCATGATAAGGAATGGCGTCCAAACCGTTTTCACACAAAAACGCCGCCACATCTTCCACTTTTTTACGGCTCAGACAATATACAATCCCGCTTTGCCCTGCCGCCTGCTTTTTAATGAAATCGAGCAGCTGCTTTTTGCCGTTGTTTTTCTCGATAACCTGATAATAAATATTCGGACGGTCGAAACTGGCCACAAATTCCGCCGCATTTTCCAAACCGAGATAATGCTTCATGTCGGCCCGCGTGGCCGCATCGGCCGTTGCCGTCAACGCCACACGCGGCACATGGGGATAACGCTGCGCCAACATACCGAGCTGGCGGTATTCGGGGCGGAAATCGTGCCCCCACTGGCTGACGCAATGCGCCTCGTCAATGGCAAACAGGTTGACGGTATGCTGGTCGAGAAAACGGAGAAACCGCTCGGTTACCAAACGCTCCGGCGCCACATACAATAATTTCAGACGGCCTGTTTCCATACTCTCCGCAATACTGCGCGCTTCTTCGCCCGACGTACCGCTATGCACGCAAGCCGCATGAATCCCCGCCGCATGCAGGTTGGCCACCTGATCGTTCATCAGCGCAATCAGCGGCGATACCACCACCGCCACACCTTCACGCATCAAGGCGGGAATCTGGTAGCACAAAGATTTACCGCCGCCCGTCGGCATCAGTACCATGAGGCTGCGGCCGGCTGCCAGCGTTTCGACAATTTCTTCCTGCCGTCCCCGAAATTCGGGGTAGCCGAACACACCTTGCAAAATCTGTCGTGCAGACGGGTTGGTCATCAAACAAAATCCGTATATTATAGAAAAACCGTATTTTAGCGTTTTTAACCGCAGTGCGCCCGTCATCCGTCCGACAGGCCGTCTGAAAAAAGGAATCCTTTTATGATGAATACCGTGCGCATTCTCCGCCGCACCGCCGCCGTTACCGCCGCCTTATTACTGGCAGCCTGTGCCGCCAACGGCCCGACCGTCAGCGGCAACTGGAAAGACATCGGCACCACCTCCAACGGCAACATCAAAGCCTCCATCGACATGGACAGCATCAAGAAAAACGGCCATGTCGTTACCTTCCGCGACAAAAAAACCGTTTTAAAACCCAATGAAGAGCGCTATACCAACCTGCCGAAATACAAAACCGCCGTCGGCGAATGGGAAATCAACTGCCAAAACAAAACCTACCGCCTGACCGCATTGAAACTGCTCGACAGCAACGGCTCAACCCTCACCGACGAACGCTATACCGCAGTCAACCTGCGCCCGATGAGTATCACCTTAGGTTCGATTACCGCCAAACAATACGAAACCGTCTGCAAGCGCAAACTCTAAACAGACTGTTTTTTCAGACGGCCTATAAGGCCGTCTGAAAATTTAAACGCAACGGTTTCACCCCAAACACCAGCCAACGGAAAGCAACCGCCATGAATACACCCGACTTCCTGAAAACACTGTCCGCCCTCTGCCTCTGTGCCGCCGCAGCCTCCGCTTTTGCCTCTGCACCCGAAGACGAACTGCTCAGCGCCCAAGCCGCCTACCGCGATACGCTGAAAGCCCAAACCCACAACAGCAGACGCATCGCCTCACTGCAAGCCGAGCTGGAACAGGCCAAAATCCGCCTGCAATCCGCCCAAGCCGACATTTCGCGCTTGGAAACCGAGCTGCAAAACGAAACCGCCGAACAATCCCGGCACAACAGCGCCCTGCAGGCGGCAGGCGCACGTTTGGATGCCGCCTGGAAAGCCTCGCGCAACGCACCGCGCCCCTAAACCGGCCTGAATACAGGCCGTCTGAATACGCAAACAGGCTGAAACCGGCAACGTGTTTTGATGTATAATTGCCGACAATTTCGGCCTTATTGCCGCTTCTTTTTCCCGCCCCATCAGACAGGAAACACAAATGATCGATTCTATTGCTGCACTTTCCCCGCTTGACGGCCGCTACGCCAAATCCGTAGAAGCCCTGCGCCCGATTTTCTCCGAATACGGCCTGATGAAAGCCCGTGTAAAAGTTGAGCTGAACTGGCTCAAAGCCTTGGCCGCCGAGCCGAAAATTACCGAAGTACCCGCATTCAGCGGCTTCACCGTGGCTGAAATCGACAAAGTCATTGCCGAATTTTCATTAAGCGATGCTGCCGCCGTGAAAGCCATCGAAGCCACCACAAACCACGACGTAAAAGCCATCGAATACTGGCTGAAAGAGCGTTTTTCAGGCGTGCCCGAAGTTGCCGCCGCCAGCGAATTCATCCACTTCGCCTGCACCAGCGAAGACATCAACAACCTTTCCCACGCCCTGATGCTGCAAGAAGCACGCGAAGCCGTGTTGCTGCCGAAGCTGGCCGAAATCACCGCCAAACTCACCGAAATGGCGCACGACTTGGCCGCCGTGCCGATGATGAGCCGCACCCACGGCCAACCCGCCACACCTTCCACTTTGGGCAAAGAAATCGCCAACGTCGTTTACCGCCTGCAACGCCAAATCAAACAGCTTGCCGCACAAGAATTCTTAGGCAAAATCAACGGCGCGGTCGGCAACTACAACGCCCATATGGTCGCCTACCCCGATGTGGATTGGGAAGCGCACTGCCAAACATTCGTCGAGCAAGCATTGGGTCTCACCTTCAACCCCTACACCATCCAAATCGAGCCGCACGACTATATGGCCGAGTTCTTCCAAACCCTCAGCCGCATCAACACCATCTTAATCGACTTCAACCGCGACGTATGGGGCTACATCTCCCTCGGCTACTTCAAACAAAAAGTCAAAGCAGGCGAAGTAGGCAGCTCCACCATGCCGCACAAAGTCAACCCCATCGACTTTGAAAACTCCGAAGGCAACTTGGGCATGGCCAACGCCGTGTTGGGCTTCCTTTCGGAAAAACTGCCCGTTTCCCGCTGGCAGCGCGACCTCACCGACAGCACCGTGCTGCGCAACATGGGCGTAGGTGCAGGCTACACCGTGCTGGGCTTGGTCGCCCACCTGCGCGGCCTGAACAAACTGGAAGCCAACCCCGCCGCCTTAGCCGCCGACTTGGACGCCACTTGGGAACTCTTGGCCGAACCGATTCAAACCGTGATGCGTCGCTACGGCGTGGCCAATCCGTATGAAAAACTGAAAGACCTCACCCGCGGCAAAGACGGCATCACACCCGAAGTGCTGAAAGTGTTTGTCGAATCGCTGGACATCCCCGCCGATGCCAAACAGCAGCTGCTGGCTTTAACACCCGCGCTGTATGTGGGCAAAGCCGAAGAACTGGCAAAACGCATTTAAGGCATTTGAAATGATAAGAGGCCGTCTGAAAATTTTCAGACGGCCTCTTTCTTTATACAGACAATCAACCGGCATGATTGATGTCGGATTCGAGAATCCGACCTACGGCGACTGAACAAAATAAATGTTCGCAAGGTCTTTATTTACACTGTCTGTCACGCCAACCCCACGTAGTCGCGATGTTACATACTGCAACACTGATGTTTACCATAACCGTTCCGATTCTTTTGATTTGGCTGCATAACAATAGACCTGAGAAACTCAAGGGATATAAAAGGAGGCTGTCCATTGCCGCGATTCCGGTATGTTTCGCTTGGTTTATGTACGAGATACAACGGTCACCCACAAGCGTGGGAGAATTGGCATTTTTTGTTTGTTATCTCATCTTACTGTCAGCGCTGTTATACAAATCTGCCAATCGGAAAGGATAGGCCGATATTGAAAGCCCGATATGTTTAAGGCCGTCTGAAATTTCAGACGGCCTCTTGCCCGCTATCCTTGCTTATTTTTCCGTCAAACCGGGTTCGGAGCGGCAACGGCGGTAAAACTCTATCAAACCGTTGGTTGAGTTGTCATGCTGCAAACTGCCCTCCTGCAACAATTCCGGCTCAATGGCCTTGGCCAGCACCTTGCCGTATTCCACGCCCCATTGGTCGAATGAGTTAATGCCCCAAACCACACCTTGAACAAAGATTTTGTGTTCGTACATCGCCAACAGCATGCCCAGATTAAACGGCGACAATTCGTCCAACAAAATCATGTTGCTGGGCTTATTGCCGGGAAACACTTTTTGTACCGCCAATTTATGCCTCTCTTCGTCGGGAAGTGCGGACAATTCGGCTTCTGCTTCAGCCAGGGTTTTACCCTTCATCAACGATTCCGCTTGGGCAAAAGCATTGGCAACGGTAAACCGGTTGTGTTGTTCGTAGCCGTAAGCCGTACGCATCGGTACGATAAAATCAACCGGAATCAAGCGCGTTCCCTGATGCAGCAGTTGGAAATAGGCATGCTGGCTGTTAACGCCTTCTTCGCCGAACACGACCGCGCCGGTATGGTAATCGACAACCCCGCCGTCAACCGTCGTCCGCTTGCCGTTGCTTTCCATATCGAGCTGCTGCAGATAGCCGGAAAGCCGGCGCAGGTTATGGCTGTACGGAACCACGGTTTGGCTTTCCGAGCCGTAAAAATTGTTGTACCAAATGCCCAATAAAGCCTGCAAAACGGGAATATTGCGGCGGAACGGAGTGGTAAAGAAATGCCGGTCCATAGCGTGCGCACCGCGCAACAGCTCGCGGAAACGCGCCGCACCCACGGCAACCATCACCGGCAGGCCGATGGCCGACCAAACCGAATAACGGCCGCCCACCCAATCAAACATGGCAAATACGTTTTCAGGCACAATCCCGAATTTGCGTGCCGATTCGACATTGCTCGACACGGCGACAAAATGCTTCAATATGTCGGCTTCGGTCATGCCTTGATTTAAAAACCAACTTCGGGCGGTCGCACCGTTGAGCAAGGTTTCCGGCGTGGTAAAGGATTTGCTGGCAATACAAAACACGGTTGTTTCCGGGCGGACTCTCGCCAAAACCTGTGCAATATCGGCATCATCGGCATTGGCGGCAAAATGCACCCGTATATTGCGGTGGTAAGGCTGCAAAGCCTGCATGACCATTCTGGGGCCGAAATCCGAACCGCCGATACCGATATGGACGAAATCGGTAATGGTTTCGCCCGTTGCTCCACGGTATTCGCCCGACAACAGTTTTTCGGCAAACGCCAATGCGCGTGTTAGTTCCTGATGGACTTTCGCAACCACATTTTCCCCGTCCACATAAACCGGTTCGGCGTCTTCCGGCAAGCGCAACGCCGTATGCAGCACCGCCCTCCGCTCGCTGGCATTGATTTTATCGCCGCGGCGCATGGACTCGGCATAAGCGCGGACACCGGCCTGTTCGGCCAATGCACATAAAGCGTCTAAAATTTCTTCGTTCACACGGTTTTTACTGTAATCGAACAGCATACCGTGTAAGGATTCATGCATCCGTTCGAAACGGTCCGGCTCTGCGGCAAACTGGTCGCGCATACGGACGGATGCCGTTGCTTGCCGATGCTGCTGCAAAGTCTGCCAAATTGTTGTTTGTGTGAGTTCCATTTAACATTTTCCACAAATAAGGCAACTGCAAACTCTTCTTCGTTATACCGTCGGGTTTGCTTATGCCGAAATACAGATTCGGCCTGCACTTCGAGGCCGTCTGAAAAAACAGAATCTTTTTATGCCCGTAAAGTTTCCGGCCAATCGGCGGAATACCTGTGCTTTGTCCTTTCGGCGAAGCATCGGGCGGTATAGTTTAATACAATATCATTACATTGGTTAGATTTTACACAAACAAAATACCGTTATTCCCCCGCACCGCCCGTTACCCGGACGGCACAGACAAACAACGGCTGCTGCCCGACAGTATTTATGCCATTCAATCAACCGGCCGCTTCGGGCAAACGGATAAAGTTGTCTCGGTAATAGCGCATTTCTTCAATGCTTTCCAGAATATCGTCCAAAGCCTGATGCGAACCGCGCTTGACCACGCCTTTGGCCACTACCGGATGCCAGCGTCTGGCCAATTCTTTTAAGGTGGATACGTCCAGATTGCGGTAATGGAAATAGGCTTCCAGTTTCGGCATATAGCGCACCATAAAACGTCTGTCCTGATGAATGGTATTGCCGCACATCGGCGTGGCGCGTTCGGGAATCCATTGCGCCATAAATGCCAGCAATTTCTGCTCCACATCGGCTTCGGTATAAACCGAATCGCGCACGCGCCGGGTCAGCCCCGTCCGACCGTGCGTTGCCGTGTTCCATTCGTCCATGGCGTTTAAAACTTCATCGCTCTGGTGAATGGCATACACTTCGGATTGCGCCAATACGTTCAAATCCGAGTCGGTAATAATCATCGCCACTTCGATAATGCGCTCTTTTTCAGGGTCCAAACCCGTCATTTCCATGTCGAGCCAACACAGATTATTTGCATTTTGAGTCATATTTTTCAGACGGCCTTTACCCGTATCGATTGCTAAAAACCGCATTATAAGGGATTTATCAGGCAAACGCGTGGTATCCGTCGGCCGCACAAATTGCAATATAAAGCCGATCAAGCCTGATGTCTGCGGATATCCCGATTTTCAGACGGCCTCCGTCTGTAATCTTTAATTAAACTTCATTCAATATCCATAATCTCAAATCGCGATTTTCACAACGGCAGGCCGTCTGAAATTGGTATACTCGGCATACGGTCGGCAGGCCGTCTGAAAAATAACGTATTTTCCACCACTTAATTTATATTTATACCGTCCTATCATGAATATCCGCCGTTTGTTTGCCACTTTGTCGATTGCCCTGATTCCGCTCGGCTTCCTGATACTGATGGTGGTGGCGCCGCTGGTTGCGCTGGCCGCTTATGATGAAGGCACGATGCTGTGGGACATTATTTATGACGAATATATCCAATGGCGTATCGGTTGGACGGTGATTCAGGCGGCGGTTACCTGTTTGGTAACGGCATTGCTGGGCATTCCCACGGCATGGGCGTTGGCAAGGCTGGATTTTCCCGGACGCAGGTTGGTGTTGCGGCTGTTGATGCTGCCGTTTGTGATGCCGACGCTGGTGGCGGGTATGGGGGTGTTGGCGCTGTTCGGCACGCACGGTTTGCTGTGGGCAGGCTGGCAGGATACGCCGTACCTGCTGCTCTACGGCAATGTGTTTTTTAATCTGCCTGTGTTGGTGCGGGCGGCCTATCAGGGGTTTTCCAATGTACCGGCAAGCCGTCTGAAAGCGGCGCAAACGTTGGGGGCAAATGCTTGGCAGCGTTTCTGCCATATCGAATGGCCGGCGTTGCTGCCGTGGCTGGCGGGCGGGATGTGTTTGGTGTTTCTGTATTGTTTTTCGGGCTTCGGTTTGGCTTTGCTGCTGGGGGGAAGCCGTTACAGCACCATCGAAGTGGAAATTTACCAGCTGATTGCCTATGAATTGGATATGGCACAGGCTTCGGTATTGGTTTGGCTGGTGTTGGCGATTACCGCTGTTGCCGGCGGACTGTATGCGTGGTTGAGCCGACGCACGGCCAGCGGCAGGCAAACGGCTCCGCTGCCTTTGCGTAAACCGCAAACCGCCGGAGAACGCCTGCTGCTGGGCGGTGCGCTCGGCATATTGGTGTTTTGCTGTCTGCTGCCTTTGACGGCGGTGGCGTTGCAGGCTTTCGGCGCGGGCAATTCATGGCAAGTGCTGGCGGAAGCGGAAACGCTGGCTGCCGCTTGGAATACGCTGCGGTTTACTTTTTCCGCCATGCTGCTGGCGGTATTGCTCGGCGTGATGCATGCCTGGCTGGCACGTCGGGCGGCTTGGGTACGCGGTTTGACGTTTTTGCCGTTTATGGTGTCGCCGGTATGCGTGGCGTTCGGCGTACTGCTGCTTTATCCGCAATGGACGGCTTCGCTGCCGCTGCTGGTGGCAACCTACGCGCTGCTGGCTTATCCGTTTATTACCAAAGACATTCTAACCGCATGGGACGAAATGCCTGCCCGTTATCAGACGGCGGCACGCAGCTTGGGGGCAACGCCTTTTCAGACGGCCAGATATGTTACCGTTCCTCTGCTGCTGCCTGCTTTACGGCGCGGCAGCGTGTTGGCGGCGGCAACCTGTATCGGTGAATTTGCGGCTACCTTGTTTTTGTCGCGCCCCGAATGGCAAACGCTCACCACGTTGGTTTACCGTTATTTGGGTACGGCAGGCGCCGACAACCACGACCGCGCGATGGTGGTCACTTTAATCTTGATGTTGATGGCATTGGCTGTGTTTGTGTGTTCGGATGCCGGCGAGTCGGACAGAAAGGCCGTCTGAAAAAAGGAAAAGATATGCTGGAATTGAAACAGATATACAAGCGTTTCGGCGAGAAAACCGTAGCGGCAAACGTGAACCTGCAAGTGGAAAACGGCAAACTGCTGGCCGTCTTGGGCGCGTCGGGCAGCGGCAAATCCACCCTGCTCAACATCATTGCCGGACTGCTCCGACCCGACAGCGGCGAAGTGTGGATCAACCAAGTAAACCAAAACGGCATTCCGCCCGAACGCCGCAGGATTGCCTTTATGTTTCAAGATTATGCGCTGCTGCCGCATTTAAACGTTTGGCAGAATGTCGCTTTCGGCCTGAAAATGCAGGGAATGGCCGAAAGCGAAGCCAAACAGCAGGCGGAAGCCGTGTTGGCCGAAGTCGGTTTGGCCGCCGAAAGCGGACGGAAGGTTCACGCCCTCTCCGGCGGCGAGCAGCAACGGGTGGCGTTGGCGCGGGCATTGGTCATCCGGCCGCAGGTTTTACTGTTGGACGAAGCCTTTTCCAGCTTGGATACCGGTTTGCGCCAACAACTCAGATTGCAGACTTTGGCACACATCCGCCGTCAAAACATTCCTGCCGTCATGGTTACGCACGACCCCGAAGAAGCTTTTCTACTGGCCGACCACATCGCTTTACTGCAAAACGGGCTCGTTATCCAATGCGATACGCCCCAAAAGATTATGCAGGCGCCGGCCAACGCCGAAGCGGCACGCCTGATCGGAGCGGCCAACATCCGCGCCGGCTACCACATTCCGCAACACGCCATACATTTCGACCATCCGGCAGGCAGCCCGAGCCGCATCAGCCATGTACTCTATTTACCCGAAAGCTGCCAAATCACGCTGCAACATCCCGAATACGGCGAACTGGAATGGATTGCCGATTGGCAGCAAATGGCCGCGCAACCACTGCAAACGGGCGACAGTCGGCCGGTATGGATTGATGAAAACGCCGTTATCCGTTTCGATACGCTTGGGCAGCCGTCTTAACCGCCGAATCGGAGCGTCTGTTTTTCAGACGGCCTCCGCTTATAAAATTTGTTGTAATTTTACGGACTGCACAATCCGCAACGTATCGGAAATCCATTATAATTCCCGCCTGTTATTCTTATTTAAAGCACGGCCGAACATATTAACAACGACTGTCCATACCGTGCCGAATTACCGAAAGAACAATTGTGGATAAACTCAAAATCTCCGCCAACGGCCCGTTAAACGGCGAAATCACCGTATCCGGCGCCAAAAACGCCGCCCTGCCACTGATGTGCGCAGGCTTGCTTACCGCAGGCACTTTGCGCCTGAAAAACGTACCCATGCTGCGCGACGTGAAAACCACCCAAAAACTGCTGCAAGGCATGGGCGCGCGCGTGCTGACCGACAATGTGCACGAATTTGAAATCAACGGCGGCACGGTCAACAACACCGTTGCTCCGTATGAATTGGTCAAAACCATGCGCGCTTCGATTTTGGTGCTCGGCCCCACGCTGGCGCGCTTCGGCGAAGCCCAAGTGAGTTTGCCCGGCGGCTGCGCCATCGGTTCGCGCCCCGTCGACCAACACTTGAAAGGCTTGGAAGCGATGGGCGCGGAAATCACCATCGAACACGGCTATGTGAAAGCCAAAGGCCGTCTGAAAGGCGCGCGCGTGGTGATGGATGTGGTTACCGTGGGCGGCACCGAAAACCTGCTGATGGCCGCCACTTTGGCCGAAGGCACCACCATTTTGGAAAACTGTGCCATCGAGCCCGAAGTGGTGGATTTGGCCGAATGCTTGGTCAAAATGGGCGCGAAAATCAGCGGTATCGGCACGCCGACCATGACCGTCGAAGGCGTGAAAGAATTGCACGGCTGCGAACACAGCGTCGTGCCTGACCGCATTGAAGCAGGCACTTTCCTGTGCGCCGTCGCCATGACCGGCGGCAAAGTGGTGCTGCGCAACGCCGCACCGAAAACCATGGAAGTGGTGCTGGATAAACTGGTGGAAGCCGGTGCCGTTATCGAAGCGGGCGACGACTGGATTTCCATCGACATGCAGCAACGCCCCAAAGCCGTCGATATCCGCACCATGCCGCACCCGGGTTTCCCTACCGACATGCAGGCGCAGTTTATGGTGATGAACGCCATTGCCGAAGGTACCGGCAAGGTGGTGGAAACCATTTTTGAAAACCGCTTCATGCACGTGCCCGAGTTGAACCGTATGGGCGCGAACATCACCGCCGAAGGCAATACCGCGATTGTGAAAGGCGTGGAAAGATTGTCCGGCGCCACCGTGATGGCCACCGACCTGCGCGCTTCCGCCAGCTTGGTGATGGCGGGCTTGGTAGCCGACGGCGAAACCATCGTCGAGCGCATCTACCACCTCGACCGCGGTTACGAGCATATCGAAACCAAACTCGGCAAAGTGGGCGCGAAAATCGAACGGATTTCCTAATTTAAGCTGTGTTTTTTAACAAAGGCCGTCTGAATTTTCAGACGGCCTTATTACATGGCAATACCGTTTAACCGACAAACCGAACCCATAAAATATCCATAACCAAACAGCAGCTTCCCGATCAAACCCGTATGCCGGACAAACATCGAAAGGCCGTCTGAAAATTCAGACGGCCTTTTGATGGTGCAGGCACGCTTCGTATCCCAATCTGCCTACGGGCGGTATTCCGGCATCACGCCGTTGGGCAGCAGCTGCCACACATAACCCGGATGCTTCTGTTTGCCGGCCACCGCACCGGCTTCGTCGCCGTAACCCCAAAAATAATCCACACGCACTGCGCCTTTAATCGCGCTGCCGGTGTCCTGCGCCATAATCAGGCGGTTTAATGCGCGGTTGGTAACGGGATGGGTGGTCGCCACAAACAAAGGCGCGCCCAAAGTAATGTAGTGCCGGTCAACCGCTCCGGCATAGCCGCCCATCAACGGCGTACCCAATGCGCCGATAGGGCCGTCGTCATTGCCCGGCAGCTCGCGGAAAAACACATAGCTCGGGTTTTGCCCCAACACTTCGGCGAGTTTTTGCGGATTTTGCTGCATATAGGCTTTAATGCCCTGCATGGTGGTCTGTGCCAACGGCAGATAGCCTTTATTGGCCATGTAGCGGCCGATGGACACATACGGATATTCGTTTTTATCGGCAAAGCCCAAGCGCACATAACGGCCGTCGGGCGTTTTCAGACGGCCCGAACCTTGAATATGCAGGAAAAACAGCTCGACCGGATCATCGGCATAGCCCAAAATCGGCGCACGGCTGTTTAACGCGCCGCCGTTAATCTGGTTGCGGGTGAAATACGGCACGAACCGCCCGTTTTCAAAACGGCCTTTCAAGGCTTTCGTACGCTCGCTGATGGGAAATTGAGACAAGTCGGCCGCATAAGCCCCCGCCGCCTGAATCACGCCTTTGTTCTGGCCCGAAGGCTGAACGCGCACCACTGCTTTACTGTTGCGCAAATGGGCGGGCAAGTCCACCGATACAAAATCCTGCGGCACACCGTAAACCGGAAAACGCGCCTTACCGGTCGGCTTGGTATCGCCGTGCAGCACCGGTTCGTAATAGCCGGTAATCGTTCCGGCTTCCTTGCCGTTGCCGCTCACTTTCCAAGCGGTGAAATATTGTTCGAAAAACTGCTGTGCCGCCGCATGGTTGGCAACCGTTTGGGCGGCCTGCCGGCAGACATTACTCCACTCGGCGCGGTTTTGCAGCTTGGCGCAACCCAATCTGAACGAGCGCAGGCTGTCGGCAAACGGCTGTTGCGGCCATTGCGGCAAATCACGGTGGGCGACAACGGTATAAGTTGCCCCTCCGCCGGGCGACAGGCTGTAACCAAGCGGCGAAGGCACGCCGGCAGGCAAGGGCTGGCCCGGCGTAACGGAGGGAACGGAAGCAGCCGGCGGCACCGCAACCGGCGCCGTGCGTTTTTTCGTGCCGCAAGCGGCCAATACCGCCGCGGCGGCAGCCAATACGGAAATACGGTAAACAGTTTTGATAGACATAAATATCCGATTCACGATAGATACGGCAAACCGACCCGACTCTGTACAACCGGCTACCGATCATCTACAGCCGAAAGCAGGCGGATTTGCCGTGAGGCCGTCTGAAATTTTCAGACGGCCTCGGGTTTACTGATTAATGAGACACTATTCAGCAGACCGATAATGCGGCCTGCCGTTCACAATTTTTCCGACAAAACAGCCGATTCAGCCGTATGCCGTGCGGGTGCTTATTATAAATTATCAGACGTAATGGTTTGCCTGTTAAAGTGCAATAAACTGTCAAGGCAGGCGGTTTATCAGGCAGATCAGGCTGATTGTAAACTTATTCCGTATGCAAAACGGATAGGTTATCGATAAAAGGCCGTCTGAAATTTCAGACGGCCTCGGCCTTATTCTGCGTGTCCTGCCAAAAACCCGCCGCTCTGGTGCGCCCACAGTTTGGCATACAAACCGTTTTTCTCCAGCAGTTCGGCATGGCTGCCCTCTTCGACGATACGGCCTTTGTCGAGCACAATCAGCCTGTCCATGGCGGCAATGGTGGATAAACGGTGGGCGATGGCGATCACGGTTTTGTTTTCCATCATCTTATCCAAACTTTCCTGAATCGCCGCTTCCACTTCGGAATCCAGCGCGCTGGTGGCTTCGTCGAGCAGCAGAATCGGCGCATCTTTCAGCATCACGCGGGCGATGGCGATACGCTGACGCTGGCCGCCTGAAAGTTTGACCCCACGCTCGCCCACATGGGCATCGTATCCTTTGCGGCCTTTGGCATCGGAAAGGTTGGGAATGAAATCGGCGGCTTCGGCACGGCGGGCGGCCTGCATCATTTCTTCTTCGGTGGCATCGGGGCGGCCGTAAACGATGTTGTCGCGCACGGAGCGGTGCAGCAGGCTGGTGTCTTGTGTCACCAAGCCGATTTGGGCGCGCAGGCTTTCTTGGGTGATGTCGGTAACGTTTTGGCCGTCGATGGTAATGCTGCCGCTTTGCGCTTCATAAAATCTGAGCAACAAATTCACGATCGTGGACTTGCCGGCACCGGAACGCCCGATCAAGCCGACTTTTTCGCCGGGTTTGATGTGCAGGTTAAAGCCGTTGAGTAAGGGTTTGCCTGCTTCGTAAGAAAAATCGACATGCTCGAAACGGATGTCGCCGTGCGCCACTTTCAGCGGCAGGGCATTGGGCTTATCGACAATCGTATGCGGTTTGGAAAGCGTACCCATGCCGTCGCTCACCGTGCCGATGTTTTCAAACAGGCGGGCGGATTCCCACATGATGTATTGCGACAAACCGTTCACGCGCAAAGCCATAGCAGTGGCGGTGGCAATCGCGCCGACGCCGACCTGCCCGTGATGCCACAGCCAAATGCCCAATGCGGCGGTGGACAAGGTGAGCGACGTATTCACAATAAAATTACAAGTATATAAAGTGGTGGCCAAACGCATTTGCGCATGCACCGTTACCATAAATTCCTGCATGGATTGCTTGGCATAGCCCGCCTCGCGCGCACCGTGCGAAAACAGCTTGACCGTCGTAATGTTGGAATAGGCATCGGTGATGCGGCCGGTCATCAGCGAACGCGCATCCGCCTGCCGCTTCGCCGTTTGCGCCAGCTTGGGAATCAGCACACGCATCACGGCACCGAATGCGATAATCCAGCACACGAACGGCAGCAGCAGCCAGCCGTCAAACGCTGCCAGAATCACGCCCGAGCTGATGAAATACACCAGCACATACACCACCATATCGGCCAGCGTCATTACCGTATCGCGCACCGCCAGCGCCGTTTGCATCACTTTGGCCGAAACCCGCCCGGCAAATTCGTCCTGATAAAACCCGAGGCTCTGCCCCAGCATCAGACGGTGGAAATTCCAACGCAAACGCATCGGAAACACGCCTTGCAGCGTTTGCAGGCGCACGTTTGATGCAATGAAATGCCACAACACGGCAAACGCCATCAACGCCGCCATGCCCGACAAAGCCCAGCCCTTTTCCGCCCACAAGGTTTGCGGCGTATATTGGCCCAGCCAGTCGACCACTTTGCCCATAAACTGAAACAGCAAGGCTTCCATAATGCCGATGCCGACCGTCATCAACGCCAACACCGCAATCCATCCGCGCATGCCTTCCATGCTGCTCCACAAAAAACGCCACAAACCTTTTTCGGGCGTTTTCGGCAACGTATCGGGATAGGGGTCGATACAGGATTCGAACCAGTCAAATATCTTTTGAATCATCAGCTTGCTTATCCGATAAAAATACTGCCGCCATAAATTTTCAGACGGCCTCAAACACAATATTGTATCCGAGGCCGTCTGAAATCAAAACGGGCAACCCAAAACAAACCGCACATCACGTGTGCGGTTTGTCATGCAACCGGCCAATCAGCCGATACGTTTAGCCGTTATTTCGGCAAACTGCAGCAAGCAGAGCCTTATTTGGTTGCAGCGTCTTTCGCCTTTTCAGCCGCTTCCTTAGCCGCAGCCACAGCATCTTTAGCCTTATCAGAAGCCTCGTTTACCGCCTCTTTGGCAGAATCAGCCACAGCCTGAGCCGCCTGTTTGGTATTGTCCACCGCTTCCTTAGCCGCATCACCGGCATTCTCTTTCACTGCTTCCACCTTCTCTTTGGCAGTATCCGCAGCATTTTGCGTCGCCTCTTTGGTTGCATCTACCGCAGCAGACACAGCCGAAGCCGCTTCAGCCTTAGCATCACGAACATCAGAAGCCACAGCCTGAGCCGCCTCTTTCGCTTCCTGTTTCACTTCATTAGAACAAGCAGCCAAACCTGCAACCGCAACGGCTGCAAAAAGAAATTTTTTCATCATTAATATTCTCCATAACTTTCAAACAAATCCGCCGTTATTCCAACCGCAGACGCGCCGAGTATAACATCATTCATTTTGACACAAACGCCGATATTCCGTTCCCGTAAAAAATTTTACAAAAAAGCGTTGACAGCAAAAAAAACCTTAACTATAATTCACATCTTATCGGGTCGTTAGCTCAGCCGGTAGAGCAGCGGACTTTTAATCCGTTGGTCGAAGGTTCGAATCCTTCACGACCCACCAAATTTAAAAAGCCAAGTTTCCAAACTTGGCTTTTTTGCTTTTTTAAATGTTCACAAATCAAATATACCTTAGCTTCCTCAATCACATTAACCGCCGGCCTTCAAATTTTCAGACGGCCTCACTGTTTCTATGTATTAACCATCCTACTATCGTATCGCCGGCATTCATCAATAGAGTGTTAAGTTTCACGCAGGCTATGCCTGCTCCCACCGGTTACCAACTTATATACCGGCTATACAAACGAATCAGGAGAAAACAGCACAGTAAAAGTAGAAGCATTATTGTTCAGCCTGCCGGACATTCGTTTCATCACAAGTGTTCTCACTCCCGTTCCCAAACCCACAGAAAACAAAATGTTCATGGTCAAATATCTAAAAATCGAACCGCAAGCCCACAGGCACGTCGCAACCGGTGAAATTATGGAGTACACCTTTGATTTCGAACCCATTGTGTTGGAAGAGAATAAATAAGCTTGTTACATTCACAGCTAACGAGTGCCCATGTAAGAAAGGCCGTCTGAAAACCTTATCGTAAGAATTTTCAGACGGCTATAGCATTTTCATGAACTTAACTAATGTAGTTTCACCAGTAGAGTATCAAGGTACATAGAAAGTTGTTTGAATTCAAACAACACATACGTGTTGATGGATCATCATTGCATATAGACTACGCTAGCTATTTTTTAGGAATATTTCTATATATATTGGCTTGGATAATGTTATTAATATTAGGGCGTTGATTTTTATCTTGCGGTAAATAAATAACTCTGCCAACAAATTGTTCTAAATAGTCAATCCCATCTAGTTGGTTAATATAATACAGTTCTTGCCTTCTATTTGGATTTATCTGCATTTCAAAATTTTCATCTATATAAATTAATGAATTATCGTAAGCCCTATGTAAGGTTGGATTTAAAGCCAAGCCATTTGTAACATGGTCAGTACTAATATTACTCGCAACTGGAAGGATATGAGCTGCGTCTAATAGTTTTAACTGCATACGAGAAATTGCACATCTATTATCATAAGCAGAAATAACAATTTTTCTAAACTTAGATTCTCGCGAAAGTTTCTGAACCTTTTGCACAATCAATTTTCTTTCTAAAGGTAATGCCTCTATTTCCTTTTCTATTTCGGTAGAAATTTCTTCATTTGTATTATTCTCGATGGAATTAACTAATATAGGAAGAATTTCTATATTACCAGTCTCATGTAATGCTTTAGCATTCAAACAATATTGAATAAATAGGTCAGGACGAATACCAATTGCAATTTCACTATTATCCTTGGTGGAGAATCCAAAGCCATTTTGTAAGCCTGTATCAAGTGCATTCAGATTAATCTGGATAGATGGCGATCCAGCAGTAAATGTTTTATGTTTTTCAAGGCTAAATCCGGCGAACACGCTTAGTTCAGGAGAGTACCCCATTAAAACAGTATATCCATTTGGATTAGTTGCCAAAGGAGAATCAACAGATGTCATTTGAATTCTGAATTCCCTAGACGAACGTTGCCCCCCTCCGTGGGTAACTGTCCAGATGTAAACCCACAGTTCAAAACGATTATTTTGAAATTGAATGATAAATTTGTAAGGTTTACTATTTCCTCCTAAAAATATTGCGCTACCGCCTGATGCTTGAATAGCATCTAGTAAGATATTTATCATTTGTGATTGACGTATTGCAGCCATGATTATTTCCTAAAATATCCTATTTAGTTCCTGACCGTCTGCTTTTTCCACCGTCTAATGGTAATTGTTCTTTATTTGAAAACAAGTCTATATCGCTACCCCATAATGAAGCTGGGTGAGAAATAGTATAATTACTTGTTTTTTTGGGTATATGATGAACAGGGAAACGTAGTTTTGCACCTTCTATGTAATTTTCTTCTAGTTCAACACAAACCCATTGACGGTTCAGTCGCTCTGCGGCTTCTCCTGTAACGCATGAACCACCAAAAGGATCAAGTACCATGTCTCCTTCATCAGTTAACATTCGAATAAACATTTCAGGCAAGTCTATTGGAAATCTTGCTGGGTGTGGCTTGATTCCTTTTTCCTTACATTTTTTCAAGTATGGCGAATTACTTTCGGTGTTAGCAATAGCAATTAAATTAGGTGGAATAGCAGCCCCGTTATTGGCAGAAAATTTATCGCTGATATCGTGACCACTTGGTCGTAATTTTGCATCATAGCCATTTCTTAATAAACCTTTCATTGCATCACTATATGGAACTAAAACTCTGCGATTACTGGCTTTAGGCCAGGGCGTTTTAGATAACCACCAGACGCAATTGATCGCATCCTTTACACGAATTCTCCGGATATTGACCCATTCTGCAGGCGTAGGTAGTTTTGCTGGATTCCACCAAAAAAAATCTTGGGCCAAATGGAATCCAAATTCCTTGCATAACATGATTAATAATTCATAATGATATAAGGAGCGTGTAGGCTGTCCAGCTAGCCAAGCTCCCCCAATATCAATTACTAAGGAACCATTTTCAGCTAAAATTCTATGAAATTGTTCTGCAAATGGTTTGAACCAATCTAAATATTCGTGCGCATCGGCATTACCATAATCTTTTTTTCTTACTAAGCCAAAAGGTGGCGATGTCACAATGAGATTAACTGTATCATTAGGTAATTCTTGCATATAGTCTAATGAATCAGCATGGTAAATATTACCTAGTTTGGTTTGGAAGGTTGGTTTCATTTGATTGCTACTCTGTTTAGATTATTGACTATTGTACTAAAATTCAAACTAATTTTCTTATCGTATTGAAAATCATAAATTTCTATAACTATCCCACTCCTTCAACAACCGCTTCACCGACACCGGACTCGGCGTTTTCAACTCCTGCGCAAACAGCGACACGCGCAGTTCTTCTATTTGCCACTTAAACATCTTGAGGCCGTCTGAAACGGGTTGATTTTGTTTCAAAAGTGATTGCACTTTGTCTTGCCACATCTGTTCCAACTCTTGAATATCGGCTTCGCGTGCGGCATCGCGGGCGGGGTTGGCGCTGTATTTTTCCATGCGCAGGGTCATGGCTTTGAGGTAGACAGGTAGGCGCGGCCATTGGCTCCAGGGGGTGCGGCCGGCGAATCCGGCAGACAGCAGGGTTTGGGTGCGTTCGCGCAGCAGGTAGGTGAGCGGGTGTTTGCCGAGTTTGCCGTTGAGTTCGGCGTAAGCGGCGGCGGTGTCTTGCAGGTAGCGGCTCATGGCTTCTTTAACGGCGGGCAGGCGGCTGCGGGCGCGTTTGATTTGTTCTTTGAAGGCTTTTTCGCTGCGGGGCAACTCGTCGTCGCCGATAAAGGCGCGGTCGCAGATGGCGGCGGTGAGGTCGTCGCGCAGGGTGTCGGCACTGATGTGTTTGAGCAGCATGGCGGCTTGGGTGAAGCCTTGTATGCCTTTGTTCAGGTCTTTCATATGCTCTTTGAGCTGGAGCTGCATGAGGGCGATCACGCCTTGGCGGTGGGCTTGTTCGGCGGCCTCGGGGGTGTCGAACAGGCGCAGGGCGATGCTGCCGTTTTTTTCTTTTTGCAGGCCGAGGTAGCCGGTGAGCTGTTGTTTGCCGCGGGCGAATTTGATGCTTTCAGGCAGGGTGCCGATGTCCCAGTTGGTGAGGTTGTCGCGCTCGAATTCTTGGGTGTTGTCGCGGAAGGTTACGGCGGCGGCTTGGCCTAGCTCTTGTTGGAGTTTGGCTAAATCGCGGCCAGTAGCAAGCTCTTGGCCGCCGTCGTCGATGATGCGGAGGTTGAAATAGCAGTGCTCGGGCAGTTTGAATGCGCTCCATTCGTCTTGGTCGATTTGCTCGAGCAGGCGCATGTCGCCGGCGGTTTTGGCGATAAAGCGGGCAAGCTGGGGGATGATCGGCTCTTGGCGGTTGGGGTTGCTTTCTAAAAATTGTGTGATGAAGTCGGGCACGGGCACGCAGATGCGGCGGATTTGTTTGGGCAGGGCTTTGATAAGCAGTTGTAGTTTTTCGCGCAACATGCCGGGCACGAGCCATTCGAGGGCGGGGGCGTGGAGGCGGTTGAGCACGGTGAGCGGCAGGGTGAGGGTTACGCCGTCTAGCGGGTGGTGCGGCTCGAAGCGGTAGCTGAGTTTGAATTTGCCGTCGGCGTTTTTCCAATGGGGCGGAAACTGCTCTTCGGTGATGTGCGCGGCGGCGTGCTGCATGAGGTCTTCGCGGGTGAGGAACAGCAGGTGCGGGTTGTCGTGCTCGACGGTTTTAAGCCAGCTTTGGAAGGTGCGGATGTCGGCAAGGGGCAATGGTTTTTTCAGACGGCCTGTGTGCTTGGGGCTACCTGAAAGGCCGTCTGAAACGGGGGCGGTGTTGTCGGGCTGGGGACTTACGGTTTTGGTTTTGTCGGATTCGAGAATCCGACCTACGTTTTCTGCTTCTGCACTTTCAGACAGGCCTGTATTGTCGGGCAGAGATGCCCGACCTACCTTTTCAGACGGCTCATAAAACTGCGGTAAACGCTGGTTGTAAAACTCAAACAAGGCTTCTTCGTCCACCAACACATCCTGCTTGCGCGATTTGTGTTCCAACTCGCTGATTTCTTTAATCAGTTTTTTGTTGTGAATAAAAAAGGCCGTCTGAAGATTGCATTCCTGCGTCACCAGTGCGCTGCGGATAAAGATTTCGCGGGCTTCTTCGGGGGCGACTTTGCCGTAGGCGACTGGGCGGCGCGGCAGTACGGTAAGCCCATAGAGGGTAACGCGTTCGCTGGCGACAACTTCGCCGCGTTTCTGCTCCCAATGAGGCTCGAAATAGTGGTAGCGCACGAGATGCGGGGCTTCCTGCTCGATCCATTCGGGCTGGATGGCGGCGACATCGCGGGCATAAAGGCGAGTGGTTTCGGTGAGTTCGGCGGCCATTACCCACTTGGGTTTGGATTTGAACAGGGCGGAGGCAGGGAACAAATGAAAGTGCGCGCCGCGCGCACCGGTGTAGTCGTGGCCGTCGGGCGATTTCATGCCGACATTGGCAATCAGGCCGGTCAGCAAGGCGCGGTGGATTTGTTCGTAGCCCGCTTCTTTGGTGGCGCGGATATGGGCGCGATGCTGTTTTTTATCTAATTGTTTTTGTTTGAGTTTGGCAGATAAATCTTGGTCGCCGGCGTTTTCAGACGGCCTCAGCTGCTCTTGTGCAGGAGGCCGTCTGAAAGCCTGCTCTTTGGTGGTAAAGCCCATTTCCACGGCAATGTCGGCGAGCTGGTGGTGCAGTTCGCGCCACTCGCGCATACGCAAGTGGGAAAGGAAATATTGGCGGCACCATTGCACCAGTTGTTTGTTAGACAAACCTTTGTCGCGCTCGCGCTGGAAGCTGTCCCAAATATTGAGGTAGGCGAGGAAATCGGACTGCTTATCGGTAAAACGTTCGTGCGCTTTTTGAGCAGCCTCGCGGGCTTCAAGCGGCCGTTCGCGCGGGTCTTGAATCGACAGGGCGGACACGATAACGAGTATTTCCGCCATACAGTCGTGCTTTTGTGCCGACAGCAGAATGCGGGCGACTTTAGGGTCGATGGGAAGGCGTGCCATTTGTTCGCCGAGTTTGGTTAGGCGGTAGCGCGGTTTGCTTGGGGAAAGGGATTTCAGGCCGTCTGAAAGGTTTTTGCTTTGCAGAAACTCGTTTTCAGACGGCCTATTTGTATTTTCCAATTGATTGTTTTTGATGTTTTGCATGATGGCTTTTTATTTGTTTAGGAACGCTACACAAACCGCGTTGGTTTCCTGAAAGCGTTCTTTAATATTTTGAGAAGGGCATTTTATCGCATACAAAAGCAGGCTGAAACAGGAAAACTCACTTTCATTTGAAAAAATGAATATAAATTACATTTTTTCGTTTGAAAAAATGTAAAATCCAACTAAAATAACAAGCAAACTTTTGTGAGATCTTTCCCATGCAACGCAATATTATCCAATCTCTAGAAAAATGGAAAAACCAACCTAAGCGCAAACCATTGATTATTCAAGGGGCAAGACAGGTGGGCAAAACGTGGGCGATGAAGCACTTTGGTGAGCAGCATTTCGCCAAAACTGCCTACATCAATTTTGACAACAACCCGCGCATGAAGACGCTGTTTGCAGGCGATTACGACATCAACCGCCTGATACTCGGCTTAAAAATTGAAAGCGGCGTAGATATTCAGGCAGAAAATACCCTATTGATTTTTGACGAAATTCAAGAAGTACCGCAAGCCTTGTCATCACTCAAATATTTTTACGAAAACGCGCCGCAGTTTTATATTGTGGCGGCAGGCTCGCTGCTGGGCGTGTCGCTGCATCATCAAGTTTCGTTTCCTGTGGGCAAGGTGGATTTTCTGCCGATTTATCCGATGGATTTTCAGGAATTTCTCACCGCGCTGGGTAAACAGGATTTGAGGCAACTGCTGGAAACGCAGGATTGGGCGTTGATTGCCGCTATGAAAACGGCCTACATCGACCTGCTGCGCCAATATTATTTTGTCGGAGGCATGCCTGAAGCGGTGCAGACGTTTATCGATACACAAAATTTCGATGCAGTTCGCCAAGTGCAGCGCAATTTGCTGTTGGCGTATGAACAGGATTTTTCCAAACACATCAAAGACGGGCAAACCGTGCAAAAAGTGCGGTCGATTTGGTCGTCTGTTCCCGAGCAGCTTGCTAAAGAAAACAAAAAATTTATCTACTCGCAACTACAAAAAGGCGCACGAAGCAAAGATTATGAAATTGCCCTGCAATGGCTCAAAGACAGCGGTTTGGTGCATTGCGTGCCTCGCATCAAAAAACCATATCTGCCGCTTTCGGTATATCAAGACAACGCTTTTAAGCTGTATGGCTTGGACGTCGGCCTGCTCGCCGCACAAAGCCATTTGGATGCCGGCGTTTTGCTGGAAGGCAGCCGTATTTTCACTGAATTTAAAGGCGCATTAACCGAGCAATATGTCTTGCAACAACTGGTTGCCACGCAGGAAAACCCCGTGTTTTATTGGGCAGCCGAACGCGGCACGGCGGAGGTGGATTTTGTGCTGCAACGCGGGCAGTCGGTCATTCCTATTGAAGTGAAAGCGGAAGAAAATTTGAAAGCCAAAAGTTTGAAAGTGTATGTGGAACGGTTTCAGCCCGAGCGGGCGGTGCGGTTTTCTATGGCGGATTATCGGGAACAGGATTGGTTGGTGAATGTGCCGTTGTATGGGTGTGGTACAGCACTAATTTGATAAAATATACTGATATTTACTATGAGGTAACTTATGAAAGTACAAGATTGGGGGGGCGGCTTAATCGCTCATGAAGTTGAAGCGATTGCAAAGATGAAGCAGGCCTTTCAGGCCGCTTCAAGCAACAATAAAGTTAAGGGAAAAGGATTTGAAGCCTTGAAAAGCTTGCAATCCATGTTCCCTTGGCAGGGCTATTCGGGCTTTCGTTTTGTTGATGGTTCAAAGGAAGGCGAGTTTGATTTAGTTATTGTTACGCATTGCAATGTTTTGATTGTGGAATTGAAAGATTGGAATAATGGGGTAATTACATCGCAAAACGATAAATGGTTTTTAGGCAATCAAGACCGTGGGCGTTCTCCTGTTTCAGTAACCCGGGATAAGAAATTTTTGCTAGAGAAAAAATTAGAAAAATTTAAACATCAATTTACGAATAAAGGCTACCGTCCACACGTTGAATTTTTAGTGGTGATGACAGGTAATGCGGATTTGAGTCAATTACCCGAAAGTGAAAAACTACATGTATTGAGTTTAAAAGATTTTTTGGCATTAAAAGATGAACATCAGTTTAATAAACGATTTCGTCCGCACCCAAATAGTAGGACTTTAAATCAAGATTTTGCTATTTTTGATAATAAAATTTTTGGCACGGACAAAGTCAAGCCTAGAACCATTAGTTACGGCGGATACTCTGCCGAATCAATCTTTGACCAACCCGATTTCCAACATCCGAAAGGAATTTACCGCGAATTTTTCGCCAAATCAGAAAATAAAAAGCAGCAAGACATTGCTTTGCTTCGCCGTTGGGATTTTACCCGAATTGATAATCCGCAAGCACAAACGCCTGACGGGCGTTACCGCTTGGTTAGTCGTGAATACGATGTTTTGCAGCACATCAAATCGTATAATCCAGATTTGTATAATGCCTGTCTGAATTACAAAAATATGCCGCAAAAGGGCAAAATTACGGCTGAACATATCGACTTATTTGAATTGTATCCGCAGCAAAAACGGTTTAATCAGTTTGTCGGCGGACACAGTATCCAAAACTTGAATGAAGAACGGCGTTTGGGTTTGGTGCAGATTTTATTGGATAAATTCACCAAATTGCACAAAATCGGCATTGCACACCGTGATTTGGGCGAACATAGTATTTGGTTGTCGGCTGACGATAAAATCAGTTTGTCGGGTTTTGCGACTGCTTATTTTTCGTCCGAGCAAACAGTGGGCGATATTCGTCAACTTTTGGAAGTATCGGGCGATTTGGCGAAAATCATTTTTCCATTCTCGGACGACATTAAACCTACGCCATATCAATACGATGTGCGTTCTTTGGCGGTTTTGGCGTGGCATTTGATGAATGCAGAACGTATTTCCCCTGCCAGCTTGGAAAAAATGGCAAAAACTTTGCCAAATGAAACAACGTGGTATGCAGCTATTTTGCGTACGGCATTGTCAAATACGCCTTTTAAAAATGCAGGTACGTTTTTAGATGCGTTTAATCAGGCGAAACCTGAACAATCATTGGATTTTGCGTTTGATTTTGGCAAATTAGAACAGTTTTATCAAGAGATTAGCCATTCTCGTGCTTATCGAGAAGATGATAATTTTATTGTAGAAACTAGCGAAAAAGAAGTTTATCGCTCTAATGGTATGCTAGTTAAGGCATGGCTGGGAACTGATCCGAAACAAGACAGCAACGCTGCGCGTGTGGCTTTGGTTTGGCTGGAAAATATGGCAAAACTGACACAAATCTCCCCTGATTATTTGCCTAAAATTCATAATTTCGGTATTGCTAGAAAATCAAGCAGTTTGTTTGCCGTAAGTGAATTTATTGATGGGCAAACATGGTCTGAAATCGCCCGATTGGACAACTTAACCGAAAATCATAAATTATTTTTAATCAATCAATTATTGCATGCAATTGAACATCTACACAGTTTGGGTTTTACGCATGGAGATTTAAAACCTGAAAATGTTTTTATTGCCATTCATGAAGAAAATAGCCAATTATATTTATTGGATATTTTAGATTTTGTCGCTAATGGCGAAACTTTATTTAATACGGAGTATTCCCCAGTTTTTGATAATGCAACGGAAAAACAACGCGACAATTTTGCCGTGATGAAAATGGCGTGTGAATTGTTGGGTGTGGCGTGGAATATGCCGTCTGAAAAGTTTGCCGATATTGCCGAAGTGGTGCAATTGGAAAACAGCGATAAAAAATCGGGTTTTATTTCGCTTGCACGTTTTCAGACTGCCTTAACGCCGAAACCAAGTGTGCCGATGATTGAGATTGACATTGGCGGACGTGATTCGTTTGATGATGTCGCGATTTATCCTGAAAATGGCGAATTGTTTGTGCAATTTGAGAAAAGCAAAAAAGACGATGTGTTGATTAAATTGATTGGTTTGGGCGGTATTGCCAAATTATTTTATTCAATCAATGAGAAAAAATTAACGCATGGCATCGCTCCTATATCTCGTAATTACGTTAGTCGAAATGATAAAGAAAATAGTGAATTAAGTTTACCCATTAGCTTAAAAATTGTTTCTGGAAGAAGCAGCAATTTAAATGAATTAAATCAGTATTTAGCCAACCATGAATCTTTTAACCATTTGATTGGGCAGTTTATTGCCAAACATATTTTCAGGCAGCCTGAAAATGAAATTTTGCCAATAAAAGTTATTGATGGCCAAACCATTTCAGAAACGGCAACAGAGCCTAAAATTATTTCAGAACGTCCAAGAATCCATGATTTATGGCAAGCCATTTTAAATACGGAAACAGAATCCTTACCGTCTATTTCCGCTAGTGATGATTTGCAAAAAACGGAAAATGACGAAATTTATATTCCCTACGAAGGCGAAATTGACCCAACCGAACAATTTAAAAAAGATGAAACTGTTGAAGCGATTGGACGTGATGATAAAACCGACAAAGAATTTAAATACGGCACGGTAGATATTGCCAAAAGCAACTTAAAAGAATTGCATTTGAAATCTAAAAAATTGGGCAATGCCGCTAATCGTATCACGGAAGGCACGCCCATTTATCTGCAAAGTGTGCAAAACAAAGCATCGTTCAAACGCCGTAAAAATGCCTTACAACGCATTTTGGATAATGAAAGTGTGATTAAAAATTTGGTGCAATATTTTGATGAAGATTGTGAACAGCCCGCACACGATTACAAAATCATTGTAAGCGATGAAGATTTTGCCTTATACGACCGCCAAGATGATAACAATAAGACCATTAGTTTGAATGATGCACAACGCCAAGCCTTTCAACGTTTGATTTCGCATGGTCCGTTGTCGTTGCTGCAAGGTCCGCCCGGGACGGGTAAAACAGAATTTATCGCTGCATTTGTGCATTATTTATTTGAAAAGCAAAAAGTAAATAATATTCTGTTAGTTAGTCAATCACATGAAGCGGTCAATACGGCTGCCGAGCGTATTCGCAAACACTGTCAGCGTTTAGGTACGTCGTTGGATATTGTGCGATTCAGTAACCGCGAAGTGGCGGATTCTGAAACGTTGGAAGATGTGTTTTCGTTTAACTTGGTTGGACAAAAACGCCGACAATTAGAAGTGAATAAAATTAACAATATTCGCCAAATGGGGCGAGCAATGGGGCTGCCTGAAAGTTATTTACTGGAACGTGCTGAAATTCAATTTGGCATTGGTAAACAAATTCGCCGATATGAAAAAATTGTCAATAATTCATCATCAGATGAAACGGCTGATGAAGATGAAAAAGCCATGCGTAAAGATATTGAACGCGCGATTCGTGAACAGGCAAAAGCATTGAATATTGTGGATAATATGTTGGCTATTCAAGATATTTTGCCGAAATTGGTTCAGGAATTAGATGTCAAGCACAATGTTCAGCCCGCCGAAAGTATTCAGGCAGGCAAATTGATTGGTTTAACGCGAAATATGCTGGAAGCCTTATCCAACGACCGTACCAATTACGATGAATTTTTAGCGCGTTCGCGTCAGTTGGTTGTGGGGACGTGTGTGGGGATTGGCCAGCCACACATTGGTATTGCGGAGAATTTGTATGATTGGGTGATTGTAGATGAAGCGGCTCGTTCTATTTCTAGTGAGTTGGCAATCGCCATGCAATCAGGCAAGCGAATTTTGCTAGTGGGCGACCACAAACAATTACCACCTTTGTACTCTACTGAACATAAAAATGCGTTGGCACGCCGTTTGGGCATTTCTGTGCGTGGCGAAGAATTAGACCAAGCATTAGGCAGCGATTTTGAACGAGTATTCCAATCCAAATACGGCAAACAAACTTGCGCCACGTTGAAAACGCAATACCGTATGGCACCTGCAATCGGTAGCTTGGTGTCAGCTTGTTTTTATGATGGCGTTCTAGAAAATGGCAAAACCGATGAAAATGTGCCGAATATTTATTTCAGGCTGCCTGAATATTTCCAAAATAACGTAACGTGGTTAGACACAAGCAAATTGCCTAACTCCTATCATCAAGCCAATAAAAGTAGTTTTTCCAATCGTGCAGAAGCCGATACTATTATTGGTTTGTTAAATGATATGGCCAACGATGAAACCTTTATGGAAAGCGAAATCGTCCAAAAATGTTTGGCGAAAAACGAGCAAGCCATTGGTGTGATTTGTATGTACGCTGAACAGAAAAAACTCATTCGCAGTATGTTTAATCAAAAAACATGGGACAGCAATTTCCGTGATTTGGTCAAAATTGACAGTGTGGATAGCTATCAAGGTAAAGAAAATCGCGTGATTATTTTGTCGCTTTCTCGCCATGATAAAGAATGCAGCACAGGCTTTTTGTATTTGCCAAATCGTATTAATGTTGCCTTATCGCGTGCGATGGATAAATTGATTATTGTTGGAGCGGCGGCTGTGTGGGAACATCCGAAAAACGCCAAAACGCCATTAAGCAAAGTATTAAATTACATTAAGAAAAACGCCAAATCAGGGCAATACCAATTCAAATCACTTGCCAACAAAGGAATAAAGAAATGACTGAACAATCAATACCTTACAATCAAATTGATTTTGTGATCAAAGCGCCGCGTTTACGAATTGTTTTCTCCTATATGAGCAACAAAGGTGTGGCGTTTATTCGTGAATATTTGCTGCGATTATTGAAATTAACCCCCTGCAAACCTGCACAAATCGCCCAATATTTCGGTTTCAGCCAGCATGAAACCGAAGTGGCATTGGCGGATTTGGAACAAAATAAATGGATTACTTGGCAAGATGATGGCTTGATTGCTTTATCTGCCGAAGGAGTGCGTTTATTTAGTGGTGATTCACCGCAAATTCCCACACTAAAAGAGTTTGGCAGCGAATACCGCATGGAGTTATTAGATAATAATTTTCTGAAAAAAGCCGATTGCGACACAACTTGGCAACAAGCGATTGAATTAGAAATCGATGCTCAAGTGCTGTCTGAACAAAAAGACATTGCTCAAAAAGTGTTTCAAAGCCGTTTTCGTCAATTAATGGAAGATGAAATTATTAGTTTAAATGACAAAGATATTGCTCTCTATAAAGTAGATACGATTGAAACCAAAGGTGAGCCATTCTATTTTCGTTTCACGCAACAATTTGAATTGCTGCCTGAAACTGGCAAAGCGAAAGAACGGCATGATGTACCGACCATTATTCATCAGGATAATATTCAACAAGCGATTACAGCAAAAATCGAGCAATTTCAACGCGGCGATAATTTACAAGAATTACGAAAAAGCATGAATGAGCTTGACGATGACGATACGTTAAGAATGCTGTTTGGCGGACGTTTAGATTTTGCCGAGTTTTTAGAAAATTACCAAAAATACGAACAAAAAAATGGTTTATATTTTTTGGGGCAGATTTATCATCAAGAGCCAATGTTTAAGCAAATCAATCAGATTTTGAATAAGTTAGATAAAAAACAATCTAAAAAATGCTATTGGCTTGCACCAAGCGATATTTATTGGGGAAAACAGCGAAAAATCCACGATAAAATCCAAAAGTTAGTGGATGAATCCAAAAATAAATTAGATTTTCGCTTGTATTTGCCATTGCCTGCTGGACGTAATAATCGTGAAAAACAAGAATGGGAACGCCAGCTTAAAGGTCTTTCAGAAAAAAATCTGTATGGATTTTGCGAAGGTTTTTTGAATGGCAATACCGAAATTTTGTTTTTAGAAGATGAATTTACAGCGGTGTGTTATCACGCCAAATTAAATGGCTATCCTGTTACTTTGCCGATCGGATTTATGACAACCAAAATAGATGAAGTCAAATATATCGTGAAATTAGTAGAATCATATCTTGCTTCAACCTTGTTTCCTGATAACGACACGAATGAGCAACAGCAGAAAGATTTTGGATTACTGAACAGACTCTAAATCATAAATTATGCCGTCTGAAATTCATTTTTTCAGACGGCTTTTTCAAACTGCTTATCTGTTTTCCGATGGCACTTCCTCCACCGCCCCCAATTCCAACAACACCTGAAACCCGTCATTAATATAACGCTGGTCGGGTGCTTCGAGGAAAGGAAACTCCGCCACATCGCCCAGTTTCAACGCGGCCATGCGCAGGATGACTGCGGCCAGATTGCTGCGGATGATTTCGGGGTCGGTAAAGGCGGGGCGCTCGTTGAAATCTTCTTCGCTGTACAGGCGCACGGCTATGCCGGCGGATACGCGGCCGCAGCGGCCGGAGCGTTGACGCGCGGCGGCTTGGGAGATTTTTTCTACATGAAGCTGCTCCACTTTGGCGCGCGCTGAATAGCGTTTAACCCGTGCCAAGCCGGTATCGATCACATATTTGATGCCCGGCACGGTGAGCGAGGTTTCGGCCACGTTGGTCGCCAGCACGATGCGCCGTTTGCTGCCGCTCGGGTGGAAAATTTTGTGCTGTTCGGCGTTCGACAAACGGGCAAACAGCGGCAGGATTTCGTCATCACGGCGCAGCGGCGATTTGCGCAGGGCTTCGGCGGCCTCGCGGATTTCGCGCTCGCCGGGCAGGAAGACGAGAATATCGCCGTCGCCCAGCCGCGCCAGTTCGTCGGCGGCATCGACAATCGCGTCGGTCAACTCGATTTCCGCTTCGTCTTCGTCTTGCGAATGCAGCGGGCGGTAGAGAATGTCGACGGGGAAGGTGCGACCGCTCACTTCCAGCACCGGCGCGTTGTTGAAATGTTTGGAAAAGCGCTCGGCATCAATGGTGGCCGAGGTGATGATGACTTTCAAATCGGGGCGGCGCGGCAGAAGCTGTTTCAGGTAGCCGAGCAGAAAGTCGATGTTGAGGCTGCGTTCGTGCGCTTCGTCGATAATAATCGTGTCGTAGACGGTGAGGAAGCGGTCGGTTTGCGTTTCGGCGAGCAGAATGCCGTCGGTCATCAGCTTCACATAGGCATCGCGCGAGGTGTTGTCGTTGAAACGCACTTTGTAGCCGACGGTTTGGCCGATGTTGCTACCCAATTCTTCGGCAATCCGTTCCGCCACCGAACGCGCCGCCAACCGCCGCGGCTGCGTGTGTCCGATCAAGCCCGCCGCACCGCGCCCGAGCTCCAAGCAGATTTTCGGAAGCTGGGTGGTTTTGCCCGAACCGGTTTCGCCGCAAATAATGGTTACTTGGTTGTTTTTAATGGCGGTTTTGATGTCGTCCAAACGCTCGTGCACCGGCAGCGTGCCGTCATACTGCGGCTTGGGCAGCGCGGCTTGGCGTTTTAAAAACGTGTCGTGCGATTTTTGGTATTTTTTCTGCACGGCTTCGATGCCGCCGAAGCGTTTGGGGTTTTTGAAGGCGTTTTGCAGGAAATGGCGGTCGCGGGAGAGCGTTTGGGTAAAGTCGGGCTGCTGCATGGCGTGTGTAAAAACTCAAATAAAACAAAGGCGGTAATTATAACAGAAGGCCGTCTGAAAAAATGTGTACACCGGCATACAAGCCGGCTTTGGGCCGATTCCGATGCGCTTTTAAAATATAAAATACCGAATAATTATCTTGCCTATGAAAAATATATACGATTATTTTTGCAAAACCGCTTGACACGATTTCAGACGGCCTGTATAGTCACATCTTCTGACGCGGGGTGGAGCAGCATGGTAGCTCGTCGGGCTCATAACCCGAAGGTCGTAGGTTCGAATCCTGCCCCCGCAACCACAAAGATAAATCTACCGCTTCAAGCGGTATTTTTTTCGTCTATTGAAACTGAAACCCAAATACCAATCTTTTTTTTCCTACATATTTATTTATGCAATCCATAGCAAGCCCACCGCTTGTTTTTTCCGCATAAAGCTTTCTTGATTTATCCAATAACAAAAAAGGCCGAGACCTTTGCAAAATTCCCCACAATCCCCTAAATTCCCTCCCAAGACATTTAGGGGATTTTTCATGAGCACCTTCTTTCAGCAAACCGCACAAGCCATGATTGCCAAACACATCGACCGCTTTCCTCTACTGAAGCTGGAGCAGGTGATTGATTGGCAACCGATCGAGCATTACCTCAACCATCAAAGAACCCGTTACCTTCGAGACCACCGCGGCCGTCCAGCTTATCCCCTGCTGTCCATGTTCAAAGCCGTTTTACTCGGCCAATGGCACAGCCTTTCCGACCCCGAACTCGAATACAGCCTCATCACCCGCATCGATTTCCAACTCTTCTGCCGCTTTGACGACTTTTGCATTCCCGACCACAGCACCCTCTGCCGTTTCCGCAACTGGCTGGCGCAAGACAACACCTTGGCCGAACTACTGGATCTGATTAACCGCCAACTGACTGACAAGGGCTTAAAAGTAGAGAAAGCATCCGCCGCCATCGTTGACGCCACCATTATTCAGACGGCCGGCGGCAAACAGCGTCAGGCCATAGAAGTGGATGACGAAGGCTTTGTCTGTGGCGAAACCACCCCCAGCAAAGACCCGGATGCCAGGTGGATCAAAAAAGACAGCCGCTTCCATCTGGGCTACAAACAACACACCCGCACCGATGCGGACGGCTATATCGAGAAACTGCACATCACCCCGGCCAATGCTCATGAGTGCAAACACCTGCTGCCTTTGTTGGAAGACTTAGCCCAAGACACGACGGTTTATGCCGATAAAGGCTACGACAGCCAGGAAAACCGACAACATCTGATAGAACGTCAGCTGCGGGACGGCATCATGCAAAAAGCACACCGTGGCTGCCCGTTAAGTCAAGAGCAGAAAATCCGCAACGGCCGGCTGGCGAAAGTGCGCTATGTGGTGGAACAAAGCTTTGGTACGTTGCACCGCAAATTCCGCTATGGCCGGGCAGCCTATTTTGGGTTGGGCAAAGTGAGGGCGCAAAGCCACCTGAAGGCGATGTGTGTGAACCTGTTGAAGGCGGCCAACAGGATAGGTGTGTCTGTTGCTGCCTGAACAGGCAGGCAGTGCCTCATAATGAGGCACTTTAAGGGGACTTTAAGGGTAGCTTGTCTACTTTTTACGCAAAAACAGCCGGAACATGATGAAGAATGTTCCGGCTGTTTGTTGGCGTAGGGTTTTGCAAAGGTCTCGCCTGTTTGTAACGGATATCGGCCATAGCGTTTTAAATCATTGAGATATGGTAAGGCCGTCTGAAAATGAATTGCCCAAAGTTTAAAGGGCGGTTTATTTTCAGACGGCCTTTTTGCTTCTCGAGGCTTGATCAATACATTAGTAGCAACTGTGTTGCTACATGTAGGTTACGGCTTGCTTTACTTAATGAAAGCAGAGTTTCACTCTTTAAGTGAAATAATCCATTGAGGATTAAGCTCTTGTAATTTTTCAACAGTTAATGATCTAGGTATTTGATGTACATACTGATATCCATTTCTTTCAAATTTGAAGAGTGTCCTTCTAGCCTTGGGGACTGCTGCTAATTTGGGTACTTGAATAATCCATTTCAGGCTTTCATCGTCAAGATACGTACAAATTTCTTGAATATTGTCTGTATCGAATAGAGCTCCTCGCCAAGAGGTATGATGGTTAGTTCTTATGTTGAATAATTGGGCTAAATAAAAATTAGCCCCGTCCAACTTAGTACCGTTCAACTTAGTAGCGTCCAACTTAGCACCGGCCAACTTAGCCCCTTTCAAATCAGCACCGTTCAAGTCAGCTTCGTTTTTCAACTCAGCTCCAGTCAAATCAGCCCCTTTCAACGCAGCCCCCTTCAACTTAGCATTGTTCAACTTAGCATTGTTCAACTTAGCTTTATTCAACGTAGCGTTGTTCAACTTAGCGTTATTCAACGTAGCATTGTTCAACTTAGCTTTGTTCAAGTTAGCACCGTTCAAGTTAGCCGAGATCAAATCAGCCCCATTCAACTTAGCCCCGTTCAAGTCAGCTCCAGTCAAGTCAGCTCCAGTCAACTTAGCTTCGTTAAACTTAGCTCCGTTCAACTTAGTTCCATTCAGCTTAGCTCCGCTCAACTTAGCCCCATTCAACTCGGCCATTTTTAAATAAGCGTATTTCAAATTGATTCTGCTGCAATTCAAATCTTCCGAAAGCAACTTCAACACTTCCTTATCCAATCCAGACAAATGCAAATTCAAATAGGGTAAATAGAGATTGGGAAATACTTCGGGATAACGGCGCAGATGTATACCGCCATCTGCTAACAACACTTCGGTCAGTGCAATGGCTAAAGGGCTGTTTTTCAGCTTTTCAGGATCTGGCTTCTGATTATTTCCCTTACCGTCTTCCACCTGTTTAAACAAAGCCAACCATGCAGAAGTCAGCAGGTTGAGTGCGGGTTTACGGAAGCCGTCTCCATGCTCGCCGCAATAAAACGGCTTCAGCATATTGATTGCCGCTATCTGTAAACTAACTGCACCGTCTTGGCGGCTATGGCTCGGAATATGCCGAGATTGACCTGCTTGACCGTATTCACGACTGGTTTCGGTTTCAAGAGTTGTATCCGTTGCTTCCTCTTGATTTCCCCATTGCCCTGATGGATTATTCTCTGCTGGTTTTTCTATCTTTTTAGTCTTTTCGACAATTTTATCCTCTACCAAATGCAAGCCGCTGACCCATTCGGCAATTTTCTGAAATTCTTTCAGGTTGACATCTTTTCTTTGGTTTTCCAGTTGGTAAACGGTATTTTCATCGCGGAATTTCCAAACCAAAAAAGCAATGGGTGCAGAAATCAGCAGAACGATAAATGTCCAAATTCCATTACTACCTAAAAGTTCCTTCCAAGGGCCTTGGGTAGGCGGGAAATCAACTTTCTGGACAATCCAGTAAACAATGAGTACTTCTAATAAAGCAACTTCAAAAATCAACCGTCCTCTATTGTCTTTACTGGTGCGTAAATGCTTATATAAATGCGAAATTTTTTGTTTTAAGTTCGCTACCCACCTATCAAGCAATTTGTTTTCCGGTTTATTAGATTCTTCCATTTCATTTCTCTTCTGATAACACTCTTCTGCAAAAGTAGGTCGGATTCTTAAATCCGACAAACCATTTCAGCCTCCCTCAAAAAGTCGGATACAAGAATCCGACCTTGTATCTACGGCAAATCAATGCGCTTCTTCCCAATTCTCACCCACGCCCACTTCGGCCACCAGCGGCACGCCCAGCATACCATTTGCTACGCCTGCCATAATCTCGGGCAGTTTTGCTTTCACTAATTCCAGTTCCGATTCGGGCACTTCCAGCACCAGTTCGTCGTGCACTTGCATAATGAGTTTGCTTTGGAGGCCGTCTGAAACGAGCCAGTTGCGGACGGCGATCATGGCGCGTTTGATGAGGTCGGAGGCGGTGCCTTGCATGGGGGCGTTGATGGCGGCGCGTTCGGCTCCGGCGCGGGCGTTGGCGTTTTTGTTGTGGATGTCGGGCAGGTAGAGGCGGCGGCCGAACAGGGTTTCTACGTAGCCTTGGGCGGCGGCTTGTTCTTTGGTGCGATGCATGTAGTCGGCCACGCCGGGGTAGCGGGCGAAGTAGCGGTCGATGAAGTTTTTGGCGGAAAGGTTGTCGATGCCCAGCGATTTGGCGAGGCCGTATTGGCCCATGCCGTAGATGAGGCCGAAGTTGATGGTTTTGGCGTAGCGGCGCTGTTCGCTGCTCACGCTCTCTTGGGCGACGCCGAACACTTCGGCGGCGGTGCGGCGGTGGATGTCTTCGCCGTTTTTAAAGGCTTCGATCAGGGTTTTGTCGCCGCTCAAATGCGCCATGATGCGCAGTTCGATTTGGGAATAGTCGGCGGACACAATCACGCTGCCTGCGGGGGCGGTAAAGGCGCGGCGCACGCGGCGGCCTTCTTCGGTGCGGATGGGGATGTTTTGCAGGTTGGGGTTGTTGCTGGCCAGCCGCCCGGTGATGGCGACGGCTTGGGCGTAGGTGGTGTGCACGCGGCCGGTGTGCGGGTTGATCATTTCGGGCAGTTTGTCGGTATAGGTGGACTTGAGTTTGGCTAGGCCGCGGTTTTGTAAAATGATTTTGGGCAGCGGGTAGTCGGGCGCGAGTTGTTCGAGCACGGCTTCGTTGGTGGAAATGCCGCCGGACGCGGTTTTTTTCAGCCCTTTGGTGGGAATGCCCATTTTGTCGAACAGGATTTCTTGCAGTTGTTTGGGCGAGTTGAGGTTAAAGGGCTGGCCTGCGGCTTCGTAAGCCTGCTGTTCGAGCGCCAGCAGTTGGGTGCCGAGTTCGTGGCTTTGTTGGGCGAGTTCGTTTTTGTCGATGAGTACGCCGTTGCGCTCCATTTCAAACAGCACTTGGGCCACGGGCAGCTCCATGTTTTGATACATTTCCAGCTGTTTTTCGTCCATTTGTGCTTTCAGATGGCCTTCGATACGCAGGGCGAAATCGGCATCTTGGGCGGCGTATTCGGTGGCTTGTTCGAGGCCGACATCGGCAAACGAAATCTGCTTGGCACCTTTGCCGCACAGGGATTCGTAGGTGATGGTGGGCAGGCCGAGCCAGCGTTGGGAAAGTTCGTCGAGGCCGTGCCCCAAGTGGCTTTCGATAATGTAGGAAGCGAGCATGGCATCGCCGGCAATGCCGTTCAGGGCAATGCCGTAGTTGGCGAAAATGTGTTGGTCGTATTTGAGGTTTTGGCCGATTTTTTTCAGACAGGCATTCTCCAAATGGGGTTTCAGACGGCCTAATACGTCTTGCAAATCAAGCTGTTCGGGCGCGGCGGTGGGCGTGTGGCCGAGCGGGATATACACGGCTTCGCCTGCTTTGAAAGCGATGCTGATGCCGACGAGCTGTGCTTCCATCGGGTTGAGGCTGGTGGTTTCGGTGTCGATGCCGATGGTGTCGGCTTGCGACAATTTGCTCAGCAGGGCGGTAAGCTGGGCTTCGTTGGTAACGGCTTGATAATCCAGCATTTCAGGGGCTTGGGCGATGCCGATTTCCTTTTCAGACGGCCTCTCGGCAGCAAGCGCAGCCTGTTCGCCGATATGCGCCGCGCCGAACAAATCGCCGTTGCCTTCGTGCATGCGCTCTTCGGCTTCTTTCAGCCAAGTGCGGAAGTTGAGGCGTTTGAATTCCACCGCCAGTTGCGACCATTTCGGCGTGGTGCGGCGCAGGCTTTCGAGGCCGTCTGAAAGATCGCCGTGCAAATCCACATCGGTTTTGATGGTAACGAGTTGGTAAGACAGGGGCAGTTGCGGCAGCGCGGCTTGCAGGTTTTCGCCGACTTTGCCTTTGATTTCAGACGCATTGTCCATCACGTTTTGCAGCGTACCGTATTGGTCCAGCCATTTCACGGCGGTTTTGGGGCCGCATTTGTCCACGCCGGGTACGTTGTCCACCTTGTCGCCAATTAAGGTGAGATAATCAATGATTTGGTCGGGGCAAACGCCGAATTTGTTTTTCACGCCTTCGATATCGAGCTTTTCGTTGCTCATGGTGTTGACAAGGGTAACGTGCTCCGACACCAGCTGCGCCATGTCCTTATCGCCGGTGGAAATCACCACGTTCCAGCCTGCTGCCTCGCCTTGCTTGGCCAACGTGCCGATTACGTCGTCGGCTTCCACATCCGGCACAATCAGCACCGGCCAACCCATCAGCCGCACCAGCTCGGGCAGCATTTCGGCTTGCGGTCGCAGCTCGCCGGGCATCGGCGGGCGCGTGGCTTTGTAGTCGGGATACATTTTGTGGCGGAAGTTTTCGCCCTTGGCATCGAATACCACCGCGCAATAGTCGTGCACATAATCGGCACGCAGGCGGCGCAGCATGTTGAGTACGCCGTAAAGTGCGCCGGTGGGCGTGCCGTCGGGCGCGGTAAGCGGTGCCATAGCGTGAAAAGCACGGTAGAGGTAGGAAGAGCCGTCAACAAGAAGAAGGGTGTGCTGGGTCATGATGATGCCTGTCTGAAAATATAGATAGATGGTGGAATTATAAGGGATATGGGGCAATAAATTACCCGAAGCGGAAAATTAATCAGGCCGTCTGAATAAAAACGCAAAAACCCGCATAAAGCGGGTTGGGTTTGCTGAATATCAGGCAGGGATTAGTTGTCGTTCAACCAATCGTCCAATTCTTTTTCGGCTTGCTCTTTGGTGTAGCCGTAGCGCTCTTGGATTTTACCAGCCAATTGGTCGCGTTTGCCTTCGGCAACTTTCCAATCGTCGTCGGTCAATTCGCCCCATTTTTCTTTGGCTTTGCCGACAAATTGTTCCCATTTACCTTCGATTTGATCCCAGTTCATTTGGATTCCTCTCTCTTGTGATTAAATCTCTTGTGATTAAAATAATGATTTTTAAATAACGCATTGTGCGTAACAAACAGATAAGGAAACCACGCATTTTTTCAAGGAAATCTTTTTAAATTTAACAAAAAATATAAATAAATATGATTTAAATCAGTTTGTTAAAATATAAAATTGATAAATTCTTTACTAAAAACAGCAATTTGTTAATTATTTTTATAGCAATATAATTGCGTAGCAGCTAAAAAACAAACGCTTATCAAAAAAATCAGCTTTTCATCCTAAAATTAAAAATCCGATTTAAACAATATTTACAAAAACATATCCAAATATTTGATTCTCCGTAAAAATATATACACAACCGCTGTATTTATTAATTTATGTAATTGGTGCATAAGAGGCAGTATGTTAACGTAAGCGGTATGGCGCTGTTTATTAAATAAATTCCAATTTGATAGTTATTGCCGCCATCATAAACACATCTATATTTTATTAAGAAAAAAAGGAAAGAAAACTATGTTACGCTACTCTATTATCTTTTTCGTTATCGCGATTATTGCCGGTGTATTCGGCTTCGGCGGCATTGCCGGCAGCGCGGCCAGCATTGCGAAAATCCTGTTTGTCGGCTTCTTGATTTTGGCCGTGTTGTCGCTGATTTTCGGCCGCAAACGATAAGCTGAAATTTAATTCATGCGAAAACCCATGCCTGTCTGAATTTCGGTTCAGACAGGCATATTTTTCAGACGGCCTCGACAAACACAGGCCGTCTGAAAAACTGCCGATGCCGGATTTTCCGTTCCGCCTGCCGTTTCGAAGCGGATTTCAGACGGCCTCAGATGGGTTAGAATACCTTTTTCCATTTTCAACACGTTCCTACTTATGACCTTAAACACCAAGCTGCCCACTCCCGCGCTCACCGATAAACAGCGTCAGGAAATCCAAGCCAAAGAATCCTATCATGTGCTGAAAATCATCTCCGAATTTGTCGAAGCCGGAGAAGACCTCCGCGCCATCCAACCTGCCGTGAGTATTTACGGCAGCGCGCGCACGCCGACCGACCATCCGGAATATCTGTTTACCGAAAGCCTGTCGCGCAAACTTTCCGATGCCGGCTTTTCGGTGATTTCCGGCGGCGGCCCCGGCATTATGGAAGCGGCCAACAAGGGCGCGTTTGCCGGCAAAAGCCCTGCCGTCGGCCTGAATATCGTGTTGCCGCACGAACAAAAAGCCAATCCTTATCAGGATTTGTCGGTTAAATTCCAGCATTTTTTTCCGCGCAAAGTGATGTTTGTCAAACACGCGGTGGCTTATGTGGTCATGCCCGGCGGCTTCGGTACTCTGGACGAACTGTTTGAAAGCCTGACGCTGGTGCAAACCGGTAAAACGCCGAAACGACCGATTATTCTGGTCGGCACGGCATTTTGGCAGGGGTTGCTCGAATGGATCAAAGAACAATTATTAGGCAATCGGTTGATTTCTCCGGAAGACATGGACTTAATCCGACTGATCGACGATGAAGACGAAATCATCGAACACATCTTCGCCCACTACGAACACCGCGGCAACGGCTATTCGGGCAAACACAACGACGCTTGGGAATTGGGCTTATAAAACCAAGCGCAAATATTCAGACGGCCTATCCGATATGCCGCAACAGGCCGTCTGAAAACAAAAACCGAACCGCTTGAAAACGGCTCGGTTTTTTTCAACGCCATACAGCAAGTATCAGTCTTTCAAATCCTGCAAATACATGGCTTTCAACTGCGCAAACCGGGCCGGCGTCAGCGTTTTGCGGACCATGTCGGCGCAGCGGTTTCTCGACTGCATATGCATCAGCTCGGCTTGTGCGATTTTATCCATCAACGCATCACGCTCGCTTTGCGGTGCATTTTCCAAAACCGCCCGGCGCAGATTGCCGCGCAACGTCCTGATATTTTTCAATAAAGCCATTCGGATTGGCGCATTGGCTTTGCGGTATTCGGTTAGGGCGTCAATCTGTTGCGGCGTCAGCTTCAATTCCTGCTCCTTCTTGATGATAAACGGCATCAACGCCACCACCGGCGCGGCCACATCATCGTCAACCGACACCCCTTCGGCTGCAACGGGGACGGTCAGTTCTTCCAAGGTATACAGTTTGCTGTGATGGTGCGGCGAAGCCAAAGCGGCGGCACTCATCAAAGCGGCGGCACACAAAGCGGTGAAATACTGTTTATTCATAGCAGACTCCTTATCGTTAATAGTCGGGTGAAACAGAAATCCATATTCCCAAACCGGTTCGGTTTTATCCGATATAAATATAACATTTTTCCGATATCTTATTACTTATGGTTATTTCAATCTTTCAGACGGCCTTGTTAAGATAAATTTTTCAATCCGATAAAAGCAAAGGAACATCATGGCCCGTTTGACCGTACACAGCGTCGAATCCGCACCCGAAGCCGCCAAAGCGCGCGTAGAAACCGCATTGAAAAACAACGGCTTTCTGCCCAACTTAATCGGCGTATTGGCCAACGCCCCCGCCGCCTTGGCCATGTATCAGGAAGTCGGCGCACTCAACGCCGGCACCAGCCTGAGCGCAGGCGAGCGCGAAGTCGTACAGATTACCGCTGCCGTACTGAACGAATGCGGTTTCTGCAAAGCCGGCCATACCGCCTTGAGCACCAAAAAGAAACTGCTCGACCCTGCAACCATCGAAGCCTTGCGCAACACCCGAACATTGTCCGACCCCAAATTAAACCGTCTGGCTCTGTTTACCCAAGCCGTTATCGCCAAAAAAGGCAATGTCGACGACGCCGAACTGCAGGCATTCTTCGATGCCGGATACAGCGAGCAGCAGGCTTTGGAAGTCGTACTCGGCGTTGCTTTGGCCACCTTGAGCAATTACGCCAACAATTTATCCCGTGCCGAAATCAACGAACAACTGCTGCCTTTTGCCTGATCAATACTGCCGCACAACAAAGGCCGTCTGAATTTCAGACGGCCTTTTTTATAAAAGCCCTTTCCTGATGTTCGGAAAGATGCGGCAGGGTTTGGCGATACCGGCATGGGTTTACGCTTCTGTTGCCGAAACCGCTTGCAAAACGCCATGGTGCATTCTCGGACGATACGGGCAGACACAGCCTGTCTTCACCAAACACGCCCGCACCAACGCCGCAGCAAAAATTTAAGTCTATTTGCGATACAATACGCCTCTTCAAGATTCACACCACAAGGCCGTCTGAAATGACCAAACCTGCCGTTTCCCCGATGATGCAGCAATATCTCGACATCAAAGCGCACCACACCGACAAGCTGGTGTTTTACCGCATGGGCGACTTTTACGAGCTGTTTCTCGACGACGCGGTGGAGGCGGCCAAGCTGCTCGACATCACGCTGACCACGCGCGGGCAGATGAACGGCGAGCCGATCAAGATGGCGGGCGTGCCGTTTCATGCCGCCGAGCAGTATTTGGCGCGGCTGGTGAAAATGGGCAAAAGCGTGGCGATTTGCGAGCAAACCGGCGAAGTGGGCGCGGGCAAAGGGCCGGTGGAGCGCAAAGTGGTGCGCATCGTTACCCCCGGCACGCTCACCGACAGCGCGTTTCTCGAAGACAAAGAAACCAACCGCATCGTGGCGGTGTGTGCCGACAAAAAGCACATCGGTTTGGCGTGGGCATCGCTGCAAAGCGGTGAATTCAAGGTCAAACTCACCACCGCCGACAAACTGCCCGACGAGCTTGCACGCTTGCAGGCCGCCGAAATTCTGCTGCCCGACGGCAAAAACGCACCGCCGCTTCAGGCGGCCAATATCACGCGGCTGAACCATTGGCAGTTTGCCGCCGATACCGCCGCCAAGCTGCTCACCGATTATTTCGGCTGCCAAGATTTGCTCGGTTTCGGCTTGAATTTGGATGACCATGCCGCCGCCATCGGTGCCGCCGGCGCGCTGCTCAACTATATCCGCCTCACCCAAAACCATTTGCCGCAGCATCTCGACGGCCTTTCTCTCGAAACCGAAAACCAATATATCGGCATGGATGCCGCCACCCGTCGCAATCTGGAAATCACCCAAACGCTTACCGGCAAAAAATCGCCGACGCTGTTTTCCGTGCTCGACGACTGCGCCACCCACATGGGCAGCCGCCTGCTGGCTTTGTGGCTGCACCATCCGTTGCGCAACCGCACCCATATTCAGGCGCGGCAGCAGGCGGTGTTGGAATTGCAAAACCATTATGCAGACCTGCAAGGCCGTCTGAAAAACATTGCCGACATCGAACGCATCGCCGCCCGCATCGCCGTGGGTAACGCCCGCCCGCGCGATTTGGCCGCATTGCGCGACAGCCTGTTTGTTTTGGCCGAAACCGAACTGCCCGCCGGCGGCAGCAGTTTGCTGCAAACCCTGCAAAACGTGTTCCCCGAAACCCTGCCGATTGCCGAAAAACTGCAAGCCGCGATTCTGCCCGAACCCTCGGTTTGGCTGCGCGACGGCGGCGTGATTAACGAAGGTTTCCACGCCGGATTGGACGAACTGCGCCATATCCAAAACCACGGCGACGAATTTTTGCTCGCCCTCGAAGCCCGCGAACGCGAGCGCACCGGCTTATCTACCTTAAAAGTAGAGTTCAACCGCGTGCACGGTTTTTATATCGAGCTTTCCAAAGTGCAGGCCGAACAAGCACCGGCCGATTACCAACGCCGCCAAACGCTGAAAAACGCCGAGCGTTTCATCACGCCCGAACTCAAAACCTTTGAAGACAAAGTATTAACCGCGCAAGAGCAGGCGCTGGCGTTGGAAAAACAGCTTTACGAAACCCTGCTCAAAGAACTTCAGACGGCCTTACCGCAGCTTCAAAAAGCCGCTAAAGCCGCCGCCTCGCTGGACGTGCTGTCCACCTTCGCCAAGCACAGCGAAGAGCGCGGTTACGTTTGCCCCGAGTTTGCCGATTACCCCTTAATCGAAATCGACAACGGCCGCCATCCCGTCGTCGAACAGCAAGTGCGCCACTTCACCGCCAACCACACCGCCCTCGACCACAAACACCGCCTGATGCTGCTCACCGGCCCCAATATGGGCGGTAAGTCCACCTATATGCGCCAAGTGGCCTTGATTGTGCTGCTGGCGCACACCGGCGCGTTCGTGCCTGCCGACGCAGCCAAAATCGGCCCTATCGACCGGATTTTCACCCGCATTGGCGCGTCCGACGATTTGGCCGGCAACCGCTCGACCTTCATGGTGGAAATGAGCGAAACCGCCTACATTCTGCACCACGCCACCGAACAATCGCTGGTGTTGATGGACGAAGTCGGCCGCGGCACCTCCACCTTCGACGGCCTCGCCCTCGCGCAAGCCATCGCCGAGCATCTGATTCAGAAAAACAAATCGTTCAGCCTGTTTGCCACCCATTATTTCGAGCTGACCCGCCTGCCCGAAGCCCATGCCACCGCCGTCAATATGCACTTGTCGGCACTCGAAGAAGGGCAGGACATCGTGTTCCTGCACCACATCGAACCCGGCCCCGCCAGCAAAAGCTACGGTATCGCCGTTGCCAAACTCGCCGGCCTGCCCGCCCGCGCGTTGAAGTCCGCCCACAAGCATTTGAACGAACTCGAAGCCCAAGCCGCCGCCAACCGCCCGCAGATGGATATTTTCAATATGATGCCGTCTGAAAACGAAGATACGGCATGGGAGGAAAACGAAACCGAACCGGCATCCGCGCCTAATCCCGCATTAGAAGCACTCAAAGCCGTCAACCCCGACGAACTCTCGCCGCGCGAGGCCTTGGATCTGCTTTACCGTTTGAAAGCATTGGAATAGAAAAGTAAACCGCCCCGTTGCCGTATTTGGTTCTGCCAATGAAAACCTTGGTTTTGAAGGCCGTCTGAAAATTTTCAGACGGCCTTCAACATGGCAAAAAATCAGCGGATACAGTACAATACGCGCCTAAATTTTTAATGAAAAGAAGATTATGGAAGCCGAAGTAATCAATCAGTTAAACAATACCCTCACCGATTTGGAAAGCCGCAGCCGCGAAATCCGCGTGTATCTAGACTACGACGGCAAAAAAGACCGTTTGGAAGAAGTCGTCGGCCTTTCCGAAGACCCAGATTTGTGGAACGACCCTAAAAAAGCCCAAGAAATCGGCAAAGAGCGCAAAGTGCTCGAAGGCATCGTGCTCACGCTCGACAACATCGCCGCCGGCATCGACGACAACCGCGAGCTGCTGGAAATGGTGGTGGAAGAAAACGACGAAGAAGGCTTTGCCGCCGTACAGGCAGACATCGCCAACCTCGAAAAACAAATGGGCGAGCTGGAGTTTAAACGTATGTTTAACCAGCCGGCCGACGTGAACAACTGCTTTATCGACATCACCGCCGGCGCGGGCGGTACCGAAGCGGAAGACTGGGCGGGCATGCTCTACCGCATGTATCTGCGTTACGCCGAGCGCAAAGGCTTCAAAGTCGAAGTGCTGGAAGAAGACGAAGGCGACATCGCCGGCATCAACCGCGCCACCATCAAGCTCGAAGGCGAATACGCCTACGGCCTGTTACGCACCGAAACCGGCATCCACCGTTTGGTTCGCTATTCGCCGTTCGATTCCAACAACAAACGCCACACCTCGTTCTGCTCGGTATTCGTTTACCCCGAAGTGGACGACAGCTTTGAAGTGGAAATCAACCCCGCCGACCTGCGTATCGACACCTACCGCGCCTCCGGTGCGGGCGGCCAGCACATCAACAAAACCGATTCGGCCGTGCGGATTACCCACAACCCCACCGGCATCGTGGTGCAATGCCAAAACGACCGTTCGCAGCACCGCAACCGCGACGAAGCGATGAACATGCTGAAAGCGAAGCTGTTTGAATTGGAAATGCGCAAACGCAACGAAGAAAAACAATCGCTCGAAGACAGCAAATCCGATGTGGGTTGGGGCCACCAAATCCGCTCGTATGTGTTCGACCAATCACGCATCAAAGATTTGCGCACTTCTTACGAAGTCGGCAACATCAAAGCCGTGATGGACGGCGATTTGGACGGCTTTATCGAAGCCAGCCTGAAACAGGGCGTTTAACGGTTTATCCGAAACGCCGTACCGCGCAATATAAAAAGGCCGTCTGAAAATTTCAGACGGCCTTTCTGATTTTCCGCAGTCATTCACTTGCCGCTTCGACAGGCGCAACGGCTTTCAGATAATTCAGTGCGACAAACTGCTTATCCGCATCCACTTCCGCCACCGACAAACGTATTTGCGCTTTCGGCAGGGTGTCGAACGGAATACCCGTTGCGCGGGCAACCAACGGCAGGCCGTCGATGCGCACCAAATCTTCTTTCAGCAATGTGGCCGTCAGCTCTTTGATGCCTTGCTGTTTCAGGTAAACCAAGCTCCAATAGCTTTCCATTTGGCGTTGGAAATCGGCGTAGGCATTGTAAGCAGTATCGAAATCGCGCAGGGCGGCGAATAAATCGGTGTCGTTGTTGCGGTACAGCGGTTGCGCGCCGTTATCAATCAGACTGATCAACTGTTTTTGGTTGATGTAGTCGGCAGCGCGGCGCAGCGGCGAAGTGAACCAGCCGTAATGCTGCACGCCCATGCCGATATGCGGCTCCGACTTGGTGCTCATGCGCACTTTTCCGCTCGGTTGAACGCGGAACAGGCCGGGCAGATCGTTGCTGTCCAGCATTTCCGCCCAAGTGCTGTTGGCCAGAATCATCATTTCGCTCACCAGCGTATCGATGGGCGAACCGCGTTCCCGACGGGAAACCGACACCGTTCCGTCTTCGGCCAGCCCGATACTGTAATCGTATTGCGGCGCACGCTCCGGCTCATATTTGTCGCGGGCTTTTTGACGGGCAACGGCAAACCGGTAAAACCACGCCAGCTCATGATGGTGGCTGAATGCTTCCCCGTTGTCGGGGTTCAGGCCGGTTTCGGCGTTGAAGTGCGGTTCGATGTCTTGGATACGCAGGTTTTTAACGATATTGACCGCTTCGATTTTGCACACGGGTTCGCCGACATTAAATTCCGCATCTACATCAAAATAAATACTGATGGCCGGGCGGTATGCGCCTTCGTCCAAACTGAAGGCGGCAATCCAGTTGTCGGGCAGCATAGTGATTTTGCCGCCGGGAAAATAAACCGTGCTTTGGCGGTTGTTGATGGCTTCGGCAATCGGACTGCCGGATTCAACGGCCAAAGACGGAGCGGCAATGTGGATGCCGACGCGCTTGCCGCCGTTGCCTAAATCGGTCAGGCTGAGGGCGTCGTCCACTTCGGTGGTGCTTTCATCGTCAATCGAGAATGCAGATACGCCGGCACGCGGCAGCGCGGCCAATTCGGGAATGTCGATATTGCCGATTGCCGTACCTTTAGGGAAATATTTGATTTCAAAGCCGTCTTGCAGGTATTGGGAAACGGAGTGGACGCCGCCGGTTTGCTGTGCCAACGCAAAAGGCGACAATTTCATGATTTCGGCGGCTTTGGTAAAGGCTTTGTAGGTCAACGTCTGCTTATCGGGCGCATGCAGAATGGTTTTCAAATCGGCGGAAATTTCAGACGGCAGGCGGTTTTGTTTTAATTCTTCTATCCATGCGTCGATTTGGGCTTCCTGCTGTTTTTTACGTTCGATGGCGGCCAGTGCCTGTTTGAGGGTGTCTTCCGGAGCGGCTTTGAAAATGCCTTTGGCCTTTTTGTAGAAATACATGGGCGCGGCGTATAAGGCGATCAGTGTGGCCGCCAGCTCGGTTTTGGCAGGTTTGTGGCCGAAATATTCTTCGGCAATGTCTTCGGCGGAAAACTCTGCCTCGCCGCACACTTCCCACAGTAAATCGGTGTCGATTTCGGCGGCTTCGGCGTTGGCTTTTTCGAGAAAAGCATTCATATCGCCTTCGAATTCGATAAAGATATTGGCGGCTTTGACTTTGGTGCGCTTGCCGTGCTGGGTGTCGACCTGATAGGTAGCGTTGTTTTTCTGAACGATAAACGCTACTTTAAACTGTCCAGATTCTTCGTAAAAAATATTCATAATGTTAAGCCGTTTAATCAGAGCCGTGATTCTATCAGAAATGCGCTGTCGGGTTGCCCGCATCATGGAAAGAAACACGGGAGGCCGTCTGAATTTTCAGACGGCCTCTTGTTAATCGAAAGATAAAAATCAATGGATTACGAATATAAAACCGCTACCGTCAAAACCGAATGCCCGAATATGAAACACTATGGATGTCGGAACCGCTGCAGCCAAATGTCCCATGCTTCGTCAACGGGAGCGGTTGTCTCGACGGTTTGGCCGGTTTCAGGGCTGACAAACGTCAGCGAACGGGCGTGCAGCATTAAACGCGTGGTGCCGACATGCTCGGCAACGGCCCGGTTTTGCGCGTTGTCGCCGTGCGTGGTGTCGCCGACAATCGGGTGGAAAATATGCTTCATATGGCGGCGCAGTTGGTGTTTCCGGCCGGTGTGCGGCGTTAACTCCACCCACGAATAACGCGAAGTCGGGTAGCGTTTGGCCGACACGAAAGGCAGCTCGATTCCGGCCAAACAGGTGTAGCCGGTTACGGCTTCCTGCACCGCTTTGTCGGGATCGACAAACGGATCGGCGATTTTGTCGGCTTCTTCTTTTAAGGGATAGTCGATGGTGCCGCTGCCGTTCAGACGGCCTCGAACCACGGCCCAATAGGTTTTACGTATCTGTTTGTGCTCGAATTGCTGCGTGATGAACCGGGCGGCGTCGCTGTTGAGTGCAAACAGCAAGACGCCCGAAGTGGGGCGGTCTAAGCGGTGCACGGGAAAAACATGGCAGCCGATTTGGTCGCGCAGGGTCTGCATGACAAAACGGGTTTCGTGGCGGTCGAGCCAGCTGCGGTGAACCAGCATACCGGCAGGTTTGTTGACGGCGATGCAGAGTGCGTCGCGGTAGAGGATTTCGAGCATGGTTTCGATAGAGAAAAAAAAGCCCTTGTTAAACAAGGGCGGTAATTCATTATGTTTTCTCTGATTGGAAGAACAGAATGAAAACATGAAAAGTTGCTGATTGGGATTCTAATCCGTCCCCTGTTAAAATGCCAGCATACCGGCCGGCTGTGGGCAGAGCGTGTATGATTTGTGCCACAAAAATCTGTGGATAACTGATTTTTTCGGCAACATTCTATTTCTCAAGTTTTTGATTATTCAATATTTATTTCTAAGGCGGTTTATGACGGAACAATTGGTTTATCAGGTTTTCCTGTTTTTCTTCGTGTTTTCCACAGCTTTGCAACTCTATCTTTCCATCCGTCAGAGCCGTGCCGTGCGCCTTCATTACGGCAGCGTGCCGGAAGATTTCAGCGAAACGGTTTCGCTGGACGAACACCAAAAAGCGGCGGCTTATACTTTGGCCAAGCAGCGTTTGGCGCGTTATCGGATTTTGTTCGACGCCTTTTTGCTGATGGTGTTTACATTCGGCGGCGGTTTGAATCTGTTGGCCGGTTTGAGCATGAAATTTTCAGACGGCCTATTGACACAAGGCGTGCTGTTGGTTGCGCTGTTTGTGTTGGCGGGCAGTGTCTTGTCGATTCCGTTTGACTGGTATGCGACGTTCCGTTTGGAAGCCAAATTCGGGTTTAACCGCAGCAGCATGGCAACGTTTTTCGGCGACCGTGTGAAAGGCCTGCTGCTGGCCGCCGTGTTGGGCGTGCCCTTGCTGTATGCGGTGATTTATTTGATGGGCGTAGCCGGCGCGGCTTGGTGGTTTTGGGTATGGCTGTTGTGGCTGGCGTTTTCTCTGCTGCTGATGTGGGCGTTTCCGAAATGGATTGCACCGCTGTTCAACAAGTTCGAACCTTTGCCTGAAGGCCGTCTGAAAAATCAGATTGAAGATTTGCTGTCGCGCACGGGCTTCCGCAGCAACGGTATTTTTGTGATGGACGGCAGCAAGCGTTCCGGGCACGGCAATGCTTATTTCACCGGCTTGGGCGAAAACAAACGGATCGTCTTCTTCGACACGCTGCTGAAAGACATGGAACCGGACGAAGTCGAAGCCGTCTTGGCACACGAACTCGGGCATTTCAAACACAAACACATCATCCGGCAGATGGCCGTTACCTTCGTTTTGGCTTTGGGCGTGTTGGCGGTATTAGGCTGGCTGATGCCTCAGGCCGCGTTTTATCAAGGCTTAGGCGTCGGCCATGCCAGCCATGCAATGGCTTTGGTGCTGTTTTTGCTGGTGCTGCCGGTATTTACGTTTCCATTTACCCCGTTGGCCAGCCTGATGTCGCGCAGAAACGAGTTTGAAGCCGACCGTTTTGCCGCACAAACCGTATCGGCGCAACACTTGATTTCCGCATTGACCAAACTCTACCGCAGCAATGCCGCCAGTTTGGTCAGCGACAAATGGTACGAACGTTTTTATGCCTCCCATCCCGGAGCGCGTGCCCGTATCCGCGCATTGAAAAAGGCCGTCTGAATTTTCAGACGGCCTCCGGCAGAAAGCTTTTCATAAACGGCATACCACGCCCTGTCGGCCGAAAAACCGACACGGCGCAGCCGCTTACGGTAGAATCCGCATATGATTAATTTTTCAGACGGCCTTTCTTTATGACCGACAACACCGCACAAATCATCACCAGTTACGGCCGCCGCTACATCGTACGCACGGCCGACGGGCACACTTTTGATGCCACCACCCGCAAAAAACGGGTGGATTTTGCGTGCGGAGACTGCGTCAAAATTACCCCCATCAACGAACAGCAGGCGGTTATCGAAGATTATCTGCCGCGCGAAAGCCTGCTCTACCGCCAAGACAGCTGGAAAACCAAGCTGATTGCCGCCAATGTAACCCAGCTGCTGATTGTCATGGCCGCCGTGCCCAGCCCCAGCGAAATACTGCTGCAGCGCGCCCTGCTGGCTGCCGAAGCAGGCAATATCCGTCCCGTTATACTGCTGAACAAAGCCGATTTGCCCGAAACCGCATTTTGGCGCGAGCGCTTGAAGTTCTACGAGTCTTTAGGCTATCCGGTGATCGAAGTCAGCGCGCTGGACAATGCCGACAGCCTCAGACCTGTTTTACACGGCCATACCAATATTTTCCTCGGCCAAAGCGGCATGGGAAAATCCACTTTGACCAATGCCCTTCTGGGCAGCCAAACCGCGCGCGTCGGCGATATCTCCGCCGCACTGGATTCGGGCAGGCACACCACCACCCATGCCCAACTCTATGATTTGGACGGCGAAACCCAATTGATCGACTCCCCCGGCCTGCAGGAATTCGGCCTGCACCACTTGGACGCCTCGCAATTGTTGTATTATTTTCCCGATTTCCGCGACTTGGCCGGTCAATGCCGTTTTCATAACTGTACCCATCGCGCCGAGCCGGGTTGTGCCGTCAAAGCCGCTGCCGAGCAAGGTTCCGTATCGGAGTCAAGACTCCGGTTTTTACAAAAAATTACAGATGAATTAATAAGTTGATAATGCCAGCGGCAAATTTTACCTGCCGATTTTTCCCCATTTACGACAACGCGGCCGAGCAAGAAAGTTTCGGCCGTTTTTTATCGGCATGGAAATCGCTTTTCACTCAATAATGCACATATCATAGCCGACATATCTTTACACCTTTCAGTATTGATATAAACAATTCTTCACGTTACGATACTCACACAAGAACAACTAGAGACCATTGTGTAAATATGCTGAGCGCGATTATTGTTGAAGATGAAGTACTGGCTGCGGAGCGCTTGCGCGTTTTGCTCGATGAATGCAACATCGTGCTGCTCAAGGTATTCCATCACGCCCAACCGGCATTGGACTGGCTGAGTATGCATGAGGCAGACATTGTCTTTGCAGATATCGGCCTGCCCGAAATTACCGGTTTGGAATTGGTCGAGAGGATAAAACGCATCGCAAAGAAGCAGCCGGAAGTTATTTTTACCACGGCTTACGAAGAACATGCGCTGCGTGCTTTCGAGCTGGCAGCGGTGGATTACCTGCTCAAGCCGATTAAAATTTCCCGTTTGCAAACCGCTTTGGATCGTGTTCGGGAAAAGAAAAAAGAATTGTCCGACAACTTTACCCATTTCAAAGTGTTCAACCGCGACCGCATGATCGAAATCCCGTGGCAGCAGGCGCGTTATCTCTTGGCCGAGCATAAAACGGTTTTTCTGTTTACCGGTGACGGCCAAAGCTATGAATTGCCGAAAACTTTGGTTCATTGGGAAGAAATCTTGGGCGACAAAGTCATCCGCGTACACCGCAATACTTTGGTGTTCCGCCACACTTTGGATTGCCTGATCCGTCTCGACAATGACGAAGACGAAGGCAATGCCACTTGGGCCGCACAGGTATTGGACATCAGCGAGCCTTTGGCCGTGAGCCGACGCCAATTGGCAGCCATCCGCAAAATTCTGCGCGCGTCTTAAATTTGAGACGGTTTAAACCTGAGGCCGTCTGATATTCCAAACCACCTCAATTAATAACCTTATTTACTATAAGTATATTAAACAGGCCGTCTGAAAATTTCAGACGGCCTCTGTATTTTTATTGAAAGCCAAGCAGTTTATTTAGCCATCTCGGCAAATACTTCTTTGGCGGTAGTAACAGTTTCTTCTATCAATTCAGGCGTATGCGCGGCAGACATGAAGCAGGCTTCGTAGGCAGACGGGCCGAACGCCACGCCGCGCTCGAGCATGCCGTGGAAGAAGCGTTTGAAATCTTCGATGTTGGAGCGGGTCATGTCGGCATAGCTTTGCGGCGTGCTGTCGGCAAAGTAAAGGCCGAACATGCCGCCGACGTAATCGGCGCTGAAAGTAACGCCGGCTTCTTTCGAGGCCGTCTGAAAACCTTTAACCAGTTGTTCGGTGAGCTTGGCGAGGTTTTCGTAGAAGCCTTCGCGTTGGATGATTTCGAGGGTTTTCAAACCGGCGGCCACGGCCACGGGGTTACCAGACAGCGTGCCCGCCTGATACACGCCGCCAAGCGGGGAGATGCAGGCCATGATGTCTTTGCGGCCGCCGAACGCCGCCAACGGCATGCCGCCGCCGATCACTTTGCCCATGGTGGTTAAGTCGGGTTTGATGCCGTGCAGCGATTGCGCGCCGCCCAATGCCACGCGGAAGCCGGTCATCACTTCGTCGTAAATCAGCACCGCGCCGTGTTGTTCGGTAAGCGAACGCAGGGCTTTGATGAAGTTTTCAGACGGCCTCACCAAGTTCATGTTGCCGGCAAACGGTTCGAGAATGACGCAAGCAATTTCGTTGCCGATTTGGGAGAAGGTTTCTTCGAGTTGGGCGACGTTGTTGTATTCCAAAACCAGCGTGTGTTGGGTGAAATCTGCGGGCACGCCAGCGGAGCTGGGATTGCCGAACGTGAGCAGGCCGCTGCCCGCTTTAACCAGCAGGCTGTCGGAATGGCCGTGGTAGCAGCCTTCGAACTTGATGATTTTGTCGCGTTGGGTAAAACCGCGAGCCAAGCGGATGGCACTCATGGTGGCTTCGGTGCCGGAGCTGACAAGGCGCACCTGTTCCACGCTGGGCACAAGTTTGGCGATTTCTTCGGCAATCACGATTTCGCCCTCGGTAGGCGCACCGAACGACAAACCGCCCAAGGCTGCTTCGCGCACGGCTTCGATCACTTCGGGATGGGCGTGGCCGACAATCGCGGGCCCCCACGAGCCTACATAGTCGATATAGCGGGTATCGTTTTCGTCCCACACATACGCCCCTTGCGCTTTTTTGATAAAGCGCGGCACGCCGCCGACGCTGCCGAATGCGCGCACGGGCGAGTTGACCCCGCCGGGGATGATGTTTTTGGCACGGTTGAAGAGCTGTTCGTTGCGGTTCATAGACAATTCCTTCGGTTAAACAATAGCAGGCCGTCTGAAAGCCCGGTTATTGCGGTGGCCGGCCATCAAGCGGAACAGAGATATTTTAGCAGTTTTGCTTTTTCTTTTCAGAATACGGTTTGAATATACGGTTTTAAGGCAGCGGATTTTGATGGTTCGGCTTAGACAGCGGCCGATTTCATTTTTATCAAAATTAATTGCGCCAAAAGATTAAAAAACCACTTTTTATTGCATAAATAGCAACATGGATTATAGAGCAGATACTTTTAAGCTTATTTTTTGACCGCTCGGGAAAAGGTTGTTCAACTTGTAATTAATTTTGTAGATACTGTTCACAACTTGAAAACGCTTACTCACACATACGCGTCGCTGTTATCGCGTTAAATATAACTTTAATTATATTTATTGTGTAGATAAATATAATTAAAACAATAAGGGAAAAAGTCAAATTAGAATCTCGGCGTCATAAATATCGCACTGGTCAAGTGTCATACAAGCACAGTAGCGGGGGCGCTGATTCTAATAAAAAATAAAGTCGGGCAATCGATGGGGGTTGGTTGTATCGGCTTAAAGCGTTAAAAGTATTGGGGCGCCCTGCCTCTTGGTTAACACTTACTCACATGCTCTGACAAGCACTGTATCTAAATCCTTTCTGAATATCGGGGAAAATGTATTGAAAGGCCGTCTGAATTTTCAAACGGCCTTTTTTTATCTGCCGTTCGGGTCTGCCATAACACAACCGGCAGCTGCAATGCGGTACGGCTTATCCGTCACGGCTCAATAGCGGTGACGGTAACGCCCTATTCCCGTTCCCATTGCGAATAAGGATGCTTGCTCAAATAAGCGTTGGTAAATTTGCCGTTGGACGTAATTTCCTCACCGAGCCATTCGGGCTTCTCAAACGCGGTGTGTTCGGACGGCAGCTCCAATTCCGCAACAACCAAAGGGGCGTTATCGCCGAAATATTCGTCGATTTCAAACAGAAAACCTTTGTATTCGATTTCATAGCGGCGTTTTTCCAGCTTAAACGGACACATGGTCTCCATCATCTGCCGCGCATGTTCTACCGGGATTTCGTATTCAAATTCGCTGCGGGATACGTCGGAAATATAGCCTTTCAATGTCAGCCAGGCTTGGTCGCCGACAATGCGCACGCGTATGGTGCGCTCTTTTTCCACACTCAGGTAACCTTGGCTCATCAGGCGCGGTGCACCGGCTTGGCTGCGCCAAGTATCGTTTTCCAATAAAAAACGGCGTTCGATTTCCACGGTCATTTTTCAGACGGCCTCTCAGAAAGGTTTGAAGACAACAAGATATAAAGCGGCAATCATTAAGACAACCGGAATTTCATTGAATACCCTATACCATTTGTGCGAATAGCGGTTGCGACCTTCCTGAAAATCAACCAAAAGACGGTAGCAGTAGAAATGGTAGCCCAAAAGAATAACGCCGATGGTCACTTTGGTATGCACCCAGCCTTGCCCCCACCAGCCGGTAACAAACGGAATGACAAAACCGAACGCTACTGCACCGATGCCCAACGGAGTCATAAATTTAAACAGCCGCTGCGCCATACCCAGCAGCCGTTGGTATTCGATGCGGTTACCGGTATCAATCTGCGCAAGATTCACATAAATACGCGGCAGGTAAAACAAACCGGCAAACCAGGAAATGATAAAAAACAGATGCAGGAATTTGAACCATAAATACATTGGAAACCGTCCTTACTCAAAACCGACAGGCAATTGTATAGCAAACAAACCGTTTTTTGATACCGCAACAGGTGAAAACCCTGCGAAACACGGTCGGGCGATAAAAGGCCGTCTGAAATTTCAACAGACCGCGTTTTCAATAAAGCAGATCCGACAACCAAATACGTGTACGCAACCCCCAATAGCTGCTTAAACCACTGGTATTGTGCACCATTTTGCCGTTTTTCATTACAGCGATGGTCGGCGTGGCCGCCACTTTCCAGGAAGCCGACAAACGCCCGTCGGAATCGTTAACCGTATCGAAACCAAACTGTTTATCAGCCAAATAAGCCCGAACCTCGTCGTCCGAACCCGACTGTAAAGCAACCGACACTACCGGAATACCGGCTTCATACAGGCGGTTGACCGTCGGCGACGTATAAGTGCAGATACCGCACCATGAACCCCAAAAATAAACGACCGCCGTTTGCTCCTTACTCAAATCGTTCAACGTTACCGTTTTACCCGACAACAGCGTAACAGGCTGTCGGGCAAAATCAACCGGCTGCTCCGGTTTCCGCCACCAGTCGACGGCTGTCGAAATCACCCAACAAAGAACCAAAAACTGAATACCCTGTTTCAAAAAGGTCCATACTTTATTTTTCATTTCTTGCTTTCAAACCGACTCAAACCGCCTGTTAACCGGACAGTCCCTTTGGTGTTCCGCTTAACGTGTTTTCACTACGGTAAGCATAACATAAGGTCGTCTGAAAATTCAGACGGCCTCATTCCTGATATTTAAGATAAAACAAATATAAACGTTATAAATAAAACAAAACAGACCGTAAACACAGTTTACGGTCTGTTTTAAATTTGGTGGGTCGTGAAGGATTCGAACCTTCGACCAACGGATTAAAAGTCCGCTGCTCTACCGGCTGAGCTAACGACCCGATAAGCTGTGAATTATAGTTAAACGCATACGCTATTGTCAAGCATTTTTTATCGTTACCACCGATCAACGCGTAACCATCGACCATAATTTCTCAAACCGGCTGCCGCCATAATAAGCAAACAGCGAATAACTTTCTTGAAGCAGGAATTTGGCTTTATTAGCGGTGTCGATATAGCGGCTGGTCGGCGTGGCCGATATCTGGGCTTTCAAGCCCAAGTCTTCTGCAATCGCCTGCGCCCGGGCCAAGTGGTAAGGGTCGCTGACAATAATAATACTGTCGATACTGTGCATCCTTAACAGCGGCTGGATGTTGTATAAATTCTGATAAGTATCCCGGGAGGTATTTTCAAAAAAGATGTCGTGGGCAGGAATACCTTGTTTCAAAGCATATCGGCGTCCGACTTGGGCTTCGGTCATAAAGCCTTTTTTGGGCGAACCGCCCGTAAACACTAATTTTCCAACTTGGCCGCTTTGATAAAGCGCGATGGCATGATTGATACGCTCTCGGAATACGGGCGAAGGTCTTTTATCCCAAGCGGCCGCACCCAAAACAACTGCGGCATCCGCACGTACCGACGGCGGCAACGTCTGTTTGCCGGTTCGGTATACAGACCAAACACAGCCTGCAAATGCCAGCAACACGGTACACAGGCTTAAGGCGACACCGCGTATCAGGTAATAACGCAAACCGCTGCGGCTTCGGAAAATCGATATATTCATCATGCAAGCTGTCGGATGATTTCCGCTTTATAAAATTGCCTCTATGTTTTCCAACGGTCGGCCGATGGCCGCTTTACCTCCGACAACCGCAATCGGACGCTCCAGCAGTATAGGATGCTCGACAATAGCGTTAAACAGTTGATTATTATCCAAATCAGGATTATCCAAATTTAACTCTTTATAAAGATTGTCTTTAACCCTCATCATGTCACGCGGGCTGGACAATCCGAGTTTGCCAAACAGATCCTGCAATTCCGCCAATGTCGGAGGCGTATCTAGATAATTGATTTCTTTAAACTTTACACCTCTAACCTGCAACAGGGAAACTGCTGCACGGGATTTACTGCAACGGTTATTATGATACAGCATAACTTGTTCGGTCATGATTGTTTTCCTGGAATACTAGGTTTAAAATTAAAATAATGTATATGATTGTAAACTAAGCGTTAATTTTTGTCGCCTCGTCTGAATATGATGTATGCTTCTAATTTCGATGCATTTCTGTAAATATCACAACCGAATGCAAACGGTGAAAAAACGATACGATGCAGCCGATTTAAAACCAGTATGACTTTAAGGAAAAACATATGAATATATTACAAACCTTACCTTATACTGTTATGCCGATCGAGCGCACCCAAGAACAGCGCGATAAAACCCGGCAGAAGTTGTCTGATTATCTTCAGCGCAATCCTTTACTTGCCCGCAACATCCGCCAACGCAAACGTGCGGAACATTCTTTGCGTATGGCTGCCCATGCTTCGGGATTGTATTTCAGCCGTTGGGAAAATCCCAATACCGGGAAATGGGTATATGTGGTTACTGATAAACAATCGGTTGATAGCCGCGCCTATTTCGAATATATCTTACGCACCGAATCCGTGCATCAGAGTTTGAATTATTGGACGAAATAATCAGTAAGCTTTTGTTCTATCTCAAAAACATTCCAGTAAAACCGATGAACGCCTCTGAGGCCGTCTGAAAAAAGCTATAATAGGCGGGTATCTGTCATTTTTGCCGGAAAGATCTGCAATGAAAACCTTATCCGTATTTTTAGCAGCCGTGCTGCTATCCGGCGTGGTTCACGCTCAGGATTTGAAAGACTGGCAACACGCAAAAACGCAATCTCTGTCGTCGCTCAAAGCACCCGTACGCATTGTAAACCTATGGGCGACATGGTGTAAGCCCTGCCGAAAAGAAATGCCGGAAATGTCGGCTTGGTATAAAAAGCAGAAAAAAGGCAGCGTCGATATGGTCGGTATCGCGCTGGACAACCCTGAAAATATCGGTGCTTTTTTAAAGCAGACTCCGGTCAGCTATCCGATTTGGCGTTACGACGGCAAAGACAGCCGCGGTTTTATGAAATCTTTAGGCAATACCGTCGGCGGCCTGCCGTTTACAACGGTTGAAGCGGTCAAATGCGGACACAAAGAAACCGTTTTCGGCGAAATCGACGGTAAAAAACTGGATGCGGCAGTAAAAAAAGTCACGGCAGCCTGTAAGAAATAAACTGCTTCGAACTGATTATTCCATGCAAGCTTTGAGGCCGTCTGAAAATTTTCAGACGGCCTCAATAATCAATGACCGATAAAAACCTTATCAACCATATAAAAAGCCCCCTGAAACATTTGGGGGCTTTGTCTCAAATAATCGGTATTATTTAACGATTTGGTTCAATTCGCCTTTGGCATAACGTTCCGCCATCACATCCAAAGATACCGGCTTGATTTTAGACGCTTGGCCTTCGCAGCCGAACGCCAGATAGCGGTCGACGCAGATCTGCTTCATGGCTTCAACGGATTTGGCCAGATATTTGCGCGGGTCGAATTCGGCAGGATTTTCCGCCATAAATTTGCGGATGGCACCGGTAGAGGCCAAGCGCAAGTCGGTATCGATATTCACTTTGCGCACGCCGTGTTTGATGCCTTCTACGATCTCTTCCACCGGCACGCCGTAGGTTTCACCGATATTGCCTCCGTTTTCATTGATGATTTTCAACCATTCTTGCGGAACGGAGCTGGAACCGTGCATCACGATATGGGTGTTCGGCAGGGCTTCGTGGATTTCTTTGATACGGTCGATACGCAACACGTCGCCTGTGGGCGGACGGGTGAATTTATATGCGCCGTGGCTGGTGCCGATGGCAATCGCCAAAGCGTCTACACCGGTATCGCGCACGAAACGGGTGGCATCTTCCACGCTGGTAAGCATTTGGTCGTGGCTCAGTTTGCCGACCGCGCCTACGCCGTCTTCTTCGCCGGCTTCACCGGTTTCCAAGTTGCCCAATACGCCGATTTCGCCTTCTACGGAAACACCGCAGGCATGGGAAAATTCAACCACTTTACGGGTAACTTCCACATTGTATTCGTATGAAGAAGGGGTTTTTCCGTCGGCCAACAACGAACCGTCCATCATTACGGACGAAAAGCCCAATTGAATGGAACGTTGGCAAACGTCGGGCGACGCGCCGTGGTCTTGGTGCATCACAACGGGAATATGCGGAAATTCTTCAACCGCCGCCAAAATCAAATGACGCAGGAAAGGCGCACCGGCATATTTACGCGCACCGGCGGAAGCCTGAACAATCACGGGAGCATTAACTTGGTCGGCCGCCTCCATGATTGCACGCATCTGTTCCAAATTGTTTACGTTGAATGCCGGCAAGCCGTAGCTGTTTTCGGCTGCATGGTCAAGCAGTTGACGCATGGAAACAAGTGCCATAACAAATCTCCAGAATAATGAAATTCAAATAAAAATTATTGCGCTATTATACACAGTTAAATATTCATACACGACACAAGGCAGTGAAATTCAAGCCGGTTTGGGCGGTTGCCTGTCTTGTACGGCAAGGCTGGGGCCGTCTGAAAAAACGGATATTTTCCAATCAAACGGCCCAAGCTGCTTTACGCGCGTTTTTCCAAAACCGCCACGGCAGGCAGCTCTTTGCCTTCCAAAAACTCAAGGAACGCACCGCCGCCGGTGGAAATGTAGCTGATTTGGTCGGTGATGCCGAACTTGGCAATCGCCGCCAAAGTGTCGCCGCCACCGGCAATCGAGAAGGCGCTGCTGTCGGCAATTGCTTTGGCCAGCACTTCGGTGCCGCCGGCGAATTGGTCGAACTCGAACACACCCACGGGGCCGTTCCACACCACCGTGCCGGCTTTTTTCAAGGCTTCGGCCAAGGCTGCGGCAGATTGCGGGCCGATGTCGAGAATCATGTCGTCTTCGGCCACATTGTCGATATTTTTTACCGTTGCTTCGGCATCGGCGGCAAACGCTTTGGCCACCACCACGTCGGTCGGCAGCGGAACCACGCCGCCTTTAGCCGCCATTTTTTCCATGATTTTTTTCGATTCTTCCACCAAATCATGTTCGGCCAACGATTTGCCGATGGGTTTGCCCGCAGCCAGCAGGAAGGTGTTGGCGATGCCGCCGCCGACGATTAATTGGTCAACTTTGTCGGCCAAGCTCTCGAGAATGGTGAGTTTAGTCGATACTTTGCTGCCGGCCACAATCGCAGCCAGCGGACGGGCAGGCTCTTTGAGGGCTTTGCCCAAAGCGTCTAATTCGCCGGCCATCAACACACCGGCGCAGGCCACGGGTGCAGCTTGGGCTACGGCTTCGGTAGAGGCTTGGGCGCGGTGGGCGGTGCCGAATGCGTCGTTGACAAACACGTCGCACAACGCGGCATAAGCTTTGCCCAATTCCAAATCGTTTTTCTTTTCGCCTTTGTTGATGCGCACGTTTTGCAGCATGGCCACTCCGCCTGCCGCCAAAACGGGTTTGTTTTCGCGCCAGTCGTTCAACACTTTGACTTCTTTGCCCAACAATTTGCCCAAGTGGGCGGCAACCGGAGCCACGTCGTCTTCCGGATTGAATTCGCCTTCGGTGGGGCGGCCCAGATGCGACATCACAATCACCGATGCGCCGTTGTCCAAGCAATATTGAATCGACGCGAGCGATGCGCGGATGCGGGTGTCGTCGCTGATGGCACCGTCTTTAAACGGCACGTTCATATCGGCACGGATTAAAACGGTTTTTCCTTGTACGTTTTGTGCGGTTAACTTTAAAAATGCCATGATTGTGTTACTCCCTCATTACTCTGTATTCAATAACCCAAAAACCTATCGGGCGTAATTATCCGCGAAGCACGCTTTATGGTAAAGCAGCGTTAAGAGGCGGACAGCTTATTTTTGACACTGTACAGACTGCCGCTGCCGTGCCGAAGCGGAAATCCGTTGCTTTACTTTCTCAACAGCCATCTTCTTTCAGACTCGGAGAAAAGGCTTGAGTTCAGGCCGTCTGAACATATAATGCTGTTTTTTTATCTGTTCTTTTTTGAATTTATGACTGTAACGATTAAGCCTTTAACAGAATGCAGCCGCCATATCGACGAACTGGCTCAAGCGCTGCATACCGAATGGCATGATTTCGCACCGTGGAGCAATATGGAGAAAATTCTCGACCGCTACCGCAACGCATTGGCCTGCAAATCCGTGTTACCGAAAGTATGGATGGCCGAAGATGCCGAAGGCCATCTGCTCGGCTCGGCTTCACTGAAAGAATATGATTTGAAGCATCATGAAGCGGAGCGGTATTGGCTGGGCGATGTGTTTGTTTTGCCCGAACACCGCGGTTGCGGCGCAGGCGGCGCATTGGTCGATACCTGTATTGCCGCCGCCCGCGAACTGTCCATCGACAAGCTCTATCTCTATACGCCGGATATGCAGGCCTTATATGCACGCTACGGCTGGCAGGAAACCGACAAACGCGAAGTGAACGGGGAAACCGTTTCCATTATGGTTTTGGCGCTACGTTGAAATACCGAATATAAAAAGGCCGTCTGAATTTTCAGACGGCCTTTGGCATTACAGCAGGCAAGTGATTACAAATAGAACTTCTCAATCACTTTCAAATTGTCGTCCAATTTATACACCAGCGGCTGACCGGTCGGAATTTCCACGCCCATGATGTCGTCGTCGGAAATGCCTTCGATGTGTTTTACCAAAGCACGCAAGCTGTTACCGTGAGCGGCAACCAATACGCGCTTGCCGCTCAAAATGGCCGGTGCGATTTGGTCGTGCCAGAAAGGCAAGACGCGAGCCAGCGTCACTTTCAGGTTTTCGCCGTCAGGTACGACATCGGCAGGCAAACCGGCATAGCGGCGGTCGTTGTGTGCGGAAAATTCGTCAGACGGATCCAGCAGCGGAGGCAGGGTGTCGTAGCTGCGGCGCCAGATATGCACTTGCTCGTCTCCGTATTTTTCGGCGGTTTGCTTTTTGTCCAAACCCTGTAATTGGCCGTAGTGGCGCTCGTTCAAACGCCAGGTTTTGATTTGCGGCACAAACAGCTGGTCGCTTTCTTCCAAAACGATGTTACAGGTTTTGATGGCGCGGGTTAATACGGAAGTAAACGCGATGTCGAACTGGTAGCCGTTTTCTTTCAGTTTCTGACCGGCGGCAGTCGCCTCGGCAATACCTTTTTCGCTCAGCTTCACATCACGCCAGCCGGTAAACAGGTTTTTGGCATTCCATTCGCTTTGTCCGTGACGGATAAACACTAATTCCATGAGAGCACTCCAAATACGGGGTTAGTTGTAGGCAGGAAAGAAACCTTTTCAAAAATACCGTCTGCCGATACGGAAAAAAGCCGGCAAACGCGGTTTCTTTGAAAAAGATTCACTGGGCTTTATATCATATTTTACGCTTCTTGTAGCAGACTGTAGCGCGATATGATGATAAATAAATAATCGGCAGATTCAGACAACATCTTGCCTGCAAAACAGGCCGTCTGAAATTTTCAGACGGCCTTTTCGGATTTTAGTTTACTCAACCACGATTTTCGGGAAACGGCTGCTGAAATCGCGGCCTTTGTCTGCTACGGCTTGCGCCAATTGCCAGGCGGCGGCGGTGTAGAGCCCGGCAATGGCCGGATGTTCGGCAAACAGGGCGGGGGCCGTGCCGCTGTCCATGGCTTCGCGAACCGGCAGGCTCAACGGCAACTGCCCCAGCAACGGCACTTGCAGTTTCTCCGCCAACTCTTTGCCGCCGTCGCTGCCGAATACCGCTTCGGCATGGCCGCAATTCGAGCAGATGTGTACCGACATATTTTCCAGCACGCCGAAAATCGGAATATTGACTTTGCCGAACATATCCACCGCCTTACGCGCATCAATCAAGGCAATGTCTTGCGGCGTGGTAACCACCACCGAGCCGGTAACCGGAATTTTTTGCGACAACGTCAGCTGGATGTCGCCTGTCCCCGGCGGCAAGTCGATAAAGAGATAGTCGACATCGTTCCATTCGCTTTGAAACAACAGCTGCTGCAAAGCCTGGCTCAACATCGGCCCGCGCCACACGACGGCTTGGTCGGGATCGATCAGAAAGCCGATAGACATCACTTGGATACCGTTTTCCGACACCACCGGTACTAATTTTCCGTTGTTTTGGTCGGGCTTGCCGTCGGCCACGCCCAACATGGTCGGCTGGCTCGGGCCGTATAAATCGGCATCCAACACGCCCACTCGCGCGCCCATCTTTGCCATAGCGGTGGCCAGATTGGCGGTGGTGGTCGATTTGCCGACGCCGCCTTTTCCGGAAGCAACGGCGATAATGTTTTTCACACCTTTGATGGTGGTAACGCCCGGCTGAACCTTGTGCGTTTCGATCTGCGCCGACATATCCACATGCAGGTCTCGGCCTTCAACCAGACCGCTTAAGGCCGTCTGAATATTTTGCACCAATTCCTCACGGATAAAGTTGACAGGGAAACCGAACTGCAAAGCAATATGCAGGCCGTCTGCACGTTCCTCAACCAGTTTGACGGCTTTTTCGCCGCCGAGCGTGCGGCTGCTGCGGGGAACGGCAACGGCAGCCAAAGCAGATTGGATAGCGGGGATATTCATAATGGATTTCCGAAATAAAGGTATGTCGGAATTTTAGCAGAAAGCAGCAGGCCGTCTGAAAATTTCAGACGGCCTTTCATGGTGTTCATCAAATCAAACTACTGGAGCAAACCGAATCGGGCGTTTGCGGCAAAGCCTTATTCTTCGTCTTCCAAACTCAAATACGAGCTTTGCTTCAAGCCGCGGCAGAATTCGGCGAAATAGCTGTTGCGCTCATTGTTCGGCAGCTTCGCCCAACGGGATTTTTCTTCAAATTTGTTCAACACTTCTTCCGGCGACAAATGCACATAGTTGAGCATATCTTCGATAGTATCGTGTTCCTCCATACCGCCGTACACAATCTCGCCGTTGTCGCGCACATATACGTTCACCGAATCGGTATCGCCGAACAGATTATGCATATCGCCGAGAATTTCCTGGTACGCGCCCACCATAAACACGCCGAGCAAATACGGCTCTTTGCCGTTCAAGGCATGAATCGGCATGCTGGATTCGATACTTTGCTGGTCGACATATTGGCTGACTTTGCCGTCTGAATCGCAAGTCAAATCCTGCAAAACCGCACGGCGGGTCGGACGCTCGTTCAAACGGTGCACCGGCATAATCGGCAACACCTGACCAATCGCCCAAGTGTCCGGCAGACTTTGGAACACGCTGAAATTACAGAAATATTTATCAGCCAGTTTATCGGTCAGATCGTCATACACCTGACGCTGAGAACGCTGGCCGACTTGAAGCTGCTGTTTCAGACGGCGGCACAACACGGCATGCAGCTGCTCGGCCAGAGCTTTTTCTTTCAGCGACACCTTACCTTCCAAATACAGCTCGGTAACTTCGGTCAGATAATGGCCGATACGGTAATAGGTTTCCGTGACCATATCGCTGTCGTTGATATCCAGATAGGCAATCAGTTTTTTGGTGGCAAACGATAAGTTTTCTTCGTCTTCAATCTGCGGAACCTGATCGGGCAAACGCTCGACATCGGTGACGTTCATCACCAACACCGCATGATGCGCAGTCATTGCGCGGCCGGATTCCGAAAAAATATTCGGATGCGGCATATTGTTTTCATTACAATATTCCGCCAGCATGGAAACGATGGTGTGCGAATACTCGCCCATATCGTAGTTGATGGAACTCGGGTTGCGCGAGTGCGTACCGTCGTAATCCACGCCCAAGCCGCCGCCTACGTCCACATACTCAATCGGCAGCCCCAAACCGCGCAGCTCGGCAAAATAACGCACGGCTTCTTTAAAGCCGGCACGGTAATCGGCAATATTGGAAATTTGCGAACCCATGTGGAAATGCATCAGATTGACCGTATCCTGCAAACCGGCCTCCGTCAACTTATCCACAGCAGAAATCAACTGTGCCGCCGACAAACCGAATTTGCCTTTATCGCCGCCGGTGTCCGCCCATTTGCTGGAAGCCAACGAAGACAGGCGCACGCGCAAGCCGAGATTGGCTTTGATGCCCAAGTTTTTAGATTCTTCAATCACCAAATCCACTTCGGATTCTTTTTCGATAACGATAAAAACCTGATGCCCCAAACGCTGGCCCATCAAAGCCAAACGGATAAAATCGCGGTCTTTGTAGCCGTTGCAGACGATGGTTCCGCCTTTGGGTGCAAACGCCAGCACAATCATCAATTCCGGCTTGGAACCGGCCTCCAAACCGATCGAAACCTGATCGTTTTTCGGCACGATAATGTTTTTCACCACCGATTCCTGCTGATTCACCTTAATCGGATAAATCGCCGTATATTTGCCCTGATACTCGTTTTTGCGGATAGAGCGGTTAAACGCCGCACACAGCCGCGCCACACGGTCCTGCAGAATATCGGGAAAACGGAACAGCATCGGCAAGTCCTGCCCGCGCTCCTGAAGCTGGGAAACCAAATCATACAGATCCACCTGTATATCGCTGCCGTCATTCGGCTTCACCATCACATGACCGTTTTCACCTACGGAAAAATAACGGTCGCCCCAATGGCGGATACCGTATAAAGACGCGCTGTCAGCTGCCGACCAAGACATAATCCAAACCCTTTACCAAAAGTGTCGAAAAGAGGGCAATCATAACACAACCGATTATGTGGATAACTTATTTGTCATCGGTATTGCCCGGTTTTACATAAAGGCTGAAAAAGGCCGTCTGAAAATTTTCAGACGGCCTCTGTTTAACTGCCGATCGGTTTATTCCACCGTAACCGATTTAGCCAGATTGCGCGGCTTATCTACATCGGTGCCGCGAGCAAGTGCGGCATGGTAAGACAAAAGTTGCACCGGAATCGTATGAACAATCGGAGACAATACGCCGACATGGCGCGGGGTGCGGATAACGTGCACGCCTTTGTCTTCGTTGAAGTTGCTGTCGAGATCGGTAAACACAAACAGTTCGCCGCCGCGCGCGCCGACTTCCTGCATGTTGGCTTTCACTTTGTCGAGCAACACGTCGTTCGGCGCAATCACCACCACCGGCATGTTTTCATCTACCAAAGCCAACGGGCCGTGTTTCAATTCGCCTGCCGGATAGGCTTCGGCGTGGATGTAGGTGATTTCTTTCAGCTTCAACGCACCTTCGAGCGCAATCGGGTAGTGGATGCCGCGGCCGAGGAACAATGCGCTGTTTTTCTCGGCAAATTTCTGCGCCCAAGCGGCAATTTGCGGCTCGAGATTCATCACATGCTGAATGCTGCCCGGCAATTGGCGCAGTTCTTCAACATAAGCCTGAGCCTGTGCTTCGGAAACGTGGCCGCGCATTTTACCCAAGGTAACGGCCAAGCCGAACAATACCACCAGTTGGGTGGTGAAGGCTTTGGTGGACGCTACGCCGATTTCGGCACCGGCACGGGTGTACAGTACCAATTCGCTTTCGCGCGGCAGGGCGGATTCCATCACGTTGCAGATGGAAAGGCTGTGTTTGTGGCCGAGTGATTGGGCGTATTTCAGGGCTTCCATGGTGTCGAGGGTTTCGCCCGACTGGGAAATGGTAATCACCAGTTGTTTGGGGTTGGCGATCACGTCGCGGTAGCGGTATTCGCTGGCGATTTCGACGTCGGTCGGCACTTTGGCAATGCTTTCCAGCCAGTATTTGGCGGTTAATGCGGAATAATAGGATGTGCCGCAGGCCAAAATTTTAATGCTGTCGATTTCGTTGAACACTTCACGCGCTTTGTCGCCGAAGTTTTCCGGCTCGAAACCGCCTTCCAAGAATACTTCGGCGGTATCGGCAATTGCGCGCGGCTGTTCGTGGATTTCTTTTTGCATGAAGTGGCTGTACGGGCCGAGTTCGAGCGAAGCCAGCGACAATTCGGAAACTTTTACCGCACGCTCGGCAGGCTCGCCGTTTTTATCGATCAGTTTTTCTACGCCTTTGGCAGTCAGCAGGGCGATGTCGCCGTCTTCCAAATAAGCAATGTTGCGGGTGAAGGCAATCACGGCGGAAACGTCGGAAGCGATAAAGGTTTCGTCTTCGCCGAATGCCACCAGCAGCGGGCAGCCCATGCGCGCCACTACCATGTTTTCGGTATTGTCCTGCGCCATAACCGCAATCGCAAATGCACCGTGGAAACGTTTGCAGGCGGCCTGTACCGCTGTAAACAGATCACCGGTTTGCAGATATTCATGATTCACGCTGTGGGCAATCACTTCGGTGTCGGTTTGCGATTCGAAGATATAGCCGAGCTTTTGCAGGCGGGCGCGTTCTTCTTCGAAGTTTTCGATGATGCCGTTGTGCACCACCGCAATCGTGCCGCTGGAAATATGGGGATGCGCGTTCGGCTCGGTAACGCCGCCGTGGGTGGCCCAACGGGTGTGGCCGATGCCGATATGGCCGAACATGCCTTTTTCTTTGGCGGCTTCTTCCATCAAAGCCACGCGGCCGACACGGCGGACACGCTTGATTTTGCCGTCCATATTCACGGCAATGCCCGAAGAATCATAACCGCGGTATTCCAAACGCTTCAAACCGTCGGTCAGAAAATCTACTACATTGTGATTGGCGCGGATGGCGCCGACGATACCGCACATAATTGTTCCTTAGTATCAGTTGGTTGGAGGAATAAGACCGGCTTTTTTTCAGACGGCCTCATATAAAAAATCTTACCTGTATTTGAGTTGCTTCAGGCCGTATAGTTTGATTTTTTTCATAGCTGTATGAATAATATAAGAAAATAACTTCAATAATCATTGCTGTCCGGCCAAACCGTTCAGAATCAACAGCCTGTATGCGGAATTGCCCAAGATTGCTGCTGGATTTATCTTAAGCCAATAATCAAACTATTGTGAATGTTTCCTTGGTAACAAATTAGGATTTATTCATAATTATCGGTTTTATTTACACATATCTTTTCAGCATAAAAATCGTCATGCAGCCGGCTTGTGACGGCAAACTTCATCTATCCCGACATAAGGCCGTCTGAAAAATCTGTGTTTTTCAATAAATAAGGCCGTCTGAATTTTCAGACGGCCTTTCTCAATTATCATCAAACCGATACCGGGATTATTCCTTTTCTTCCTTTTCAGGACGAATCCAGCCTTCAATCACGGTTTGGCGCGCGCGGGCGAGGACGAGGGCGTTGTCTTCGCAGTTTTTGGTAATCGAGCTGCCTGCGCCGATGGTGACTTTGTTGCCTAATTTCACCGGAGCCACCAGTACGACGTTGGAGCCGATGCGGACTTCATCACCGATTTCGGTTTTGTGTTTATTCACACCGTCGTAGTTGGCGGTAATCGTACCCGCGCCGATATTGGTTTTGCTGCCGATTTCGGCGTCGCCCAAGTAAGCCAGATGGTTGGCTTTGCTGCCTTTGCCCATCACGGTGTTTTTCACTTCGACGAAGTTGCCGATATGTACGCCGCTGTCTAATTTCGCATTCGGGCGCAGACGGGCAAACGGGCCGATGCGTCCGTCTTCGCCGACTTCACAGCCTTCAAGATGGGAGAACGGGGCGATCTTGGTACCTGAGGCAATTTTGGCATTGCAGATAACGCAGTTGGCGCCGATTTCCACGTCGTCGCCCAGTTCGACATCGCCTTCAATCACCACGTTTACGTCAATCACGACATCTTGGCCGTGTTTCAGACGGCCTCTCAAATCGAAGCGGGCGGGGTCGCGCAGGGTAACGCCGGCTTTGAGCAAGGCTTGCGCCTGATTGTTTTGGAAAATACGTTCCAATTCGGCAAGCTGTACTTTGTTGTTGACGCCCGCCGCCAAGTAAGAGGCGGCAACCTGCACGGGATGCACGGCGATGCCGTCTGAATTGGCGAGTGCGATCAGATCGGTTAAGTAATATTCGCCTTGGGCGTTGTTGCTTTGCAATGAATTCAGCCAGCCTTCGAGCTTGGCGTTGGGCAACACGAGAATGCCGGTGTTGGTTTCTTTCACGGCTTTTTGGGAATCGTCGGCATCTTTTTCTTCGACAATCGCCACCACTTTGCCGCCTTCGCGGATGATGCGGCCGTAGCCGGTGGGGTCGTCGAGCACATCGGTCAGCAGGCCGACTTCGTTGCCGGCGGCTTCGAGCAGTTTTTGCAGGGTTTCCGCATCGGTAAGCGGCACATCGCCGTACAACACCAGCGTGCGGCCTTCTTTGGGCAGGTGCGGCAGAGCCATTTTAACAGCGTGGCCGGTACCGAGCTGTTCGGCCTGCTCAACCCAATTCACATCACGTTTGACACGCTCCAAAACTTTTTCTTTGCCGTGCCCGATTACGACGGTAATTCCGGCCGGATTCAAGGCTTGCGCCGTGTCAATTACCCGGGCAACCATCGGCTTGCCGCCGATTTCATGCAGCACTTTGGGAAGCTTGGAATACATTCTCGTGCCTTTGCCGGCGGCGAGAATCACGATATGCAAAGGTGTTGTAGTCATTGTTTTGCTCTTTATTTAGTCGATATTTGTGATAAGGCCGTCTGAAAATTTCCGACTGCTTCAAAACGCATTATTTCATTTCGGGCTTCTGCCAATGCGTACCGCGCACATCGTGTCCGGCCGGTGCGGGCTTCACGACACGCTGCTCGGGGCGGTATTGGTTGTACTGCATATTGCGCGAATAAGAACCGTCCTGATACACCACCGCCGTACCAGGTGCGTGTTTCTGGCGCAGCGCGGTTTTGCCTTCGGCGTTTTGATAAGTTTCCCAAGAACAGCCTGTGAGTGCCAAGCCGATCAGAATCAGTGCTGAATAACGCATAACGGAATCCCTCTATTTCAAAAATTAATATAAACAGAATGACAGTTGGAATAATATTGTAGCCGAGTACGGCAACGGTTTATATAGCCGGAGCGAGATTTAATGTTTCCGCCCAATCTGCCAAAGCAGGCAGGTCTTTTGCGGCGAAATCGACAAACGGCAGAGGATGCGTATGTGCGCCGAACCAAACCGTCCGCATGCCCAAGGCTTTGGCCTGATGCAGATTGTCTGCGCTGTCGTCGACCATTATGCAGTCGGCCGGATCTGCGCCGATAAGGCGGCAGGCAATCCGATACGCCTGTTCGTCGGGTTTGCTCAACAAACCGAAGTCGTCCGTGCCCAACACTGCTTCGAAATGGCTGCGGATGCCCAAAGCCTCTGTCAGACTCTGTACATAAAACGAAGGACCGTTTGAAAAAACAGTTTTTCGACCTTGCAAACGGCCTAAAGTTTCCGCCACACTTTCCATGGGAACCAGTGCCGACAGTATCTCGGGCAAGGGATGGCTGCTGCGGAGGAACTCGTCGACGCAAATCTCGGGATGATGGTGTCTCAAGCCCGTGAGCGTTGCGCCGTAGCGGTGCCAGTAGTCTTGGCGCAAAGCGGATGCGGCTTCTTCGTCCAAGCCCAAACGTTCCGCCAGATAAGCGGTCATATGCCGGTTGATCAAAGTAAAAATGCCAGCATCGGCATGGTGCAGCGTATTGTCCAAATCAAACAGCCAAACAGTACGGTCGTTCATCAAATCGTTTACCCGAAACAAAAGTCAAACACAACAATCTACTGATAAGTATCATATAGCAACTGATACCGTATGAATACGGCCGATACCGTTCCGCCTTACGGTCAGGCCGTCTGAAAATTCAGACGGCCTTGGACAATGTATATCGAATACACGCGCCGATACCGCAAATAAACTTATTTTCAGACGGCCAAACGGTATAATGCCGTCTGATATTTCCCGTTTGATTTCCGGCAAGGAGAAACTTCATGAAAAAACCAACCTTATTCGGCTTAGGTCTGTGCCTGTTGGCATGGAATGCCTGGGCGCAAACCGAAGTGCGTCTGGCGGTACACAAATCGTTCAGCCTGCCCAAAGAAACCATTGCGCGTTTCGAGCAGGCCAATGATGCGAAAGTGGTATTGATCAAAGCCGGCAGCAGCAACGAAATGCTCAACAAACTGATTTTGAGCAAAGCCAACCCGATTGCCGACGCGGTTTACGGTTTGGACAACGCCAATATCGGCAAAGCCTCGCAAAACGGCATTCTTTCCCCACATCAGCCGCGCAGCGTGAAGACTGTTGCCGGTTTGCCGGGCGCATTGGCCGTGAACTATGCGTATGTTACGTTAAACTACGATAAAAAATGGTTCGAACAAAAAGGCCTGCCTCTGCCGAAATCGCTGCAAGACTTAACCAAACCCGAATACAAAGACCTGTTGGTCGTACCCAACCCCGCCACCTCCAGCCCCGGCTTGGGCTTCCTGATGGCCAACATCGCCGGCATGGGCGAGGGCAATGCTTTCAAATGGTGGGCGGATATGCGTAAAAACGGCGTAAAAGTAACCAAAAGCTGGAGCGATGCCTACTATACTGATTTCAGCCAAAACGGCGGTTCGCGTCCGCTGATTGTCAGCTACGCCACCAGCCCGGCTGCCGAAGTCCACTTCAGCAAAGGCAAATACACCACGCCGCCGACCGGCAATCTGTTTTTGAACGGCGGCGTATTCCGCCAAATCGAAGGCTCGGCGGTTTTGAAAGGTGCGAAACAGCCCGAATTGGCGGTGAAGCTGGTGTCTTTCCTGCAAAGCAAAGAAGTTCAGCAAGCCGTGCCGTCTGAAATGTGGGTTTATCCTGCCGTACCGGGTACGGCACTGCCGCAAGTGTTCGATTTTGCCAAAATTCCGGAAAAACACGATACGCCCGGAACCGCACAAATGACCCGCAAACAGAAAAGCTGGGTAAACCGTTGGACGCGCACCGTATTGAAATAAACGCCGTCCTCCCCAAAGCCGTGGCAGCCGTCTCCCTGCCGCGGCTTTTTGCTGCCCGGCAAAATCAGCCGAAACATAGAAAAAAACGGCGAAACCGCGTAAAATGCCGAAAAATATTTAACTAAATCAGGCCGCCTTTTCATACGGCCTGTCTTATTTTTCCGGAAATTCCCATGAGCGAACAAAATAATCCACAAGCCGACGTACAAGACGTACAACTCGACGAAAACCAAATCATCGCGCTGCGCCGCGAAAAATTAAACGAACTGCGCAAACACGGCACCGCCTTCCCCAACCAATACAAGCGCGATGCTTTCGCAGGCGATTTGCAGGCGCAATACGGTTCGCTGGAAAAAGCCGAACTCGACCCGCAGGAAATCCCCGTTAAAGTGGCCGGCCGCATGATGCTGCAACGCGCCATGGGTAAAGCCAGCTTCGCCACCATCCAAGACGTGAGCGGCCAGATTCAGGTGTATGTAAACAACCAAGGCGTGGGCGAAGACGTGCACAACGCCTTCAAACATTGGGATTTGGGCGACATCATCGGCGTGGAAGGCACGCTGTTCAAAACCAATCACGGCGAGTTGACCGTGCGCGCATCCAAGCTGCATCTGCTCACCAAATCACTGCGCCCGCTGCCCGACAAACACAAAGGCCTGACCGACCAAGAGCAGAAATACCGCCAGCGTTACGCCGATCTGATTACCAACCAAGATTCGCGCGACACCTTTATCAAACGCAGCAAAATCATCCAAGCCGTGCGCAACTACATGGTTAACGAACGTTATCTCGAAGTGGAAACCCCGATGATGCACCCGATTCCCGGCGGTGCCACGGCCAAGCCCTTCGTTACCCACCACAACGCACTCGACATGCCGCTTTACCTGCGCATCGCCCCCGAACTTTATCTGAAACGCTTGGTCGTAGGCGGTTTGGAGCGCGTGTTTGAAATCAACCGCAGCTTCCGCAACGAAGGCATGAGCACCCGCCACAACCCAGAATTCACCATGATGGAATTCTACGAAGCGTTTTGCACTTACGAGCGCATGATGGAAATGACCGAAGGCGTGATCCGCCATGCTGCCAAAGAAGTGTGCGGCACCGCCAAAGTGAGCTACAACGGCAAAGAAGTGGATTTGGAAAGCCCGTTCGAGCGTTTGACCATTCTCGAAGCCATCAAAAAATACAACCCGCAATATACCGATGAGCAGTTGAACGATGCCGAATGGCTGAAAAAAGAAATCGTGAAACACGGCGAAAAAATCCCGCCGTCGCCCGGTATCGGCAGCCTGCAACTGGCCTTGTTTGAAGGCTGTGCAGAAAGCAAACTGTGGAACCCGACGTTTATCATCGACTATCCGGTGGAAGTGTCGCCGCTGGCGCGCGCATCCGACACCAAACCCGGCCTGACCGACCGCTTCGAGCTGTTTATCGTCGGCCGCGAGTTGGCCAACGGCTATTCGGAGTTAAACGACCCCGAAGATCAAGCCGCCCGCTTTAAAGCGCAAGTGGCGCAGAAAGATGCCGGCGACGACGAAGCCATGCACTACGATGCCGACTACATCCGCGCCATGGAATACGGCCTGCCCCCCACCGGCGGCAGCGGCATCGGCTTGGACCGCTTGGTGATGCTGCTCACCGACGCGCCGTCTATCCGCGACGTGATTTTGTTCCCGCAAATGCGTCCCGAATAAAACTTATCGGCAATGATGAAAAGGCCGTCTGAAAATTCAGACGGCCTTTCTTACACCGGCAATATATAAACACAGACTTGGCTTAATCTAAAAGGCCGTCTGAATTTTCAGACGGCCTATTCGGATAAAACCCTGACCCAAGCCCAAACACCGCCGCAAAACTTCAGTTTATTTGCTGTAAAATAAGCACAATTCTTCCAAGCAACCCACTTTATGATTCTCCGCTGGCTCTATACCCGACTTTGGCGCATTGCACCGCCGCTAATCCGCCGTTATTTACGCAAACGCGCCCGAAAAAATCCTGCTTATCTGGAGCATTGGGGCGAACGTTTCGGCGAACCTTTCCCCAACGCGGTACGGCAGCCGATTTGGATACACGCCGTTTCCGTCGGCGAAACCCGTGCCGCACAGCCCTTGATACACGCCTTACGCGCCGATTTTCCCGACGCGCCGCTGCTGCTGACGCAAATGACGCCGACAGGACGGGCAACGGCGGAATCGCTGTATCCCGATGCACAATGCCGCTATCTGCCTTACGACCATCCCGAATGGGTAGCGCAGTTTCTCAGCGAGCACCGCCCGCAATTCGGCATTCTGATGGAAACGGAAATTTGGCCGAACTTAATGGAAGCCTGCGGAAAACATCAGGTTCCGCTGTTTTTGGCCAACGCACGTTTATCGGAAAAATCACAAAACGGCTATTTGAAAATCCACAGCCTTGTGGCTCCGGCCATGCAGAAACTGAGCGGCTGTTATGCGCAAACCGCCGCCGATGCGGAACGGCTGCATTTAATCGGCGCGTCCAACATTCATGTATGCGGCAACACCAAATACGACATCTCACCACCTGCCGAAATGTATGAAACCGCCAAAATGTTCAAGCAATATATCGGTAAACGCCCCGTTGTCGTCTGCGCCAGCACGCGCGAATATAAAGGCACGGACGAAGCCGAGCTGCTGCTGAAAGCATGGAAAGGACAAGCGGGCGATGCTTTGTTGGTAATCGTTCCGCGCCATCCCGAACGTTTTCAGACGGCCTTTGAAACAGCGGAAAGATTGGGCTTTAAAACACAGAAACGCAGCGATAATCAGGCCGTTGCACCGGATACGCAGGTTTGGATAGGCGACAGCATGGGCGAATTGTTCGGCTATTATCTGGCTGCCGATATCGCATTTGTCGGCGGCAGCTTGGTCGATACCGGCTGCCAAAACATCATCGAACCGATTGCTTGCGGCATTCCGACACTATTCGGCTTTTCCACCTACAACTTCGCTGCCGCCTGTCAAAGCGCATTGGCATGCGGTGCGGCAAAGCAAACCGCTTCTGCCGAAGCATGGCGGAATACTGTGGATAACTGGCTTGCCGATTCCGAACTGCGCCAACGCTATGCCGAACAAGCCGCCGCATTTATCGAACAACACCGCGGAGCCAGCCAAAAAATGGCGGAGAAAATCGCCGAAACGGTCAAACAGCAGTAAACCTACCGCCAAGACGGCGCGTTATGGTTATTTGTCCGCAGGCCGTCTGAAAATTTCAGGCAGCAAACCGGCGTTATACTGCGGATAACGTCATCGGTATCCGATACGGCATGATGTCAAAAATTTTCAGACGGCCTTTTGCTTTACCCACCATCGAAAACAGCCAAACAAACCAAGCCGGTTTGCAATATTTATCCTCAACCCTTTTTCCATTTACCCGAACGCATTCGCAAACAACCATGAGAACACCGCCGATCAATCCCAAAGTCATTGCCACGCTGCCGATTTTCTTCAGCGTTTTCACCGCCGCTTCGCTGGTCTGGTATTTCGACATTCCGCAATTATCCATGCCGTTTGTTTTAGGCATTATCGCCGGCGGCTTGGTCGATTTGGACAACCGTCTCACAGGCCGTCTGAAAAATATCGTGGTTACCGTCATCGCTTTTTCCACCGCTTCTTTGGCCGCACAAAGCACATTGGGGCAGGGCATTTGGTTTGTTTTGGCCATGACCCTGATGACGTTTGTGTTCACGTTTTCGGGCGCGGTCGGCACGCGCTACCGCACCATCGCTTTCGGCACGCTGGCCGTCGCCACCTATACTTCGCTCACCCATACGCCCGACAACGCCTGGTTTACCAATCCGCTGATGATTTTATGCGGCACACTGCTGTACAGCACCACCACGCTCATCATGCACATGATTTTTCCGCACCGGCCGGTTCAGGAAAACATGGCCGACGCCTATGCCGCTTTAGGCGATTATTTCGATGCCAAAGCCGCTTTTTTCGACCCCGATGAAGCCGACTGGCTGGAAAACCGGCAAATCGATCTGGCCATGAAAAACACCGGCGTGATTTCGGTTTTCAACCAATGCCGCAGCGCACTGTTTTACCGCATGCGCGGCCAACACCGCCATCCGCGTACCACCCGTATGCTGCATTACTACTTTACCGCGCAGGACATTCACGAGCGCATCAGTTCGGCACACGTCGATTACCGGGAACTGGCGGAAAAATTGAAAAATACCGACCTGATTTTCCGCATCCACCGCCTCATGGAACTGCAGGGCCAAGCCTGCCGCGATATCGCCGAAAGCCTGCGTATCAGCCGGCCTTACCGATACAGCCGGCGTCTGGAACGCGCCATCAACGGCTGCCGCCAATCATTGAAAATCTATATCCAAACCCACGGCAACAACACCGAAGCCCACGCCCTCCAGCGCCTGCTTGAAAACCTGTTCAGCATCGACCACCAATTCAGCAATCTGGAAAATACTGCCAATCATGCCTTGGAAGAACATTCCGAACAAACCCGGATTGCCGCTCTCGAAAACGGCAGCCTGAAAAATGCCTGGCGCGTTTTGGTCAACCAATTCAACCTCGAATCCGCCGTTTTCCGCCATGCCGTACGCTTGGCCATCGTGGTATTTGTGTCCTGCGTCATCGTCGAACTGCTGCACCTCCATCTCGGCTACTGGATTCTGCTGACCGCGCTGTTTGTCTGCCAGCCCAACTATTCGGCCACCAAAAGCCGCGTAAACCAACGTATCGCCGGCACCATTTTGGGCGTGATTGTCGGCTCGCTCGTACCGTATTTCACGCCTTCAGTAGAAACCAAGCTGTGGATAATTATTGCTTCGACCACGCTGTTTTTCTTTTTCCGAACCAACAAATACAGCTTTTCCACATTTTTCATTACCGTCCAAGCCCTAACCAGCTTCTCTCTGGCCGGATTCGATGTCTATGCCGCCACTTTGCCGCGCATTGTCGATACCGTTATCGGCTCGGCCATTGCCTGGGCAGCCGTTTCCTACCTGTGGCCGGATTGGCAATACCTGACCCTCAACCGAACCGCAGGCCGTGCCGTCAGCCACAACGGCAAATACCTGCGCCAGATTATCCGCCAGCTTCAATACGGCAGCACAGACGACGTTGTCTACCGCAGCGTACGCCGCCAAACACACGAAAGAGCCGTAGCCTTAAGCAGCACACTGTCCGACATGAGCAGCGAACCGAAAAAATACGGCAACAAACTTCAAGACGGCCTCAGCCTGTTGAAAATCAACTATGCCCTGATCGGCTATATTTCCGCGCTCGGCGCCTACCGCAACCAAATGGAACCACATAGCGACAGCGGATTTATCCACAGCTTTTACGAAGCAGCCGAACAAACCGCCGACATTTTGGAGCATATCCAAACCCATACGCCCGACACTTTTCAGACGGCCTTTTCCGAGCTGGAAAACAAACTTGCCACATTAAAAAACGAAATCGGCGAATGCAGACAAAACGCAATATTGTGGCAGCAACTCAGCCTGATTGCCCGCCAGCTCAAACCCAGCTATCAAACTTTGCACAATACCGGCAACCCCAAGCCCGTAACCGGTCTGCAAACCGCTTAAGACAAACAAATATCGGTTAACTGCAAAACATAAAAAAACGGCGGATTGATTCCGCCGTTTTTTTAATTAAAGCACACCAGCCGTTATGCTTTTTTCACAAATTCAGATTTCAAATTCATCGCGCTGCCGTCGATTTTACAGGCAATATCATGATCGCCTTCCTGCAAGCGGATGCCTTTTACTTTCGTTCCCTGTTTAATCACCAGCGAGCTGCCTTTGACCTTCAAATCTTTAATCAACACCACCGTATCACCGTCGGCCAGAGGCGTGCCGTTGGCATCTTTAACCACCGCCGTTTCTTCGACAGCCGCCTCGCCTTCCTGCCATTCATGGGCGCATTCGGGACAAACCAACTGCATACCGTCGTGATAAGTAAATTCGGAACCGCATTGCGGACAAGCCGGAAAACTCATACTCAAAACCTTTTTCTTGTGGATAAACCGAACGGTTTAATCGATTAAAAGCAGCATTATAACCGAAGCCCTGCCAAGCCTGCAGCCGGTCAACTGCATAGATACACAACCGTAAAACCCGAAACAGAATTTACCGGTTATAAAAAAACTTAAATTCATTGACGGAAAAATAGAAAAGGCCGTCTGAAAAATAAAGAAATTCAGACGGCCTTGTGGATAAATATAGGGATAACTTTGTAAATCTTGTGAATTTAAACACCAACAAACTGAAATTTAAATACTTTTTTTACAAGTTTATCGGGGATAACTTATTCGTAAACTTTCAACAGTTCCACTTCGAAAATCAAAGTCGCATTCGGCGGAATCACACCGCCCGCACCGCGCTCGCCGTAACCCATTTCAGAAGGAATCGTCAGCTTACGCTTACCGCCTTCCTTCATCCCGCCGAAACCTTCGTCCCAGCCTTGAATAACCTGGCCGACACCCAAAGTAATGGTCAACGGCTGGCGTCGGTCCAAACTCGAATCGAATTTGGTACCGTCTTCCAACCAACCGGTGTAATGAACGGTGATTTCCTTACCTTTTTCCGCTTCTTTACCGTGGCCGGTTACAATATCTTCAATAATCAAACCCATCGTTCTGCCCTTTGCAAAAGATTAAAAATACGGCAGGATTATCACACAACGGCCGTTTTTTTTAAAACACAACCGGCCGGAACAGGCTTTAGTTGCCGATACACTGATGCAAAGGAATCTTGCTTTGCGTAGTGATTTTGATGCCTTTTTTATCTTCATAACGCTTCCAGGCTTTTTCATGAAAATAAAAAACCACCGTATTCACAATCGGCTCGATCAAAGCCACCGCACTCGAAATACCGATGCTGCCGGTCAACACATAGGCCACCGTAAACGCAACGCCGAAATGCAGAATGGCAAAGGTAATGGTTTTTAACATAAACTTCTCCGACTGACGGCAAAGGCCGTCTGAAAAAACTGTATGAAAATTAATTGCAAAAATAATAATTATTATCAAGTTAAAATGAAAGTTAATTACAACTATCCACATTTAGAAAAAATTTATTAAATCAAAATATTTGATAGCAAAGGATACTTATGAAACTGAATATTGTCGTATTGGACGGCGACACGCTGCCGAAACGCCCGTTTCACTTTGATTTTCCACACACTTTGACCGAATACGGCCAAACTGCGGCTGATGAAACGGCAGCGAGAATTAAAGACGCACACATCGTCATCACCAATAAAGTCGTGATTAACCGCCAACACATCGCCGACAATCCGCAACTGAAACTGATTGCCGTTGCAGCAACCGGCACCAACAATATCGATTTGGAAGCCGCGAAAGCCGCCAAGGTTACCGTTTGCAATATTCGCGCTTACGGCAATGAATCCGTTGCCGAACACGCTTTCATGATGATGATCGCGCTAATGCGCAACCTGCCGGCCTATCAGCGCGATATTGCTGCGGAAATCTGGCAAAATTCACCGCACTTCTGCCATTTCGGTGCCCCGATACGCGATTTGAAAGGCAAAACCTTGGCCATTTTCGGACGCGGCAATATCGGAACGACTTTGGCAACTTATGCACAGGCTTTCGGAATGAAGGTAATTTTCGGCGAACACAAACATGCTTCCGCAATTCGGGAAGGCTACACGGCATTTAATGAAGCGATAAGCAGTGCAGATGTAGTCTCGCTGCATTATCCGCTAACCGAACAGACGGCCGATATGATTAGCGAAAAAGAATTACAGCAAATGAAACCCGGTGCCATTCTGATTAATTGCGGACGCGGCGGCTTGGTAAACGAACATGCATTAATCGCCGCTTTGAAATACGGCCAATTGGGCGGAGCCGGTGTAGACGTGTTAACGGAAGAGCCGCCCCGAAACGGCAATCCGTTGCTTAAATCCCGTTTGCCGAATTTGATTGTTACGCCGCACATCGCATGGGCAAGCACCGAAGCACACAACCGCCTGTTTGATATTCTTTCAGACAATATCCACAGCTTTGTCGGCGGTAATCCGAAAAACGTGGTGTGAACAACTTTGTGGATAAAGATGTGGGCAAAATAAATTTTTAATTACCTGCCTTGATTGGAATAAATTTAATTTATTATTTTCAAAAAGTTATAATTATCCACGCAAATAATCTCCCATTAAATCAATTATCCTATTTGTGTATAACTCAAATGAAAAAGGCCGTCTGAAAATTCAGACGGCCTTTTGCCAACCAACAAGCGGATAAAATCAAATATCGTAAGTAGTAGAAGCGGTATCGCCGCCTTTACCGGTCCAATTGGTGTGGAAAAATTCACCGCGCGGTCTGTCGATACCGTTCGTAAGTATGCGCACCGAAGTAATCACGTTGGGCCTGCAACAGATTGGCAGGCAAACGCTCGGTAGTATAACCGTCCAAGAAAGTAATCGCAGAAGCCATGCAAGGCATCGGAATGCCTGCTTCAACCGATTTAGCCACTACTTTACGCCAAGCAGACAGACATTTTTCCAAAATGGCTTTGAAATAGGCATCCGAACCCAAGAAAATCAAATCCGGATTGTTTTCGTAAGCATCACGGATGTTGCCCAAGAATGCGCTGCGGATAATACAGCCTTCACGCCACAATAAAGCGGTATTGCCGTAATTCAAATCCCAGTTATTGGTTTCACTGGCTTCACGGATCAGCATAAAACCTTGTGCATAAGAAATAATTTTTGAAGCCAATAATGCTTCACGCAAGGCTTCCACCCATTCTGATTTATCGCCTTCAATAGGGGTAACGGTTTTACCAAACAAACGGGCGGCTTCGACGCGCTGATCTTTGAAAGCGGAAACGCAACGGGCAAAAACGGATTCGGAAATCAACGTTAAAGGAATACCTAAATCCAAAGCATTGATACCTGTCCATTTTCCGGTACCTTTTTGGCCTGCGGTATCCAGAATTTTCTCCACCAACGGTTCGCCGTTTTCATCTTTGTAACCCAAAATATCGGCAGTAATTTGAATTAAGTAAGAATCCAACTCGGTTTGGTTCCAAGCGCTGAAAATTTCATGCATTTGTGGATAAGTCAGCCCCAAACCGTCTTTCATAAATTGGTAAGCTTCGCAAATCAGCTGCATATCGCCGTATTCGATGCCGTTGTGAACCATTTTCACAAAATGTCCGGCACCGTCGCGCCCGACCCAATTGCAACAGGACTCGCCTTCCGGTGTTTTTGCCGAAATGGCTTGCAGAATTTCTTTAACTTCGGGCCAGGCCGATTCGTTGCCGCCGGGCATAATAGAAGGGCCGTTTCTTGCACCTTCTTCGCCACCGGACACACCTGCACCGATAAAACGGATGCCTTTTTCGGCGAGCTCACGGGTACGTCTGGTTGAATCGGGATAATTGGCATTGCCACCGTCAATAATGATGTCTCCCTCGTCCAATAAGGGGAGCAATTGGGCGATAAAATCGTCAACTACCGAGCCGGCACGAACCATCATCATGATTTTTCTTGGTTTTTCCAGTTTATCTACCAAATCTTGCAAAGAATAAGCACCGATAATATCGGTATTTTTTGCAGCACCGTTTAAAAAATCATCGACTTTGGAAGTAGTACGGTTAAATGCGACAACTTTAAACCCTTTGTCATTCATATTGAGAATCAGGTTTTGACCCATTACGGCCAAACCGATCACACCGATGTTGCCTTTCATCAGGTTTCCTTAAGTATGTGAAATTATATGGTCGGTACTTTAACTGATTGCCTGTTATTAAACAATCTCTAATATCTGGATTATTTGATATTTTTGTAAAAAAATTTCAGACGGCCTTAAGCATGAAATAACTAATTAAATAAATATTAAATAATAAAAAGATTTTGATGTAGAGTGAGGAATTTATCTGTTGATAACTGTATTTTTATTATATTTTTCATTTAGATAAACGGTATAAAAGTATCGGGACAATACGGCTTGGTCTATGTTTGTTATTGTGGATAATTTTATGGTTTGAAATTTTTCTGTGGATAAAAACATTGCCGTACACAGTTTGAACGGGCATTTATCCTTTGCGGAATGAAGTAAAACAAAACAGTTATGTAGCATGCTTTCAGCAGCACGGTTTTTAATCTATACAGAACAGTCGCAATATAAAGCTGTTTGCTTGTTTATTTGAGAGGATGTTTACAGCTTTCCTTATTGACTATATTTTAATCATATGTAAAAAACTTCAAATTAAATAAAATCTTAAGATATTTTTCCACAATCCGTTCAGAGCGGAATAAACAGAATCCGTGTATTTTTATATGGTTAAACTTTAAGCATTTGATTTTTTCTTCCTATTTTTCAATCAGTAAACTATTTTATCAACATGGTTTAAACATAGTTGTTTTAAGATTGATGTGTATAAAAAAGGCCGTCTGAAATTCAGACGGCCTCGCATTAAGTTTACTCAAGCTGCTTGCGACAAACTGTGAAATGCCGGCGGCAGATCGGATTCATCTTGGAATTCCACCCACTCATAAGCAGTTTCGTCGGCTAAAATGGCTCTCAACAAAGCATTGTTGATGGCATGACCGGATTTGTAGCCCTCAAACGCGCCGATAATCGGGTGGCCGACAATATATAAATCGCCGATCGCATCCAAAATTTTATGGCGGACAAATTCATCGGGATAACGCAAACCTTCCGGATTTAAAACATCGGTGTCGTCAATCACAATGGCATTGTTCAAATTACCGCCCAAACCCAAATTATGGGAACGCATCAGCTCGACTTCCTGCATAAAGCCGAAAGTACGGGCGCGTGCGATTTCGTCTACATAGGATTTTCCGGCGAAATCGATTTCAAAAGTCGGGCTGCTGCGGTTGAAAACCGGGTGGTCGAATTCGATGGTCAGCGTTACTTTAAAACCGTTGTAGGGATTGAAACGAACCCATTTTCCGGGTTCTTTCACTTCCACTTGCTTTAAAATTTTCAAAAAACGCTTGCGTGCGGTTTGATCGACGATTCCGGCATCTTGCAGCAGATAAATAAACGGCAGACTTGAGCCGTCCATAATCGGAATTTCCGGTGCATTCAACTCGATTAATGCGTTATCCACACCATAAGCGGCCAATGCGGACATGATATGTTCGATGGTGCCGACTCTGACGCCGTTATCGGTAACTATTGTTGAAGACAAACGGGTGTCGTTAATCAGATAAGGCGTTAAGGCGATTTTTTCTGCCTGATCGCCAGATAAATCGGTTCTTCTGAAAGTAATGCCGCTGTTTTCAGGCGCAGGGTGCAGGGTAAGGGCAACGCGTTCGCCGGAATGAAGGCCAACTCCGGTTACGCTGATGGATTTGGCTAATGTTCTTTGCAGCATGGCAAGTCCTTTGTTGATGATATTGCAAGGATAATACGATAAAAATATAGGAGTTATCTAATCTTTTTCATAGTATTTACTTATAAGGTTATTAAACAGTCAAAGGCCGTCTGAAAACTGTCGTTTTAAAGGTGGATAAAATAATGTTATCCACACCAAAACAGATTGCAAAGATTTTTATACCGTTTTTTCCCAAATGAACCGTCAACTTATCCCTAGGTTTTTTTGGTTTTTAAACTTATGTTTTTATTTAAAAAAATAAGTTATCCACATTAAAATATGCTGTTCATCTTATTCATCTGTTTATTTTTAATTTTTATTTAAGAATAAAAACAACTGTATTTTTTAAAAATACCCATTTATATAAAAAACCTAATAACAAAGGCCGTCTGAAATTTTCAGACGGCCTCATAAATCCATCAACACTTTAAATGAACAAACATTTTATTTCTTAATTGGTTTTTTGAATAACATCAATAATTTCGGCAGTATTGTCTCGAATTTGAAATTTCACTTCGTATTGTAGAATATCCATAACGTAAACTCGTTCGGGAATATTTTGATACGCCGGTCTGGGATCTTGAGCAATACTTTGCAAAATAAGGGTCTGTTCTTTCTCAGACAATCGGTTTATTGCACATTGCGGTTGCCAGATAACATTTAATTCATCGGGTTTACCGTTGATAAATCCGCTGGCTGCTTTCGGTTTGGCTTCAACGAAAGGAATATAAGGTTTAATGTCGATGACCGGCGTACCGTCCAATAAATCGGCACCGCTGCAATACAAACGGATATTTTTTCCGTTTTCAATCCGTTCCAACTTCAATAAAGACAAACCGATATGATTAGGCCGGTGCGGACTTCTGGTGGCAAATACCCCCATTTTCTGTTTACCGCCCAAGCGGGGAGGACGAACCAAAGGCGACCATCCTTCACCCAGCACTCCATGAAAAATAAAACTTATCCAAACATATTCGAAATTTTCCAAACCTCTGACGCAATCGATATGGAAATCGGAATGCAGTTCTATACAGATTTCTGCGGCAGGAACCAAACCGGGTTGGCGGGCGATACCGAATTTTTGTTTATAAGGAGAATGTACGGTAGCGATGGATTCAATAGTGTATTGCATAAGGCCGTCTGAAAAATGTGGATAAATTGAGATTGTATAGCAGGTAAACCGGTTTTTGATATAAGACCGCGGTATTCAAATTTTCAGACGGCCTTAATCTGACGGCAAACTTATAGAAAACCAAACGGCAGATATTGCAAAGTATCTAAGGCCGGTTTGTTTGCTATAATGAAAAGCTCTTGCTTTACGCAGATTGAGGATAAGAAAACATGATTGTATCTATTGATGTGGATGCGCAGAAAACATTTACGCCTTTGTGCCCGGACGAATTGCCGGTCGCTGGCGGCGATACGATTGTGGATGAATTAAACGCCCAAGCAAAATTGGCGGATTTGAGGGTAATGAGTAAAGACGCTCACAGTCCGTTTTCCAAATGGCTGGTAGATAATCCTGCTGATATGTTGAAACCGACCGGCTTGCCTAATGCTGACGTAACATGGGTTTCCCATGCTATGGTCGGCACAAAAGGTTACGAATTGCTCGACGGTTTGCCTGATGTTTCCGAATACGATTATTGTGTTTGGAAAGGCGTGGATCCCGAGCTTCATCCTTACGGAGCGTGTTACCACGATATCGAAGAAAAACTGAGCACGGGATTACTGGAATGGCTGCACAGTAAAACGGCAAAAACCGTGATTGTAGGCGGTTTGGCTACGGATTATTGTGTAAAAACAACGGTTTTACAGCTTTTAAAAGGTGGGGATTGGCAAGTTATCGTTAATGAAGCTGCTTGTCGCGGTATTGCCGAAGAAACCATCAAACAGGCTTGGCAAGAAATGGCCGAACATGGTGCCCTTATTTTGAAAAATGCGGAACAAATTAATAAATTTATTAATAATCAATAAGTTATAATTAAATGTTTCACGTGAAACATCAATTTTAAAAACAAACGGAATCGAATGATGAAAATCCTGCTCGTCCGCCTTTCCAGTATGGGTGATTTAATCCACACTTTGCCGGCAGTTGAAGATTTGAAACGGCAAGGTTTGGATATTGAATTGCATTGGTTGTGCGAAGCGGGTTTTGCCGATATTGCCAGATTGCATCCTTTGGTAAAAAAAGTGCATGTGATGCGTTGGCGGCAGTGGCGTAAGCAGTTGGCCAAACCGGAAACCTGGCAGGAAATGCGTCGGTTGAAACAAGACTTGCAGAGAGAAAAATTTGATTTTGTTTTAGACAGCCAAGGTCTGTTTAAAAGTGCCGTATTTGCCAAAATCTCTAATGCGCCGGTTAAGGGTTTGGATTTCCACAGCGCTCGTGAAGCTTTTGCTGCTTTGGCGTATAATCAAACTTTTTCCGTTCCCAAAGGCCGTGATGCGGTATGGAGGAATCGGGCCTTGTTTGCCCAGGTGTTCGGCTATCGGATTGATCAACCTGTCCGTTTTGGTTTGCATGTGCCTATTGAAGCAAAAATCGAAGGTTTGCCGGATCGGTATTATGTAGCACTTCATGCAACCAGTCGCGACAGTAAATTATGGCCGCTTGAATATTGGTTGTCATGTTTGCAGAAGCTTTATGATTCAGACGGCCTTGAGGTGTATCTGCCTTGGGGAAATGAAACTGAAAAGCTAAGAGCCGAAACGATTGCTGCCAAACTGCCTTTTGCCAAAGTATGCCCAAAAATGAATCTGCTTCAGGCTGCTTATTTATTGGATAAAGCGGAAGGCATTATCGGTGTGGATACTGGGCTTTTACATTTGGCAAATGCTTTGGATAAACCGGTTATAGGGATTTATACCGACACCGACCCTGTTAAAACCGGTGTTCAAACTTCGGATTGGGCGCAAAATTTGGGGAATATCGGTCAAATTCCCAAGCCTGAAGAAGTTTATCTGAGCTTGAAAAAATGTATTTCTGCCAAGCAGTAATCGGTTTCTTCAACGGTTGAAAAGCGGACGGGCTTGGATATGGATGGAAAAGAAACACCGGCTGTTTGTTTGAGAACGGTATTATGCCGTCTGAAAAACAGGCAGGTTTTATAAAAGCAGCACGGTTCGAGATTATTTGGTCGTTTGTTTTTATAAAACCTGTATTGCAGAAAAGTTGAATTTTTTATCCCGGATTTTTGTCCGGTTTAAGGAGAACCCATGAAAGCATTGGTTGCTGTCAAACGCGTGGTGGATTACAACGTAAAAGTCCGGGTAAAGGCCGACGGTTCGGATGTGGATATCGGTAATGTCAAAATGTCGATGAATCCATTTGATGAAATTGCAGTTGAAGAAGCGGTACGATTGAAAGAAGCCGGTAAGGTTACCGAAATCGTTGCGGTTTCTTTGGGTGAAAAAAAATGCGAAGAAACGCTGCGTACGGCTTTGGCAATGGGCGCAGACCGTGCCGTTCATGTGGAAACCGATACAAAACTCGAACCTTTGGCCGTAGCCAAACTATTGAAAGCTGTTGCCGACAAAGAGCAACCGCAGATTTTATTATTGGGCAAGCAAGCGATTGATGATGATGCCAATCAAACGGCACAAATGCTGGCTGCATTGATGAATGCCGCTCAAGCGACATTTGCAGCAAAAGTGGAAGTCGGAGACGGAGAAGTAACCGTTACCCGTGAAATCGACGGTGGCGAAGAAACGCTTGCACTCAAATTGCCGGCGGTTATCAGTACGGATCTGCGTTTGAACGAACCGCGCTTTGTGAAATTACCGAATATTATGGCTGCGAAGAAAAAGCCGTTGGAAAAATTAGCTCCAGCCGATTTAAATGTGGATATTTCTCCCCGTATCAGTGTATTGAAAGTTGCCGAACCCAAAGCCCGCCAAGCCGGTATCAAATTGGCCAATGTCGGTGAATTGGTTGAAAAACTGAAGAACGAAGCCAAAGTGATTTAAGGGAGTATGAAATGAGCGTATTGATTATTGCAGAACATAATAACCAGCAATTAAATCCCGCTACTCTGCATGCGGTTACGGCTGCGGCAAAACTGGGTGAAGTTCACGTTTTGGTGGCCGGTAAAGCTGTGGGTTCAGTAGTTGAGTCGGCAAAAAAAATCAGCGGTGTAGCAAAAGTATTGGTTGCCGATGCCGGCCATTACGGCGAGGGATTGGCAGAAGAGATGGCTCCTTTGGTGGTGAAATTGGCTTGCGATTACCGACATATCGCAGCCGCCGCAACGGCTTTCGGTAAAAACTTGCTGCCGCGCGTAGCTGCTTTATTGGATGTTCCGCAGATTTCCGATTTGACCGAAGTGGTTGATGAAACCACGTTTGTCCGTCCGATTTATGCGGGTAATGCTTTTGAAACCGTTCAAAGCAATGCGGATAAATTAGTGCTCACTTTCCGTGCTACTGCTTTTGATGCCGCAGATGCACAAACCGGTAATGCGGAATCCGTTCAAGTAGAAGCATTGCCTGCTCAAAATTTAAGCCGGTTTGTTAATCGAAAACTGACGCAATCAGACCGTCCTGAATTGACTCAAGCCAAAGTAGTGGTGTCCGGCGGACGGGCGTTGGGTAGTGCAGAGCAATTCCAAGCGGTTTTAACGCCGTTGGCAGATGTCTTGGGCGCGGCAATCGGCGCATCGCGCGCGGCGGTAGATGCCGATTATGCACCTAACGATTATCAAGTAGGACAAACCGGTAAAGTTGTAGCGCCCGAATTGTATATTGCAGTCGGTATTTCCGGAGCTATTCAGCATATTGCCGGTATGCAGGACAGCAAAGTTATCGTAGCAATCAACAAAGATCCGGATGCGCAAATTTTCAATATTGCCGATTACGGTTTGGTGGGTGATTTGTTTGAAATTGTGCCACAGTTGACTGAAGCGTTGAAAAACTGATTCCTATTGTTTCACGTGAAACACTCAAAAACTTTATGCAATGGAAGTTGCATAAAGTTTTTGCTTTTATTTTCAGACGGCCGGTTTTGTTATCAGGCCGCCTGAAAAGGATGAATTTAAATATGACCGTAACTGTTTATAAAACCATTGCTGCTCCGACAGAAGCCGAGTTTAAAGATAAAGGCAGCCGTTTTATTGCTTTTGCTTACCCTATCCATTCGATAGCGGATGTGAAGCGTTATGTCGAGCCGTTGCGTGAAGCTCATCATAAAGCGCGGCATTGGTGTTATGCTTACCGGCTCGGTGTTGAAGGTACTCAGTTTCGTGCGAATGATGATGGGGAGCCGTCTGGCAGTGCAGGCCGTCCGATTTTAGGCCAGATTTATTCCGCCGAATTGACAGATGTTTTGGTGGTGGTGGTTCGTTATTTCGGCGGTACTTTATTGGGTGTACCCGGATTGATTCATGCTTATAAAACTGCAACTGCTGAAGCTTTGTCGGTAGCGGAGATTGTGGAAAAAAATGTGGAAAAAACGGTTTTTATCCGTTGTGAATATCCACATTTGAATGACGCTATCAGAATTGCCAAACAGCATTGTGCGGAAGTCATCGAACAGGATTTACAGTTGGATTGCCGTTTGACAGTGCGTATTCCTTTAGCTAATTACGATGCTTGTGTTGCAGCTTGGCGGCATACCCGTTTTATTGAAGTAAACAGTGAGATTGTTGGAGAAGATTCATAACCAAGGCCGTCTGAATTTCAGACGGCCTTGGTTTTTCAATTTCGAGTCAAGTCTGTTTGTAATCGGAATAATTGTAAAATAAACGGCATTCAAGCTGATTTCAGCAGTTAAATCGGCTATAATTCGGGCTTCGATTCATTTGCGTATATTGGCATTGATTAAGGATAAATCATGAAACTACTCGTTATCGGCAGCGGCGGACGCGAACATGCTTTGGCTTGGAAATTGGCACAATCTCCGAAAGTTGAAACGGTATTTGTTGCGCCGGGTAATGCAGGTACGGCGGTTGAGCCTAAATTAAAAAATATTGCCTTATCCGCACATAATGAATTGATTGATTTCTGCAAAAAGGAAAATATTGCTTTTACCGTTGTTGGTCCTGAAGCACCATTGGCGGCGGGTGTTGTAAATGATTTCCGTGCAGCAGGATTGAAAATTTTCGGTCCTACCCAATACGCAGCCCAATTGGAAAGTTCGAAAGATTTTGCCAAAGCCTTTATGGCTAAATACGATATTCCGACCGCGCAATATCAGACATTTGAAAATGCAGAAAAAGCGCATGAATATGTTGATGGCAAAGGCGCGCCCATCGTGATTAAAGCCGACGGTTTGGCTGCCGGAAAAGGCGTGATTGTGGCAATGACGTTGGAAGAAGCGCATGCGGCAATCGATGATATGCTATTGGGCAATAAAATGGGTAATGCCGGTGCGCGCGTAGTTATTGAAGATTTTCTACAGGGCGAAGAAGCCAGCTTTATCGTTATGGTCGACGGAAACTATGTGTTGCCGATGGCAACCAGCCAAGACCATAAACGTTTGCTGGACAATGATAAAGGTCCGAATACCGGCGGTATGGGTGCATACAGTCCCGCACCGGTGGTAACGCCGGAAGTTTACGAACGTGCAATGAATGAGATTATTCTACCGACTGTTGCCGGTATGAAAGCTGAAGGTCATGAATTTACCGGATTTTTATATGCCGGTTTGATGATCGATAAAAACGGTGCACCGTTTACTATTGAGTTTAACTGTCGTTTCGGTGATCCTGAAACCCAGCCTATTATGAGCCGTTTGGATAGTGATTTGGTGGATTTGCTTGAAGCTGCATTGGCAGGCAAACTGGATAGCGTACAAGCCGAATGGAATGAACAGACGGCAGTCGGTGTGGTTTTGGCTGCTGAAAACTATCCCGAAACTCCGAAAAAAGGCGATGTGATTTCAGGTTTGGCGGAAGCCGACAAAATCGGCAAAGTATTCCATGCGGGTACATCATTGAATGCAGAGCAGCAAATTGTTACTAACGGCGGTCGTGTATTATGCGTTGTCGGCTTGGGTAACGGTGTTGCGGAAGCTAAAGCAAAAGCCTATGAAGCACTCGGCAAAGTTCATTTTGACGGTATGCAGTATCGTAAGGATATTGCGGATAAGGCCGTTAAGCGTTAATCCGAAAATGAAAGAGGCCGTCTGAATTTCAGACGGCTTTCGATTTTATATGATTCCGTTTTCCCGTATTCTTTCTGCATCTGCTAAACGCAAATTAATCAGTCACTTGAAGCATGGCGGATTGGTGGCTTATCCGACCGAATCTTGTTACGGTATCGGCTGCCTGCCTGTTCATTCGCGGGCTTTGAACCAATTGGTGCATGTTAAAAAACGGCCGCAGCATAAAGGCATGATTGTAATCGGTGCGGATTTATCCCAATTGCAGTCTTTGTTGGAAAAGCCGTCGGAAGCGGTTAAATTGATGTTGGAATCGGAATGGCCTGCACCGAAAACTTTTCTATTGAATGTGGATAAACGGGTTTTGCCGGTTTTGCGTGGGAAAGGCCGGAATAAATTGGCCGTACGTGTGCCCGAACACCATTTGGCTAGAAATTTATGCACAATTTTAGGTATGCCTTTGGTGTCTACTTCATGTAACCGTGCCGGAAAACGCCCGTGTAAAACCGAGCGGGAAGTCCGGCGGCAATTCGGTCGGGAAGTTTGGATAGTTGGCGGGCGTATCGGCAGGCAGAAACAGCCGAGTCAGATTATTGATGCTGAAACGGGAAGACGTTTACGTTGATTTCCAGTTGGGTTATCCACATTCAATGTAATCATCCGAAATAGATGTCAATGAGGTTGGAATAGGATTTTATCCTTGTGGATAGTTTTAAGGGTTTAGATTAACGAATATGCTTGAAAATACGGTTTATCGGTTATTTGCCGGAAAAGAATCTTGTGGATAATTTAGTGGATTTCTTGGGAATGGTTTATTGATCCTATAATTAATAAATTGTTTTGTATAAATATTTAAGGCCGTCTGAAATTTTCAGACGGCCTGTTTGTTTGTGGATAAGTTTTCAGTTTTTTCGTGCGGTTACAAATTCGGCCAGCAGACGCAGATGAACGGCTTTTTCACCGAAAGATTCCAAATAGATGGTTGCTTCGGCGATCAATTGTTCGGCATAGCTTCGGGCCTGCTCCAATCCCATTAGTTTGACGTAAGTCGGTTTATCGTTATCGGCATCTTTGCCGGCGGTTTTGCCCAAAGTTGCCGTATCGGCTTCGCAGTCTAAAACATCATCAATCACTTGAAATGCCAAGCCTAGATTTGTTGCATAGTTGTCTAATGCGGCCAGGGCGGTATCGTCCAAGCCGGGGCATGATAATGCACCCAAAGCAACGGCAGCGCGGATTAATGCGCCTGTTTTTAAGCCGTGCATCTGTTCCAGCTCTGTTTGGGTCATGGGTTTGCCGACATTGGCTAAATCGATGGCTTGTCCGCCGGCCATGCCGAAACTGCCGGAAGCTTTTGCTAAAACAGACAGCATATTCAATTGTCTGGCGGCAGGCAGGCCGCAAGGGCGGCTTAATACGTCGAATGCTTGGGTTTGCAGGGCATCGCCTACCAGTAAGGCGGTGGCTTCGTCGTATTGAACATGGCAGGTTGGCTTGCCTCTGCGCAGGCTGTCGTTATCCATAGCCGGCATATCGTCGTGTACTAATGAATAGACATGTATCATTTCAATCGCGGCCATGGCTTGTTCGACAGCGGTGGCATCGGCTTCCCCCAGCTCGGAAGCGGCTAAAACCAAGAGCGGCCGCAGGCGTTTGCCGCCACCCAAAGTGACATAGCGCATGGCTTCGTGCAGTTTGGACGGGACATTTTTTTCAGACGGCATCAGGCGTTCCAATACCAGCTCTGTATGCGCTTGAGCTTTATGCTGCCAAGCTTTGAGATCATTCGCTTTGTTCAAGATCCAGCTCCTTCAGTTCTCCGGCATCCAAAACCTGCAGTTTTTGCTCGACTTCCGCGAGCTTGGCTTGGCAGTATTTGACCAACTCGTTGCCTTCCTGATAGGCGGCAAGCGCGTCTTCCAACGGCATTTCGCTGCTCTGCATGGCTTGGGTTAGGGTTTCCAAGCGTTTTAGTGCATCTTCGAAAGATTTGGGCTGCGTGAATTTTTTCATATCTGTCGGCTTGTTTTGCAAAAGCGATATTGTAGCATTGTTGAATGTAGTGAAATCAATAAAGGCCGTCTGAAAACTGTTCAGACGGCCTCTAAACGCATAAAATAACGGCTTTTAAAGCAACGAATTGTTTAGAAGGCCCGATATGACTGTTAAAACCCGTTTTGCGCCCAGCCCGACAGGCTACCTGCACATCGGCGGTGTACGTACCGCTCTGTTTTCATGGGCGTTTGCCCGCAAACACAAAGGTGAGTTTCTGTTGCGTATCGAAGATACCGACTTGGCGCGTTCGACTGCCGAATCGGTTAATATCATTCTCGACGGCATGAAATGGGTTGGTTTGAATTACGACAATGCCGACAACGTGGTCTATCAAACCCGCCGTTTCGACCGCTATAAAGAAGTGATTGCCGAGCTGCTGGAAAAAGGTCAGGCTTATTATTGCTACTGCAGCAAAGAAGAATTGGAAGCCATGCGTGAGAAAGCCGAAAAAGAAGGCACGGCCACTTACGACCGCCGCTGGCGCCCGGAAGAAGGCAAAACCCTGCCGTCCGTGCCGGAAGGCGTGGAGCCGGTAGTACGCTTTAAAACGCCGGTAGACGGCGTAACCAAATGGAACGATTTGGTCAAAGGCGAAATCAGCATTCCCAATGAAGCTTTGGACGATTTGATTATTGCGCGCGCCGACGGTACGCCGACTTATAATTTCTGCGTAGTAGTCGACGATTACGATATGGGTGTGACCCATGTGATCCGCGGCAACGACCATGTGAACAATACACCCAAGCAAATCAATATCTTAAAAGCAATGGGTGCGGCTTTGCCCGAATACGCGCACTTACCGATGATTTTGAACGAACAGGGTAAGAAAATTTCCAAGCGCAGCGGCGATACCGTGGCGATTACCGATTTCGGTGCGATGGGTATCCTGCCGGAAGCCATGCTGAATTATCTCGCCCGTTTGGGTTGGGCGCACGGTGACGACGAATTCTTTACGATGGAACAGTTCATCGAATGGTTTGATTTGAAAGACGTTTCCCCGTCGCCCAGCCGCATGGATTTGAAAAAACTGTATTGGATCAATGCCGAACATATCAAAGCAACGGCAAACCATGAGCTTGCAGAGCTGGTTAAACCGCGTTTGGCGGTACGCGGTATTGCCCAGACCGACAAACCGGCACTGGAAGATGTATTGGCTTTGGTGAAAGACCGTGCCCAAGATTTGAATACTTTGGCGGACGAATGCATTTATTTCTATGAAAAAGCCACGCCTGCGGAGGCCGATGTGGCCAAGCATTGGGACGAAGAAGCACCTGCCCGTATGCTGCGTTTTGCCGAGAAGCTGGAAGGTTTGAGCGATTGGAATGCAGAAGCCGTTCATGACTTATTCAAGCCGTTTTGCGATGCCGAAGGCATCAAAATGGGCAAGCTGGGTATGCCTTTGCGCTTGGCGGTTTGCGGTACGGCGAAAACACCTAGCGTGGATGAGGTATTGGCTTTAATCGGTAAAGAAGAAGTGTTGAAACGTATCCGCAGTTAAATGTGGATAACGAGATAAACTTGGTTTGCACAGCGGCGTTATCGGTTTGTGTGAAAAAAGGGTTTATCTGTATATAGAAACATATAAAACGGCTGCAGACTTTCGGGTTTGCAGCCGTTTTTTTGTAGAAAATTGCATCGGGCGGTGCTTAAGACCAATTTTCGGCCAAACGGTTGGCTTCTTCCAAACGTTCGACCGTGCCGACGTCGAGCCACAGTCCGGTATGGTGTTCGCCGCTGATTTTGTGGTTCTGCATGGCTTGCCGCAGCAAGGGTGCGAGCTTGGCCGCCTGATGGGGCGGTGTATGGTCGAATAGCTGCGGATGGTAAATACCGGTGCCGCTGAAGGTATAGGTGTGGTTGGGAACCGTATCTGCCTGAACGAGGCCGTCTGAATTTAGGGCGAAGTCGCCGTTCGGGTTATGCGGCGGGTTATTCACAAGCCAGAGATGGGCGAGCATTCGGTTTTTCAGCATCGATTCGGCGGTTTGGTAAGCTTGGCTGAAGTCGATATCGGTTAACACATCGCCGTTAACGACTAAAAACGGTTCGTTGCCCAACAGGGGCAAGGCTGTGGCGATACCGCCGGCGGTTTCCAAGCCTTGTGCGCCTTCGGCGGAATAACGGATACGCACGCCGTAGGCGGAGCCGTCTTTCAGTGTTTCTTCGATTTGTCGGCCGAGCCAGGCGTGGTTGATGACGATGTCTTCAAATCCTGCTGCTTTCAGACGGCGTAAATGCCAGCCTATTAATGGTTCTTTACCGGCTTTGAGCAGCGGTTTCGGGCAGGTATCGGTTAACGGGCGCATACGTTCGCCGCGTCCGGCCGCGAGTATCATGGCTTTCATGGGTGTCCTGTATGATTGAGGCCGTCTGAATTTTCAGACGGCCTGATGATTATGATTGCAGCAGACTTTCGTCTAAAGTTAAGTCGTCGTTTTTGTTGACGCGGATGTCTCGTGCCAGAATATTGCGGGCGATGTCTTGTGCTTCAATCAGAGAATGCATTTGGTATGTGCCGCATTGGTATTCGTTTAGCTCGGGAATTTGGTTTTGGCTTTGTACGTTGAGCACGTCCTGCATGGAAGCTTGCCATGCATCGGCCACCTGTTGTTCGTCCGGCGTACCGATCAGGCTCATGTAGAAACCGGTACGGCAACCCATCGGGGAAATATCGATGATTTCCACATCTTTGCTGTTTAAGTGGTCGCGCATAAAGCCGGCAAACAGGTGTTCCAAAGTGTGAATGCCTTTTTCGGAAAGGATTTCTTGGTTGGGTACGCAGAAACGCAGGTCGTATACGGTAATGTCGTCGCCTTTGGGCGTACGCATGGTTTTGGCGATGCGTACGGCGGGGGCGTGCATGCGTGTGTGGTCGACTTTGAAGCTGTCTAATAAGGGCATGATGACTCCTTTTTCTGGGTAAGGGTTTGTATTTTAGCCGCTTATGATAGCATTTTTAATGAAAAGAGGCCGTCTGAATTTTTCAGACGGCCTCTGTGGATAAATAGGGTTGCGGATAATATTAATGCCGATTGGGCGGTTTAATCTCCGTTGGTTTTATTTTTCCGTGTATTTTTCTCTCACCACTTCTTTCAGCGGATCGGCTTCGGCGATTTTTTCTTCTGCTTCGCGTTTTTCTTCCGCATCGGCTTGTTCTTTTTCCTGAATCGCTTCCGCTTTGGGGGCAAATTGGAATTTGCCGTATACCGGGAAATGGTCGGAGCCGATATAAGGCAGCACTCTGATGTCGCTCATCATGAAATCGCTGCTGTGGAAAATATGGTCGAGCGGCCAGCGTAACAGCGGATATTTGGCATGGAAAGTATTGTATAGACCGCGGCCTTTGCGCGGATCAAGCAGGCCGCTGATTTGTTGGAACAGGCATGAAGTGCGCGACCAGGCCACATCGTTCAAATCTCCGAAAACCAAAACGGAATGGTCGTATTTGGCGATTTCTTTGCCGACCAGCAGCAATTCGGCATCGCGGTCGGTAGACGTTTCGGCTTCGGTCGGGCTGGGCGGCATCGGGTGCAGGCAGTAAATATAGATCCATTCGCCCGAACGCAGTTGCAGCTCGGCGACGATAGACGGAATGTCTTCGGCAACCCAATGCCGGATTTCGACATTTCTCAACGGCAGGCGGCTGTATAAATGCATGCCGTAAAGGTTGTCGAGCGGGATTTTGACCGTATAGCGGTAATCCTGCTGCTCTTCCAAACAAGACAGCTGTTTTTCCCACCATTCATCGCTTTCCAAAGTCAGTACCACGTCGGGTCGGTATTGTTCGACTTGACGCAGCAGCAGGTCGGACCGGTGGTTGTGCGTTAAGACATTGCTGGTAATGAGAGAGATGGTACGCTCGTTATCCGGGCCTTGATAGTGCAGCACTTCGGTTTTGGTCAGGCGCGTGTAGGCCGATATTTCTTTAATCTGATACAGGAAACAAGCAATATTGAGAATTTCTAGAACGATAAAAACCGGATGGCTGTTGGGTGAAAACAAGCGGTTGAACAGGCCGAACAGCAAACCTGAAACGGCAATCTGGATGCGTGGAAAATCGAATATGCGGAATCCCCAGTGGCTGTGGTTAATCAGCGGCAGCAGCGTTGCCGAGATAGGGATAAGCAGAAGAAAGAGTTGCAGCCAGGATAGTGTGTCGAATTCAGCCATGGTTTTGTGGTGTAACGGAGATGTTTTTTGTTGATAAACAGTAAGACAGGTTGCGTATCCAACTGTATCGGTAAATAAAGCATACAACAAATAAACGGATATCGGAAATCAAAGATATGAAAAGGCCGTCTGAAAATTTATGCCGGAATTTTCAGACGGCCTCATCATTATCCAATAAACAGCCCCCTTTATCGGCCGTAAAAAACGCCGGAAACGCTTAACGTTCGGAGCGTTTGAAATGGCGCGGACGGAAGCCGAGCAGCCCTAAAGAAGTAAAATACAAACCGCCGCCCAAAGCTACCAAACCGCCTAATTGCGCAGCTTTCTGCCAGCCGGTTACGCCGACCCATTCCAGCGGCAGATAATGCTGTGCCGCCCATAAACCGCCCGCCATCACCGCCAATGCCGCAAACAGCTTCACAATAAAAGCCTGCCAACCGTTGCCGGGCGTATAAATGCCTTTTACCCGCAACAGCACAAACAATAAACCCGCATTCAAACAAGCACCCAAGCCGATGGCCAAAGCCAAGCCGACATGCTGCAGGGGGCCGACAAAAATCAAATTCATAACTTGAGTAACAATAAGGGTGAAAATCGCAATTTTGACCGGCGTTTTAATGTTTTGGCGCGCATAAAAAGCCGGTGCCAACACCTTGATGGTAATCAGACCGATTAAGCCCAAAGAATAAGCCATCAGCGCGTTTTGCGTCATTACCGCATCGTTCAGGGTAAATTCCTTATACATAAACAAGGTTGCCACCAGCGGAAACGACAATACCGCCAAACCGACCGCAGCCGGCAAGGCCAGCAGCAGGCATAAACGCAAACCCCAGTCCAGCAGGCCGGAAAAATCTTGCGTATTCTGGCTGCTCGCGTGTTTGGATAAAGTCGGCAGCAGAATCGTACCTAAAGCCGCACCTAAAACACCAGTCGGCAGTTCCATCAGGCGGTCGGCGTAATACATCCAAGATACGCTGCCCGATTGCAGAAACGAAGCGAAAATTGTGTTGATCACCAAAGAAATCTGCGCCACGCTCACCCCCAAAATTGCCGGAGCCATCTGTTTCAATACCCGCTGCACCGCATGATGTTTGAAATCCAGCTTGGGCATTTTCAGAAAACCGATTTTAAACAGCCACGGCAATTGGAAAGCCAGCTGCAAAATCCCGCCGACAAACACCGCCCACGCCAGCGCCATTACGGGCGGGTCGAAATACGGAACGAGAAATAAGGCAAAAACGATAAACGAAATGTTCAGCAAGGTCGGTGTAACCGCAGGAATACTGAATTTGTGGTAAGTATTGAGAATACTGCCCACAAAAGAAGACAGCGAAATAAACAAAATATAGGGAAAGGTTACGCGCAGCAAATCAACCGACAGCTGGAATTTTTCCGGCTGGTTGGCAAAACCCGCCGCCGTAATGTAAATAATCCACGGCGCGGCCAATACGCCGACGGCGGTTACAATCGTCAGGATAAACGTGAGCATACCGGCAACGTGCCGAACAAAGGCCTGAGTGGCTTCAGCCGAACGGTTTTGCCGGTATTCCGCCAAAATCGGTACAAACGCCTGGGCAAATGCGCCTTCGGCAAAAATACGCCGCAATAAGTTAGGCAGTTTGAAAGCAACGAAAAAAGCATCCGTTGCCGCGCCGGCACCGAAAGCCCGGGCAATAATGGTATCGCGGACAAACCCGAGTATGCGCGAAAGCATGGTCAGGCTGCCGACTTTGGCAAGGGCGTTAAGTAGATTCATAAATCCGGTTTCTGAAAAATATTAAAGTAGAAATCGATGAGGCCGTCTGAAAATTCAGACGGCCTTTTACAGCGGCAGACAAACCTGTTTATGCTGGGTAAATATTGTTTGTGCAGATGAATGTTTGCAAAAACAGTTGATTGCCGTAACGGTATCGCAGTGATTGAGGCCGTCTGAAAACAATACTTAGAACGTATAACCCGTTTCCAGTTCATCGTCGCCGACCAAGTCCACCAGCAAAGCATACAGCGGTGCCAGTTCGATATAGCGGCGTGAAGCACGGCGCAGGTAATTCAGGAAGCGCGGAATTTCAGGGCGGTATTTGTCTTTACCGTCGCGGTAATGCAGCCGTGCGAAAATGCCTGCCACTTTCAAATGACGCTGCACACCCATCCACTCGAACCAACGGTAAAACTCGTCAAACCCAGCCGGAACCGGCAAACCGGCGGTACGCGCTTTTTCCCAATAACGGATTACCAAATCCAAGACGAATTCTTCTTCCCATTCGATAAACGCATCGCGCAGCAGCGAAACCAAATCATAAGAAATCGGGCCGTACAGCGCATCTTGGAAATCCAATACGCCCGGTCTGCCTTTCTGCAGCATCAGGTTGCGGACGATAAAATCGCGATGCACATACACTTTCGGCTGTTCCAGCAGAGGCGGCAATAAAGTATCCACTACTTGCTGCCACAACTGGCGCTGTTTGAAATTCAGCGGTTTGCCTAATTCTTTGGCAACGAACCATTCGGGGAACAGGTTGATTTCGCGAAGCATTACTTCGCGGTCGTATTCGGGCAAAACATCCGGCCGGCTGTGTTTTTGCAGTTCGATCAATTCGTCGATGGCTTCCAAAAGCAGGATTTTATGCACGGCTTCACGGCCGTCGTGCCGCATAGCCGTCAAAAACGTGGTGTTGCCCAAATCGTTCAACACCATGAAGCCCTGCGTTTCATCCACATGCAATACCTGCGGAACGTTGACCATGGAAAACAACTGCTGCACTTTCAAATAAGGCGCAACGCTCATCTTATCCGGCGGTGCATCCATGCAGACAACACTGCGGCCGTCTGAAAAAGTAGCACGGAAATAACGGCGGAAATCGGCATCGGCCGCCGCGAAAGTCAAGTCAAAAGATTGGCTTGGAAAAATTTCTTCCAGCCATTTTTTTAATTCAGTTTGTCGTTGCATGGTCGTTTTCAGGTTAAAATAACTGCTATTCTAACTGGCAAAACCGATTTAAGGTGAGACTTTGGCCCGATTATTTTCATTAAAGCCGATTGCGCTGGCGTTGAGTGTGGGATTTAGCACAGCCGCGGCCGCACAGACAGCCGACGATTTATCGTTGGGCAGCACTTGCCTGCTTTGCGACGAAGAAGCCTTGCGCAAAGAGGCGGCGGCAAGGGTTGCCGCGGTCATCAACCGCAGCGGCGGCGAAACGCTTCCTGCCGACTATACCCGTATTACGGCAGACAAAATCATCGGCCAAACCCGTATCGGCGTTAAGGCCGAAGGGGAAGTGATCATCGAGCGCAACGATCAGGTTTTGAATGCGCAATGGGTGGAATACGACCAACGCCGCGATACGATTAAAGCCGGCGATACTTTTGTTCTCCATCAAGACGGCACCACCGTACAAGGCAGCCGTATCGAATACAATCTGACGCAGCAGACCGGTACCGCCGACCACGCGCGTTTGGAAGCCGAACACGAAGGCCGCAGGCTGCAAAGCGTCAGCGAACAGGCATTGATGAAAGGCCGGGGGCGTTATCAGCTGATCAATACCAAATTCAATACCTGCCATCCCGGCGATGCCAGTTGGTATATTCGTGCCGACAGCATCGAAGCCGACCAAAACAGCGGTATCGGTGTGGCTAAAAATGCTTCGCTGGTGTTTGGCGGCGTTCCCGTTCTTTATACGCCGTGGGCGGATTTTCCGCTTAACGGCAACCGGAAAAGCGGCTTATTGGTGCCGACTGTCGGCGCGGGTTCAGACGGCCTCGAGTTGGAACTGCCGTATTATTTGAATCTTGCGCCCAATTACGATGCGACTGTGGCGCCCGGTTTGATTAGCGGACGCGGTGCTTATGTGGACGGCGAATTCCGTTATTTGCGTCCCGAATATTCCGGGAAAATGTCGGGCCGCTGGATGCCGTACGACCGCCGTCGAGACAAACGCAACCGTTACCAGTTTCAGTGGTCGCACCAACAGCAGCTGACCCCAAGCCTGACAGGCCGTTTGGACTACAATCAGGTTTCCGACCACGATTATTACCGCGATTTCTACGGCCGCAACGACATTGCCCGCAATGTAAACCTTAACCGCCAAGCTTGGCTGAATTACCGTGATCAAGTATGGGGCGGATCGTTGAGCGCTTATCTGACCGTACAGAAATACCAAACGTTAAAGAGCGAAGACGGTTTCAAAGACGAGCCCTACGCTTTGTTGCCTCGTTTGTCGGGGCGTTGGCAGAAAAATCATGACAACCTGAATTTCGACGTGTTCGGCCAATTCACCCGCTTCTCCCACAAAAACAAACAGGCGGGCAACCGGGCGGTGCTGTATCCGAGTGTGCGCTGGGATATTCACAATTCGTGGGGTTATGTGCGGCCGAAAATCGGCGTACACGCCACTTACTATAATTTGGACAGTTTCGGCGAATTGAAGGAGCGCAGCGTGAGCCGTGTATTGCCGACTTTCAGCATAGACAGCGGTGTGAATCTCGAACGCAAGGCTTCCTGGTTGGGCAAAGATTATCTGCAGACTTTGGAACCGCGCCTGTTTTACAACTATATCCCGACAAAACCGCAAAACGATCTGCCGAACTTCGATTCTTCGGAAAACAGCTTCAATTACCAGCAGCTGTTCCGCGAAAACCTTTATTCCGGCAACGACCGCATCAATTCGGCAAACAGCATTTCCACTGCGGTACAAACCCGTATTTTGAATCCGGAAACAGGTTTGGAATATTTCCGTGCCGGTATTGGTCAAAAGTTTTATTTTAAAAACGATAACGTGTTGGAAGACGGCAGCATCGGCTACTACAACCGCAACCGCTCGGATTGGGTTGCTTTTGCCAACGGTCAGGTGACCAACAGCGTGCGTGTCGATTTAAACGTACACTACAATCAAAACCAAGAGCAGCTCGACAGCTATGTAGCCGGTATCCGTTATCAGCCTGAAGACGGCAAAGTATTGAGTTTGCGTTATAAATACGGTCGCAACGAAAAAATTTACCTGCAGGAAGACAGACGTTACTTCTACGACAAACTGAGCCAGATCGATATGGGCGCACAATGGCCGCTGAATAAAAATCTGTATGCAGTCGGCCGCTTCAACTATGCGCTCAATGTGAAAAAGCCGTTGGAAATGCTGGCCGGTTTGGAATATAAAAGCGGTTGCGGCTGTTGGAGTGCCAGCGTGGTGGCGCAGCGTTATGTAACCGGCTTGAACAGCCGTAAGAATGCCGTGTTTTTCAACCTCCAGCTGAAAGATTTAAGCAATATCGGTAACAATCCATTCGAACAATTGCGTTTGGCCATTCCGGGCTATCGCAAAACCAACGAGGTAGTTAAAAAATGAATTTCAAATCTCTGATTTTAGCCGCTGCAGTGGCCTTGTCTTTTCAGACGGCCTCTGCTGCCGATATCAAATTGGTTGACGGTATTGCCGCTGTGGCCGACGGTGCGGTGATTACGCATAAAGATGTCCGCAAAGCGATGGCGACGGCCAAAGCGTCGCTGCCTAAAAACGCCCAAGTGGATGATGCGGAATTGCGCAGTCAGGTTTTAAGCCAGCTGATTAACCGCACTTTGATGATTGAAGCCGGTAAACGCCGCAATATCAGTGTAGGCAATGCCGAAATCGATGCCGCGCTGCAACAGTTGGCTGCCGAAAGAAAAACCAATATAGACGGTTTGTATGCGGCGGCGGCCAAAGACGGCCTGAGCCGGGCGGCTTTACGCCGCGAGATTGCCGACGGCATTATTATGCAGCGTGTGCAGCAGCAGGCGGTAATGCAGAATGCGCGTGTGAGCGAAGCCGAAATCGATGCCATGATTGCCCGTGCGTCCGAACAGGGCATTGCCTTGCCTGAAGGTGCACCTATCCGCCAATACCGTGCGCAGCATATTCTGCTGAAAGGCGAGAGTGCGAACGCTTTGGCTGCGGCGGAAAGCGGTATCCGCAAGTTATATGACCAAGCGCGCAGCGGTGCGGATTTTGCGATGTTGGCACGTCAGTTTTCACAAGACGGCAGCGCGGCGGCCGGCGGTGATTTGGGCTGGTTTACAGACGGTCAGATGGTGCCGGAATTCGAACATGCCGTGCATACGTTGAAAGCCGGTCAGGTCAGCCGTCCGGTTAAAACCCAATTTGGTTGGCATATCATTAAACTAACGGATGTCCGCGATGCGGGTACGCCGGAGGAGCGCCGTAGAAATGCCGTCCGCCAGTTTATCGCCGAGAAAAAAACCGAGCAGGCCACTATCGAGCTGCTCAAGCAGCTGCATGAAGGTGCGTTTATCGATATTCGCGGTGTGCGCTAAACCGTTTATCGGTTTGAGTTGAAAGCACAAGGCCGTCTGAAAATTCAGACGGCCTTCTTTAATTGACAATTGACGTTTCGGGTTTAATCGTCCAAATGCAGAACGCTGAGTCCGGGCAGGTCGGCGAAGCCGCGTTCGCGAACGATTTTGCAGAAGTTGCCCAAATAGCTTTTGTCTTTGTCTTCCTCGCGCATGGCGGCATACAGTTCGCTGTAGAGGCCGTCTGAAGTAATCGGTTTGGCGATTACATAGTCTTTTTCCAAATAAGGCATAACCGTCCAATACGGCAATGCGGCCAAACCGCGTCGGCTGGCAACCAGTTGGATAATGGCGATGGTTAATTCGCTGTGGCGGCGGTTGGGATTGATGCCGCGCGGCAGCAGGATTTTTCGGAGCAGATCCAGCATATCGTCGGGAACGGGATAGGTAATCAGCGTTTCGTCGGCGAAGTCTTCGGCTTCCCAAACGTCTTTTTCGGCTAAGGGATGGTCTTTGGCGCAAATGCCGACCATTTCGTAAGCAAACAGCGGTTGGTAAGTAATGCCCGGTTGGGGTAAGGCTTCGGAAACGATAGCCAGGTCTGCGCGGTGGGTTAGCAGCAGGCCGACGGGGTCGGCATGGAAGCCGGAAACGATGTCCAATTCTACTTGCGGCCAAAGGGGGCGGAATTCGCCCATTGCGGGCATCAGCCAGTCGAAACAAGTGTGGCATTCGACGGCCAATCTCAGCTCTCCGGCTTCGCCTTCGATGATTTGGGCCATATCGCGTTCGGCGGCGGCCACTTTCGGCAGCAGTTCGCGGGCTAATTGCAGCAGACGCTGTCCGGCCGGAGTGAAACGCAGCGGATTGGATTTCCGTTCAAACAAAGGGGTTTCGTAGTAGTTTTCCAATGCGCGGATTTGGTGGGATAACGCGGATTGTGTCAGGAAAACGCGTTTGGCGGCCAATGAAACGCTGCCGGTTTCTTCCAAAGCCAAAAGGGTTTTCAGATGGCGTAATTCGATAATGGAATCCATAAGACCATAAGACTTTTATTAGGATATAAACAGTATATATTAAAATTATTCATGGTGTTTGTTATTTTTATTAATATGCCTTGCGTACCGGGTGTTTTTTGATGGTGGAAACGGTATGCAGAAAAATTCAGACGGCCTTGATGTCTTTGTAAATTCATACAAAAGATTTACAAATTTTGCCATAATGCAAGCGTTTTAACCGTCCGCAGCCGTTTTGCTCCGGAACGGGGAAGGCAAAACATTTAAGTGTTTGTTGATGATTAGAAAATACGATCTCGGAGGAGCGGTATGAGTGCAGTTTTCCTGCTGATTGCCGGTTTGGCCTGTATGGCTGCCGGTTATTTCTTCTATTCGCGTTTTGTCGCGCAAAAAATCCTGAAATTGGATCCCGACTTTAAAACGCCTGCCCATGAAATCAACGACGGTGTGGATTTTGTGCCGACCAACAAATATGTGCTGTGGGGCCACCACTTCACTTCGGTGGCCGGTGCCGCGCCGATTGTCGGCCCGGCCATCGCCGTGTTTTGGGGTTGGCTGCCTGCTTTTGTTTGGGTGATATTGGGTACGGTTTTTCTGGCCGGTGTGCATGATATGTCGGCGGTATGGGCGAGCGTGCGCAATAAAGGCCAATCTATCGGTACGATTGCCGGTACGGCTGTGAATGCGCGGACGCGCAGTCTGTTTATGATTGTGATTTTCCTGCTGCTGCTGATGGTGAATGCAGTGTTTGCCGTGGTGATTGCAGGCATGATGATTAAAACGCCGTCTTCGGTATTGCCGGTATGGGGTGCGTTGGCGGTGGCATTTGTTATCGGCCAATGTATTTATCGTTATAAGATGAATTTGGTTTGGGTGTCGGTGTTGGGTGTGGTTGCGCTGTACGGCCTGATTTATCTGGGTCCGCTGTTCCCGTTGTCTTTCCCTGAAACGGTGATGGGTCTGCCTGCCAATGCGGTATGGATTATTTTGCTGTTTGTTTATGCCGCCGTTGCTTCGCTGCTGCCGGTATGGATGCTGTTACAGCCGCGTGACTATATCAACGGTTTGCAGCTGTTTGTGGGCTTGTTTGTATTGTATGCGGCGATTTTCTTGGTTAACCCGGAAGTGGTTGCTCCTGCGGTGAATCAGGATATGCCGGTGGGTACGCCGCCGATTATGCCGTTGCTGTTCGTTACCATTGCTTGCGGTGCCATTTCAGGCTTCCACGGTTTGGTATCCAGCGGTACGACTTCCAAACAAGTTGATAAAGAAACCGACAGCCGTTTTGTCGGCTACTTCGGTGCTATGGGCGAAGGTATGTTGGCATTGGCGGCTATTTTGGCGGCAACTGCCGGTTTTGCGACCTTGGCCGATTGGCAGGCGGTATACACCGCATTCGGCAAAGGCGGCATCAATGCCTTTATCGACGGCGGTGCTTCAATTATGCACAACGGTATCGGTTTGGATCCGACTTTGTCGGCAACCATGCTGACGGTAATGGCGGCTTTGTTTGCCGGCACGACCATGGATACGGGCGTGCGGTTGCAGCGCTATATCTTCCAAGAATGGGGTGAAATCTACCAAATCAAATCCTTCCAAAAAGGTTGGGTGGCCACTATGCTGGCCGTCGGCACTTGTGTATTGCTGGCGTTTGGCGCGGGCGGTTTGAAAGGTGACGGCGGTATGCTGATTTGGCCGCTGTTCGGTACGACCAACCAATTGATGGCCGGTTTGACTTTGTTGGTGATTACCGTATTGCTGCTGAAAAAAGGCCGCAAAGTATGGTATACCCTGCTTCCGATGGCTTTCTTGCTGATTGTCAGCATTTTGGCTTTGCTTTTGCAGCTCAAATCGTTCTACGATGCCGAAAAATGGCTGTTGGTGGTGTTGGATCTTGTTATTTTGGTGTGCTCCGTATTGGTGGCGCTGGAATGCGTGGCCGTCTTAAAACGCGCTTGGCCTAAGAAGCAGTCGTAATGGAGTGGCGTAAGCGTTTGAAAGCGATTGCGGCGGGGTTGCATGAGTTTTACCATGCGCCCTACCGCCGCACGTTGACGGCGGCATACCGTGATGAAGCCGATTTGTTTATGCTGCTGGTGTTTGCGGAAAGCTTGGGCGTGCCTAATCCGATGACTTTCTATACTTTGGAGCTGCAACCGCTGCTGATGGAAGAATTTCACGATTGGCATAAGCGCATGGGTATGACGCATTCGCCGTTAGAGCGTTTCGGGTGTTGCTGATGGATAAATTATTACAATCCGTGCAAAACAAGCCGGTTTTGTTTGTCGGCGGCAAAGGCGGCGTGGGCAAAACCACTCATGCCGCCAGCATCGCCTGCCGTTTGGCGGAATCCGGCCGTAAAGTCTTGCTGGTTTCTACCGATCCGGCTCACAGTTTGGGTGATGTATTACAGACATCTTTGTCAGGCACCATCCGGCAATTAACCGATAATTTGTCGGCATTGGAGCTTAATCCCCATAAGATTGTCGAACAGCATTTTGCCCAAGTGGAAGCTACTTTGTCGGGCTATGCCAAGCCTGAAATGCTGCCGCAGCTCAAGCAGCATTTGGAAGCGTCGAAGTCTTCGCCCGGTGCGGAGGAAGCGGCAATGCTTGAAGCGCTGTGCCGTTATGTCGTACATCATCGTTTGATGGGATTTGAGCAGGTTGTATTCGATACCGCACCCACGGGCCATACGTTGCGTTTGCTCGAATTGCCGCAAATGATGAGTGCATGGACGGAAAGTCTGCTGGCACAGCAAGGCCGGCAGCAGAAACTGCGGGAAGCGGCTTTGCCTTTTTGGCAAAAAAGCGAAAAAGAAAATACCGTGCTTTCCGAAGCCAAAAGCGAACGTTGGCAAAAGGCTTTGCAGGTTTTGCAGAAACGCCAACAGTTGTTTGCCGAAGCTGGAAAATGTCTCGGCGATGCCGCGCAGACCGGCATTATTTTGGTGATGACGGCTGAAATACTGCCGCTGGCGGAAACCCGCCGTGCAGTTGCCCAGCTTCACCATTTCAATTTGCCTTGCGGCCATTTGATTGTGAACCAGCTGATGCCCGAGCCGGAGCAAAACCAGCCTTTTTGGCAGCAGCGTTATGAAAGGCAGCAGGAAATATTATTAAAAATCCGTCAGGATTTTGCCGGGTTGCAAATTTATGAATACGGTTTGCAGGCTGCCGATATCCGCGGTACCGAAGCCTTGGCCGAGTTTGGAAAGCAAGGTTTGATCAGCCTTTCTGCCGTTTAAGCCGATTGTTTTCACTTTATTTTTCCTATGAGGCCGTCTGAAAATTTCAGACGGCCTATTCATTTAAATCATACTGCTTCATTAAATTCATTCATGTATCCATGCAAATTACTTGTTTGCTTCGGTGTAAAAACTTGGGCATGATAGGAGCATCGAAATCAATAACCCCTTTTTATTCGGAGTAATGGAACATGAACACATTTCATCTGTCCGGCTACCCGCGCATCGGTGCGAAGCGCGAGCTGAAATTTGCCGTTGAAGCCTTTTGGAAAGGCGCGAAAAGCGAAGCCGAGCTGCAAGAAGTTGCCGCCGAAATCCGCCGCCTGAACTGGGCGACCCAAAAAGCCGCCGGTGCCGATTTGCTGCCCGTGGGCGATTTTTCTTTTTACGACCACGTTTTAGACCTGCTCTGCACTTTGGGCGCGATTCCCAAACGTTTCGGTTTCGACGCGGCCAACCTTAGCCTGCCCGAATACTTCCAACTGGCGCGCGGTAACGCCACCCAATTTGCGATGGAAATGACCAAGTGGTTCGACACCAACTACCACTACATCGTACCCGAATGGCACGCCGACACCGAATTTAAAGTCAACGCCAAAAACCTGATTGCCCAAATCAAAGAAGCCAAAGCACAAGGCCACGACATCAAGCCCACGCTGGTCGGCCCCGTTACCCTGCTGTGGTTGGGCAAAGCCAAAGACGACAACTTCAAACGCATCAGCCTGCTGCCCAAGCTGCTGTCCGCTTACGCACAACTGCTGCGCGAACTGGCCGCAGAAGGCGTAGATTGGATTCAGATCGACGAGCCGATTCTCTCTGCCGACGCCGATGCCAACTGGATCAAAGCCGTTGAAACCGCTTACAAAGAATTTGCCAACACCGGCGTGCGCATCATCATCGGCACCTACTTCGCCTCTGCCGCCGAACATCTCAACCTGCTCAAAGCCCTGCCCGTTCACGGCGTACACATCGACTGCGTGCGCGCACCCGAGCAACTCTCCGTGTTTGCCGACGCATGGCCGGAAAACAAAGTATTGTCGGTCGGCCTGATCGACGGCCGCAACGTATGGCGCGCCAACTTGAGCAAAGTGATCGACACCCTGAAACCCGTTCAAGACAAACTGGGCAACAACCTGTGGATCGCACCGAGCTGCTCGCTGCTGCACAGCCCGCAAGACTTGGCCGTAGAAGAAAAACTCGATGCCGAAATCAAAAACTGGATGGCTTTCGCCGCCCAAAAACTGGTTGAATTGGGCGTAGTGAAACAAGCCTTGGCACACGGCAAAGACAGCGTAAAAGAAGCCATTGCCGCTTCCGATGCAGCTGCTGCCGACCGCGCCACCAACAAAAAAATCCACAACGATGCCGTTAAAGCCCGTGTGGCCAATCTGCCCGAAGGTGCCGACCAACGCAAATCACCGTTTGCCGAGCGCATCAAAGCGCAACAGGCTTGGATGAACCTGCCCGTATTGCCCACCACCACCATCGGCTCGTTCCCGCAAACCACCGAAATCCGCCAAGCGCGCGCCGCCTTCAAAAAAGGCGAACTCTCCGCTGCCGATTACGATGCCGCGATGAAAAAAGAAATCGCCTACTGCGTGGAAGTACAGGAAAAATTGGAGCTGGACGTACCGGTACACGGCGAAGCCGAGCGTAACGACATGGTGGAATACTTCGGCGAACAACTGGCCGGCTACTGCTTCACCCAATTCGGTTGGGTACAAAGCTACGGTTCACGCTGCGTGAAACCGCCCATCATCTTCGGCGACGTATCGCGCCCCGAACCGATGACCGTTTACTGGTCTGCCTACGCGCAAACCCTGACCAAACGCCCGATGAAAGGCATGCTCACCGGCCCCGTAACCATGTACAAATGGTCGTTCGTGCGCGACGACATCCCTCTGAGCGAAGTCGCCAAACAAATCGCCTTGGCCTTGAACGACGAAGTGTTGGACTTGGAAAAAGCCGGCATCAAAGTGATTCAGATCGACGAACCGGCCATCCGCGAAGCCATGCCGCTGAAAAAAGCCCAATGGGACGAATTTTTGGCTTGGGCGTGCGAAGCCTTCCGTTTGAGCAGCACCGGCGCGGAAGACAGCACCCAAATCCACACCCACATGTGCTATTCCGAGTTTAACGACATCCTGCCCGCCATCGCCTCTATGGATGCCGACGTAATTACCATCGAAACATCACGCTCCGACATGGAATTGCTCACCGCGTTCGGCGACTTCAAATACCCGAACGACATCGGCCCCGGCGTGTACGACATCCACAGCCCGCGCGTACCGACTGCCGCCGAAGTAGAAAAACTGCTGCGCAAAGCCATGGAAGTGGTACCGGTCGAGCGCTTGTGGGTTAACCCCGACTGCGGCCTGAAAACCCGCGGCTGGAAAGAAACCATCGAGCAGCTTGAAGTGATGATGGAAGTAACCAAAAAACTGCGTAGCGAGTTAGCTGCCAAATAAAGCCAAGTCTGTGAAATAGAGAAGTGAGGCCGTCTGAAAAAGTTTTCAGACGGCCTTTTTATTTTTTAAGAAATTGTCATATATCTCGCTTCTTAATTTAATTATTTGCAACATATAACCAGTCATTGGTATAAATAACCAATTATCTGTATTGTAAAGATAGTTTAAGGATAGATATAATTCACACGCGATTGGATATTTTTAATACGCTAATTTTATATTTTTATGTTTATGTAAGGATAAATATTATGACTAGAAATTTAAAACAGATATCTGTTGCTTTATTTTTTGGTTTAGTTTTTCTTGCAGGATGTAAACCTGAAAATGATGATACCAAAAAAGAATTAGCAATGTTGAAAGAGCAGTTAGCTCAGCAGCAGCAGCGTGAGGCTGAGCGGAATGCAAAAGAAATGGCGGAAGAGCAAGCTCGTCAAATTGAGGCAGCTCGAGAAGAAGCTTATCAAGCAGCTCAAGAAGAGATTGAGTACAAACAAATGTTAGAAAATGAACAAAAGAAGCTTCAAGCCGAAGCAAAAGCTGCTGAAGTAAAAGTGAGTAAACCGAAAGTTTCTGAAAAATTGGCTCGGTATCCAGCTTTTGTTATTTCAGAATCGGGCATAGGCAGGTTAAACCTGAGGGGGGCGCCAACTAAAGATGCAGTAAGCATTACTGAGCTAAGTGATGGCGATCAAGTAATGGTGGTAGGCGAGACCAATGCTTGTACACCTAAAGGATGTTGGGTAAAAGTACAAGTTAATGGTATGACTGGTTATGTCAATAATGCTTTTTTACAAAGAGGTAAAGCTCCCCAAAGTGGAGAAGAAGGCATTTATTAATATTAATAAGTAATGTAAATGCTATTGAATTCGAAAAAGTCCGTCTGAAAACTTTTTCAGACGGGCTTGTTTATTAATTTATAAATTTTGTTATCTTCCTAAAAAATATTTTAATTACTCAAGGATACTTAATGAAAAAAACAGTATTTACTTTGGTAGCTATGTTATCGGCTTTTTCTGCTCCTTTATATGCAGAAAGTAGGGCAGAAATTCTACGTATAATTGAAAGAACTCCATCAGAATATTGCGGTATTGATAAGGAAGAGGCTCGTATTATTCGATCAGGTGGAAATACATATGTTCTTTATGGTACTAGTGGTACGTATGATCCGCATTATAAAGAATATGGCGGGCAACCTTGTAGTGGGGGGAGTGGAACATATATAAGCCATCTTGCAAAATTGGAATATATTAATGGTGAACTTCGTATTGTTGACTCTAGTTTATTAGAAAATCTAAATATTAACACTAGATTCATTAATACAGAAGGTATGAAAGTTAATAATGGTATATGGACTTTCACGAATAATGAATTTGCAAACAATGATCCTAACTGTTGTGCGAGTAAGGTGTATATGAATCAGATTCGCTTATCGGATATGAAAGTTTTAAGTCGCAAGTTTATAGGACGTCGACGTTATTGACCTATATGTCTAACTTATTACTTAACTAGTAACGAAATTTATAACTATCTATATTCTTTATAATATAAAGGCCGTCTGAATTTTCAGACGGCCTCGTTCTCTCGCTTTTAAGCACTCAAAACGCTTACATCCCCGGGAACATGCCTTTCATTCCCTTCATGCCTTTTGCGAGCTTCATCAGCTTACCCAAGCCTTTGCCGCTGAACATTTTCATCATTTGTTGGGATTGTTCGAACTGTTTGAGCATTTTGTTCACTTCCTGAACCGATGTGCCGGAGCCGGCGGCAATGCGGCGTTTGCGGCTGGCTTTAATCAGTGCAGGATTGGCGCGTTCTTTCGGGGTCATGGAATTGATGATGGCTTCAACGTGGCCCATTGCTTTTTCGGCCGAGCCTTCGGGAATTTGTTTGGAAAGCTGCCCCAATTCGCCGGGCATTTTCGACATCAGGTTTTCCAAACCGCCCATATTGCGCATTTGTTGGATTTGTTCTTTGAAGTCGTTGAGATCGAAGCCTTTGCCTTTGTGCAGCTTTTTCGCCATTTTGGCGGCAACTTCTTCGTCGATGCCTTTTTGAACGTCTTCGATCAGGCTGAGCACGTCGCCCATGCCCAAAATGCGGCTGGCGATACGGTCCGGGTGGAAAGGTTCGAGGCCGGTTACTTTTTCGCCGATACCGATAAATTTAATCGGTTTGCCGGTTACTTGGCGCACGGATAAAGCCGCACCGCCGCGAGAGTCGCCGTCCATTTTGGTGAGAATCACACCGGTCAGCGGCAGGGCTTCGTTGAAAGCTTTGGCGGTGTTGACGGCATCTTGGCCGAGCATGGCGTCTACCACAAACAGGGTTTCGATGGGGTTGGTGGCGGCATGCAGAGCCTTGATTTCTTCCATCATTTCTTCGTCGATGGCCAGGCGGCCTGCGGTATCGACCATCAATACGTCGTAGAAGTGTTTTTTGGCGTAATCGATGGCGGCACGGGCAATCTCAACGGGTTTTTGGCTGGTGTCGGACGGGAAAAAGTCGACACCGACTTGTTCTGTCAGCAGTTTTAGCTGTTCAATGGCGGCGGGGCGGTAAACGTCGGCGGAAACGGCAAGGATTTTTTTCTTGTGTTCGTTTTTGAGCAGACGCGCCAGTTTGCCGACGGTGGTGGTTTTACCGGCACCTTGCAGACCGGCCATCAGGATAACGGCTGGCGGGCTGACGGCGAGATTGAGGGTGCTGTTTTCTTTGCCCATCAATTCGACCAGTGCTTCGTTGACTACGCCGATAAAGGCTTGGTCGGGGGTCAGGCTGTCGGCAATTTCGTGACCCAGGGCTTTTTCTTTGACGTTATTGATGAATTCTTTGACAACCGGCAGGGCGACGTCGGCTTCCAGCAGAGCCAGGCGGACTTCGCGCAGGGCGTCTTTGATATTGTCTTCCGTTAATTTAGATTGGCCGCGAATGTTTTTAAAAACATTGCTGAAACGGTTGGTTAAGTTATCTAACATACGGTTCCTTGATAATGAGAATAGCTCCCCCGACAGTGGGGTTCTTTGATAAAATTGGCTTATTTTACACTACGCGTGCCTTTATGAATATGCAGGCCGAAGAAAGTTTGTTATGCCGATTATATTGATTTGTCTGACGCTTGTTTATGCGGGTTTGTCTGCATTTGTGTGGGTGTACCATCAAAAGCGCAACCGTGAGGAGTATCCGTTGAAAGTCGAAATGTCGATATTGGCGGCGGCTATGTTGGTGCACGGTGCGGTGTTGTTGTTGCCGGTATTGCAGGACAAAGTGGTGGTGATGGGCTTCGGTTATTCGGTCAGTGTGATTGTGTGGCTGATGCTGATGATGTATTGGACGGGCAGCTTTTTTTATTGTTTGAGAGGTTTGCAGCTGCTGCTGTATCCTTGTGTTACTTTGGCTTTGCTGCTGGGGGCGGTTTTTCCGGGCAAGTTTGCCGGCTATCAGATTCACGATTGGCCGTTTATGCTGCATATCGGTTCGTCTTTGCTGTCGTACAGTCTGTTTGGGATTGTAACGCTGATTGCAGTATTGATTTTGTTGTTGAACCATGAGCTGCATAAGCGGAAGTTTTCGCCGTTCGTATCGTTTCTGCCGCCTTTGTTGAGCTTGGAAAAGCTGATGTTTCAGGGTATGTGGCTCGGTTTCCTGCTGCTGACGTATTCGGTAATCAGCGGTACGTTTTTTGCGGAAAGTATTTTCGGCAGGCCGCTGACGTTTACGCACAAAACTGTTTTCGGGATTTTGTCTTGGTTTATTTACGGCAGTCTGCTGTTGAAGCGCAGTATGATTTCATGGCGCGGTAAAAAAGCGGCAGTGTGGACGATTATTGCATTTGTGGTGTTGATGTTGGCTTATTCGGGCAGTAAGTTTATTTTGGAGATTTTGGTTTAGGCCGTCTGAAAATTTACGCCGGGTTTGCCGTGTCGATTGCCGTATAAAAAAACCGCTTTCTTTAGTGAAAGCGGTTTTTGGGTTTTGAGGCCGTCTGAAAATTACCAGATATCGGATTTGATGCGGCGTTTCAATACGGGATGTTCGGACAGTTTGAATTCGGGATCGCGTCCCATTTTCAGCTTGGCTTTGTAGTCTTTCAACATCACGAACACCAGCGGCGACAGAGCCAGAATGGCGATCAGGTTGATTAAGGCCATCATACCCATAGACAGGTCGGCCATATCCCATACTACCGGTACGCTGGTTACCGAGCCGAAGTACACGAAACACAAGACAATCATGCGGAATACGGTTAAGGATACGCGGCTGTTTTTAATAAACTGTACGTTGGATTCGGCATAAGCGTAGTTGCCGATAATGGAAGAATAGGCCAGCATAAACAGTAACACGGCCAAGAAATCCGCGCCCCAAGAGCCGACATGGCTTTCGATTGCGGCTTGGGTCAGCTGTACGCCGGTCATTTCGCCCGGATTGGTGCTGACATGCGACAACAACAGGATAAATGCGGTACACGAGCACACCACCATTGTATCGACAAACACGCCCAGCATTTGAATCATACCTTGGGAAACCGGGTGTTTGACATCGGCGGCGGCGGCGGCATTCGGCGCAGAACCCATACCGGCCTCATTGGAGAACAGGCCGCGTTTGATACCCAACATCATGGCTTGTGCGGCCATACCGCCGAAGAAACCGCCCGCTGCCGCTTCAAAATTAAACGCTTCGCGGAAAATCAGCGAGAAAACCGCAGGTACGGCAGACAGGTTGGTCAGCAAAACATACATGGCCATCAGCAAATACAGCACGGCCATAATCGGCACAATGCCTTCGGCCAGCTTGGAAACGCGGCGGATACCGCCGAAAATAATCGGTGCCGTCATGATGACCAAAGCCACGCCGACTATTTCGGGTTTCCAGCCCCAAGCGGTTTGGGTGGCAGCCACGATGGAGTTGGCCTGAACGGCATTAAATACGAAACCGAATGCCAAAATCAGGCTCAAGGCAAACAAAATGCCCAGCCAATGCTGTTTCAAGCCCTGTGTGATGTAGTATGCAGGGCCACCGCGGAATTGGCCGCTTTGCGGGTCGCGGATTTTGAACAATTGTGCCAAAGAAGATTCGGCAAAGGCGGAGCTCATGCCCAACAGCGCCGTCAGCCACATCCAAAACACCGCGCCCGGACCGCCGACAGAAACGGCAATCGCTACGCCGGCAACGTTGCCGACGCCCACGCGGCTGGCCAAGCCGGTTACGAATGCTTGAAACGGCGTAATGCCTTGTGAAGCATCATCGCATTTTCTGCCGCCCATCATCGCCTTGATACTGCGGCCGAACAGGCGGAATTGTACGAAACCCGTGCTGAATGTAAAAAACAGGCCTACACCCAACAAAAGGTAAACCAATAATTGCCACAAAGGGCCGTTAATATCGTTGACGAGTTTGTGAATCGTATCAACCATTTTTTTCCTCTCATCGCTGGAGTTCCAGCTTGTATTTTCAACGTAAATCAGGCTGCCAAGAGGCGGAATTTTAATCTATCGAATGTAAAATTTGTAATTAATTTACAAAAATACTTCATGAAAATGTTAAGACATTATCTGTATCTCAATAAGATAAAACCGAAAATGCTTAGTTCCCGTTGTCTTGAACAGGGTAATAAAAAAGGCCGTCTGAATTTTTTCAGACGGCCTCAAAACGATGTTTCACCGTTTAAGCGCGGGAATGCGTTCTCTTATGAAGCTGATACACCGCCAAGCCCAGCACCAAGCCCCAAAATGCACTGCCGATGCCGAAAAGCGTCATCCCCGAAGCGGAAGCCAACAGCGTAACCAACGCCGCCTCACGGGCAGTATCGTCTTGCCACGCACCGCTGAGATTGGCTTGCAGCGTACTGAAAATCGCAATGCCCGCCAGCGCCGCCAGCAATTCGGGCGGCAACACGTTGAACAGCGCTACCGTCATCCCGCCCGCCGCCGCAATCAGCAGATAAAGCACGCCCAAAAGCACGGTAGACAAATAACGCTTGTCGGGATTTTTATCGACATCGCTGCCCATACAGATGGCGGAGCTGATGGCCGCAAGATTGATCATAAACGCGCCCAAAGGAGCGGTGAACACCGTGGCCGCAGCGCTGCTTTCCACCAGCGGGCGGGCAGGCGTTTGGTATCCGTAAGCACGCAGCACCGCCATACCCGGCACGTTTTGCGTGGCCAGCGAAGCGATAAACAGCGGTACGCTCACGCTGATAATGTGCCCCACATGCCAGCCCGGCCACACCCATTCAAGCACCGGGTTTTGCCACACCAGTTTGTCGGTAGCAAGCAACCCCGCCCAAGCCGCATAGCCGAAACCGGTAACCAACATCAGCAAAATACTGTAACGCGGCAAGCGGATTTTGCTCAAAAAATACACCGCCAACATCATCAACACCAGCACGGTTTGATGCTCCATCGCCCCAAACACCTTGCTGCCGAAATTAATCAAAATCCCCGCCAGCATCGCCGCCACCAGCGAGGCCGGAATCATTCTGACCAAACGGTCAAACCAGCCCGTAGCCGACACCATCCACATCGCCGCCGCCGCCGCGATAAAACCGGCCACCGCATCCTGCATCGGAATCCCCGACACACCGGCCAACACCGCCGCGCCCGGCGTACACCACGCAATCATTACCGGCGCTTTATAACGGATACTCAAAACAATAGTGAGTATGCCGCACATCAAGCTCAAAGAAGTGAACCACGAAACAATCTGATTCTGCGACGCACCAAAAGCCAACGCCGCCTGATAAATAATCACCGCAGCGCTGCCGTAAGAAACCAGCAATGCCGCCAGCGCGGCGGAAAGGTGGGCGGCAGTAAAATCAGAAAAACGGGGCATGATGTGTCGGTGTGATGGTTGACGGAAAGGGCTATAACATTAACATAAGCCGCTGCCTTTGCCCAATAGCGAGCAGGGGAATGATGTTAGCGAGGCTCGGTGAGTTTGCTTTCAGACGGCCTTAAGCACAAAAAGCAAACGCAGGATGTGTACCATCGGCACGCACCTGTTGTCTGAAGCTCTTAATCCGTGATCCGCATACATGACTCACGCTGCATACTTTACCTACGCTACAACAACAAGGCCGTCTGAAAAGACTTTTTCAGACGGCCTTCAAGATACATACAGGCCAGATTCTTGGATCCGACATCATTACAGGCTGCGCCCGTTTATCGATTCATATACACGGCTGCTTTCAAACTGCCCAGTTCTCCAACCTTAACCCCGCTACCCGCTCAAATTCCCGCAGATTATTGCTGACCAATATCAAACCGCGGCTGCGGGCATGGCCGGCAATCAGAACATCATAGTGTCCGATTGGCGTGCCTTTCCGGGCAAGATCAGCACGGATTTCAGCAGCATGGGCAGCAGCAGTTTCATCAAAATTCAATACTTCCAATCGTGCCGCCATACCTTCAATTAAGGCTAGAGATTTGGCCGGATTGCTTGATTTTTCAGCACCATACAGCAGCTCGGTCAGCACAATGCTGCTGATACACATATGATGCTGATGTTGTTGGAACTTTTCGCGCACTGCTGCGGGATTGTTTTTAATCGTGTAAATGCAGATATTGATATCAAGCATATAGCGAAGCATGGTTAGAAACTCTCCCGCTCGGCTTGAAAACTAGGCTCGCGGTCGGGAAAGTCGGCTTGCGGCAATTGTGCAAACCAATCGTCCCATAAGTTTTCACTGGGCGTGAGCAGGCGCGATTTTCCCAATACGACCACCTCCACTTTTTTCACATCATCGGGAAAAGCTACGGCTTTAGGCAGACGCACGGCTTGGGTTTGATTGCTTTTAAAAAGAGTCGCTTGAGCCATGATAGATACTCCTTGTAGATACATATACGGGCAAGTGTAACACGGTTTGCTTCGTAGAATGGAGTAGTTTTTCTTAGATGTGCCTATCTGAAAACAAAGGCCGTCTGAAATGTTCAGACGGCCTCCAACCCTTCATCATCCTGCCTCACTTACCGATACAGAATCTCGAAAAAATCACGCCCAACAAATCGTCCGCCGTGAATTCTCCGGTGATTTCGTTGCAGGCGGTTTGGGCCAGCCGCAGGTGTTCGGCCAGCAGCTCGATTTGGTTGTTGCCGCACAGAGCGGCGTTTTCCAATTCGGCTTCAGCGGCATGCAGTGCGGTGAGGTGGCGGCTGCGGGCGAGGAACAGGCTTTCGCTTTCGCCTTGCCAGCCGATTTCTTTCAATAATGCCTGTTTCAACAAGTCTAAGCCTTCGCCGGTTTTGGCAGATAACCTGATTAAAGTATCGGCACCGCTGGCAGTGTTCAGGCCGTCTGAAAGCATTTCTACGGTTTCGCCGGTGAGGTCGGTTTTATTGTGGATTTCGATTTTTTTCAGATTTTCGGGCAGGCTGTCGAGAATGGTTTGGGTTTTGGCGTTGATGCCTTCGCGCGGGTCAATCAGAATCAATGCAACATCGGCTTCCTGCACGGCTTTTTGGCTGCGTTCGATGCCGATTTTTTCTACCACGTCGTCAGTTTCGCGCAGGCCGGCGGTGTCGATGATGTGAACGGGCACACCGTCTAAGGTGATTTGTTCGCGCACGGTATCGCGGGTGGTGCCGGCGATGTCGGTAACGATGGCGATGTCGTCGCCCGCCAAAGCATTAAGCAGGCTGGATTTGCCGACGTTGGGTGCGCCCACCAGCACCACGTTCATGCCTTCGCGCAAAATCGCGCCTTGTTCGGCACTGACCAACACGGTTTTCAGACGGCCTTGCAGCTCCGCCAGCTTGCCGCGTGCGTCGGCGGCTTCGAGAAAATCGATGTCTTCTTCGGGAAAATCGAGCGTGGCTTCCACCAGCATCCGCAAGGTAATCAATTCGTCCACCAGCGCGTGAATGTGCTGCGAAAACGCACCTTTGAGCGAGCGCACGGCCATGCGGGCAGCGGAACGGCTGGAAGCGTCGATTAAGTCGGCCACGCTTTCGGCCTGTGCCAAATCGAGTTTGTTGTTGAGAAAAGCGCGTTTGGTAAACTCGCCCGGCTCGGCCATGCGCGCGCCCAGTTGCAGGCAGCGTTGCAGCAGCATATCCATCACCACCGGCCCGCCGTGGCCTTGCAGTTCGATCACGTCTTCGCCGGTGAAGCTGGCGGGGGCGGAGAAATAGAGCAGCAGGCCGTTGTCGATGGCTTGGCCGTCTGAATCCAAAAAGTCGGTGTAAAGGGCAACGCGCGGCTTGGGGGTTTTACCGCCGCTGATCTGCTGCGCCAACGGCAGCAGGTTTTTACCGGAAATGCGGACAACGCCGACACCGCCGCGCCCGGGGGCGGTGGCAATGGCGGCTATGGTGGGGCTGGGTGCAGACATGCGGTATCCGTATCAGAGTATGAATAATAAGGCGATTATAGCGCAAATAAGCCGGACTTCTTTTGCGGCGTGCTGTGTAATTAAAAGGGAGAATGCCGATAATCAGGCCGTCTGAAAATTTCAGACGGCCTTTGGCGGAGGAGGAATCGGGTTAGGGGCGTTTGGGGAAAAACTGCACCGGACTTTCGCCTTCCGGCAAAACCAGTTTTTTCACGGCGTGGCCGTATAGGATTTCTAAGGTCAGCGTGTTTAACCGGCCTTGTTCAAACATTTCGTTTACGGCACGGCGTGCGGCGGCTTCGTTGTCGAATTTGAGCGACTGCCACAGGCCGAGTGTTTCCAAATCCTGCCAGAGTGTGGACGGGTTGCGGTAGTTGAGCTGCAATTTGGCGGTATCCATCACGGGATCGTAAAAGCCGTGATGAAACAGCATATCGCCGATGTCGTGCATATCGAACAGCATGGGCGTTTCAACGGTAATGCCTTTTTCTTTCAAGCCCTGCAACAGTTCGGGCAGGCTGTCTGCGCCGAAATGGGTAAAAAACAGCAGGCCGTCTGTTTTTAAGGCCCGCGCCCAATTTTCAAATACGGCCAACGGCTCTTCGGCGTTAATCAGGCTTAAATTGGCCCACAGCATATCTGCGGCCGCTTCGGGCAGCGGTGCGGTCAGGCTTTGGCAAAATTGGGGAACGGCTTTGCCGGTCAGTTTGGCCAAAAAGCCGGTTTTGCGTTCGGCAGCGGCGGCTTGCAGGAAATCGGCGCGGTGGTCGTATTCGCTGAACGTGGCTTTGGGGTAACGTGCGGCCAGTAACACACGGCTGATGTCGGCATCTGCACCGACCAAGAGAATATGTTGCGGGGTACGGCGGACAAGCAGCAGGCGTTCGTCGGTGTCTTCGGCCAGGCGGCGGTGGATAAACCAGCGGTCGGTTGTTTTCATTATCGGGCTTATGTGGGCTAGGTCATTTTTTCAGACGGCCTTTTCCGGCAGTCAGGCCGTCTGAAAAATAACGGATTAATGGGATTCTACAAAGCGTGTCAGCAGCTCGGCAAAGGTATCGGCCTGTGTCAGGAACGGTGCATGTGCGGCTTTGTCGATAACGTGCAGCTCGCTCGCCGGCAGATGGCGGTGCAGGTATTCGCCCATGCGAAGCGGCGTGATGCTGTCTTTGTTGCCGAAAATCAGCTGTACGGGTATCTGTATTTCGGGCAGAAATCCGCGTGCATCTGCTTCGGCTAACGCATCTAAAGCGGCCTGCAAGGCCGAAGGCGTACCGTGCCGGACAATGTCGGGCAGCACTTTTTCCAATATCGACTGCTGTTCTTTTGCATAAAGAAATTGCAACTGTAGAAACTGTTTCATATATTTATGATAGTCTTGCCGGAACAGCTCGATCATTTTGGCCAAAGCAGGATTGTTCAATCCTTCGGGATAATCCGGTGCGGCTTGGAATTTGGCAAAGCTGGCAGTCAGGCACAGTGCTTTGGTTTTGGCCGGATGCCGCGCGGCGATGTGCAGCGCAACCAACCCGCCCAGCGACCAGCCCAAAATGTAGGCAGGTTCGCTGATTTGCCCTGCCAGCAGGTCGGCTGTGGCCGTAACGTCAAACAGTCCGTCAAACGGAGCGTCACCGTGGCCGGGCAGGTTTAAAGTCTCTATATCCCAGTTGTCGGGCAGGCGCAGAACCAAGTCGTCAAATACATGACGATTAGCCGCCCAGCCGTGTATCAGATAAACTTTTTTCGCGGATTGCTGCATGAACATTCTCTCTTGGTGGCGGAAACTGTTGTCCGCAAAACGATGTGTATTATGCCATGATTCGGATCATTCAGACGGCCTCTGCCGGTTTTGCGCAGAGGATCTGTCGGACTTATACACCGATAGCGGCAACAGCTGTCCGCGTTGTGCGGGACACAGCACGGGCGGAGCGGTATGCGGCCAATGCCAAAACCGTCCTCCGCCGTTTGAGCGCTTATGGGCAAGCGTGTATTATGAGCCCCCGTTAAGCAACATGATTCAGGCGTTCAAGCATAAAGCCGATTTAAGTATGTTGCCGCCTTTGGCCGCGCTGATGAAGAGCCATCCGCCCGATTGGCTTTCAGACGGCCTGATAGACTGCATTTTAGCCATGCCCTTGAGCAAGGAGAGGCGTTTGTTCAGAGGATTCAACCAATGCGATGAACTGGCAAGGCTGTTGGGCAGACATTACCGGCTTCCGGTTTTACCGCATAATACGGTTACCCGTCTGCACAGGCCGCCGCAAAGTACGCTGAAAAGCAGCGAACGGCAGCGTAATATCGTGAAAGCCTTTCAAGTTGCAAATAAAGTTGTCGAAAGACGTAAGATATTGTTAATTGACGATGTTGTGACCACCGGCGCAACATTAACCGAATTGGCGCAAACGCTGAAAAAGTCGGGCGCGGAACAGATTTTCTGTTGGACGTTGGCGCGACCGCAATGGAAAAAATAGAAAAAACTTTTTGACTGATACTGCCGTTTTACGGCATAGTGTGAACCTTAAATAATTGATTTGATATGTTTACTGTCGTTTTATACCAACCTGAAATCCCGCCGAATACCGGTAATATCATCCGCCTTTGCGCCAATACCGGTGCCGATTTGCACTTGGTCAAACCTCTCGGTTTCCCGCTGGATTCGACCAAAATGAAAAGAGCCGGACTGGATTATCACGAGTTTGCAAAACTGACGGTACACGAGAATTTTGAAGATTGCCTGAAGGCGTTGTCCGGCAGGCGAATCTTTGCCTTAACAACCAAAGGGAAAGCCCGTCCGGATCAAGCAGCCTTTCAAAAAGGCGATGTGTTTTTATTCGGTCCGGAAACACGCGGATTACCCGCAGAAATACTCGACAGTCTGCCGCAAGAACAAAAATTGCGGCTGCCTATGCTGCCGGAAAGCCGCAGCATGAATCTGTCGAATACAGTGGCCGTAATGCTGTTTGAAGCATGGCGGCAAAACGATTTTCAAGGCGGACTTTAAAATATATTGCCGGTAATAAACCGCTTTATTTAAAAGGCCGTCTGAAAAAAAACGTCCCGATTTTGACAGCAGCTGGATGAAACCTTGCATTCGTTCTCGGGATGTTTGTTCCATATCATAATAATAACAACCGGAACACTGCGTTATTAACTCAAGAATTGGAACCCGTTTTGACTAAAGCCAAAAATACTTTCTTCACAGGTACGTTTGCCGCATTGGCACTCGGTACGTTTTTCCTCAACCCAGCATCTGCCGGCTCCGACGGTATCCGAACAGCCGTAGGCAAAACTAAAGCCGATGCGGCATTGGTTCCCAACGCTGCAGTAAAGGCGGAAAAACTGCATAAAAGCGCCAATCTCAGCTATAAAGTGGCAGGTAAACGCTATTACCCTATTCAAAAAGTAGCCAGCTTTAATCAAACGGGCAGAGCATCTTGGTATGGCAGCCAATTCCATGGCCGTAAAACCTCTAACGGCGAGCGGTTCGACATGAACATGATGACCGCCGCACACAAAACCCTTCCCATCCCCAGTTACGCTAAAGTAACCAATTTATCTAACGGAAAAACCGTTATCGTGCGCATTAACGACCGTGGCCCCTTCCACGGCAACCGCATTATCGACGTTTCCAAAGCTGCTGCACACAAACTCGGCTTTCTCAGCCAAGGCACGGCAAATGTACGCGTAGAGCAAATTATTCCGGGTGCTAAAGAACATTTGCAAAAAGGAATACAAGAAAATGTGGCTAAAAACGGCTCACGCAATATTTACGTCAGCCTGAAAAGTTTCGCCAGCGAAAAAGAAGCCAAAAGCTATCTCGGCAAAACCCAAAACCATTTGAAATCTGCCGACAGTAACCACAAAGTAATTATGGTTAAACAGAAGAATCAATATGTAGTACGCATGGGACCGTTTAACAAACAAACCCAAGCAGATGCAATGAAAAACCAAGTTCAGACGGCAATTTAATCAAAGCATCGTGAATATTTTCAGACGGCCTGTGAATACGCAGGCCGTCTGAATTTCAATCTCTCTTTGCCCTAAGTATAATAAGCACTTTACTCAACACAACAATACCCAGCAATGGAATACAAATGATTAGCAGATTATCCGGCAAACTGATTGAAAAAATACCTCCTCAAATCGTTATAGATGTTAACGGAGTAGGCTATGAAGTCGATGTTTCCATGCAGACATTTTATACCTTACCTGCCCTCAATGAATCCGTACAGGTTTATACGCAACTGATTGTGCGCGAAGATGCACATTTATTGTTTGGGTTTGCAACTTCAACTGAAAGAGCCACATTTCGGCAACTGATTAAAGTCAGCGGTATCGGAGCAAAAACAGCGTTGGGTATTTTATCCGCAATGAACTCGGAAGAACTGGCACAAGCTGTAGCTCAAGAAGATTTAAAAAGATTGTCGGCTGTACCGGGAATCGGTAAAAAAACCGCTGAACGCATGGTATTGGAGCTGAGAGGTAAATTGATTACGGCAAACCTAGATGCCGGTTTATTTGCCCAGGCAGTACCGAACGATGAAACTGACGATATTATCAGTACGCTTTTGGCTTTGGGTTATAGTGAGCGCGAAGCAAAAGGTGCTGTAAAAGACATTCCGGCGGGCACTGAAGTAGGAGAAGGTGTTCGATTGGCATTGAAAAATTTGATGAAATAACACCGCAGTCAAGTCACAAGGCATAGATAGACTGATTGTGTAAATTAGAAGTGTCAGGCAAAGCTTGGAGTCTCTGCGTACGGCAAGAATTATAGAATTGTCCGTATGGAACACAGATTGCTATTGTTAGCGATACAAGTTTCCTACTTCTGTTTTGATGAAGTTTTTCTGTTTGTTAAAAATAAAAACCGATAATAAATAGGGGTTTGTCTGATTTTTAGTATTTTTGTTAGTTTTTTTGGTTGACGATTGTTTTTTGTTGGCGTATAGTTCGGTTCTTCGCTGCTGACGCGGTGAAGCAAAAAGAACAGAAGATTATACCACAGTTGATGATTGGTTTTAAGTTTTTTGAGGCCGGGTATTGACAAGATGTTTTGGTGGTGTATAATTCTGCTCCGCTCTTTAACAAACAGATTACCGATAAGTGTGAGTGCAATTGAGCCTCACACTGCGACAAAAACAGACAAGATAAAATTTTTGTCGGTTTCTTTGAAGCAGACCAGAAGTTAAAAAGTTAGAGATTGAACATAAGAGTTTGATCCTGGCTCAGATTGAACGCTGGCGGCATGCTTTACACATGCAAGTCGGACGGCAGCACAGAGAAGCTTGCTTCTTGGGTGGCGAGTGGCGAACGGGTGAGTAATATATTGGAACGTACCGAGTAATGGGGGATAACTTGCCGAAAGGTAAGCTAATACCGCATACGCTCTGAGGAGGAAAGCAGGGGACCTTCGGGCCTTGCGTTATTCGAGCGGCCAATATCTGATTAGCTAGTTGGTGGGGTAAAGGCCTACCAAGGCGACGATCAGTAGCGGGTCTGAGAGGATGATCCGCCACACTGGGACTGAGACACGGCCCAGACTCCTACGGGAGGCAGCAGTGGGGAATTTTGGACAATGGGCGCAAGCCTGATCCAGCCATGCCGCGTGTCTGAAGAAGGCCTTCGGGTTGTAAAGGACTTTTGTCAGGGAAGAAAAGGTTGTGGCTAATATCCATGACTGATGACGGTACCTGAAGAATAAGCACCGGCTAACTACGTGCCAGCAGCCGCGGTAATACGTAGGGTGCGAGCGTTAATCGGAATTACTGGGCGTAAAGCGAGCGCAGACGGTTACTTAAGCAGGATGTGAAATCCCCGGGCTCAACCTGGGAACTGCGTTCTGAACTGGGTGACTAGAGTATGTCAGAGGGGGGTAGAATTCCACGTGTAGCAGTGAAATGCGTAGAGATGTGGAGGAATACCGATGGCGAAGGCAGCCCCCTGGGATAATACTGACGTTCATGCTCGAAAGCGTGGGTAGCAAACAGGATTAGATACCCTGGTAGTCCACGCCCTAAACGATGTCAATTAGCTGTTGGGCAACTTGATTGCTTAGTAGCGTAGCTAACGCGTGAAATTGACCGCCTGGGGAGTACGGTCGCAAGATTAAAACTCAAAGGAATTGACGGGGACCCGCACAAGCGGTGGATGATGTGGATTAATTCGATGCAACGCGAAGAACCTTACCTGGTCTTGACATGTACGGAATCCTCCGGAGACGGAGGAGTGCCTTCGGGAGCCGTAACACAGGTGCTGCATGGCTGTCGTCAGCTCGTGTCGTGAGATGTTGGGTTAAGTCCCGCAACGAGCGCAACCCTTGTCATTAGTTGCCATCATTAAGTTGGGCACTCTAATGAGACTGCCGGTGACAAACCGGAGGAAGGTGGGGATGACGTCAAGTCCTCATGGCCCTTATGACCAGGGCTTCACACGTCATACAATGGTCGGTACAGAGGGTAGCCAAGCCGCGAGGTGGAGCCAATCTCACAAAACCGATCGTAGTCCGGATTGCACTCTGCAACTCGAGTGCATGAAGTCGGAATCGCTAGTAATCGCAGGTCAGCATACTGCGGTGAATACGTTCCCGGGTCTTGTACACACCGCCCGTCACACCATGGGAGTGGGGGATACCAGAAGTAGGTAGGGTAACCGCAAGGAGCCCGCTTACCACGGTATGCTTCATGACTGGGGTGAAGTCGTAACAAGGTAGCCGTAGGGGAACCTGCGGCTGGATCACCTCCTTTCTAGAGAAAAAGAGGTTTGGTTGTACTCACACTTATCGGTAAACTGTATTTAAAGAAGCAAGGAAGAAAACAAAGGCCTTGGGTTTGTAGCTCAGCTGGTTAGAGCACACGCTTGATAAGCGTGGGGTCGGAGGTTCAAGTCCTCCCAGACCCACCAAACGACAGGTTAGGTTGAGCCATCTACAATGGGGGCATAGCTCAGTTGGTAGAGCACCTGCTTTGCAAGCAGGGGGTCATCGGTTCGATCCCGTTTGCCTCCACCACTTCCCAAATCAAAACAAGTTGGCTGGTTAAGTATATTAAGTAAAGTATACTTAACAAGTTTATTGACTTTAACAAGTCAAGTGCTATAATAGCTAGCTCGTTTTGATTTGCGAAGTGAAGAAAAAAATCTTCTAAGCATACGATCTTTAACAAATTGGAAAGCCGAAATCAACAAACAAAGAAAATGTTGGTTTACCCTGTAAGTAAGCTGATGCAACAGATTACTTACTACTTTAAATAGTAGGGAGTAAACGAACAGTATTTGGGTGATGATTGTATCGACCGGACTGTGAAATACAAAAGGCACAGTTCGGTACACAACAAGCAGTAAGCTTTGTCAAAGTAGAGACTTCAAGTTGCGTAGGTAGTCAACGCCGAAACAACGAAGTCAGAGAGGTTCTTGAAATGATAGAGTCAAGTGAATAAGTGCATCAGGTGGATGCCTTGGCGATGATAGGCGACGAAGGACGTGTAAGCCTGCGAAAAGCATCGGGGAGCTGGCAATAAAGCTATGATCCGGTGATGTCCGAATGGGGAAACCCACCGTATTCTGTACGGTATCCTTATCTGAATACATAGGATAAGCGAAGCGAACCCGGAGAACTGAACCATCTAAGTACCCGGAGGAAAAGAAATCAACCGAGATTCCGTAAGTAGTGGCGAGCGAACGCGGAGGAGCCTGTATATAATAACCGATATGCTAGAAGAACAAGCTGGGAAGCTTGGCCATAGTGGGTGACAGCCCCGTATTCGAAAGCAAATTGGTGGTACTAAGTATACGAAAAGTAGGGCGGGACACGTGGAATCCTGTCCGAAGATGGGGGGACCATCCTCCAAGGCTAAATACTCATCATCGACCGATAGTGAACCAGTACCGTGAGGGAAAGGCGAAAAGAACCCCGGGAGGGGAGTGAAATAGAACCTGAAACCTGATGCATACAAACAGTGGGAGCCTATTAATTGGGTGACTGCGTACCTTTTGTATAATGGGTCAACGACTTACATTCAGTAGCGAGCTTAACCGGATAGGGGAGGCGTAGGGAAACCGAGTCTTAATAGGGCGCTGAGTTGCTGGGTGTAGACCCGAAACCGAGTGATCTATCCATGGCCAGGATGAAGGTGCCGTAACAGGTACTGGAGGTCCGAACCCACGCATGTTGCAAAATGCGGGGATGAGCTGTGGATAGGGGTGAAAGGCTAAACAAACTCGGAGATAGCTGGTTCTCCCCGAAAACTATTTAGGTAGTGCCTCATGTATCACTTCCGGGGGTAAAGCACTGTTATGGCTAGGGGGTCATTGCGACTTACCAACCCATGGCAAACTAAGAATACCGGAAAGTGCAATCATGGGAGACAGACAGCGGGTGCTAACGTCCGTTGTCGAGAGGGAAACAACCCAGACCGCCAGCTAAGGTCCCAAATGATAGATTAAGTGGTAAACGAAGTGGGAAGGCCCAGACAGCCAGGATGTTGGCTTAGAAGCAGCCATCATTTAAAGAAAGCGTAATAGCTCACTGGTCGAGTCGTCCTGCGCGGAAGATGTAACGGGGCTCAAATCTATAACCGAAGCTGCGGATGCACCTAGTGCATGGTAGGGGAGCGTTCTGTAGGCCGATGAAGGTGACTTGAGAAGGTTGCTGGAGGTATCAGAAGTGCGAATGTTGACATGAGTAGCGATAAAGCGGGTGAAAAGCCCGCTCGCCGAAAGCCCAAGGTTTCCTACGCAACGTTCATCGGCGTAGGGTGAGTCGGCCCCTAAGGCGAGGCAGAAATGCGTAGTCGATGGGAAACGGGTTAATATTCCCGTACTTTGATTTAGTGCGATGTGGGGACGGAGAAGGTTAGGTTAGCAAGCTGTTGGAATAGCTTGTTTAAGCCGGTAGGTGGAAGACTTAGGCAAATCCGGGTCTTCTTAACACCGAGAAGTGATGACGAGTGTCTACGGACATGAAGTAACCGATACCACGCTTCCAGGAAAAGCCACTAAGCTTCAGCTAAATCAGAACCGTACCGCAAACCGACACAGGTGGGCAGGATGAGAATTCTAAGGCGCTTGAGAGAACTCGGGAGAAGGAACTCGGCAAATTGATACCGTAACTTCGGGAGAAGGTATGCCCTTCGATGTGAAAGACTTGCTCTGTAAGCATTGGAGGGTCGCAGAGAATCGGTGGCTGCGACTGTTTATTAAAAACACAGCACTCTGCTAACACGAAAGTGGACGTATAGGGTGTGACGCCTGCCCGGTGCTGGAAGGTTAATTGAAGATGTGCAAGCATCGGATCGAAGCCCCAGTAAACGGCGGCCGTAACTATAACGGTCCTAAGGTAGCGAAATTCCTTGTCGGGTAAGTTCCGACCCGCACGAATGGCGTAACGATGGCCACACTGTCTCCTCCCGAGACTCAGCGAAGTTGAAATGGTTGTGAAGATGCAATCTCCCCGCTGCTAGACGGAAAGACCCCGTGAACCTTTACTGTAGCTTTGCATTGGACTTTGAAGTCACTTGTGTAGGATAGGTGGGAGGCTTAGAAGCAGAGACGCCAGTTTCTGTGGAGCCGTCCTTGAAATACCACCCTGGTGTCTTTGAGGTTCTAACCCAGGTCCGTCATCCGGATCGGGGACCGTGCATGGTAGGCAGTTTGACTGGGGCGGTCTCCTCCCAAAGAGTAACGGAGGAGTTCGAAGGTTACCTAGGTCCGGTCGGAAATCGGACTGATAGTGCAATGGCAAAAGGTAGCTTAACTGCGAGACCGACAAGTCGAGCAGGTGCGAAAGCAGGACATAGTGATCCGGTGGTTCTGTATGGAAGGGCCATCGCTCAACGGATAAAAGGTACTCCGGGGATAACAGGCTGATTCCGCCCAAGAGTTCATATCGACGGCGGAGTTTGGCACCTCGATGTCGGCTCATCACATCCTGGGGCTGTAGTCGGTCCCAAGGGTATGGCTGTTCGCCATTTAAAGTGGTACGTGAGCTGGGTTTAAAACGTCGTGAGACAGTTTGGTCCCTATCTGCAGTGGGCGTTGGAAGTTTGACGGGGGCTGCTCCTAGTACGAGAGGACCGGAGTGGACGAACCTCTGGTGTACCGGTTGTGACGCCAGTCGCATCGCCGGGTAGCTAAGTTCGGAAGAGATAAGCGCTGAAAGCATCTAAGCGCGAAACTCGCCTGAAGATGAGACTTCCCTTGCGGTTTAACCGCACTAAAGAGTCGTTCGAGACCAGGACGTTGATAGGTCGGGTGTGGAAGCGCAGTAATGCGTGCAGCTAACCGATACTAATTGCTCGTGAGGCTTGACTCTATCATTTGAAGAACTTCAGATGAAAGCTTACTGTATCCTGACAGGATACGATACAAACATTACCGAATATTGATTGTTGGTTCTGAATTCAAGTAATTCGGACGGCTTACCGATTTGTACAGTTTACGTCTGGCGGCCATAGCGAGTTGGTCCCACGCCTTCCCATCCCGAACAGGACCGTGAAACGACTCAGCGCCGATGATAGTGTGGATACCCATGTGAAAGTAGGTCACTGCCAGACACCCATTCCGAACCCCTGACTGCATTTGCCGTCAGGGGTTTCTTCATTTGCATACCTTCTCTTCTGTGCTGTGCCGTCCTTATCGTGCGGGCGGGTGCTGCAAACGGCCGTGAGGTGGTGAAAACGTGGCGGAAGCCCCGTCCGGTGTTGGATAATTAGAGTAACAGTTTCCGAAATGAATAAAACGGTTGAATCCGAACCGGAATCTCTTTATGATAGACGGCTTGAGGTGCGGTTTCTGCATACCGATGCCGGAAGCGCACCGTGATGCCAACCGGATTTAAGAAAGGGGAAGACGATGAAACGATATCTGTTGGGTTTGGCCGGAGTGCTGCTGTCGGCGCTGTCCTTGGCGGCGGTGAACATCAACACCGCAACGGCGGAGGAATTGAAGGCGCTGCCGGGTATCGGTCCGGCGAAGGCGGAGGCGATTGTGGCCTACCGCAGTGCGAACGGTCCGTTCAAAGCGGTGGAGGACTTGAAGAAGGTGAAGGGGATAGGCGAAGGCGTGTACGGCCGTCTGAAGGATGAGGCGACGGTGGCGGAGGTGAAGAAGAAGGAGGCGAAGCCGCTGGCGAAGAAAGACGGAAGCAAAAAACCTTAAGCGGACGGAGGGTCCGCGCAGTCTGTCCGGGGGCGTACCGGGTTGGTACGTATCTGTCGGAGAAGCCGTCCTTAGGGGCGGCTTTGTTTGTATGGGGTTGGGCCGTCTGAAAAGGGTTAGGCCGTCTATAAAAAGATTTGAGTGTGTCTATCTATTAATATCGGTTTGCCGTTTGCCGTTGGTGGGTAAAGATAGTGGGGGTGTTGGCGGATATGGGTGCTGGTTAACGGCGGGTGGGTGATCGGTATGGGGGAATCGGGTTGGGTTGGCGGGTTAGTTAGAACAAGGAAGTTATTTTTATTGTGTTTGGAGATAGGGGTAATGTGTTGGGATTAGAGGCCGTCTGAAATTTCAGACGGCCTTGTTTGTAAAAGAAATATTAAAAACCAGAAATACTTAGAATAATCCGCGGATGACACCGTTGGCATCGACATCGATTTTCTCTGCTGCCGGTACTTTCGGTAGGCCGGGCATTTTCATCATGTTTCCGCACAGTGCCACGATAAAGCCTGCGCCGGCGGATACGGTAATGCCACGTACGGTAATGCGGAAGCCTTGCGGACAGCCTAACAGTTTGGCATCGTCGCTCAATGAATATTGGGTTTTCGCCATACAGATTGGCAGTTTGTCTAAGCCCAGTTTTTCAAGGGAGGCAATTTCGGCCAAAGCTTCAGAGCTGAAATCGACATCTTCTGCACCGTAGATTTTTTGGGCAATGGCACGGATTTTTTCGGGAATGCTTTGATCGGTTTCGTAAGCAAATTGGAAATTGTTGGGTTGGTTTTCAATGGCGTTGACTACTTTGTGTGCTAAATCCGCGCCGCCGGCACCGCCTTTGCCCCAAACTTCGGCCAGTGATACTTCTACGCCGTGTTCGGCACAGGCCGTCTGAATCAGAGACAGTTCGGCATCGGTATCGGAAACGAAGCGGTTTAGTGCAACCACAACAGGCAGACCGAATACGTTTTTCAGGTTGCTGATGTGTTTGAGCAAGTTGGGCAGACCTTTTTTCAATGCTTCTAGATTTTCTTCGCCCAGATTGGTGCGCTCTACGCCGCCGTTGTATTTTAAAGCCCGTACGGTAGCGACCACGACGGCGGCATCTGGTTTCATTTCGGCCAGACGGCATTTGATGTCGCAGAATTTTTCCGCACCTAAGTCTGCGCCGAATCCGGCTTCGGTAACGGCATAATCGCCTAAATGGCGTGCCAAACGGGTGGCGGTAACGGAATTACAGCCGTGGGCGATGTTGGCAAACGGTCCGCCGTGTACCAATGCGGGCGTGCCGGCGATGGTTTGTACCAAATTGGGTTTGATGGCGTCTTTCAATAGAGCCGCCATAGCACCATTGGCTTTCAGGTCGCGGGCGTAAACCGGGCTGCCGTCTTTGGAATAGGCAACCAAAATATTGCCCAGGCGTTCTTTCAGGTCGATTAAGTCTTTGGCCAAGCAGAATACGGCCATTACTTCGGATGCAACGGTAATATCGAAGCCGTCGGGGCGCATCACGCCGTCGGTGGGTTTGCCCATGCCGTCGATGATGTTGCGCAGTTGGCGGTCGTTCATATCGACAACACGGCGCCATAATACGCGTTTGGGATCGATATTTAGGGCGTTGCCTTGATAAATATGGTTGTCCAACATGGCTGCCAATAAGTTGTTGGCAGCGCCGATGGCATGAAAGTCGCCGGTGAAGTGCAGGTTGATGTCTTCCATCGGCAAAACTTGCGAATAACCGCCGCCTGCCGCACCGCCTTTGACGCCGAATACGGGGCCGAGTGAGGGTTCGCGTAAGGCAATCACGGAGTCTTTGCCGATGTAGCGCAATGCATCGGCCAAGCCGATGGTAACGGTGGTTTTGCCTTCGCCGGCCGGGGTTGGGTTGATGGCGGTTACTAAAATCAGACGGCCTTGTTTCTTCGGCAGTGCGAATGCGTCGGCCGGGTTGATTTTGGCTTTATAGTGGCCGTAAGGCTCGAATTGTTTTTCGGTTAGGCCGAGTTTGGCGGCGATTTCGCCAATCGGGCGCATGGTGGAAGATTGGGCAATTTCTGCATCGGTTTTATAGGTCATGATTGAATCCCGAGTTGAGGGTTGGCAATGCGCTTATTATAACGGTATTTAGTGGATTTTCAGGCAAAAATATGGCGCAGTACGTTTGGGTTGTGCTGCGCCTTGCCGGGTGTGGAAAAGACGGTTTGCTTTACTGTGAGGCCGTCTGAAAATTCGGGCTTAACGGCTCATTTCGCTTTGGATGGCGCGGATATTGGCCTGTCTGTCTTTAATGGCTTGTTCGAGTTGGATGATGGTGGCCTTGTTGCCTTTTTTACGGGCGACATTGAGCTGGGCTTGGGCGCGTACCAATGCGGCTTGCTCGTTGCGGATTTCGCTTTGCAGAATCTGTTTGCGGGTTAACTGAGGTTTGGCGGGCGGCGGAGCAATGACAGGGGCGGATACCGGTTTGCTGATGCGTGTTTTCGGTAAAGGTTGGTTGCGCAGTCTGATATTCATGCGGGGAGAGGCGGCCAATGCGGTATTGGTTACGCTGGTATCGCGCGTTGTCGGTAGGATTTTGATGTCATCGTCTTGAGTCATCCAATCGGGTTTTTTATGTGCGGCGATGTCGGATGCGGAAATATCGAATATGGTTTCCAGCCGGTCTTCGGTGTTGCTGCCGCTCATGTAGGATATGTGGCAGTTTTTGTTGATTTTGGTCGGGCTGAAGACGGCGCGTCCGTCTGATTCGCAAATGTAGGTTTCGGCAGCCGCAGCTTGGTGGCTGAGTAAAGCGGTACAGAGAAGGGATAAAGCGGTAAGTGTCTGTTTCATGAGAGAGTAGGGTTATTCTGTATATTTTGATTGTGATGGTGCGTGGGGCAGATGTCAATGGCAAGGGGGCGGACGTTGTTGTTAAGATTTTGAATGTGTGATGCGTTATGCGGGTTTGTTTTCGACTGAAAAAGGAAATGCATTTCCGCTGCTTTGTTAATCAATGTGTTTCTGCCAAAATGCTGCGGAGGCCGTCTGAAATTTCAGACGGCCAATTGTTGTCAGGCTCGGCGGTAATGCAGTATTCGGTTTCATGATATGTAAATACCAGTTGCCAGGCATGGAGAAATAGCCGGTCGGCGGGATTGCCACTGTAAAGCGTGTCGCCGAGTATGGGGCTGCCGAGACTTTTCATGGCAACGCGCAATTGGTGGGTTTTGCCGGTATGAGGCTGTAAAACGAACAGGCGCAGGTTGGGGGCAATGGAAGTGCTGTAAAACCGGGTAATGGCAGGGTTGGACATGGTGCGGCAGAGTTTCCATGCGCCCCGCCGTGATTTTTCCATGTCGCCTTTAATCCAGCCTTGTTTTTTGTGGGGTTTGTGGTCGCTGAGGGCCAGATAGGTTTTGCGTACGGTGCGTTCGGCAAACATTCGGGCGAGTGCGGAAGCGGCTTGGGCATTGAGGGCAAACAATAAAACGCCGCTGGTGGGTTTGTCGAGACGGTGCAGCATCCACACCCGCTTTACGCCGAGTTGGCGGGCAACGGCTCGGCAGAAGTTTTCGGCTTCTCCTTCTTGATGTACGGAAATACCGGCCGGTTTGTGTACGGCGGCAAAATCGGGGTGGCGGAAGAGGATGTCCAGCATGGTTCGGGCGGCCTTACTTATAGAATGTGGCAGTAAAAAGATATTTGATTGGTAAAACAGAAATGCGGGCTGGAAAATACGGGAGGCCGTCTGAAATTTCAGACGGCCTCTGCATATTCCGCAAATGTTATATGCGGTTGCGGTTGGCTTCAGCCAAAAGATCCAGCAGGGTTTCGGTAGAGCCCCAACCGATGCAGGCGTCGGTAATGCTTTGGCCGTACACTTCGGGCTTGTCTTGACGGCCTTCGACCAAGTGGCTTTCAACCATTACGCCCATGATGTTGTTTTCACCGTTGCGGATTTGCTGTGCCACATCTTCGGCCACTTCCATTTGGCGTTTGTAGTCTTTGCGGCTGTTTGCATGGCTGAAATCGACCATCAGCTTGGGCGTTACGCCTGCTTTAACCAGTTCGGCCGAAGCGGCTTGGACGTGTTCGCTGCTGTAATTCGGTTCTTTACCGCCGCGCAGGATAACATGGCAGTCCGGGTTGCCGCCGGTGCGGACGATGGCGGAATGTCCGGCTTTGGTTACCGATAAGAAGTGGTGCGGATGGGAAGCCGCACCGATGGCGTCAATAGCGATTTTCAGGTTGCCGTCGGTGCCGTTTTTGAACCCGACGGGGCAAGACAGGCCGGAGGCCAGCTCGCGGTGAACTTGGCTCTCGGTCGTGCGCGCACCGATTGCGCCCCATGAAATCAGATCGGCATAGTATTGAGGTGTGATCATGTCGAGAAACTCGGTTGAAGCCGGCATGCCCATATTGTTGAGTTCCAACAGCAGTTTGCGCGCCTGACGCAGGCCGAAATTGATGTCGAAGGTGCCGTCGAGGTGCGGATCGTTGATCAGACCTTTCCAGCCGACTGTGGTACGCGGTTTTTCAAAGTAAACACGCATGACAATCAGCAGCTCTTTTTCATATTTTTTGCGCAGGGGCAGCAGGCGTTGTGCGTATTCGATGGCAGCTTTGGGGTCGTGGATGGAACAGGGGCCGATAATGACCAGCAGGCGGTTGTCTTGACCGTGTACCAGTCGGGCGATTTCCTGACGGGTACGGTGAACCAGCTCGGAAGCGGTATCGGTAATCGGTAATTCGTACAGGTGGGCGATGGGCGGGAGTAATTCGTTGATTTCTTTGATTCTTACGTCGTCAATTTTATGTTGGGTCATGGTTTTATGCTTTGTTTCATGTTATTTGGATGTTTGACAGCTTAACGCTTTTAAAGGGTGAAGACAAGGCTTGATGATTTTATTTAAGCATTTTATTGCGTAAATTTATCAATATATTTTTTATTGGGATTTAAATTTCTAATTTTTAATTTATTTGAAATTTAATTCTATTTAAATTGCATTGAGGCCGTCTGAATTTTCAGGCGGCCTTTCATGATGGTAAATGCTTATTTTGCCAGTTCGGCATTGATATCTTGATAGAGTGCGTTGAAATCCGGTTCGCCGACAAAGGTTTTCAACAACTCTCCCTGTTTGTTGATGAAAAAGGAGGTAGGTGCCACTTTGACACCGAAAGCGTTCCCCGTTTCGTTTTTACCGTCATACATGACGGTAAAAGGCAATTGGCGTTCTTCGGTGTAATTGATGACGCTTTCCAAGGGGTCGTAAGGCAGGGAAATAGCTAAAATCTGAAAATCTTTGCCTTGATAGTCTTTGGCGGTTTGTATCAGCTTGGGCATTTCGCTTACGCAGCCGGGGCAGGAGGGATACCAGAAATTAATTAGGGTAACTTTGCCTTTCAGGTCTGCATTGCTGACGGTTTTGCCGTGAAGATCGGGTAAGGCGAAAGCGGGAGCGGATTGGGCTTTCGGCCAAAGGATAAAGGCCAGTAAAGCTGCGGTCAGCAGGCCGATTACGGGAAGAAGGATTTTTTTCATAGAGATTCGCCAAGTAGGTTTAATGTGCGGATTAATTCGTCGGGGAGGGCGGTTGTGCGGCCTGTTTGCGGGTTGACCGGTTTGAGTGTGACATCCGCTTCGGCAACGGTTTTGCCGGTATCGCCGCGGGTGATGGTTTGCCGGAGCAAGATGGCTTTTTCCGCCATGTTTGGGATTTGGGTGCGGATGTGTAAAACCTGATGTTCCGTTGCTGCGCGAAGATAGCGGATATCGATGCGGCTGACCACCAGCAGAATATTGCCGAGCTTGGGCAATAAATCGTGTTGCCCGAAAAACGCCCAACGCGCTTCCTCGAGAAATTCAAGGTAGCGCGCGTTGTTGACGTGGCCGTAGCCGTCAAGGTGGTAGCTGCGTACGGTGATGACGGTCATACGGTCGGATCAGTTTAAATCGAACGGTTGGAAAGTTTCGCGTTCCAGCGATGCCTGTTCTAAGTCGGTTACGATGGTCGAGAGCTGGATGTCGAACCATTCGTTGAAGATATCGGGGTGCAGATCCGGCCAGTAGCTTTCGTCTTCACACCAGTCGGATAATTCGGCGGCGAAAATTTCGGCAAAGCGCGCTTCGATTTCATCCCACACTTCGTCTGCGTCATCGCAGGGTTTAACCAGATAAGCATTGGCATCAGCCTGCAGGTCTTCCAGAGTCAGATTGTCCAGGTCGATGCCGGGAAGTGATTGCAACCAGTTCCAAAACGGATCGAGGGGAACCAGTAAAAATACGCTGCGGTTGACTTCAAACATGGTTTTACTCCTGCATACAAGTGAAATAAATGATAGCGCAATGAAATCGGAAAAGCTACCGATTGCCGTAAACAGTATATTCGGCAAGCTTTGAGGCCGTCTGAAAATTTTCAGACGGCCTCTCGGGTTAAGGCTGCCTGTTTACTGTAAAGTTTCTGAAGTGTTTAACGATTCGGAAGTGTTTTCGGACGGAAAAGCCGTATATTCTTCAGACGGTAAAGCGGCTTCAGTGATTGAAGTCTGCAATTCTGTTTCAGGTTTTGCGGCTGGTGTCGGGCTTGTTGCTTCGCTTGCCGTATCACCGACTAAATCATCGATATTGATTTCTTCGGTTTCTTCTTGGGGCGGGATGCCGAGTTGTCTGGCGCGTACCTGCATAAACAAATCGCGTGTGTAGGTATATTTGTCGAGAGCGGCATCATTCAGGCCGGAAGTTAAATCCAGCAGCTTTTCGCGCGTATCGACCGCACCCAATACGGTTGTACCGACACGGCTTGCCGGTGTTTCCAAGAAGGTGTTTTGAACGGGGTAGGCCGAAATGATGGTTCTGCCTACGCTGTCGCGTACGGTTGACGGGCCGGCCAGAGGATAGACGAAGTAGTTGCTGTTTTTCCAGCCCCAAGAGGCGAATGTGTCGCCCAGCGTGCTTTTATTGTCGGGTACGCCGCCTGCTCCGGCAATGTCGATCAGACCGCCCAAGCCGAAAGTGGTGTTGATGCCGACACGAACCAAGTCTTCACTGGCACGCTTGATGTCAAGGCGAAGCAGGTTGCTGCCCATGCTCACTACATCGCGCAGGTTGTTGAAGAAGTTGCTTACTCCGGTACGTACCGGACGCGGTGTGACGGCACGGTATCCGCGGGCAACAGGTTCTAAAACATAGCGGTCGGCCGTGTCGTTGATATTGAACATAACACGGTTATATGGCTCGTAGGGGTCGGGCGTGGTGCCGTTGGCCCAAGCGGAAGATGCGGCGGCCATTATCAAGGCGGTCAGGCAGGCTTTGGTTGCTTTCATTGTTTTACCCAGTCTTTGATTTCGTAGAGATCGGCCAGTGCGGCTACGGATTCGGGTATATTGCGAAAGCGCATGTCGGATTTCAGGCGCAAGGCCGTCAGCAAGAGTGAGATACAGGTTGAGTCCGCACGCGTTACCCCGGAACCGTCGATCATATTGATATTTTTCAGACGGCATTGCTGTTCGAATTGCGTATAGGCAGGCGTGGTGACGGTTTTGACCGTTACCTCGCCTTGAATATAGAGAATGCCGTCCCGGATTTCACTGTTCATGGTTTATTTGCTGCCGTTTTTTGCTTTCAATTCGTCTACCAAACCGTTAATGCCTTTTTGGCTGATGGTTTGGTTGAATTGGTTGCGGTAAACGGTGACCAGGCTTCCGCCTTCTACGGCAACATTGTAGACGCGGTAACGGCTGCCGTCTTGGTAGGTCGTAAAGGCCATGTTGACGGGTTTGCTGCCCGGGTTGGTGATTTCTACGGATACAACGACTTCTTTACCGTTGTTTTTTACCACAGGCTGGTCTTTGATCACGACTTTGGCATTTTTGAATTTCAACATTGTGCCGGAATAAGTACGGATCAGCAGGGTTTGGAATTCTTTGGTCAAAGCCTGCTTTTGTTCGGCGGTGGCTTTTCTCCACGGATTGCCGATGGCCAATGCGGTCATGCGCTCAAAGTCGAAGTACGGCAATGCATAGTTTTCGGCTTTGCGGCGGACTGCGTTGTCGTTGCTGCCGTTGGCGTTTTTCAAAATACCCAGTACCTGTACTGAGTTTTCGCGGATTTGGTTAACGGCATCGGACGGCGCTGCCGCAGCCAGGCCGATACTCAATACACCGATGCTTAATGCAGTGATAAAAGCGGTTTTTTTCATTGTTTGTTTCCTGTTCGAATAGAGATATGTGTTGTGTTATTCGGTTGCTGATGGGCTGGTGTCGGCATTTTTTTCGGTAAAATTGGTCATAAATTTGCCGATCAGATTTTCCAGAACCATGGCGGAGTTGGTGAGGGAAATGGTGTCGCCTGCGGCAAGATTGGCTTCGTCGCCGCCTTGCAGAAGCCCGATATATTGTTCGCCCAATAAGCCCGAAGTCAGGATTTGGGCGGAAACATCGCTGCTAAATTGGTATTTGCTGTCCAAATTCAAGCTGACTTTGGCTTCGTAACTTTGCGGATCCAGCTGGATGCTGCCCACGCGGCCGACCAATACGCCGGCAGCTTTAACCGGTGCATTGACTTTTAATCCGCCGATGTCGGTGAAGTTTGCATAAACGGTGTAGGCTTTGCCCGAACTGCCACCGACCAGGTTGCCGCCTGCAACTCGGAACGATAAAAAACCGATTGCAACCACACCCAGTAAGACAAACAAACCTACCCAAAATTCCAAAACACTCTTTTTCATCGTTATTACTCGGTAAACATTAAAGCAGTTAAAATAAAATCAATCGCCAATACGGTCAGGGCGGAAGAAACGACGGTTCTGGTGCTGGCCCTCAAGATGCCTTCGGATGTGGGCACGCTGTGAAAACCTTGGTGAACAGCAATCAGGGTAACGGCTACACCGAATACCGCCGACTTGATTAAGCCGTTCATAACATCGTATTGAAAAGAAATATTGCTTTGCATTTGCGACCAGAAAATACCGCCGTCCAAGCCTAAATATTTCACGCCGATCAAATAGGCACCGAAAATACCGGCCACGTTAAAAATAGAAGCCAGTAAAGGCATGGAAATCACGCCTGCCCAAAATCGCGGAACAACAACGCGTGCAACGGGATTGACCGCCATCACATTCATTGCTTCGAGTTGTTCGGTGGTTTTCATCAAACCGATTTCGCTGGTCATGGCTCCTCCTGCGCTGCTGGCAAACAAGATGGCGGCCAATACCGGCCCCAGTTCGCGCAACAGTGAAGCGGCAACCATATAGCCCAATACGTCGGCAGATTTAAACTTGGCCAATTGGGTGTAGCCCTGCAGGCCGAGTACCATGCCGACAAAAAGGCCGGAGACGGCAATAATCAAAACCGACAGTACGCCGGCGAAATAAACTTGGCGGATGCTTAGGCGGAACCGTGTCAGTGCGGTTCCCGACTTGGCGAGTATCTGTATGAAAAACAGAAACACGCTGCCGAGTGCCTGAATAAAACTGAGCGTGTTACGCCCGATGTTTTGAATGAAGTTCATATGGTTTTTAAAAGTCTTTCAATTTTCATACGGCCTCTATATGTTGATGTTGCAGTTTAGACGGCCGTTTAACTGTTTGTTTTGCTGCGTCGATAGGTTGGACAACTTTATAGTTTGATGGTTTGCCGACCTGAAAAGCATCAATGACTGCATATTCCGCTTGAGTGATTTGTGCGTGTGCCGTTTTTTACCTCAACAAATCCTGTTGCAGGCTGGTTTGTGCCGGATAGCGATAGGCAACCGGCCCGTCTGCCAAACCACCGATAAACTGTTTGACCCATGGCGAATCTTGTCGGCGCATTTCTTCCGGGCTGCCGCTGAACACGATTTCACCGTGTGCCAGAAAAATTATTTGGTCGACAACTGCCAGCGATTGCTCGATGTCGTGCGAAACCATCACGCTGGTAGAGCGCAACGCCTTGTTAATGCGGCTGATTAAATGTGCGATGACGCCTAATGAAATCGGATCCAGGCCGGTAAACGGTTCGTCAAACAGCATCAACTCGGGGTCTAGCGCAATGGTTCTGGCCAAAGCCACGCGTCTGGCCATGCCGCCTGATAGTTCAGACGGCATCAGTTTTTCTACGCCGCGCAAGCCGACGGCATTTAGTTTCAAGATGACAAAATCGCGGATGATTTCTTCCGGCAGCTTGGTCAATTCTCGCATGGGAAAAGCGATATTGTCGTAAACCGACAAGTCGGTAAACAGTGCGCCGTGTTGGAACAGTACGCCCATACGGCGGCGGTGCTCGTAAAGTTCGTCTGCGCCGAACTTGGCCAAGTCACGGCCTTCAATCAGCACTTGGCCTTGCTGCGGGTGGATTTGTCCGGTTATCAGACGCATTAAGGTGGTCTTGCCGCTGCCGGAGCCACCCATGATGGCGGCAAAGTGGCCTTGTTGGATGTGAAAGCTGATGTTTTTCAGTATCGGGCGGTCGCCGTAGGCGAATGCCACATCTTTCATTTCGATAAATGGAGTTGTCATACCGAATAGGCGGTTCTTGAAAATTTTTTTATTTTAATGAGTTATGTGGATAGGGGCAATTTTCAAACGGCCTTTGCATGTAAAAATACAGATGTGTATGTAAATTTATTTATAAATGGCTGAATTAAATGGTCGAATACGTCCGGTGGTTTTGAAATAAAAATACAACACTTGTTTGCTGTTTTTATCGGATGCGTCGGGTTTTAGCCGATATTTGCTTAGGAATCGGCGCAATGCCGGTATGGGGAATGTTAAAATTCGTTATAATCGGTATCCTTTTTTATCTTTTGTATTTGAAAATCGATTATGAGCAACCCGTCTAATCCGAATTTGTTCGAACGCTTATTCAAATTGAGTGAGCATGGCACCAGTGTCCGTACCGAGCTGCTGGCCGGTCTGACTACCTTCCTGACAATGTGCTATATCGTCATTGTCAACCCGCTGATTTTGTCTGAAACAGGCATGGATATCGGTGCGGTATTCGTGGCCACCTGTATTTCTGCGGCCATCGGCTGCTTTATTATGGGGCTGTTTGCCAATTATCCGATTGCTTTGGCTCCCGGCATGGGCTTGAATGCTTATTTCACTTATGCTGTTGTTAAAGGCATGGGCGTGCCTTGGCAGATTGCATTGGGCGCCGTATTTATGTCCGGTTTGATTTTTATCCTGTTTAGCTTTTTCAAAGTGCGCGAGGCGATTGTCAATGCGTTGCCGATGTCTTTGAAAATGTCGATTGCTGCCGGTGTCGGCTTGTTTTTGGCGTTGATTGCTTTGAAAGGAGCGGGAGTTATCGTTGCCAATCCGGCTACTTTGGTGAGTATGGGCGATGTGCACAACCCGGCTGCTTTGTTGGCCATGCTGGGCTTCGTGATGATTGTGATGTTGGATTATTACCGTGTTCGTGGTGCCATTATTTTGAGTATTTTGGCAATTACCGTTATCGCGATTGCTATGGGTTTGGCCGAGTTTAAAGGCGTGGTCGGCAGTGTGCCGAGTGTGGCGCCGACCTTTATGCAGATGGACTTTAACGGCTTGTTTACTGCCAGCATGATCAGTGTGATTTTCGTTTTCTTTCTGGTGGATTTGTTCGACAGTACCGGTACGCTGGTCGGCGTATCGCACCGTGCAGGTTTGTTGCAGGACGGTAAATTACCCCGCTTGAAACGTGCTCTGTTTGCCGATTCGACTGCGATTGTGGCCGGTGCGACGTTGGGAACTTCTTCGATTACGCCTTATGTTGAAAGTGCGGCCGGTGTGTCTGCAGGCGGCCGTACCGGTTTGACTGCGGTGACGGTGGGTGTGTTAATGTTGGCCTGCTTGTGGTTCTCGCCATTGGCTCAAAGCGTGCCTGCTTTTGCAACGGCTCCGGCTTTGCTGTATGTGGGCGTGCAGATGATGCGCAGCGCGGTGGAAATCGATTGGAATGATTTGACTGAGGCCGCTCCGGCTTTCCTGACTATTGTTTTCATGCCTTTCTCTTACTCGATTGCTGACGGTATCGCGATGGGCTTTATCAGCTATGCCGTAATTAAATTACTGTGCAACCGTGCAAAAGACGTACCGCCTATGGTTTGGATCGTTGCCGTGTTGTGGGCGGCAAAATTCTGGTTCTTGGGCGCGTAATCCGCCGGTTTGTTTGCGTGAGGCACCCTGCTGTTGGAAAAGCGGCAGGGTGTTTTGTTTTAACGCCGTTAGTACCATCATGGGCAGGAAAGTAGCTTGGGTGCATAACTGTTTATTTATTGGGAACCCTGGCATGCCGTCTGAAATTGATGGCTTTTTCAGACGGCCTCATGCTGTGTGACGGTGTTTAATCCGAGCGTTTTAATTGTTCAATCAAATAAGCAGGTGAATATTTTTGGCTATTGACGTGCTACTGTGAAATCCGATTCATAACATAGACGGAATGGAAATTAAGATAATGTCGGAAATACTCCAAATTAGCAGACAGGCCGTTATTGGAAGTAATAATTAAATTTCAATTAAAATTAATGTGTTAATTTTTATGTTCGGATTATTTTGGAAATATCACTTGCAATGTTTCTCTGATTTTGGTTTAATAGCGTTTTCGGCCAGATAGCTCAGTTGGTAGAGCAACGGATTGAAAATCCGTGTGTCGGCGGTTCGATCCCGCCTCTGGCCACCAAAAATACCGCTTCAAGCGGCTATTTTTTTTGCCCGCTGTTTTTCAAACTTTGCTTTTTTAATCTTTTCAGCGGGCTGATTACGAATCGGTAGATGGTTGGAAGTTTTTGCTTTATTTGGAATGCCTGCAAAGCGAAGGTGCGGGTAGTGTCTCTGGATGCTGTTTTTATGGTAGCTGGTAAGAATTGAGAAGTATAGTTGGGGTTGATTTAGGAAAAAGGCCGTCTGAATTTCAGACGGCCTTTTTCCTTGGGTCTATTGTTTTATTAAGATGGTTGTGTTGCTTAAAGGCATTTGCTTAAAACGCTACTTTAAGGCCGCGTTCGCCCAATATGTTTTCCAATTGAGTAAAAAGCGTTTTGTCGGGTTTGATGAGCCATTTTGATGAGGCTTGTAAATCTCCGGTGGCGGCCGGATTGGTATAGGTGATTTTTATCGGAATGCCGTTACCGGGAGAGCTGCTGCGGTAGGGCTGTAATAATTCCGCCAATTCGGTGATGTTGTTTTGGGGCGTTAAGTAAAGATGCAGGCTGCGGGCATAGCGTTCGCGGGCGGTTTGCAGGGTCATGACTTGATTGGCCATAATGCGCAGGGCGTCGCCGCCGTTGTAGTCGTCGCGGCTGATTTTGCATTCTACAATCAGTGCTTGGTCGGTTTTTAGGCAGCCGGCGCTTTCTTCTAAGACGTTGCCGCTGACCATGATTTCGGCCTGGCCGTGTTGGTCTTCCAGAGTCAGGAATACGATCTTGCCGCGTTTGCCCATAATGCTGCGTATGTCGGTGGCGAATCCGGCGATGCGGATGTTGTCTTGCGGTTTCAGACGGCCTAAATGAATAGGGGCAATTTGTTTTGCTTCTTTGGCATAGGGGCTGAAAGGATGGCCGGAAAGGTAGAAGCCGAGCACTTGTTTTTCTTCGGCGAGTTTTTCTGATTCGCTCCACGCAGGGGCCGCTTCCATCTGCACGGGGTCGATGGCATCTTCTACGAAGTCGAACAGCCCGCCCTGATTGGCGTTGGCGGCTTTTTGTTCGGCGTTGCTGATGGCTAAGTCGATATTGGCGATCAGCATGGCGCGGTTGGGGTTGAGGTTGTCGAATGCGCCGGCGCGGATGAGGGCTTCGATTGTCCGTTTGTTTAGATGGGCTTTGTCGACGCGTTCGCAAAAATCCAAAAGATCGGTAAATGCTCCGCCGCTGTTTCGTGCGGCAATAATGGCTTCAACGGCAGCCTCGCCCGTGCCTTTAATGGCACCGAGCGCGTAACGGATTTGTTTTTGGTTATTCGGGGTAAACAGATAATCGGATAGGTTGATGTCCGGAGGCAGAAAGGTAACGCCATTGGCTCGGGAATCATCGTAAAAATGCTTGAGCTGGTCTGCATTATCCAACTCGCTCGACATGGTGGCGGCCATGAATTCGGCGGGATAATGCGCTTTCAGCCATGCGGTTTGGTAGGAAATCAGCGCGTAGGCGGCGGCGTGCGATTTGTTGAAGCCGTAGCCGGCGAATTTTTCCATGTAGTCGAAAATTTCGTCGGCTTTTTTGCGGGAAATGTTTTTTTCTTCCGCACCTTTGGCGAAGATTTCGCGGTGTTTCACCATTTCTTCGGGTTTTTTCTTACCCATGGCGCGGCGCAGCAAGTCTGCACCGCCGAGCGAGTAGCCGCCGATCACCTGCGCCGCCTGCATCACCTGCTCTTGGTAAACCATGATGCCGTAAGTCGGCTCCAACACCGGCTCCAGCAGCGGGTGGATGTATTCAAACGCCTGCCCCTTCATGCGGGCGACGAAATCGGGAATGTTGTCCATCGGGCCGGGGCGGTAGAGCGATACGAAGGCGATCAACTCTTCAAATTTGGTGGTGTGCGCCGTTTTCAGCATTTTTTTCATGCCGGTCGATTCAAACTGGAAGACGGCGGTGGTGTTGGCATCGCGGAAAATTTTGTAGGCGGCTTGGTCGTCGAGCGGAATGGTGTTTACGTCGATTTCTTCGCCGACGGTGTTTTTAATGTTTTCCTGTGCCATTTCGATAATGGTGAGGTTGCGCAAGCCCAAGAAGTCGAATTTCACCAAGCCCACGTCTTCCACGTCGCCTTTGTCGTACATCGACACGGGCGAGGCCGATTCGTCGGCCTGATACACGGGGCTGAAGTCGGAAATTTTGCCCGGCGCAATCAACACGCCGCCTGCGTGCATGCCCAAGCCGCGCGTGAGGTCTTCCAGCTTTTGCGCCAGCGTCATCAACTCTTCCGCGCCTTCTTCTTCGATCAGCTGGCGGATTTCCGGCTCCATTTCCATCGCTTTTTCAAGGCTCACGGGGCGGTTGGCTTCGAGCGGAATCAGTTTCGACAAGCGGTCGCACAGGCCGAACGGCAATTCCAACACACGGCCCACGTCGCGGATAACGGCTTTGGACGACATGGTGCCGAAGGTAACGATTTGGCTCACGGCATCGGCACCGTATTTTTCGCGCACATATTCAATCACGCGGCCGCGGTTGCTTTGGCAGAAGTCAATATCGAAGTCGGGCATGGAAACGCGTTCGGGGTTTAAGAACCGCTCGAACAGCAGTGCGTATTTCAACGGGTCGAGGTCGGTGATTTTCAGCGCGTAGGCCACCAGCGAGCCTGCGCCCGAACCGCGCCCCGGCCCCACCGGGCAGCCGTTGTTTTTCGCCCAGTTGATGAAGTCTTGTACGATGAGGAAGTAGCCCGGAAAGCCCATTTGGATGATGATGCCCAATTCAAAATCCAAGCGCGCCTGATATTCGGGCATTTTTTCGGCGCGTTCCGCTTCGTCGGGGTAAAGCTGCACCATGCGCTCTTGCAGACCCTCGTTGGAAAGTTGGGTCAGATAATCGTCGAGCGACATGCCGTCGGGCGTGGGGAACAGCGGCAAAAAGTTTTTGCCCAGCGTGAGCGTGAGATTGCAGCGTTTGGCGATTTCCACCGTGTTTTGCAGCGCTTCGGGCAGGTCGGCGAACCGCTCCACCATCTGCTCTGACGAGGCGAAATATTGGCTCGGCGTGAATTCGTGCGGGCGTTTTTTGTCGGCCAGCACCCAGCCGCCGGCAATGCACACCCGTGCTTCGTGGGCGCTGAAGTCTTCTTGGTTGAGAAACTGGGTCGGATGGGTGGCGACTACGGGTAAATCCAATTCCGCAGCGATTTCTAAGCTGCCGGATACCGAAGCCTCCCATTGCGGGCGTTCGGGTAGGCGTTGCAGTTCGAGGTAAAACGCATTGGGAAACCACGCCGCGTATTTCTGCGCCGCCGCTTTGGCTGCGTCGGCATGGCCGTTCATCAGGTTTGCGCCCACTTCGCCGTAGTGCGCGCCCGATAAGCAGATAAGGCCGCTGTTGTCGCCTTCTGCCAGCCACGTCTGCCGCAGCTCGGCATGATCGACGTTGCGGTCTTTGCCCACATAGGCGGCGGTAAGCAGCTCGCTCAGGCGCAGGTAGCCGCTGTCGTTTTTCACGATCAGCATGGCGCGGAAAGGTTTGTCGGGCGCGGCGGGGTTTTCAATCCACACGTCCGCCGCCGCCACCGGCTTGATGCCCGCGCCGCGGCAGGCTTTGTAGAATTTCACCAAGCCGAAAGTATTCATCAGGTCGCTCACGCCCAGCGCGGGCAGGCCGTAGGCTTGGGCTTGCTTGATGGCTTGCTTGATGCGGACGGTGCCGTCTGAAATCGAATATTCGGTATGCAGGCGAAGCGGGATGTAGGTCGGATTGGTCATGGCTGAAGCGTTAATGTTTCGGGAAGAAACGTATTGTAGCAGGGTTTTGCGATAGGGAAGGCCGTCTGAAATTGATGGCTTTTTTTCAGACGGCCTTGGTATGAATGGCTGCTTGGGCGTTTAGGCGTTATCGGTTGCCGGTGCGCAGAAAAAAGTGTGCAGCAGCCGGATGGTTTCGATGACCCGAGGATCGGCGATATAGTAAAGGCGTTCTCTGTGGTTGGGTTCGCAGGCGACTAAGCCGGCTTCGCGCAGCAGTGCCAGTTGGCTGGACATGGCGGCTTGCGGCAGGCCGGTGATTTCCGCCAATTCGGTAACGTTGCGGCGTTTTTCGTTCAGGCTGCACAATACGGCCAAACGGTTCGGATTGGCCAGCAGTTTCAGGAACGCGCTGGCGTCGGAGTAGGGTTGGTACGGTTTGGAATCTTCCATCATGGGTATTAAAGGTTTGTGTGGTAAATTAAAATTTTGTTGCCGCATTGATATTTATACGACATTTTTATTGTTGCGTTTATGAATAAACGGGCGCTAATCATACACGAGGCCGAGCCGGTTGTCTGTTTCTTAAGAGAAGAGGCCGTCTGAAAATTCAGACGGCCTCTTGGTTATATTTATGCCGGTTTGTTCCAAGGCATCAGGGCAAGCAGTCTTGCCATGCCGCAGAAACCGGTTACGCCCGCCAGCAGTAAACCGCAGCCGACAAAGGCGCAAAGCAGATAAAACAGCGGCGATACCAACCAGCCCAAAACCGCTCCGGTTAAAATCAGCAAACCGGCGGCAATCTGTACCTGACGCATCATTTCCAAGGGTTGGGACTTGTTGATGCGGGTTTGGAAACCTGCCGTTTTCCAGCCGTCCAAGCCTTTTTGCATGATGAAGCCTTCTTTACCGTTTTCGGCGCAGTATTGCGCCAGTTGCGCGGCGGCGTGTTGGGTACGCATGCCTGATTTGCAGTGAAACACCAAGCAGGACGCCTGTTGGATTTTTGCATCGGTTGACGAAGGCAGTTGGGCGGGAGACAGACAAACCGCCCCTTCGATATGTTCGCGGCGGTATTCGTCGGGTGAACGGATGTCGATCAGAACGGCACCGTTTTGCAGTTTGGTTTGGATTTCCCGTGCGGAAAGGGTAGTGATATCGGCCATGTTTTATCCTAATGTGCACCGGGCGGTACGCCGCCCGGCAGCAAAAATCAATGTGTCGGCTGTATTATTTTTTGCAGGAAGAGCAAGCAGTGTTGATGCCGAACAGCTTGTACAGCATACAGAAAGAAGTCAGGCCGGTGATCAACGGAATAATGCCGAGCCAACCCCACCAGCCGATTACGCCGGTTGCTGCCAGAATCATCAATACTGCGCCTACAATAATGCGGAGGGCTTTATCAATGCCGCCTACGTTTTTCATTTTGTTTACTCCTTAAAACGGACTGTTTACGCTATGTTTTCATATAATATAAATATTATATATGTTTAATATTATGTAAATAGGCGCTTGCTGTCAAACAGTTTTCCGTCCGACAGGCGGAATTTTTTGAAAAACTCGCGTAAAATAAGCCGATTTACAGTAAACCCAGAGTTGGAATATGAACGCCACCGTATATTTGGAAGACCATGAATACATAGCGCTTTGCGATTTGCTGAAGCTGGCCGGGCTGGCTGAAAGCGGCGGGCAGGCCAAAGCGTTTATTGCAGAAGGGCTGGTGTTGCGTAACGGTGAAACCGAAACCCGAAAAACAGCAAAAATACGCGGCGGCGAAGTGGTCGAGTTTGACGGTGTGGTGTTGGAGGTGGTAGATGGATACGACCCCGAAGCTTAAAGAAGAAGACTTGCTGCCCGAGCCGGTCAAACCTGAATTGTGGGAGTGCTGCGGCAGCGACTGCGGCGATGCCTGTATCCAGACGATTTATTGGAACGACAAAGCCAAATACGATGAACAGCAAAAGCGTTGGCGCGAGCAGCAGGCAGCGGAAAACGGCGGGCAGGAACAGGCCTGAGGCCGTCTGGAAAAATACCGATGATTGATTTACATTGCCACTCTACCGTTTCAGACGGCCGGTTAAGCCCGGCAGAAGTTGTCAGGCTGGCGCACGCCAACGGCTGTACCATGTTGGCTTTGACCGATCACGACCATACCGGCGGATTGGCCGAAGCGCGTGCCGAAGCCGGAAGCTTGGGTATGCGCTTGGTAAGCGGCGTGGAAATTTCCGTTACTTGGCGGCACCGGACCGTGCATATCGTCGGCTTGGATTTTGACGAACAAAACGAAGCACTGCAAAATTTGTTGGTCGAGGTACGCAAAGGCCGTCTGAAACGCTTGGCAGAGATTGCCGCCAAGCTAGAAAAAAAAGGAATTTCCGGTGCTTATGAAGGCGCATTGGCGTTGGCCGTCAATCAGGAAATGGTCAGCCGCACCCACATTGCCGAGTTTTTAATCAACCAAGGGCACGTCCGCAACAAACAGCAGGCATTTGCCAAATATTTGGGCGACGGCAAACCTGCGTCCGTCAAACACGAATGGGCAACTTTAGAGCAAGCCGTTTCCGCCATTTGCGGCGCAGGAGGCGTGGCGGTGATTGCTCACCCCATGCGCTACGGCTTTTCCGCTACCGCCAAGCGCAATCTGTTTGAAGAATTCAAAGCCTTGGGCGGGCAGGCCATCGAAGTGCACAGCGGCAACTGCGATAAAAACGACCGCCTGAACTATGCCTTGTTGGCCGAACGCTACGGTTTGTCGGCCAGTTTGGGCAGCGATTTCCACCGTCCGAACGATTACAGCGGCGGTACGTTGGGCGCTTGCCCCGAACTGCCCGATATATGCAAGCCGGTTTGGCATTCATTCCAGGCCGCCTGAAAATTTCAGACGGCCTTTTTATCACTTTAATAAACAAACACAACGAGGGAACACTTCTTATGAAATATCCTTTGACCCGCCGCCGTTTCCTGCAAGGTTCGGCCGCGTTGACCGGCTCGCTGGTGTTGGCCGGTTGCAGCGATTTATATAAATTAGTCAGCCCGGCTGAAGCTGCGGCCGTTTATTACCCGCCCGCCTTAACCGGCTTGCGCGGCGACCATGACGGCAGCCAGTCCGCCGCACACAGATTGGCGTTGAAAGGCGAGAAGCTTACTTTTCCGGATAAGGCTTCGGAAAATTATGATTTGGTTGTGATCGGTGCAGGCATCAGCGGTTTGACGGCTGCTTATCTTTACCGCAAAGCCCGTCCGCAGGCCAAAGTCTTGATTTTGGACAATCACGACGATTTCGGCGGTCATGCCAAGCGCAACGAATTTCAATACAACGGTAAAACCTATATCACTTACGGCGGCAGTGAATCGCTGGATTCGCCGAAAACTTCGTTTTCCGAAGATGCCCATGCCCTGTTGAAAGAATTGGGCGTGGATTACACCAAATTCGAGCAGTATTTCGATCAGGATTTGTATGAGAATACCTGGAAGCTGCAAGAAGGCTCGTTTTTCAATGAAGAAGTATTCGGAAAGGCGGCGGTAGTGGCCGGTTTGCCTGAAGCAGGAGAAGACGGTGCAGCCGGGATTATTGCCGGTTTTCCGTTGGCGGATGCCGACAAAGCGGCATTGGTTGCCTTATATACCGAGCCGGAAGATTATTTGAAAGACAAACAGAAGCGCGCGCGTATCGAGTATGCCGATTCGACCAGTTACTACGATTTTCTGAAAGACAAAGTGCAGCTGCCCGAAGGTGCGCTCAATTATCTGAAGGACATCAGCTCCGAATATTGGGGACACCCCATCAGCGCGATTTCCGTGGCGGAAGCGTTTGAAGAAGGCTATCCGGGCGTGCAGAATTTAGGTTTGCCCGAAGGCGAGGAGAGCGAGGAAGAACCTTATATCTACCATTTCCCCGACGGTAACGCTTCCATCGCCCGTTTGTTGGTGCGCAAACTGATTCCGGCGGCCGCAGCAGGCAGCACGATGGAAGACATCGTTACCGCCGCATTCGACTATGCCAAACTGGATCTGCCTGAACACGATGTCCGTATCCGTTTGAACAGCACGGCACTCTTGGCACAAAACAACGACGCCGGTGTTGCCGTTGCTTATTTGAAACACGGTGACAAGCAGTTGGTTCAGGTGCAGGCCAAACAATGTATTTTTGCCGGTCACAGCGCATTGGCGGCGCGGGTTATTCCCGAAATGGCCGAACCGCAGAAAACCGCAGCCATGACCAACGTTAAAGTGCCGATGGTCTATGCCAAAATGCTGATGAGAAATGCGGAAGCATTCAAAAAACTGGGGGTGTATTCACTCTATGCGCCGCAGTCGGCCTATTGCTTCATGCAGCTGGACGATCCCGTCAATATCGGCGACTACCGCGTGGCGCAAAGCCCGTCCGAGCCGGTTATTCTGCATGCCGTCCGTATTGCCACCGATTTCGAAGGCAAAACCGCACGCGACAAATACCGCAGCGGCCGCCGTAAGCTGTTGGAACAGGATTTGGTGGCATTGAAAGCGCAGCTGTTCGAACAAATGCGCAGCATTTACAGCTTGGCAGACGAGAATTTTGACGAAACGCTGCTGGATATCACGTTCAACCGTTGGGCACACGGTTACAGTTATGAGCAGGTAGGTTTGTGGGACAGCGACCAAACGATGGAAGCGGCCACCGAAACCATGCAGCAGGCTGTCGGCAATATTTTTATGGCAGGCAGCGATGTGGCGTGGATGCCGTATTTGCAGGACGCTGTTGATCAGGCTTACCGCGCCGTAAAAGAAGCGGTAGGCAAATAATGTTTCCATGAATAGGTATGGTTGATGACAGAGGCCGTCTGAAAATTTCAGACGGCCTTTTTCGTTGCGCGAAACAGACAGAAAGACTGCTTGGCAGTCCGCTTGGCGGTATGTTTTACATTACTCTGCAGAACACCCTTTCCGGTTTACCTGAAATTACACTCACCCGTCTTTTCGTAAATAGGAACGACCGTATAATCCGTTTCAAACCGACACGGTGTCCGCAGAAGTTTACGCATATCGTTATCGGGTATTTCGATTTTAAATGGATATTGAGAGAAAACCATGAAGAAAATTTTATCTACTTTGGTAGTGGTTGCCGCAGCGACATTGACTGCCGGTGTTGCACACGCAGATGCAGGCCAAGCGGTCCGCAAAAGCTCAGTAAACTATTCTTGCCAACAAGGTAAAAAAGTTAAAGTTACTTACGGCTTCAACAAACAAAACCTACCTGTATACGCTTCGGCTTATGTAAACGGCAAAACCCGCTACATGCCGGTTAACCTGAACCGTTCTGACAACGTAGAAACCATTTTCGGTGATGAAGACAACTTCAAACTGAGCACCGACTATATGAACCGTGCAAACCACCGTTCTAAAGCCATTATGATTACTTCTCCGGGTCAAGAGATTGTTTTCAAAGGCTGTAAACCCCGCCGTTAATATTCGGGCTGATCGCTGATAAAGGCCGTCTGAAAATTTCAGACGGCCTTTATTCATTATATAATTCAAGCCGTAAAAAATATTTGATACAACAACGAATAATAAGGAACACAATATGGCACAGTTTTTCGCCATCCACCCCGATAATCCGCAGGAGCGCCTAATCAAGCAAGCGGTGGAAATCATCAGAAAAGGCGGTGTGGTGGCTTACCCCACCGATTCCTGCTATGCGCTCGGCTGCCATTTGGGCGATAAAGATGCGATGGAACGCATTTTGCGCATCCGCCAAATCGATTTGAAGCATCATCTGACTTTGATGTGCGCCGATTTGAGCGAACTGGGTACTTATGCCAAAGTGGACAACAGCCAGTTCCGCCAGCTGAAAGCCGCCACGCCGGGCAGCTATACGTTTATTTTGCAGGCTACAAAAGAAGTGCCGAATCGCACTTTGCACCCCAAACGCAAAACCATCGGCCTGCGCGTGCCCGATAATAAAATCGCTTTGGCTTTGCTGGCCGAATTGGGCGAACCGCTGTTGAGTTGTACGTTGATGCTGCCGGAAGACGAAGAGCCGCTGACCGATCCGTACGAAATCCGCGATCGTTTGGAGCATTCCGTAGATTTGGTCATCGACGGCGGCTGGTGTGGTGTCGAGCCAACCACGGTGATTGACATGACCGACGGTGTGGAGTTGATTCGCGAAGGCAAGGGCGATGTGGCTTTGTTTGGCTTGTAACGAGGCCGTCTGAAAATTTATTAGTGAGAAAAGCCGACGATGAAATTGTTTCTAAACTCTTATTTTGCACAAACCTTTTCCCTGCTGCCGCCGTTTCTCAACGAACCGATGCAGGGAAAAACAGTCAGCTTTATTTCAACGGCAGCCGATGTGGAAACCGTCGATTTTTATGTGGAAGAAGCCCGCCAAGTTTGGCAGGCTTGGGGTGTGAAAATAGATGAAGTGGATGTGGCTGCGTTGGATGTGGAAAATATTGCGCGCAAATTGCGTGATAACGACTACATTTATGTCAGCGGCGGCAACACTTTTTATCTGTTGGCACAGCTTCGCGCGAAGCAGGCGGATAAGGTGTTGGCGGATTTGATTGCTGCCGGCAAACCTTATATCGGCGAATCGGCGGGCAGCATGATTTTGGCGGAGGATTTGTCTTATGTGCATGAAATGGACGAAGTTGCTCAAGCCGAATACGATACGCAGCACGGCTTGGGCATATTGAAGGTTTGCCCGTTGCCGCACGATGGGGAAGCGCCTTTTGCGGAAATCACGCGAGCCATCAAGGAAAAATATGCACATTTGCCGTTGCGTCCGCTCACCAATTCCCAAGCATTATTGATACAAGGCAGCAAGCCTGAAATGAATATTCAGGCCGTCTGAAATTTTCAGACGGCCTCACACACTGAAAAAGGAAAAGCATGTTTCAAAACTTTGATTTAGGCGTATTTTTATTGGCATTGCTGCCGGTGCTGCTGGCGATTACCGTGCATGAGGCGGCGCACGGCTATGCGGCGCGTTACTGGGGCGACCGCACGGCCGAGCAGTTGGGGCGGTTGACGCTGAACCCGGTTGCGCATATTGATCCGGTCGGAACGATTCTGGTACCGCTGCTGATGTTTATGTTTACGCCGTTTTTGTTTGGCTGGGCAAAACCCGTGCCGATTGTGCCGCGCAATTTCCGCAATATGCGCATGGGGCTGCGGATGGTGGCGATTGCCGGGCCGCTGTCGAATTTGGTGATGGCATTCGGCTGGGGCTTGAGCTTTGCTTTGGCGGCTTATGTGCCGGAATCGTTTCAATACCCCTTGTCGGAGATGTCGAAATACGGCGTGATGATTAACGCGGTGTTGTTTGTGCTGAACATGATCCCGATTCTGCCTTTGGACGGCGGGCGTTTTGTCGACAGCTTCCTGCCTGCGCGCGCATCGATGCAGTTCCATAAAATCGAACCTTACGGCATGTGGATTTTACTGTTTCTGCTGGTAACAGGCTTGTTGGGTACGGTTATGCAGCCGTTTATTTATGCGGTAATCGGTTCGGTTACCACGGTTGTCCGCTTTGTGGCGCAACTGCTTTCATAATGTAGGTATGAGGCCGTCTGAAAAATGAGCCTTGCCGACTTGCTGGCACAATACGGTTTGCCGGTTTTTCCCGAAGTGCAGACGGACGGTGGCTGGTGTGTTTATCTGATTTTATGCGGCAACGGTTCGCTTTATTGCGGTATCAGCAACCGCCCGGCCGAGCGTTTTGCCAGCCATGCGGCCGGAAAAGGCGCTAAGTTTACCCGTATGCACAAGCCGGTGGAAATGCGTTTGCTGTACCGCGGTTTGTGCCGCTCCCAAGCGGCGGTTTTGGAACCGTCGGTTAAGAAGCTCAAACCGTGTCAAAAAAAGCAGTTGTGGGCGTTTGCCGCGCAAGCCGCAACCCTTGAGGCCGTCTGAAAAAATGCCGTTTTGTTTTCAGACGGCCTCCGTATGGATTTGAAGTGTACTGATTCTGCAAAAAAGCGTACAATCCCACCTATTTTTCCAACCATTTAAAGTTGCGGTTTTTATAATCTATCCTACTGTTTTTACATAAAAAACCGCTCAATCGAAAATATTTACGTCCAATTATGATTTACCCCAAAACCTATGATGTCATCGTGGTCGGCGGCGGCCATGCCGGCACCGAAGCCGCCCTCGCCGCCGCACGCATGGGCGCGCAAACGCTTTTACTCACACACAATATCGAAACCCTCGGCCAAATGTCGTGCAACCCTTCCATCGGCGGCATCGGCAAAGGCCATCTCGTGCGCGAAGTCGATGCACTCGGCGGAGCCATGGCCTTGGCCACCGATATGTCGGGTATTCAGTTCCGCCGCCTAAACGCCAGCAAAGGCCCCGCAGTACGCGCCACCCGCGCACAGGCCGACCGCATTCTGTATAAAGCCGCCATCCGCGAAATGCTTGAAAACCAGCCCAATCTGGAAATTTTCCAGCAGTCGGTTGAAGACATCACGCTCGAAGGCGAACGCGCAAGCGGCGTGAAAACCGCCATGGGCGTCGAATTCAAAGGCCGTGCCGTTGTGCTCACCGCAGGCACATTCCTTGCCGGCAAAATCCACATCGGCTTGGAAAATTATGCCGGCGGACGCGCAGGCGACCCCGCCGCACAAGGCTTGTCGGGCCGTCTGAAAGAACTGGCGCTGCCTGTCGCCCGCCTCAAAACCGGCACCCCGCCGCGCATCGACGGCCGCACCATCGATTTCTCGCAGCTTACCGAGCAGCCCGGAGACACCCCCGTGCCCGTGTTTTCCGTGCGCGGACATGCCGCACTGCACCCGCGCCAAGTGTCGTGCTGGATTACCCACACCAACCTGCAAACGCACGACATCATCCGCTCCGGTTTCGACCGCAGCCCCATGTTTACCGGCAAGATCGAAGGTGTCGGCCCGCGCTACTGCCCCTCGATTGAAGACAAAATCAACCGCTTCGCCGACAAAGACAGCCATCAGATTTTTCTCGAACCCGAAGGTCTGACCACCAACGAATACTACCCCAACGGCATTTCCACCAGCCTGCCGTTCGACATCCAACTCGCCCTCGTGCGCTCCATGAAAGGCTTGGAAAACGCCCACATCCTGCGCCCCGGCTACGCCATCGAATACGACTATTTCGACCCGTGCAACCTCAAAGCCAGCCTTGAAACCAAAAGCATCGCCGGCCTGTTTTTCGCCGGACAAATCAACGGCACCACCGGCTACGAAGAAGCCGCCGCACAAGGCCTGTTGGCCGGAGCCAACGCCGTACAGTATGTGCGCGAACGCGACCCGCTGCTGCTGCGCCGCGAACAAGCCTATCTCGGCGTTTTGGTAGACGACTTAATCACCAAAGGCGTAAACGAGCCTTACCGCATGTTTACCAGCCGCGCCGAATACCGCCTGCAACTGCGCGAAGACAACGCCGACATGCGCCTTACCGAAGACGGCTACAAAATCGGCCTCGTTACCGAACCGCAATGGCAGGCTTTCGAGCAAAAACGCGAGCAGATCGAACGCGAAATCCAACGCCTGAAATCCACTTGGTACACCCCAGCCAAACTGCCCGAAAGCGAGCAAACCCGCGTATTCGGCCAAAAACTGTCGCGCGAAGCCAACCTGCACGACCTCTTGCGCCGCCCCAATATCGACTACGCCGCCCTGATGACCCTGCCCGATGCAGGGCCGTCTGAAAACCTGCCCGAAAGCGTGGTCGAACAAGTAGAAATCCAAGTGAAATACCAAGGCTATATCGACCGCCAAAACGAAGAAATCGAAGGCCGCCGCGATATCGAAACCCTGAAACTGCCGTCTGAAATCGATTACGGCAAAGTCAAAGGCTTATCCGCCGAAGTGCAGCAGAAACTCAACCAGCACCGCCCCGAAACCGTAGGCCAAGCCTCGCGCATTTCCGGCGTAACCCCCGCTGCCGTCGCCTTGCTGATGGTGCATTTGAAACGCGGATTTAAAGATGCGAAGTAAGCTGAAATTGAGAAAATAAAGCATGGCTTATGAAAGAGGCCGTCTGAAAATTTTCAGACGGCCTCTTGCTGTTGAAAGACGTTTAACGGTTTAACCGATGTGTCCGAAACGTCCGCTTTGGAAATCGCGGACGGCTTGGTGGATTTCCGCTTCGGTGTTCATGACAAACGGGCCGTAGCCGACTACAGGTTCGTTAATCGGTACGCCGGAGAGCAGCAGGATTTTGACTTCTTCCCCGTCTGCTTTCACGGTTATGCTGCCGCCGCCGTTTTCGAAGCCGACCAACTGTCCGGCACCTGCACGGTCTTTGCCGTTAAATACGGCTTGGCCGCGCAATACGACCATGCACAGATTGTGGCTGGCCGGTATGTCGATAATGGCTTCGCTGCCTTTGTTGACCACTATGTCCCAGACGTTCATTTCGGTAAAGGTTTCGGCTGCGCCTTTGGTGCCGTTGTGTTCGCCTGCAATCAGGCGCAGGTGGCCGGCGTTGTCGGGCAGCCGTATCACCGGGATATTTTCCTTGGCGAGATGTTGGTAACGTGCCGGAGTGTTTTTGTCTTTGGCGGGCAGGTTTACCCACAGTTGTACCATTTCAAACAGGCCGCCTTGTTCGCTGAAGGCTTCGGAGTGGAATTCTTCGTGGATGATGCCGGCGCCGGCGGTCATCCATTGTACGTCGCCTTCTTTGATGACGCCGCCTCCGCCTGTCGAATCGCGGTGTGCCACTTCGCCGTGATAGGCGATGGTAACAGTTTCGAATCCTTTGTGCGGATGTTGGCCGACTCCGCGTCTGCTTCGGCGGTTGGGGCTGAATTCGTGCGGTGCGGCGTAGTCCAGCATTAAAAACGGGTCGGTGCCGCGGTTTTCGCCCATGTGGGAAAACAGGGGTTGTACGAGAAAACCGTCTCCTACCCAGTGTTGGCTGTCGGCGCGGTAGATTCGGCGTACGTGACGCATGGTGTTTCCTTTCTTTTGACTTTTTCGGCTTGTTGATGCGCCGTGTTGTTTTATCGGATGTCCGCACGCATTCCGGCGGCTTGTGCGGCGCGCAGTTTGGCCGGTGTGACATCATTGCCTTCCGTGTCGATCACGGTTACGGTGGAGAGCATATTGGTAAGCTGGCCGCATACTTTGCGGATGTATGCTTGGCGGAGTCGGGTACGCTCGGCCGATTCTTCATGGGTTAATCCTTCGGTTTTTGCTTTGCGGGCCAGTTCGTTGATGCGGTTCAATTCTTCAATACGCATGGTTGCCTCCTTGGAAAATGTTGCTTGTTGCCGGTTATTATAGTGGGTACAATCAGATTGACAAGTACGCACATTTTTTATACTGTTATATCGCATACATTGTGAAAATAAATGGGCGTTGAACCGGTGTTTTTGATGGAAGGTTTGGGTATGGATAGGGAAGAAGGAAACGGGCTTTGCTGCCCGGTGCGTACGACGTTGGATGTAATCGGCGGTAAATGGAAAGTGCTGATTCTGTATCATTTGGATAGGGAAACCCGCCGTTTTAATGAGTTGCAGCGCTTGCTGGACGGTGTGACGCAGAGAATGCTGACTTTGCAATTAAGAGAGTTGGAGGCAGACGGCATTGTCAGCCGCAAGGTTTATCCGCAGGTGCCGCCGAAAGTCGAATATTCGTTAACGGAATTCGGTTTGACCCTGATGCCTGTGATTGAAGCGATGCACCGTTGGGGCGGTGCTTATCGTGAAGAATGTTTGAAACAAAAAAGTGTTAAAACAGCAAGAGAGGATTAGCAAACCGATATTTCGTTTTGGGTTGGATGAGGCCGTCTGAAAATTTTCAGACGGCCTCATCTATTGTTGCAAATGTTTGTGACGGGTTGATTATAAATCTTGGGTTTTGATGGCCTCACTTCATGTTTATCAAATTTGATAAATATTTTTATTTTTTAGAATATGGTTTGTAAAAATATTTAATTTAAAATAAAATATAAATAATAATTATTATCAATTTTATCGGAGTGTAAATATGAAGGTGAAACATTTAACGATAGTTAAGGCGTTGGCTTTGATGTATGCAGGTTATGCCCATGCTGCCGGTACGTCTGTTTTGGAGCCGGTTGTGGTGGTGGGACAAAGCCAGAGCAAGCCGGAGGCGGTTAAAATCGGGGCGGAAGAGTTGAAACGTACGGCCGCCCAAAATATTGATGATACGGTTTTATATACGCCGGGTGTGGATGTGCGCTCGGATAATATGCAGGTCGGCCACCGCGGTTATGTGATTCGCGGCATGGGCGACAACCGCATTGCCATGACCATCGACGGCGTGCCTTTGCCGGAACTGCACGCGGATATGGCGAGGCCGAATTCGGCGCCGACGCCTTCTGTCAACCGCGATTTGGTTGAAATGGATACGCTCAAAACAGTGGAAATCCGTAAGAGCGGAGACGGTGTGGAACAGGGCAACGGTGCTTTGGGCGGTTCGGTCAATATGAGCACTTATTCGCCCGAAGATTTGGTTTCTCCGGAAAAGCCGTGGCATTTGGGCGTGAAATACGGATACAGAAGCACATACAAGAGCCACGGCGTATCGGCGACAACCGCGATGATGAACGGGCCGTTTGCCGGTATGTTGATTTTGACGCGGCGCAACAGCCATGAGGCGGAAAACTATGCCGAAAATGACGATGCAGGGGCAAGACGTACCATTTCCAACAAGCAGGATGTCGGTCAAAACAATATTTTGTTTAAAGCCAATGTATCAGGCGAACATCACCGCCTGGAAACCACATTCGAGCGCATGAGCCGCGATACGCATACCCGCCGTTTGGACCGTATGCGCCCGCATTTGGACAGCTCGACAACCGATGATGATTATGTACGCCGCCGTTTGTCGGTAGCTTACCGTTACCTGCCGTCCGATTCTTGGTTGGGTGAAGCTGCGGTACGCGCATACCGTCAAAATTTGAGCGTTGCCAACGATACGGACAGTTTGGGCAAGCAGACGACTTATTACCGCAACGATTACCTGCAGAAATTCAAAGGCATTCGCGCCGATATGAAAGGCAGCGTACTGACCGGCAACATTACCCAACAGTTTGCTTTGGGAACGGAATACCGCCAAACCGAAACCAGCCGCTTGCTGGATCAGGAAATGATTGGCACCGGTCCGGGTACGATTACCAACCCCCGAACCGAAAACCGCTATTTCCCGCCGTCCGAGCGCAAAACAGTCAGCCTGTATGCGAAAAACGATTTGGTATGGCCGGGTAAGACCACTTTGGGCTTCGGCTTGCGCTATGAGCGTGAAAAAACCGAATTTGATGTCGATGCGGCATATTTGGGGTCTGTGTTAAACAAATCGTTGATCGATAAACCGATGAAAACCCATGCCTTATTGCCGTCTGTATATTTGAGTGTTCCGCTGGCGGATGCATGGACGGCATCGGCATCGTATAAGCGCGGTTTCCGTTCGCCGGGTGTCGATGCCCAAGGTGCGGGCATGGACAGGGGCACATACCGGGTGCGGCCGAATCCCGATTTAAAACCGGAAAAATCGGATAATTTTGATGTCGGGCTGCGCTATCGCGGCGGTAAATTGAATGTTCAGTTAACCGGTTTTTATGCCCGTTTTAAAGACTTTATCAATACGGAAATGAAAACCAATTATTCGCCCGGTTATAAGTTTGACGTTTTATACAGCAACTTAGACAAGGCCAAAACCTACGGTGCGGAGATTGCGGCCGATTGGAAATTGACGGATGCCTGGAAATTAAGCGGTTCTATGGCTTGGATGAGGGGCAAAAACGAATCGGACGGCAAACCTTTGGGTAGCGCTTATCCGCTCAACGGTGTATTGGGTTTGGATTACGGTAAAGAAAAATGGAGTGTCGGTACACGCTTCCGCTGGTCGAAGAAACAGACCCGAGTTGCCGACGATACCCACTTCAAAGCACCGGGCTACGGAGTGTGGGACATGACCGCTTCCTTCCATCCGTCGAAACATGCCGAGCTGAATGTCGGCGTGTACAACATCGGCAACCGTAAATACTGGCGTTCTGCCGATGTGATAGGGGTGAAAAACAACCTTTTGGTAGACCGCTATACCCAGCCGGGGCGCAATTTCTCCGTGGGCTTGAATGTGAAGTTCTGATGAGTTGCCGTCAGGCTGCATAACCGCTGCCTGACGTTTATCCGTAACTGTTTGTGGAGAAATTTGATGTTGAAACAGGCTGCCAAAATAGGGCTGTGTGCCGTTGCATTGGTATTGTCGGGGTCGTTGTTTGCCGCAGAGGCGCAGTTTCACCGGTTTTCGCTGACGGCGTCGGACGGAAAAGACAGGCCTTATATCGTTTATACGCCGGCAGGCGTGGCGGCGGATGAAAAACGGCCGTTGCTGGTGTATCTGCACGGCGCGGTTTCTTCGCCCGATATTCCGGCCGAACCGTTGGACAAAGTGCGGCGTTCGAGCTTTTTGAAGCTGGCTGATGCCGGACGGTATTTGGTGCTGTTTCCTTTCGGGCAAAAAGGGGCGGCATGGTTTGATTCCGTCGGCACCGATATGGTGTTCAAACAGATAAACGAAGTGGAAAAACAGTTTGCCGTTGATGCGGACAAAGTGTTTATGAGCGGTTTTTCAGACGGCGCATCCGGTACGCTGTATTTGGCGGCGACACATCCGGAGCGGTTTGCCGGATTTATCGCCTTAAACGGTTCGTTGCCGGTGGCGGCGCATTTGGGCGAATCGCCGGTTTATCCTGAAAATATCAACCACAAACCGCTGTATATGATCAACACTCAAGGCGATATGCTTTACCCTGCGGCGATGATGCGCCCCGTTGTGGATTTTCTGCGGCAGCGGCACAGCCGTTTGGCGTTTCAAGAGCCGGAGGGCAACCACAATATGGCGTATTTGGAGCAAGTGCTGCCCGAGCTTCGGCAGTTTGTCGAGCAAAACAGCCGTCATATTACCGAATCGTTGGTATGGGAAAGCAGTGTGGCGCCGTCCGGTACGGATTGGCTGCGTATCGTCCGTTTGGCGCCCGACAAAGCGGCAAAACCGTGGCATGGTAAAAACAGCCTGAAAATGTTTAACGGCAAAGCCTCGTTCGGCATGAAATTTGATCCAGCCTATAAAAACGGCTTGAAAGTAGCCGAAACGACCGCCAAAGGTACGGCGGCAAAGATGGGCGTTCAGCCGGGCGACATCATCTTGAAAATGGGTGATACGGTGATGAACCATGCCTATGCGCCGTATCGGTATTTGGCGGGCAAGAAGGCGGGAGATGAAACCGAGCTGACGGTAGCCCGTCAAGGGCGCGAGTTGGTGTTGAAAGGGCGGTTTAATCCCGGATATCAATATGAAGTCTTCGAAAAGCAGCCGGTATCGGGAAAAATACGGGCAACTTTGCAAGGCGGTAAATTGGTGGTTGAAACTTCGCGTATTGCGGCTTTCAGTATTGATTTCGACCGCTTGCCGAACCGTGGCGGCGATATGACGCTGGTGGTGGACGGTAAAGCCGGCCGTGTTGTTGCAAAGGGCGTTCAAACGTTTGAAGTGCCGTGATGGCAAAGGGATACCCTAAGGCCGTCTGAAATTTTCAGACGGCCTCATTGTTATGCAATCGGACGTTAAAACACTTTCATCAGCGAAACGCCGACTTCGTTTTGCCGGTATTGGTACAGCCATTGGATATTGCTGTTAACCCTGCGGTGTTTGAAGGTCAGCGTAGGTTTCATACCGGCAAACCGCCAGCGTTCTGCGCCGATGTTGAGAATATAGGTTTGTTCGTGGTCGCGGCGGCGTTTTTCCAGAATGCGGTCTTCGCTTTTGTAGGTGCGCTGTTGGAAAACGGCGTGTGCGGAAGCGTCAAAACCCTGCTCGAATTGTTTGCCTATGCCCAAACGCAGGCTTGGCTGGCGGTAATCGCCTTGGCCGTCTGAAGTTTTGCGTTGCAGCCAATCCAAGCCTCCGAAGACGGCCCAGTCGGCGCGGGGGCTGTAGGAAACGGTGTTGTATACGGCCAGCGACGTGCCGTTGTTGTGCGCCGATTCTTCATCGAAGTATTTGAGTTTTTTCCATTCGGCTTCAGTGTTCCAAGACCAGTTGCCGAGATTTTCGTCCCATTCGGTACGTAGGCCGTAAGCGCGGTGTGAGGCGTGTTTGCCTTCTGCACTCCATTCCCATAACGGTGCGGCGGTGACGGTGCGGCGGGCGTTGGTAAATTGGTAGCCTGCGCTTAAGTTGGCGGTATGTTCGTTGTGTTTTTGGTGGTTGCGGTAAACGCGGCCGTAGGCCAAAGCGCGGACATTGACCCCGTGATGCCCTTTCACTTGCCAGTGGCGTGAGACGGCGGTTTCGTATTTGAGACCGGCGGCGGTTTCGGGTTTGTCGGCCGTCCAATAGTTGCCGATACATTTGCCTTCGAATTCATGGGTGCAGTGGATGCCGTTGCTGCCTTGGTTGACGTTGCTGTTCCAAATGCCGCCGACATTGACCGAACCCTGCCAGCTGCGGCGTCGGTCGATGGCCGTCTGAAAAGCTTGAATATTGTTTAATACGGGTTCGGGCAGGGGTTCTTGCTTGGCTTTGGCAAATTCGGCTGCGGATTCGCGGTTCAGGTGGTCGTCGAACAGCAGGCGTGCCAAGTCGAGCCGGCCTCGTGTGAAATCGGGTTGGCGTTGCAATAGTTGTTCGTATTTTTGCCGCGCTTCTTTCATGCGGCCGTCTGATTTGTTGAGTGCCGCTTCGGCAAATAGGGCAATGTCCTGATCGTAATGGGCTTGTTGGCGGTATTGGTTGAGCAGGCGGCGGACTTGCGGCCAGTCGCTGCGGTTGACAGCCATAAACAGGGCTTCGCCGTTGTCTTCTTGTGCGGTGTCTTGACGGCGGGCTTGCGGACTTTCCATGCCGGTGTTCAGGGTGTTGTCTTCGACACTTTTCCGCTCTTGGATTTGGACTGCCTGACGGGTGGTCTGCCACAGGCGTTGGGCCGTGTCGTCTGCCGCAACGGCAGGCAGTGAAACCGTCAGACACAGATACATGGATTTTTTCAGCATAATGAATAATGATGTGTTTGATAAATGGTGATGAGTAAGCCGGTGTAGAAAAAAGGCCTACATTCAGCAGGCCTTCTTTACGAATTAAAGTTCCGTCAGATTATTGTTTGGTACCGCCGAAAGCCGTATCCAAAGCGCGGTTGGTTTTGAACTTGGCTACACCGGCCAGGCTGGTTGCGCCGTCGCCGAAGAAGTGGCCTTCGGTTTTACCGAAGTGACCGTTGGCAACTGCGTGGCCTTTAAACGACGCTTTGTATGGGTTGATGTTTGAGTATACGTCCATTTTCACAGCGGCATTTTGCATAGAGCCGGTTAAGGTGCGTTTGCCGAAGTCGGCGTGCAGTTGGCCGGTCATGGCGTTGTTGCCGTTGTAGTGGTTGATACCTTGTACGTTGTAAGTTGCATTACCGGCCATCGGCATGTTTACAGCACGTTTGTCGCCGGAGTAGTATACGGCGCGGTTTTTGCCTTTAACATACTCGGTACCGTTCCATTCGCCGTAGTAAACTTCGGAACCGCCGCTCTTGATGGTGCTGAATGCGAAGTTGCCCATGTAGTTGCCGCGTTTTTGGTTGTAGGCGTGGATGGTTTTCACGTTGTTCGCATCGGCGGCAACATTGTAGTGGTTCAGGTATTTGTAGTGAACGTGCGATTTTTTAGCCGCGTTTTTCAATACTTTTTCGCCTACTTCTTCAGAAGCGGCTTTGCCCCATTTTACTTTCTTGGCAGGAACCCAATATGCGTCGGGGTGGTAATAGTTGGAACCGGCATAAGCACCTGTACATACCAATGCAGTCATCAAAGCCAGGGCAGTTTTTTTCATGTTCATCGCGAACTCCTTCTAAGTGATGGACATAGAGAAAGCTGCTTGTACAAACTGACATCCAAAACTGTACGGTTTGTCAAAAGCTCATCTTAGTCCTACGGTGGATAATTCTTACTTCTTTACGGATATGGGCTCATTATAGGAAGGTAAAGTTATGGCAGAATTAGCCCAGATTTAAATTGAATAAAGTTGCTGTTTAATTGTGCTAGGGAAAAGCCATGTTTTGTTAAGTGATTACTGCAATTATTAAAAAATATTGTTTTATAACAGTTGTTTATATTTTTCTGGCCAGACTTTTGATAATGGGTATTTTTTAGCAGCCGCTAATTTTCCGCTTGGGATATTGATTGAGGTTACATAAGTATGAGGCCGTCTGAAAATTTTCAGACGGCCTCAGTGGTGTAAATGGGTTATCTGTTGCGGCGTGAAAGGCCGGTGTTTAGCCGATAAGCCTGACGCAGCTTGATTGTCCGCGCCGGTTCTGCCTGTATGGCGGCGGTGTTGTCGGCGGCGAGCTGTTTTAAAACGGTTGCGGCAAAGTCTTCCACGCTTTCGCGGTTGAGCAGCAAGACATCGGCAAATATCACGCCGTTGCCGCAGTGGGAACCGATTTTCCGCAGAAAATCCGCGCCTTGTTCCGTTAGCACGGCTTCTTGTTCGTTTAACCGCTCCGTGTAAGACGTGCCTTCGCAAAAGCGGAAATAAATATGTTGTCCGTTTTGGGATTGAATCAAAGAAAAGGTTTCCCCTCTGGTTTGGGTTAAGACCGGGCAGGGTTGCGGTGTGATGATCAAGTGTCCGAAAGACATATTCTGTTCCTGATTCCGATTGGGCGTACAAGCCGTTTTATCCGCCATGTATGAACGCTTTTTCAGACGGCCTGTTAAATAATTCATCCTATAAAAGGGGGTTTTCAGATAAGATTACATCCGATTAAGAAGGTTTTGAAGGACAATCATTCATGGACAACAAATCAAAATTGCAAGAGGGCCTGCAAAAATTAGGGCTGGAGCTTTCTACCGCACAGCAGTTGCTGTTGTTGGAATATGTTGCCCTGCTGAAAAAATGGAACAGCACTTATAATCTGACGGCTTTACGCGACGAATCAACCATGATCAGCCACCACATTTTAGACAGCTTGACCCTGCTGCCTTATGTGAAAGATGCGAAAACCTTGATGGATGTCGGCTCCGGCGGCGGTATGCCCGGTATTCCCACGGCGATTTGCCGTCCCGACCTGCAGATTACGTTATTGGATTCAAATACGAAAAAAACCACTTTCCTGCAGCAAGTAGTGATTGAGTTGGGCTTGAACAATGTCACCGTAGCCAGCGGCCGCGTTGAAGCCATGCACGATAAAAAAGTCGATGTAGTCACCAGCCGCGCTTTTGCCGAGTTGGCCGACTTTATTGCCCTGACCAAGCATTTGTTGAACGACAGCGGTTATTGGGCGGCGATGAAAGGCGTGTATCCTTATGAAGAATTGGAACACGTTCCCGCCGAAGTCGAAGTAGAAAAGGTGGAAAAGCTGACGGTACCGATGTTGGAAGCCGACCGCCATATGGTGATTATGCGCCCCAGAAATTATGTTCCCTATTTTGTAATTTAACTCTTGAGGCCGTCTGAAAATTCAGACGGCCTTATGGTTTGGTCCGATACCATTTTCAAACGAATAACGGTACAATCCGATTCATTCTATTTTCTATACGGCTTAAGTTTATGACGATAAACATTATTGCGGTTGCCAATCAGAAAGGCGGCGTGGGCAAAACCACGACGGCGGTGAATCTGGCGGCTTCGTTGGCCGGGCGCGGCAAACGTGTTCTGGTTGTCGATTTGGATCCCCAAGGCAATGCGACAACGGGCAGCGGAATTGAAAAAAACGGCATCCGTTCGGGCGTGTATCAGGTTTTGCTGGGCGATGCCGATGTGAAGGAAGCGGTTATCCGCAGTGAAAACGGCGGCTACGACGTATTGGCGGCCAACCGCGATTTGGCCGGTGCGGAAGTGGAGTTGGTGCAGGAAATCGCGCGTGAAATGCGTTTGAAAAACGCGCTGGTTCAGGTGGCCGACGATTATGATTTCGTCTTGATCGATTGTCCGCCCACATTAACGCTGCTGACCTTAAACGGTTTGGTGGCGGCCAACGGCGTGATTGTGCCGATGGTGTGTGAGTATTATGCGTTGGAAGGCATTTCGGATTTGGTGGCAACCATCCGCAAAATCCGTCAGGCCATTAACCCGGGCTTGGATATTGTCGGGATTGTCCGCACGCTGTATGACAGCCGCAGCCGTTTGTCGCAAGAAGTATCCGAGCAGCTTCAGGCGCATTTCGGCGACCAGTTGTTTGAAACGACCATTCCGCGCAATGTGCGTCTGGCGGAGGCGCCAAGCCACGGTATGCCGGCTCTGGCTTATGATGCCAAAGCAAAAGGCACGCTGGCTTATATGGACTTGGCCGTAGAGTTGCTGGCCAGAGCTAAATAAAGATTGCGTTAAAAATAAAAATCAAGGCCGTCTGAAAATTTTCAGACGGCCTTCTGTTGTTTGGTTTGAGCGGAATTTTTGATATAAATCCTTGACTTGTTTGTATAAAAATTCTTAAATCAAAAAAGGACACTGTTGTCCGTTTTCGAGGAGAAAAATATGCGTTACATGAAAACAGCGGTATTGTTGCTCTCGTTGATGACCGGTATGCCTGCCGTTGCCGACGGGCTGACGAAAACTCTACCCGGAGATATGACGCTGAACCAAGCTCAAGCAGCGGTTCAGGCGGCGGTGGAAAAAGCCCGGGTGATGAAAGTGCCGGTTAATGTGGCTGTGGTGGATGCAGGCGGCAATTTGAAAGCGTTTGCGCGTATGGATGATGCGTTTATCGGCAGTATCGACATTGCCGAACGCAAAGCGCGTACGGCGCGTTATTTCAATATGTCTACCCGTGTGTTGGGCAAAGCTTCGCAGCCGGGCCAGCCTTTGTACGGCATTGAAACAACCAACGGCGGCTTGGTGATTTTTGCCGGCGGCGAACTGTTGACCGATAAAACCGGTATGATTATCGGCGGTATCGGCGTGAGCGGCGGTACGGTAGATGAAGATGAGGCCATCGCTAAAGCAGGTGTGCAGGTATTGCAAAGCCGCTAAGCTTATTCTTTTTAACTATGATTAAGCATGAGGCCGTCTGAAAATTCAGACGGCCTCATTATTTCGTTTCGAAACTTATGAAGCGCAAACTGCTTCGGCAGCGCAAACCGCCGACGACCAAGCCCATTGGAAATTATAGCCGCCCAACCAGCCGGTAATGTCCATCACTTCCCCGATGAAATATAAGCCTTCCTGTAATTTGCTCTGCATGGTTTTCGGATCGATTTCCTTAACGCTGACGCCGCCGCGTGTGACTTCGGCTTTCTTATGGCCGTCTGAACCGCTGGGCAGCAATACCCAAGCATTCAGGCTGTTACCCAGATTGTGTAGTATCTGATTGGGAATATCCGCCCATTTTTGATTGGCGTAATCGGCAAATTCGGCTTGCGAGAGCCAAAAGTCCAGCAAACGCTCGGGCAGGGTGGGGCAGAGTTGTTTTAAAGCGGTGTTTAACTGTATTTTCTGACCGGTTTTGCCGTTACATAAGGCTGCGGACAAATCGGTATGCGGATACAGATTGATGGTGATGGTGTTTCCGGCATGCCAGTAGCTGGAAATCTGCAGAATTGCCGGGCCGCTCAAGCCTTTATGACGGAACAGCAAGTCTTCATAAAATACAATATTGTTTTTACCGGAGCCGGTTGCCACGGAGACCGGCAAGGCAATGCCTGATAAGCGGTCGAAACCGAGTTGTACCCAATGCTCGAAGCGCAGAGGAACTAAGGCGGCTTCCGGTGTAACGATATTGTGGCCGAACTGCTTGGCAAGCTCGTAGCCGAACGGTGTCGCTCCGACAGCCGGCGCAGCCAAACCGCCCGTGGCCACAACCAAATAACGGCAATGGAACGTACCTTGGCCGGTGTGGACAGTGAAGCGGTAGGATTTATCGTCAGACGGCCGAACCTGATGGATACTGCATTCGGTATGCCAAGCCACTTTGCCTTTTCCGCACTCGTTTTTCAACATATCGATAATGTCTTTGGCACTTTCGGAGCAAAACATTTGACCTTTATGTTTTTCATGATAGGCAATGCCGTATTGCTCAACCAGCTTGATAAAATCCGTGCTTGAATAACGCGACAGGGCATGGCGGACAAATCTCGGGTTTTGGGAAACAAAGTATGCCGAGCCGTCACGACCGTCTAAATGGCGGTTGGTAAAATTACATCTTCCTCCGCCTGAAATCCGTATTTTCTCCCCGATTTTCGCCGCATGATCGAGCAGTGCAACCGATAAGCGGTTTTGACCGATTCGTGCCGCGCACATCATACCGGCCGCGCCCGCACCGATAACGACTGCATCGTAAATAAATTTAGACTTCATAGATACAAGCCTGATAAGAGTAAAACGCCTATTGTAAAGTATTTATGCCGTCTGAAACCAAACAATGCGGTGTGTAACAATATCCGATAAAATAAGGCCGCATCAAAAAAGCAAAACGGCCGGACTTCAAAAGATAAAAAGGACAGCAAATATGGCAAAACCCAAAGGCGGCTTAGGCCGCGGCTTAGATTCCCTGATTTCGAACAATATTGACGACGGTAGCGGTGACCGTTTGAAAACCATTGCAATCTCCGATATCCGTCCGGGACGTTTGCAGCCGCGCGTACAGATGGATGATGATGCGCTACAAGAATTGGCGGAATCGATTCGTGCGCAAGGCATTATTCAACCGGTTATCGTGCGCGAGCGCGGTTTGTCGCAATATGAGCTGATTGCAGGTGAACGACGTTGGCGTGCCGCACGATTAGCCGGTTTGACCGAAGTTCCAGCCGTCATCAAAAGCATTAATGATGAAGCAGCATTGGCCATCGGTTTGATTGAAAATATCCAAAGGGAAAACCTGAATCCTATCGAAGAAGCACAAGGTTTAAAGCGCTTGGTGGAAGAGTTCGGTTTAACGCATGAAACCGTAGCCAAAGCGGTTGGCCGCAGCCGCAGCAGTATTTCCAACAGCCTTCGTTTGCTTTCCTTGCCTGAACCTGTGCAGGATATGCTGTTCCAGAAAAAATTGGAAATGGGACATGCAAGGGCACTTTTATCGCTCCCGGTGGTCGAACAGCTCGAATTGGCGCAAAAAGCGGTGAAAAACGGTTGGTCTGTACGGGAAGTAGAACGCCGCAGCCAAGCCGCACAGCAAACGAAAAAAGTAGATGTACCCAAGAAAAGCAATCCCGACATTCAGCGTCTGAACGATATGTTGACGGAAAAATTAGGTGTTAATGCAGAAATTCAGACGACCAATCAGAAAAAAGGCAAAATTGTTCTACACTTCGACAATCCGGAAATGCTGGAAAGTTTATTGAAGCAGCTGGGCATTAAATACGATTATTAACCCGGATGTTTGAAGAGGTTTGCAATAAGCCGTCTGAAAATCCGAAAAGATGAATGCGGACGGCATATCTGCTTTTGGTATAAAGCGGTAAAGTTTAATCAAAAATAGGCAAATTATAGAGTGGAACTGCTAATAATTGCTGTTTAATTTTTTCAATAGTGTAGTAATATGTAGTCAATTGAATCTAGAGAGATTATTGTTAACAAGAAATTGATTCACAAATGTTAACAATTTTCTTGACGTATAAACACATATTTATTATAGTAGCTGCGCTTTATATTGGCCTGTTAAACCTATGAAAAAGATAGTTTGGCTGCAGTTTGCTGCCTTGTTAATGACGGCGGCTGTTTGCTCAATGTTTGCCGGCTATAATGGATTTCAGTCAGCCCTTTTGGGAGGATTTGCTTATCTGATTCCTTCTTTGGCTACGGTATTGCTTTTAAAAATTTTCAAACCTTACCCTCATCTTGCAGGTAAAGTGTTTTTGCTAGGAGAAGGTTTAAAAGTAGTGCTGTCTTTAGTGTTTATGTTGGTAATTTTTTATTTCTTTCATGAAACACTGGCATTTATCCCTTTCCTTTTAGGGCTGCTTGCCGTCAGCCATTTGGTTTTTTTAGCATTTTTGAGAGTTAAAGATTATGGCAGGTGAATCAATGACTGCTGCCGACTACATCAAGCACCACTTGCAAAGCTTGACGAGTCTGCAGGACGTAACCCAAGGCCAAGGCCTGAAAAATATTGCTGATTTCTCATTTATCAATATCGATGCGATTTTCTTCGCAATCGTATTGGGTATTTTGGGCAGCTTTTTCTTATGGCGAGGTGCGAAAAAAGCCACGGCCGGTGTGCCGGGACGCTTCCAGGCTGCGGTAGAAATCCTATTTGAATTTGTGGATGATATGTGTAAAAGCATTATTCACAATGAACAGTCCCGCAAAGTTGTTGCCCCTTTGGGTTTGACTTTGTTTGTTTGGATTTTTCTGATGAATGCAATGGACTTGTTGCCGGTTGATTTGCTGCCTTTGACCTGGCAGGCCGCCACAGGCGAGCATCATGCTTTGTTACGCGTTGTTCCTACGGCTGACTTGAATACTACTTTGGCAATGGCCTTGGGTGTGTTGATTGTATGTATTTTCTACAATATCAAGATTAAAGGCTTTGGCGGCTGGATGCACGAAATGTTCAGCGCTCCTTTTGGTTCCAAGCTTGCACCTGCAAACTTTATTTTGAATATTGTAGAGTTTCTGTCCAAAACAGTATCACACGGCATGCGGTTGTTTGGTAACATGTATGCGGGTGAGTTGGTGTTCTTGCTGATTGCCTTATTGGGCGGTGCTTGGGCTGCCTCAGGAAGTGTTGGCATTATGGATCCGATTATGTTCGTGTTCCACATTATTGCTGGTTTAATTTGGGCTATTTTCCATATTTTGGTAATTACCCTGCAAGCCTTTATTTTCATGGCTTTGGCTTTTGTGTATATCGGTCAAGCGCATGACGCACACTAAAGTTTTAAGTAGTTCTTTTATTTAAATTTAAGTAGTTTTTTTCAACGTAGTTTTAACCTTTGTTTTTATTTAAGGAGTTTTAAAATGGGTTTAATTGCTATCGCATGTGGTTTGATCGTAGCTCTGGGTGCTCTGGGTGCTTCTATCGGTATCGCAATGGTAGGTTCTAAATATCTTGAGTCTTCTGCTCGTCAACCTGAGTTGATCGGCCCATTGCAAACTAAACTGTTCTTGATTGCTGGTTTGATTGATGCGGCTTTCTTGATCGGTGTGGCTATTGCCCTGCTGTTCGCCTTCGTTAACCCGTTTGCAGGCTAATCCGAACAGAATTGTTTCGATACAAACGAAACACCGTTTGTTTGATTAACCCTAATACGAAGGTTAAGTAAAGTGAATATTAATGCAACCTTATTTGCGCAGTTAATCGTCTTTTTCGGTTTGGTATGGTTTACAATGAAATTTGTATGGCCGCCAATCGCAAAAGCGTTAGACGAGCGTGCTGACAAAATTGCTGAAGGTTTGGCTGCTGCCGAGCGAGGTAAAAGCGATTTTGAACAAGCAGAAAAGAAAGTTGCAGAACTCTTGGCTGAAGGGCGTAATCAGGTTGCCGAAATGGTAGCCAACGCCGAAAAACGTGCAGCTCAAATTGTAGAGGAAGCCAAAGAGCAAGCTTCTGCAGAGGCTGCCCGTATTACAGCACAGGCTAAAGCTGATGTTGAGCAAGAGACCAACCGCGCACGTGAAGCATTGCGCGAACAGGTGGCTTCATTGGCAGTTAAAGGTGCTGAGTCCATTTTGCGCAGCGAAGTAAATGCTGAAAAACACGCACAAATGCTCAGTACTCTAAAACAGGAGCTGTAATTTTATGGCAGAGTTCGCAACGATTGCTAGACCGTATGCAAAAGCATTATTCGGTTTGGCTCAAGAGAAAAACCAAATTGAGTCTTGGTTGGGCGGACTGAAAGAACTGGCATCAGTTGTGCAACAGGAAAAAGTGGCTTCTTTAATTGATCAGCCTGAAAAAAGTGCTGTAGATAAAGTTGATGCACTTGCTGAATTGGTTGGCTTAAGTGATGTAAATTTGAAAAATTTCGTTACTGTTTTGGCCGAACAAAAACGTTTGCAAGTTTTGCCCGAGATTTATGCACAATATCAAGACTTAACCTTGGCATTAAATCATACTAAGCGTGCTGTGATTACAAGTGCTTATGCTTTGACTGATACGCAATTGGCAGAATTGACTGCTGATTTGCAAAAACGCTTCGGTACGGAATTGGTTGTAAGTACTCAAACCGATCCTGAATTAATCGGTGGCGTCAAAGTTGAGATTGGTGACCAAGTGTTGGATTTGTCGTTGCAGGGTAAATTAAATGCCTTGTACGCGGCTATGACAAATTAGGAGAGTTTTCATGCAGCTTAATCCTGCTGAAATTAGCGATTTGATTAAAGCCAAAATCGAAAATCTGTCTGTAAATGCGGAAGTGCGTACCCGTGGTACCGTTATTTCTGTGACAGATGGTATTGTTCGTGTTCATGGCTTGTCAGACGTAATGCAAGGTGAAATGCTGGAGTTCCCCGGTAATACTTTCGGCTTGGCAATGAACTTGGAGCGTGACTCCGTTGGTGCCGTAGTATTGGGTGAATACGAGCATATCAAAGAAGGTGATACGGTTACTTGTACTGGTCGTATTTTAGAAGTGCCGATTGGTCGTGAGTTAGTAGGTCGTGTTGTTGATGCTCTGGGGCGTCCTATTGATGGTAAAGGACCGATTAATACAACGTTAACTGCACCGATTGAAAAAATTGCTCCTGGGGTAATTGCTCGTCAATCGGTAGACCAGCCAATGCAAACCGGTATTAAAGCAATTGACTCTATGGTACCTGTGGGTCGTGGTCAACGTGAGTTGATTATTGGCGACCGTCAAACAGGTAAAACAGCAGTTGCTTTGGATGCAATCGTAAACCAAAAAGGCACGGGTGTTATCTGTATCTATGTTGCAGTAGGTCAAAAAGCTTCTTCTATTGCAAACGTAGTTAGAAAATTGGAAGAGCATGGTGCGATGGAGCATACAATTGTTGTTGCTGCAACAGCGTCTGAAGCTGCTGCACTGCAATTTATTGCACCATATTCTGGTTGTACTATGGGTGAATTTTTCCGTGACCGTGGCGAAGATGCTTTGATTGTATACGATGACTTGTCTAAACAAGCTGTTGCATATCGTCAAATTTCTCTGCTGTTGCGTCGTCCTCCTGGTCGCGAAGCTTATCCTGGTGATGTATTCTACTTGCATTCACGTTTATTAGAGCGTGCCGCTCGTATTAATGCCGATGAAGTAGAAAAGCTGACCAATGGCGAAGTTAAAGGTAAAACAGGCTCGTTGACTGCATTGCCAATTATTGAAACGCAAGCTGGCGACGTGTCTGCATTCGTACCGACCAACGTAATTTCGATTACAGATGGGCAAATTTTCTTGGAAACGGATCTTTTTAACTCAGGTATCCGCCCAGCTATTAATGCCGGTATTTCTGTATCACGTGTAGGTGGCGCCGCACAAACTAAAGTTATTAAGAAGCTGGGTGGCGGTATTCGTTTGGCTTTGGCCCAATATCGTGAATTGGCTGCGTTCTCTCAATTTGCTTCTGATTTGGATGAAGCTACCCGTAAGCAATTGCAGCATGGTGAGGTGGTAACAGAATTGATGAAGCAAAAACAATTCAGTACCCTAAATACCGCAGAAATGGCATTGACTTTATGGGCTATTAACAACGGTTCTTATAGTGATGTCCCAGTGTCAAAAGCTTTGGCTTTTGAAGCTGAATTTTTGAGTTATGTTCGTACTCAACACCCAGATGTATTGAATGCTATTAACGCTTCTGGTGCAATGTCTGATGAAAATGAACAGGTATTGACTCAAGCTATGAAGACTTTTAAATCTTCTTACGGCTATAAAGCCTAAAGATTTGATGAAAGGAGTCTGATATGGCAGTAGGAAAAGAGATTCTCACCAAAATTCGCAGTGTTCAAAATACACAAAAGATCACAAAAGCGATGCAAATGGTGTCAACCTCTAAAATGCGGAAGACTCAAGAGCGGATGCGTTTAGCCCGCCCATATGCTGAAAAAGTGCGTTTGGTTATGGGGCATTTAGCCCAAACTCAGTCTGACCATGGTATTAAACTCTTAGAAACACATAGAAGTGTAAAACGCGTTGGTTTTATTCTGATCACAACAGATAAAGGTTTGTGTGGTGGTTTGAACGCTAATGTTTTGAAAAAATTTTTAGCTCAAGTCCAAGAATATCAAAATCAAGGCGTTGAAGTAGAAGTTGTGTGTCTAGGCAGTAAAGGTTTGGCTGCTTGCCAACGTATCGGTTTAAATGTAGTAGCTAGCGTAACCAATTTGGGTGATACACCTAAAATGGAAATGTTAATTGGTGCGTTAACCGAAATTTTCCAAAGATTTGAAGACCGTAAACTGGACATGGTTCATTTGGTGTATTCTGGTTTTATCAATACTATGCGCCAAGAGCCAAGGATGGAAGTGTTGTTGCCGATTGGTCAAAATGCGATGGAAAGTTCTGGAAGCAGCAGCGACTACAATTGGGATTATCATTATGAGCCTAGTCCAGTCGCTGTGTTGGAGTACTTAGTCCGCCGTTATTTAGAGTCTGTGGTTTATCAAGCGTTAAGTGATAATATGGCTTCAGAGCAGGCAGCCCGAATGGTTGCAATGAAAGCAGCTACTGATAATGCTGGTAATGCAATTAAAGAACTTCGCTTGGTATATAACAAATCGCGTCAAGCTGCGATTACCACAGAATTGTCAGAAATTGTCGCAGGTGCAGCAGCAGTTTAATGCTGCGTATCTTGCACATAGTAAATAGGATACGATAATGAGCCAAGGCAAAATCGTACAAATTATCGGTGCGGTAGTTGACGTGGAGTTTCCACGTGATGCTATTCCACATGTATACGATGCCCTGAAATTGGTAGATAACGATCTGACCCTGGAAGTGCAACAACTTTTAGGTGATGGTGTGGTTCGTACCATTGCAATGGGTAGTTCAGACGGCCTAAAACGTGGTATGGCTGTTAACAATACCGGCGCTCCGATTACTGTTCCGGTGGGGAAAGCCACCTTGGGACGTATTATGGATGTGTTGGGTAATCCGGTTGATGAAGCAGGTCCTGTTGTATCAGAAGAAACTCGCGCTATTCATCAAGCTGCCCCTAAATTTGACGAACTGTCTTCAGCAACTGAGTTGTTGGAAACAGGCATTAAAGTAATTGACTTGCTGTGCCCGTTTGCCAAAGGTGGTAAAGTAGGTTTGTTTGGTGGTGCCGGCGTGGGTAAAACCGTAAATATGATGGAGTTGATCAACAACATCGCGAAGGCACATAGTGGTTTGTCTGTATTCGCCGGTGTAGGTGAGCGTACCCGTGAAGGTAACGACTTCTACCATGAAATGAAAGACTCTAACGTATTGGATAAAGTAGCCATGGTTTATGGCCAGATGAATGAACCTCCGGGTAACCGTTTGCGCGTTGCTTTGACTGGTTTGACTATGGCCGAATATTTCCGTGACGAGAAAGATGAAAACGGCAAAGGTCGTGACGTCTTGTTCTTTGTGGATAATATCTATCGCTATACTCTGGCCGGTACTGAAGTGTCTGCACTGTTAGGTCGTATGCCGTCTGCAGTAGGTTATCAGCCTACATTGGCAGAAGAAATGGGTCGCTTGCAGGAGCGTATTACTTCTACTCAAACAGGTTCGATTACTTCTATTCAAGCCGTATATGTACCTGCGGATGACTTGACTGACCCGTCTCCGGCTACCACTTTTGCCCACTTGGATGCAACAGTAGTATTGAGCCGTGATATTGCTTCTTTGGGTATTTATCCTGCAGTTGACCCGTTGGATTCTACTTCGCGTCAATTGGATCCAATGGTTTTGGGGCAAGAACACTATGATGTGGCACGCGGCGTTCAATCTACTCTGCAAAAATATAAAGAGCTGAGAGATATTATTGCAATTTTGGGTATGGATGAGTTATCTGATGAAGATAAACTGACAGTAATGCGTGCTCGTAAGATTCAGCGTTTCTTGTCACAACCATTCCACGTTGCAGAAGTATTTACAGGTTCTCCAGGCAAATATGTTTCATTGCGCGATACCATTGCAGGTTTTAAAGCTATTTTAAATGGCGAATATGATCACTTGCCAGAGCAAGCGTTCTATATGGTTGGTGGTATCGAAGAAGCTGTAGAGAAAGCGAAAACCGTAAACTAAGGAGGCTGGCATGAGTATCATGCAGGTTGAAGTGGTAAGTAACGAGCAACATATTTATTCTGGTGAGGCTAGCTTTGTGGTTGTGCCAACCTTAATGGGTGAGCTTGGTATTTATCCGCGACATGAGCCGATTATGAGTTTAGTTAGACCAGGCGCATTACGTTTGACTGTGCCTGGTGAAACAAATGAAATTTTGGTTGCCGTATCGGGTGGGTTGTTAGAAGTTCAGCCAAATAAACTGACAGTATTAGCGGATGTTGCAGTTCGTACGCATGAAATGGATCAAGCTCGTGCAGAAGAAGCTAAAAAAGCAGCTGAAGCTAGTATTTCTCAGGCTAGTGATGATGAATCTTTGGCAAAAGCACACGCAGCTCTGGCGGCAGCAATAGCTCAACTCAAAACTTTGGATTACATTCGTTCGCAGAAAAACAAATAATCAATTTGATTGATGAGAAAGGCCGTCTGAAAATTCAGGCGGCCTTTTTAGTTTTGTGTTTAGTTTTGGACAAGCTTTGTAAAATTTTTTGAAATAAAAACCGATAATAAATAGGGGTTTGTCTGATTTTTAGTATTTTTGTTAGTTTTTTTGGTTGACGATTGTTTTTTGTTGGCGTATAGTTCGGTTCTTCGCTGCTGACGCGGTGAAGCAAAAAGAACAGAAGATTATACCACAGTTGATGATTGGTTTTAAGTTTTTTAAGGCCGGGTGTTGACAAGATATTTTGGTGGTGTATAATTCTGCTCCGCTCTTTAACAAACAGATTACCGATAAGTGTGAGTGCAATTGAGCCTCACACTGCGACAAAAACAGACAAGATAAAATTTTTGTCGGTTTCTTTGAAGCAGACCAGAAGTTAAAAAGTTAGAGATTGAACATAAGAGTTTGATCCTGGCTCAGATTGAACGCTGGCGGCATGCTTTACACATGCAAGTCGGACGGCAGCACAGAGAAGCTTGCTTCTTGGGTGGCGAGTGGCGAACGGGTGAGTAATATATTGGAACGTACCGAGTAATGGGGGATAACTTGCCGAAAGGTAAGCTAATACCGCATACGCTCTGAGGAGGAAAGCAGGGGACCTTCGGGCCTTGCGTTATTCGAGCGGCCAATATCTGATTAGCTAGTTGGTGGGGTAAAGGCCTACCAAGGCGACGATCAGTAGCGGGTCTGAGAGGATGATCCGCCACACTGGGACTGAGACACGGCCCAGACTCCTACGGGAGGCAGCAGTGGGGAATTTTGGACAATGGGCGCAAGCCTGATCCAGCCATGCCGCGTGTCTGAAGAAGGCCTTCGGGTTGTAAAGGACTTTTGTCAGGGAAGAAAAGGTTGTGGCTAATATCCATGACTGATGACGGTACCTGAAGAATAAGCACCGGCTAACTACGTGCCAGCAGCCGCGGTAATACGTAGGGTGCGAGCGTTAATCGGAATTACTGGGCGTAAAGCGAGCGCAGACGGTTACTTAAGCAGGATGTGAAATCCCCGGGCTCAACCTGGGAACTGCGTTCTGAACTGGGTGACTAGAGTATGTCAGAGGGGGGTAGAATTCCACGTGTAGCAGTGAAATGCGTAGAGATGTGGAGGAATACCGATGGCGAAGGCAGCCCCCTGGGATAATACTGACGTTCATGCTCGAAAGCGTGGGTAGCAAACAGGATTAGATACCCTGGTAGTCCACGCCCTAAACGATGTCAATTAGCTGTTGGGCAACTTGATTGCTTAGTAGCGTAGCTAACGCGTGAAATTGACCGCCTGGGGAGTACGGTCGCAAGATTAAAACTCAAAGGAATTGACGGGGACCCGCACAAGCGGTGGATGATGTGGATTAATTCGATGCAACGCGAAGAACCTTACCTGGTCTTGACATGTACGGAATCCTCCGGAGACGGAGGAGTGCCTTCGGGAGCCGTAACACAGGTGCTGCATGGCTGTCGTCAGCTCGTGTCGTGAGATGTTGGGTTAAGTCCCGCAACGAGCGCAACCCTTGTCATTAGTTGCCATCATTAAGTTGGGCACTCTAATGAGACTGCCGGTGACAAACCGGAGGAAGGTGGGGATGACGTCAAGTCCTCATGGCCCTTATGACCAGGGCTTCACACGTCATACAATGGTCGGTACAGAGGGTAGCCAAGCCGCGAGGTGGAGCCAATCTCACAAAACCGATCGTAGTCCGGATTGCACTCTGCAACTCGAGTGCATGAAGTCGGAATCGCTAGTAATCGCAGGTCAGCATACTGCGGTGAATACGTTCCCGGGTCTTGTACACACCGCCCGTCACACCATGGGAGTGGGGGATACCAGAAGTAGGTAGGGTAACCGCAAGGAGCCCGCTTACCACGGTATGCTTCATGACTGGGGTGAAGTCGTAACAAGGTAGCCGTAGGGGAACCTGCGGCTGGATCACCTCCTTTCTAGAGAAAAAGAGGTTTGGTTGTACTCACACTTATCGGTAAACTGTATTTAAAGAAGCAAGGAAGAAAACAAAGGCCTTGGGTTTGTAGCTCAGCTGGTTAGAGCACACGCTTGATAAGCGTGGGGTCGGAGGTTCAAGTCCTCCCAGACCCACCAAACGACAGGTTAGGTTGAGCCATCTACAATGGGGGCATAGCTCAGTTGGTAGAGCACCTGCTTTGCAAGCAGGGGGTCATCGGTTCGATCCCGTTTGCCTCCACCACTTCCCAAATCAAAACAAGTTGGCTGGTTAAGTATATTAAGTAAAGTATACTTAACAAGTTTATTGACTTTAACAAGTCAAGTGCTATAATAGCTAGCTCGTTTTGATTTGCGAAGTGAAGAAAAAAATCTTCTAAGCATACGATCTTTAACAAATTGGAAAGCCGAAATCAACAAACAAAGAAAATGTTGGTTTACCCTGTAAGTAAGCTGATGCAACAGATTACTTACTACTTTAAATAGTAGGGAGTAAACGAACAGTATTTGGGTGATGATTGTATCGACCGGACTGTGAAATACAAAAGGCACAGTTCGGTACACAACAAGCAGTAAGCTTTGTCAAAGTAGAGACTTCAAGTTGCGTAGGTAGTCAACGCCGAAACAACGAAGTCAGAGAGGTTCTTGAAATGATAGAGTCAAGTGAATAAGTGCATCAGGTGGATGCCTTGGCGATGATAGGCGACGAAGGACGTGTAAGCCTGCGAAAAGCATCGGGGAGCTGGCAATAAAGCTATGATCCGGTGATGTCCGAATGGGGAAACCCACCGTATTCTGTACGGTATCCTTATCTGAATACATAGGATAAGCGAAGCGAACCCGGAGAACTGAACCATCTAAGTACCCGGAGGAAAAGAAATCAACCGAGATTCCGTAAGTAGTGGCGAGCGAACGCGGAGGAGCCTGTATATAATAACCGATATGCTAGAAGAACAAGCTGGGAAGCTTGGCCATAGTGGGTGACAGCCCCGTATTCGAAAGCAAATTGGTGGTACTAAGTATACGAAAAGTAGGGCGGGACACGTGGAATCCTGTCCGAAGATGGGGGGACCATCCTCCAAGGCTAAATACTCATCATCGACCGATAGTGAACCAGTACCGTGAGGGAAAGGCGAAAAGAACCCCGGGAGGGGAGTGAAATAGAACCTGAAACCTGATGCATACAAACAGTGGGAGCCTATTAATTGGGTGACTGCGTACCTTTTGTATAATGGGTCAACGACTTACATTCAGTAGCGAGCTTAACCGGATAGGGGAGGCGTAGGGAAACCGAGTCTTAATAGGGCGCTGAGTTGCTGGGTGTAGACCCGAAACCGAGTGATCTATCCATGGCCAGGATGAAGGTGCCGTAACAGGTACTGGAGGTCCGAACCCACGCATGTTGCAAAATGCGGGGATGAGCTGTGGATAGGGGTGAAAGGCTAAACAAACTCGGAGATAGCTGGTTCTCCCCGAAAACTATTTAGGTAGTGCCTCATGTATCACTTCCGGGGGTAAAGCACTGTTATGGCTAGGGGGTCATTGCGACTTACCAACCCATGGCAAACTAAGAATACCGGAAAGTGCAATCATGGGAGACAGACAGCGGGTGCTAACGTCCGTTGTCGAGAGGGAAACAACCCAGACCGCCAGCTAAGGTCCCAAATGATAGATTAAGTGGTAAACGAAGTGGGAAGGCCCAGACAGCCAGGATGTTGGCTTAGAAGCAGCCATCATTTAAAGAAAGCGTAATAGCTCACTGGTCGAGTCGTCCTGCGCGGAAGATGTAACGGGGCTCAAATCTATAACCGAAGCTGCGGATGCACCTAGTGCATGGTAGGGGAGCGTTCTGTAGGCCGATGAAGGTGACTTGAGAAGGTTGCTGGAGGTATCAGAAGTGCGAATGTTGACATGAGTAGCGATAAAGCGGGTGAAAAGCCCGCTCGCCGAAAGCCCAAGGTTTCCTACGCAACGTTCATCGGCGTAGGGTGAGTCGGCCCCTAAGGCGAGGCAGAAATGCGTAGTCGATGGGAAACGGGTTAATATTCCCGTACTTTGATTTAGTGCGATGTGGGGACGGAGAAGGTTAGGTTAGCAAGCTGTTGGAATAGCTTGTTTAAGCCGGTAGGTGGAAGACTTAGGCAAATCCGGGTCTTCTTAACACCGAGAAGTGATGACGAGTGTCTACGGACATGAAGTAACCGATACCACGCTTCCAGGAAAAGCCACTAAGCTTCAGCTAAATCAGAACCGTACCGCAAACCGACACAGGTGGGCAGGATGAGAATTCTAAGGCGCTTGAGAGAACTCGGGAGAAGGAACTCGGCAAATTGATACCGTAACTTCGGGAGAAGGTATGCCCTTCGATGTGAAAGACTTGCTCTGTAAGCATTGGAGGGTCGCAGAGAATCGGTGGCTGCGACTGTTTATTAAAAACACAGCACTCTGCTAACACGAAAGTGGACGTATAGGGTGTGACGCCTGCCCGGTGCTGGAAGGTTAATTGAAGATGTGCAAGCATCGGATCGAAGCCCCAGTAAACGGCGGCCGTAACTATAACGGTCCTAAGGTAGCGAAATTCCTTGTCGGGTAAGTTCCGACCCGCACGAATGGCGTAACGATGGCCACACTGTCTCCTCCCGAGACTCAGCGAAGTTGAAATGGTTGTGAAGATGCAATCTCCCCGCTGCTAGACGGAAAGACCCCGTGAACCTTTACTGTAGCTTTGCATTGGACTTTGAAGTCACTTGTGTAGGATAGGTGGGAGGCTTAGAAGCAGAGACGCCAGTTTCTGTGGAGCCGTCCTTGAAATACCACCCTGGTGTCTTTGAGGTTCTAACCCAGGTCCGTCATCCGGATCGGGGACCGTGCATGGTAGGCAGTTTGACTGGGGCGGTCTCCTCCCAAAGAGTAACGGAGGAGTTCGAAGGTTACCTAGGTCCGGTCGGAAATCGGACTGATAGTGCAATGGCAAAAGGTAGCTTAACTGCGAGACCGACAAGTCGAGCAGGTGCGAAAGCAGGACATAGTGATCCGGTGGTTCTGTATGGAAGGGCCATCGCTCAACGGATAAAAGGTACTCCGGGGATAACAGGCTGATTCCGCCCAAGAGTTCATATCGACGGCGGAGTTTGGCACCTCGATGTCGGCTCATCACATCCTGGGGCTGTAGTCGGTCCCAAGGGTATGGCTGTTCGCCATTTAAAGTGGTACGTGAGCTGGGTTTAAAACGTCGTGAGACAGTTTGGTCCCTATCTGCAGTGGGCGTTGGAAGTTTGACGGGGGCTGCTCCTAGTACGAGAGGACCGGAGTGGACGAACCTCTGGTGTACCGGTTGTGACGCCAGTCGCATCGCCGGGTAGCTAAGTTCGGAAGAGATAAGCGCTGAAAGCATCTAAGCGCGAAACTCGCCTGAAGATGAGACTTCCCTTGCGGTTTAACCGCACTAAAGAGTCGTTCGAGACCAGGACGTTGATAGGTCGGGTGTGGAAGCGCAGTAATGCGTGCAGCTAACCGATACTAATTGCTCGTGAGGCTTGACTCTATCATTTGAAGAACTTCAGATGAAAGCTTACTGTATCCTGACAGGATACGATACAAACATTACCGAATATTGATTGTTGGTTCTGAATTCAAGTAATTCGGACGGCTTACCGATTTGTACAGTTTACGTCTGGCGGCCATAGCGAGTTGGTCCCACGCCTTCCCATCCCGAACAGGACCGTGAAACGACTCAGCGCCGATGATAGTGTGGATACCCATGTGAAAGTAGGTCACTGCCAGACACCCATTCCGAACCCCTGACTGCATTTGCCGTCAGGGGTTTCTTCATTTGCATACCTTCTCTTCTGTGCTGTGCCGTCCTTATCGTGCGGGCGGGTGCTGCAAACGGCCGTGAGGTGGTGAAAACGTGGCGGAAGCCCCGTCCGGTGTTGGATAATTAGAGTAACAGTTTCCGAAATGAATAAAACGGTTGAATCCGAACCGGAATCTCTTTATGATAGACGGCTTGAGGTGCGGTTTCTGCATACCGATGCCGGAAGCGCACCGTGATGCCAACCGGATTTAAGAAAGGGGAAGACGATGAAACGATATCTGTTGGGTTTGGCCGGAGTGCTGCTGTCGGCGCTGTCCTTGGCGGCGGTGAACATCAACACCGCAACGGCGGAGGAATTGAAGGCGCTGCCGGGTATCGGTCCGGCGAAGGCGGAGGCGATTGTGGCCTACCGCAGTGCGAACGGTCCGTTCAAAGCGGTGGAGGACTTGAAGAAGGTGAAGGGGATAGGCGAAGGCGTGTACGGCCGTCTGAAGGATGAGGCGACGGTGGCGGAGGTGAAGAAGAAGGAGGCGAAGCCGCTGGCGAAGAAAGACGGAAGCAAAAAACCTTAAGCGGACGGAGGGTCCGCGCAGTCTGTCCGGGGGCGTACCGGGTTGGTACGTATCTGTCGGAGAAGCCGTCCTTAGGGGCGGCTTTGTTTGTATGGGGTTGGGCCGTCTGAAAAGGGTTAGGCCGTCTATAAAAAGATTTGAGTGTGTCTATCTATTAATATCGGTTTGCCGTTTGCCGTTGGTGGGTAAAGATAGTGGGGGTGTTGGCGGATATGGGTGCTGGTTAACGGCGGGTGGGTGATCGGTATGGGGGAATCGGGTTGGGTTGGCGGGTTAGTTAGAACAAGGAAGTTATTTTTATTGTGTTTGGAGATAGGGGTAATGTGTTGGGATTAGAGGCCGTCTGAAATTTCAGACGGCCTTGTTTTTAACGGTAATATTCGGAATGGGAAATATGGATAAAGGTTATGTGCCGATTTTTGTTAGGGGGGATTTGGTTATTCTGTATTGGTGGGGTTTGGGATGTGTGTGCTGGTTTGGTGGGTTGGTTTTTGGTTGTTTTTGTTAGGGATTTTTATTTTCGGGCAGTTATTTCCATTTTGGTTTATCGGAATTGATAATTTACGTTAAATTCGATATTTTTTGGCATAATTGTGCTCTTTTTCTGTTTTTGGATTTCGGGTGGTTGGTGGTGTGGATTTATGCTGGTTGGATTAATTTTAGGGTTTTTGTGTTTAAAATTGACAAATGAATATTTAATAATCATTTTTGGTTGTATTCTTGATGTTTTATGCCAAAATTGTGTATGACAAAATAAGTCAGTTTCCAACTATAAGAGAAGTAACATACATAAATCGTTACTTGGCATGACAGAAAATGTCATTCAGTTTTTTCTGTTTGTGATAGTGTCTGCGTTTATTTTATTTAATTCTATTGAAAACAATATGTTATGATTTTTTGTATTTTTTTTGAAATTGGCACGGTATATGCATGTATAAAGTTGTCCGCTTGGTACTGTATTAAATAAAAAGGGGATGGTATCGGCGGGCAAGCTGAATATTCCTTCTCTAAATGTTTTGTTACACCAGACAAAGCCAAACATATTACGGATTAAATAAATATAATTTTTTCACTTTGGGAGTTTATAAACTATGAAAGCTTTACAAAAAGGTTTTACTTTGATCGAGTTGATGATCGTTATTGCGATTATCGGTATTTTGGCGGTGATTGCGCTGCCTGCTTACCAAGATTACACAGCGCGTGCACAAGTTTCTGAAGCGTTTTCTTTGGCTGAAGGCCAAAAATCTGCGGTAACCGAATATTATGCCGATAAAGGTGCATGGCCTGCTGATAATGCAGCGGCAGGTGTTGCTGCTAAAGCTGACATTAATGGTAAATATGTTGAATCTGTAGAGGTTTCTACAGCAAATAGCACAGGCTACATTACTGCAAAGATGAAAGGCAGCGGTGTAAATGAAGATATTAAAGGTAAAACTTTAACCTTAAAAGCAGTAAAAGCCGGCGGTTCATTTAAGTGGGAATGTGATACTACAAAGGATACAACTAATGGTATTCCAACGAAATTCCTGCCATCTGTTTGCCGTCCTGATGCTGCTAAAGCTTCTACTTAATTAAATAAATGTTTTACAAAAAAAGCGGGTTTTCCCGCTTTTTTTGTATTTAAAAATAAATATAAAAATGAATTTGCTATTTAGTTCCGCACGCTTTCATTCGGTTTGATAGATCTTATGTTTTATTAAAGCCGTTTGGGTTTTTTCGTTGTGATATTGATTTTTCAGACGGCCTAAAATCCAGTTGTGCGGGTTTTAGGCCGTCTGTTTTTCTACTGTGTTTTCTGCTTTGCCTTTTCTTTTGCTTGCATCATACACTCTGTTTTTAAAATTCCCTTAATAATTATTATTCAATTGTTTATTTCTTAGGATATTGTTATATTCTTGGTTTATGGTGTCTGCGATAAGACCGGATATTTTTTATGTTTTTGAATAGGGGGATATTGTGAAATATAAAGGTTATGCCAAAGGGGCGTTGGGTTTGTTGGCGACGGCGCTGTTGTCGGCTTGTGCGACCAAGAGCGTGGTGAAGGCGGACGGTACGACTGATGAGCCGGTGTTTCCGAAGCCTTATTCGGTTACTTTCAATCAGGATAGGGGGACGTTTCCGACTGCCGACGAGCTGGCGAATGTGAAAGCGGGAATGACTAAAGACGAGCTGTATAAGCTGCTTGGCCGTCCGCATTATGATGAAGGTATGTTTGGTGTGCGGGAATGGGATTATCTGTTTCATTTCCATACGCCGGGCCAGGGTACGGACGGGGTAACGACTTGTCAGTTTAAGGTGTTGTACGATAAGGATAAGTTTACGCGCAGTTTTTTCTGGAAGGCTGTGGATCCGCAAGATGCGGTTTGTCCGCCGGAGCCGGCTTCGCCTAAGTACCGTTTGAAGCGTGTGGTGTTGGGTGCGGATGTGTTGTTTGCTTTCGATAAGAGCGGTTTGGGGGATATCCGGAAGACGGGTAAGGAGAAGTTGGATAAGTTTGCGGAGGAGTTGAAGCGTTTTGAGCGCGTGCATTCTATCCGTGTTATCGGGCATACCGACCGTTTGGGCGAGCGGGGCTATAATTCGGGCTTGTCTGCGCGCCGTGCGGAAACGGTGCGCCGTTATTTGGTGAGCAAGGGTGTGCCTGCGGGGGTGATGAGTGCGCGCGGTTTGGGCGAGCGTCAGCCGGTTAAGCAGTGCGGCAAGCATTTGTCTCATGCGGAGTTGGTGTCTTGTTTGCAGCCGAACCGCCGTGTTGAAATCGAGGTGGACGGTTTGGGCGAGCTCACGGTTGAATAGGCTCAGACTGTGATGCGTGGAAAGGCCGGGTGTTTTGCCCGGCTTTTTGTTTGGGTTTGAGTAGTTGGGGAAGATGAAAGGCCGTCTGAATTTTCAGACGGCCTTTGTTGTGTTTATTTGTGAAGCGTGATTGATGTTTTTGGGTGCGGTTACGGCGGTGTGTTTTGAATTTAGGCCGCCGTTGTGTGGCAGACTGTTATTTTACTTGGCTGCCGATTACACCGCCCAAGGCTGCGCCGCCGAGAGTCGAACCGGTATCGCCGCCCAACAAGTTGCCGGCTACGCCGCCGATTACGGCGCCGGTTGCTGCGTTGCGCTGGGTGGTGTTCATGTTGCTGCATGCGGTTAATGAAGCGGCAACGGATACCAGGGCGATGGTTTTAAACATAATTGATTTCATGTGAATACTCCTGTAAGAATAAGAAGTGGTTTGATGTGATGTGTGGCATAGTATGGCAGAAGATTTGCAAGATGTTTATATCTTAGATATAAATACTGTTAAAACCGGAAAAGATTGTTAAAGGGGTGATTGTGGGACATTATGCGGTGGCGCACATTGTGCATTTGTTTTGTGCGGTGGTGTTTGTGGGCGGTGTGTTTTTTGAGGCGTTGGTGTTGTCGGTGCTGCATACCAAGCGTGTTTCGCGTGAGTCGAGACGGGAGGTGGAGCGGGCTTTGTCGTATCGTGCGACCCGTGTGATGCCGTGGGTGGTGGGGACGTTGTTTTTGTCGGGCTTGGTGATGTTGCACCGTTATGGTGGTGTGTTGGCGGATCCTTTTGCTTCGGCGTTCGGTATTCAGCTGGGCTTGAAGATTGTGTTGGCGTTTAGTGTGTTGGGGCATTTTGTGGCGGCGGTTAGAAAAATGCGTAAGGGAACGATGACGGCCGGGTTTTCTAAATATATCCATATTGCGGTTATGCTGCATATGGCGGCGATTGTGTTTTTGGCTAAGTCGATGTTTTATATAGCGGGTTGATATGGTTGAGGCCGTCTGAATTTTCAGACGGCTTTTTGCAGGCTGTGAGCGGGGTTTGCTCGGGGGGGGAGTTGTGCTGCCGAATCGGCGGATATTGATTGTGCGATGATGGAAAGGCCGTCTGAAAATTCAGACGGCCTTTGGTATGTGGGTAAAAACCGGTTTGGTTTTTGCTGTGTTTATGAGTTGATAAATTGTACGCCGTTCAGCTTGGATTGGAGAATGGCGGTGCGGATGGCGGCCAGTGCTTTGGGGCGGACGAAGTTGCGGCGGTGTGCCAATACGACTCTGCGGCTCGGTGCTTCGCCGGCAAAGGGGATAATGCTGAACAGCATGTGGTCGTTTTCGGTGAGTGCGGTGGCGGGCAGTATGCTGATGGCGAGGCCGCTGGCGACCATGTGTCTGATGGTGTTGATGGAGCTGCCTTGCAGGGTGTTGGTTAAACCGCTGATTTTTTGCTTGGATGCCAATTCGGAGCAGCTGTCTAAGACTTGGTCGCGCATGCAGTTGCCTTCGGTGAGCAGCAGTACTTGCTCTTCGGCCAAGCAGGCCGGGGTAACGGCATCGAGTTCTTCAAAGTGGTGTCCTTTGGGGACGATAACGAAAAAGGATTCGTCGTAAAGCGGTGTGGTGACGACGCCGGGTTCTTGATAAGGCTCGGCGACGATAATGGCGTCTAAATCGCCGCGCTTGAGATTTTCCGTTAGGGTGTTGGTGTAGTTTTCGTCCAACATCAGGGGCATTTTGGGTGCGGTGTCGCGTAGGGAAACAATCAGCTTGGGCAGCAGATAGGGGGCAACGGTGAAAATCAGACCGAGTTTGAATGCGCCTTCCAATTCGTTTTGCTCTTCGTTGGCCAGCAGGCGGATGCGGTCGGCCTCTTCAAGTACGCGGCGTGCTTGGGCGATGATGCGCTCGCCGGCTTCTGTGGTCAAAACTTCGTTGCTGCTGCGGTCAAAGAGTGAAACAGCCAACTCTTCTTCCAGTTTTTTGATGGCAATGGAGAGCGTCGGCTGACTGACGAAACAACGTTGGGCAGCACGACCGAAGTGGCGCTCTTGCGCCACGGCAACGATATAACGCAGTTCGGTCAGGGTCATTGTTTACACCTTTTTTTGAGCTTCTGGCAAGGTGATGTTGAGTTCTAAAACGTCAACACCGTTTTGGGTTTCTTGGGAGATGCGGATATCGTCCAAGGAAACGTGTACGTATTTTGATAATACTTCCAACAGCTCTTTTTGCAAAGTCGGCAGATAGTCGGGAGCCTGGGCTTTGACGCGTTCTTGTGCAATGATGATTTGCAGGCGGTCGCGCGCCACTTCGGCGGTTTTTTGTTTTCTGCCGAACAAGATATCGATCAGGGACATGGTTTAACCTCCAAACAGTCTTTGGAAGAAGCCTTTTTTCTCGGCATCCAGGAAGCGCATTTCGCGGTTTTCGCCCAACAGGCGTGCGATAACGTCTTTGTAGGCTTCGGCTGCCGCCGCGCCGTTTTGATGGATGACGGGAGAGCCGGCGTTGGAAGCCTGCAATACGTTTTCGGATTCGGGAATCACGCCGAGCAGCGGAATGCGCAGGATATCGCAGATGTCTTGTACGGACAGCATTTCGCCTTTGTTGACGCGCTCGGGGGAGTAGCGGGTGATCAGCAAGTGTTCTTTAACGGTTTCGCCGGTTTCCGCTTTGCGGGATTTGCTTTGCAGAATGCCCAAGATGCGGTCTGAGTCGCGTACGCTGGATACTTCGGGATTGGTGGTAACAATGGCTTCGTCTGCAAAGTACAAGGCCATGAGTGCGCCTTGTTCGATACCGGCGGGGGAATCGCAAATAACGTATTCGAAGCCTAATTCGTTGGTCAGCTCGTTTAGGACTTTTTCTACGCCTTCGCGGGTTAAGGCGTCTTTGTCGCGGGTTTGCGATGCGGGCAGAACGTAGAGATTGTCGCAGTGTTTGTCTTTAATCAGTGCTTGGTTGAGCGTGGCTTCGCCTTGAATAACGTTGATGAAGTCGTATACGACACGGCGCTCGCAGCCCATAATCAAATCCAGATTACGCAAGCCGACGTCGAAGTCGATAACGGCGGTTTTATGGCCGCGTAAGGCTAAGCCAGAAGCGATGCTGGCGCTGGTGGTGGTTTTACCTACGCCGCCTTTGCCTGATGTTACTACAATGATTTTTGCCACGATATTTCCTTATTTTGAGAAAGAGATAACTATAAACCGATTTTATTCCGTACTGATGGCGCTGATGACCAAGCGGTCGTCTTGGAGCGCTATCTGTACCGGCTGCTTGTGCAGGTGGGGCGGCAGGTTTTGCTCGAAGTTGCGGTAAATGCCGGCCACGGAAACCAATTCCGCCTGCATGGAGTGAATGAAAATCCTTGCGTTGCGGTTACCTGCCGCACCTGCCAAAGCCCGCCCGCGCATGGGGGCGTAGATATGGATGTTGCCGTCGGCAATGAGTTCCGCGCCCTCGCTGACCATGCCGGTAACGATGAGGTCGGCGTTTTCGGCATAAACTTGCTGACCTGTGCGCACCGGTGTGTTGATGAGTATGGCCGGACGTGCGTTTTGCGGTTCGGCAGGTGCGCTTTGTTTGGTTTCGGGGGCGGGCTGTGTTTGGGCGGCGGCCGGTTTGGCTGTGCCGCACTGTGTGGTAAATGAGAGTCCGTTTTGGCGGGCAGGTTCATTCCACCGGGAATCGGGATGCCTCAGGCTGACGATGCGGCAGCCGTAACGGGCAAACAGGCTGATGATTTCGGATAGCTTGACGGCTGCCGGGTCGGTGAAATTCTGCATATCGAGTGTGAAAAGTGAATCGCCGAGTTCCGGATATTTTTTGGTGTATTGTTGGAGAAGAGTTTCCAGAGCGGCGGTGTCGGCGGTGTTCGGTTGTACCGCGAAAACGTCCAGCCGGGCGGACTTCACTTCGAATGCAGATTCCATGCTGTGTCTGTACCGTTAGAAAATTCAATATAATGGGAGTTTACCGTGTTCACTTGAGTGATTCAATCTTTCAATCTTTGCAGGCCGTCTGAAAAATGGGAAAAAGCGTTCATATTATCGGTGCGGGTAAAGTCGGTCAGACTTTGGCGCGAATATTGCAGGCCGGCGGGGCTTGGCAGTTGTCGTCGGTATACAGCCGCAGCAATGGAGCGCAGCTGGTTGCGCAAGCAGGCGCGGGGCGGACGGTTGCGGCGGTGCCGGAGCTTCCGCCTGCGGATTTGGTGTTGTTGACGGTGTCGGACAATGCGCTGGCCGGTGTGGCGGAGCAGTTGGCCGGATTGCCGTGGTTGTCGGAGCAAACGCTGGTGTTGCATTGCAGCGGCTCGCAAACGGTCGGGGTTTTGGATTGTTTGGCGGCAAAAGGAGCGTTGACGGGCTGTCTGCATCCTGTTTTTGCGTTTGCGGATGTGGATTTGTCGGTGCGGACGCTGGCGGGAAGTTTGTGTGCGGCGGAGGCGGCCAATGCGGCGGCAAAGGTGCGTTTGTATGCGTTGGCGCAAGATTTGGGTTTGCGGGCGTTTGATATGCCGTCTGAACATAAGGCGCGTTATCACGCGGCTTTGTCGGCGGCTTCTAATTTTACGGTGGCGTTGGCGGCGTTTGCACAGGAGCTGCTGAATCCGTTGGCGTTGGATGGGGTGTTGGCACGGGAGTTGGTGGCCGGATTGATGCGCCAGAGTGTGGATAATTTGATGGGCAAGCTGCCTTTGCAGGCGTTGACGGGGCCGATTGTGCGCGGCGACGATTCGACGGTGGCGGCGCATTTGGCTTGTATGAATGAGCGTGAGCGGGAAATCTACTGCAAATATGCGGAAGAAACTTTGAAACTGGCGGCAGGGCGGTTGGACGAGGCCGGGCAGGCGCGTATCCGTTTGCTGTTGGAGGCGGGCAGTTCGGTTGGCCGGTGAATAAGGTAGCCGGATAAATTTGACAGTAAAAGGCCGTCTGAAAAATCGGTAAATTTTCAGACGGCCTTTTGCTGTTTCAGTGAACAATCGGGGATTAGTATTCTGAGCTGTGCCAAAACGGTTGGCCGACTGTCGGTGTGCTGGCTTGAGCCTGTGTGCGCGGTTGGACGGGTTCGGCTTCGTATGCCAGACGGCCGGCTTCGGCGGCGGCGGCAAAGGCGCGTGCCATGTCGATCGGGTTGCCGGAACGGGAAACGGCGGTGTTCAGCAGTACGGCGTCAAACCCCCATTCCATGACTTGTGCGGCTTGAGACGGAAGTCCTAGGCCGGCATCGATAATCAGCGGTACGTCGGGCAGGCGTTCGCGCAATACTTTTAAGGCGTATTCGTGTACTACGCCCAAGCCTGTGCCGATGGGTGCAGCCCACGGCATCAAGGCTTCGCAGCCTGTATCCAGCAGACGGCGGCAGGCAATCAGGTCTTCGGTGCAGTAGGGCAGGACTTTGAAGCCGTCTTTAATCAGGATTTCGGCGGCTTCGACCAGTTGGAAAACGTCGGGTTGCAGGGTGTCGTCGTCGCCGATCAGTTCGAGTTTGATCCAATCGGTTTCAAATACTTCGCGTGCCATTTGCGCGGTGGTTACGGCTTCTTGAACGCTTTGGCAGCCTGCGGTATTGGGCAGAATGGGCAGGTTTAGGGCTTGCAGCAGCTCCCAAAAGCCTTGTCCGTGGGTTTCTCCACCCGATCCGGCTCGACGCAGGGAAACGGTAATCATGGCCGGCTGCGCCGCTTCAACCGATTGGCGCAGAATTTCGGTGGTCGGGTAGGCGGCGGTGCCGAGCAGAAGGCGGGAAGGGAAGGTTTGGTTGTACAGGCTTAAGAGGCTCATGGGGTTCTTTCGTTTGACCGGTTGGTTGGCGCGTCGGCTGAGGCCGTCTGAAAAAAACGGTTGCGGCAATAAACGGTATGACAACCCGATTTATTGCCGTTGCAGGTTTAGGCTTTCAGGGCGCGTTCCAAATCGGGGTTGTTGTCTTGCGGAACGGGGCGTTTGTTGCCGGCATTGTCGATGGCAACATAAGTAAACACGGCTTCGGTTACCAGTTGGCGCAGGCTTTCTTGGCGGTCGTGCATGAGTTTTTTCGTCCACACTTCGATTTTGATTTGCAGCGAGGTGTTGCCGACGCGCAGACAGCGGCCGTAGCAGCAGACGATGTCGCCGACGTTGACGGGGCTGATAAACGCCATTTCCTGCACGCCGACGGTAACCACCCGGCCTTGTGTGATTTCGGCTGCGAGAATGCCGCCGCCGATGTCCATTTGCGACATGATCCAGCCGCCGAAAATGTCGCCGTTGGGATTGGTGTCGGACGGCATGGCCAGTGTGCGCAGCAGCAGGCTGCCTTTGGGTTCGGTGCGGATTTCGGGGTTTTGTTGTGTCATGATGTTTCCAAGTCGTTTTTTTCAGACGGCCTTTGGGTTTGCTTTTATCCGCCGACAACGGGGCGGACGATTTCGATTTGGTCGTTGTCGCCGATCAGCGTGTCGGCATAGGCGGACTTGGCGACAAAGGCGGTGTTGAGGGCAACGGCAAACGGTTTTTGCGGTGCGGTTTCGCGGATTAAGTCTTCTATGGTGCGGCCTTGAAAGTCGAAGGCTTGTCCGTTTAGGGTGATGTTCATGGGAGACTCCTTAAATATTTTGTATTCTGTTGCGGTTTTAGCGGCGGAATGTCTGCTGTAAAGGTTCGCAGTCGCCGTTGTCGAATACCAAAACCTGTTCCGGCCAGCGCAGGGCAGCCAGACGGAAAATCGAACGGTGGGGCGGTGTGCCGTTTTTGCGGTCGCGCCAGCGTGCGCCGACGGAATAATCCAGGCAGAAAACATTTTGGTGTGTGCCGAGCCAGGCATTGCCTTCGGGCGGCATCAGGTTTTCGCGGTGGGGAGAGGGCGGCACCGGCTGCCAAGTGCGCCAGTAATGGCCGATAAACAGCGGAATGTTGTCGGTATAATCGTGCCACCAGGCGCAACGTGCGGTAAAGCGCCAACGTCCGCTGGCGTAAAAGGGCTGCTTGGCGATGTGTTCTACGCCGCTGGTTAAGGCGCGTATCGGGTGCAGGCGGCTGCGTTCGAATTCGTATCGTGTGGTTGCAGGCATGGGCGGAGGCGGCGTGCGGGCATCTTCACAGGCTTCGGCGTATTGTTTCTGCTCTTGGAGATAGTTGGGAAACCAAGAGGCCGTCTGAAGTTTTTCAACCAGCTCGGCATCATAACGGCGGTATTGGCCGACCAGATTTTCGCCGTTTGCCTGTTCCAATACGGCCAAGCTGTCGGGAAGCCAGGCGGCATGGACAATGCGCAGGTCGTCGCGTTCCAAAACCAAAGGTTGCTCGGCCAGCCATTGTTCCAGTCCGCTTTTTTCGTGTTCGGGCTGTGTTTGCCACGGTGCGTAAGAGGGCAGGTCTTTGGATTCGCGTTGGGGGAAATACCAGCCCGAGCCGTCTTTGGGGTCGTGTACCAGCAGGTTCAGTTCGTGGTTGCCCAACACCATATAGGCATAGCCGTTGTCGTAAGCCTGCTTGAACCATTTCAACACGCGCGGACTGTCGGGGCCGCGGTCGCACAGGTCGCCGACAAAAACCAGCCGCCGGCCTTGCGGATGACAACCGTCGTCCCGATAGCCCAAATGGTGCAGCAGAGCCTGCAGTGCCGACCATTCGCCGTGTACGTCGCCGACGATGTCTAAAGGTGCATCGGGCAGGGTTTGGCGGTATCGGTAGGACATGGCGGTTCTTTCATGTGTTCGGTTAATGCGTACGGTATGCTCGGAAATGATAAAGCATCTGCGGGGAATGCAGAAGGCCGTCTGAAATTTCAGACGGCCTCAGGATATTCAGACCGGATAGGCGGCGATGTCGACCGGTTCTCCGGCAGCGTCGCTGAGTGCTTGGTTCAACACGGCGAAAAATTCGCTGCCGTCGCGGGTGGCAACCCAGCTTCCGTTTTGTTCGGCAAAGTGATAACCGCCGCTTTTGGCGGCAATCCACAATTCTTGGTTCGGCGTGTGGCGGTTGACAATGATCTGCGTGCCGTCGTCGGCCTCGATGGTAAGTACGTTGCCGCTGAATTGGCAGTCGAAATCCCAACCGCCTTCGTCTATTTGGTCTTCAATGTGGGCGAATAAGGCATCGGAATGCTGTAAAAATTCACTTTCGGTCATGATGGCTTTGTGCATTATTGCGTTTTTGTTTAAGATACTGAATCTTGCCACATCCGTGCAAAGAAAGCCAATCATGAAACCTTATGTTTTGCTGCTGGCAGCCGTTTCGATTCTCGGCGGCTGCGGTTATAAAGGCGATCTCTATCTGCCGAAAGAAAACGATAAAGCCCGGTTCGGCGTGATCCAAACCGGTTTGCAATTCGAATCCAAAGAACCTACATCTCAAGAGCCATAATGACAGCCCTGACCTGCGAACACGTTCCCTTTTCCCAAATTGCCGAGCAGTTCGGCACGCCTGTTTATGTGTACAGCCAAGCCGCGCTGACCGAAGCGTTTCAAGCTTATACCGATGCGTTTTCCGAATTGGATACGCTGGTGTGTTATGCCGTGAAGGCCAACGGCAATCTAAGTATCCTCAAGCATTTTGCCGGTTTGGGCAGCGGTTTTGATATTGTGTCGGGCGGAGAGTTGGCGCGAGTGCTGGCGGCCGGCGGCGATGCCGGTAAAACGATTTTTTCCGGCGTCGGCAAAAGTGAAGCGGAAATCGGGTTTGCATTGGAAGCCGGTGTGAAATGCTTCAACGTGGAAAGCCTGCCCGAATTGGACCGTATCAATGCCGTCGCCGAACGGCTCGGCAAAACCGCGCCGATTTCGCTGCGCGTGAATCCCGATGTCGATGCCAAAACCCATCCTTATATCTCAACCGGCTTGAAAGCCAATAAATTCGGTATTGCTTATACCGATGCTTTGGAAGCGTACCGTTATGCCTCTGCATTAGGCCGTCTGAAAATCGTCGGCATCGATTGCCATATCGGCTCGCAGTTGACCGACTTAAGCCCGTTGGCCGAGGCTTGCGAACGTATTTTGCTGTTGGTTGACCGTTTGGCAGAAGAGGGTATCGCTTTGCAGCATATCGACTTGGGCGGCGGTATCGGTATCGTGTATCGCGATGAAGACGTGCCGGATTTGAAAGCTTATGCCGACAATGTTGCGAAACAGTTGGCAGGCCGCGGTTTGAAATTGATTTTGGAGCCCGGTCGCAGCTTGGTGGGCAATGCCGGAACGCTGTTGACGCGTGTCGAATTTGTTAAACAGGGCGAAGAGAAGAATTTTATTATCGTGGATGCCGCAATGAACGATTTGATGCGCCCTTCGCTCTATGAAGCCTACCATCATATCGAAGCGGTCGAACCGCGCGGCAGTGAAGCGGTAGAAGCCGATGTGGTGGGGCCGATTTGCGAAACCGGCGATTTTCTGGGTAAAGACCGAAAAATTGCGTGTGAGGCCGGCGATTTACTGGCCATACGGAGCGCAGGGGCATATGCTATGAGCATGGCGAGCAATTATAATACCCGCAACCGTGCCGCCGAAGTGATGGTGGCGGACGGAGAAGTCAAGTTGATCCGCAAACGGGAAACACTGGAACAGCAGCTGGAAAACGAGAAAGCCTGTTTGTAATACGTAACCATATCAAAGAGGCCGTCTGAAAACCGACGGCCGTATTTTCCGGTTTGCCCTGCAGAGCACAACCCGACTGTTTTATAGAATTTTAGATGGTACAACGCATGAAAAAACATACCGCAGCTTTTTTACTGACCGGCCTGTCGCTTGCCTGTATGCAGGCTTGGGCGGATACGCCCGAGGCGGATAAAGCAGCTGCAAAATCGGAAGAAAGCGCGGCTTTTGAAGAGAAAGTGCTGCCGTTGAAATATCCTGTCGAAATCAAAGTAGACAGCAGTGACGTCAAGAAAATGCTGAAAGAGCATTTGCCACTGATTACCCAGCAACAGCAGGAAGAGCTGGATAGAGAGCAGATGGGCTTCCTGATTGAAGACGTGCCGGAACAGGTCAATACCATGCTGCGTACGAAAGGCTATTTCAACAGCCGTATCGATGTGCGTCAAAAAGGCGAAGGATATTTGGTTGACGTGTCTTTGGGGCCGCAAACCAAAGTCGATAATGTCGGCGTTGCGATTGTGGGCGATATTCTGCAGGACGGCGACTTGGGCCGCTACTATAAAGAAGCATTGGACAATTGGCAGCTGCCTGTCGGCGATGCGTTCAGCCAAAGCGATTGGAGCAGCAGCAAAACATCGGTTTTGACGGCGGTAACACGCAAAAAATATCCGTTGGCAAAACTGGTGCAAACGCAGGCTACGATTAATCCGAATACACAGACGGCGGATTTGAACGTGGTGGTCGAGAGTAACCGCCCGATTTATTTCGGCGATTTCCACATCAGCGGCATACAGCGCTATCCCGAAAGCGTGGTTCGCGGCATGGCGCAGTTTGCTCCCGGCTCGCCTTATGATTTGGACAAACTGCTCGATTACCAGCAGGCATTGGAGCAGGACGGGCATTATTCAGGCGCATCGGTTCAGGCGGATTTCGATAATCTGTCCGGCGACCGAGTGCCGGTAAAGGTAACCGTATCCGAGGTGAAGCGGCAGAAGCTGGAAGCCGGTTTGAGATTCGATTCGGAATACGGCATCGGCGGCCGTGTCGGCTACGACCATTACAATCTGTTCGGGCGCGGATATATCGGCTCGCTGGTGGTGGATGCGGATAAATACGAAACTACCGTAGCCGCCGGTGTCAGCCAGCCGCGAAACAGCAACGGCCATTACTTGACCAGTAATATTTCCTATAACCGTTCGACAACGCAGAAGTTGGAAAAACAGGCTTTAAACGGCGGTATTTGGCGGGTGCGCGACCGCAACGACATTGAATCGCGCATCGGTATCGAATACATCACGGAAAAACGCCGTATTCCCGATACCGATTACGACTTGGGCCGCAGCCATGCCACCATGTTGACCGCTTCTTGGCGCAGACAGGCGATCGAAACGGCTTTGCGTCCTGAAAACGGCTATTATCTCGACATCAAAGGCGGTGCGACTTTAGGCAAATTGCTGTCTTCGACCACCATTGCCCGTGCCCGTGCCAATGCCGGTTATTACTTCACGCCCGAGAATAAGAAAATCGGTACGTTTATCGCGCGCGGACGTTTGGGCTATGTTTATGCCCGTGAAAATGATGAAGTGCCGTCGAGCCTGCAATTCCGTACCGGCGGTGCTACTTCGATCCGCGGTTATGAGTTGGACAGCATCGGTTTGGCGGGGCAAGGCGGGGCGGTGTTGCCTGATCGTGCTTTGGCTGTGGCGAGTTTGGAATACCAATATCCGGTTACCAAGAGTTTTTCGGCGGCAGTGTTTCACGATATGGGCGATGTGGCTTCCAACTTCAAGCGTATGAAGATCAAACACGGTTCGGGTTTGGGTGTCCGCTGGTTCAGCCCGGTTGCGCCGTTTTCTTTCGATATCGCATACGGACATTCAGATAAAAAATTGCGCTGGCACATCAGCTTGGGCACACGGTTCTAAAATATATGAAACATACACAAACAGAATTTGAAGACAAGAGGCCGTCTGAAAATATACCGCCTCAGGAAGATGCCGCTACACAACAACCGCCTGCTCCGAAACCGCGCCGCCGTTGGTGGCTGCGTATAGCCGTTGTTTTGACCGCCGTTTTTTCCGCATTGGCCTTTTTCGTGTATTGGCTGATCGGTACGGAGTCGGGCTTGCGTTTCGGCGTATACAAATTGCCTGCTTGGTTTGGCGTCAACATTACTTCCAAAAATCTGAAAGGTACGCTGCTCGACGGGTTTGACGGCGATAAATGGCGTATTGAAACCGCAGGTGCGGATTTGGATATCGGCAGAATAAGCTTTGCTTGGCAGCCCAAAGCGTTGTTGAAGAAAAAACTGCACATCAATCACATTGTTTTGGGCGATATCCATATCGACGGCAAAAGTACGCCGCCTAAAGAGCGCAAACCTTCCGAAGGTTTACCTAAGAGCGTCAACCTGCCGTTTGAAGTAGTGGTAGAAAAACTGGAAGTGGGCAGCATCAGCACGGGCAAGGCAGAAAGGCCGTCTGTATTTTTGCAGCATTTGACCGCTGCCTACCGCTATAACCACCAGCTTCACCACCTGAGCATGCCGGAAATCAGCCTGCCTTGGGCGACGGCCGGCGGCGAATTTTCATTGGGCGTAACCACGCCGTTTAAGCTAACCGGCTCGTTAACCGGCTCGGGCGAATTGGACGGCGAACCCATCGATACCAAAGCCAGCATGTGGGGCAGCTTGGACGGCATTCAGGCCGACGTTGCCTTAAACGGCAACAATTTGCGTTTAAACGCCAACACTGCGCTGCATCCGTTCCGTGAAAAACTCAACGAAAAAATCGATCTGATTCAGATTAAGGGCTTCAATATCAACCCCCACGCCTTTATTACTTCGCTGCCGAAAGCGCGTTTGGAGTTTGATGCTTCGGTTGTACCACTGATGAGCGGCGGTAAAGTGTTGGAAGGATCGATTGACCTTGCCAATGTGTTGGCAGCACCCGTGGAAGACAAAGGCATTCCCGTACGCACTCTATTGGGCGGTTTTACGGTGGATGACAACGGTGCCGTGCATATCGGCAAGCTGGACGCTTCATTGATGCGTTCGGGCAGCGTTTCTCTCAGCGGTCATATCGATACGGCTGGGCAGAAGCTGGATTTGGCCGCGCAGTTGGCCGATGTCGGGATCAACGACATTGCCAAGCAAAAGCTGGAAGGCCGTCTGAACGGTACGGTGTATGCCAAAGGAACGTTTAACGAACCCGAAGTCAATTGGCTGCTTGACAGCGGTTTTGCCAAAATCGACGGTAAGCTCGGTATTCAGGCCGATGTTAAAGACGGACAAAAAACCTTGCTGTTGCACCAAGCCCGTCTGTTGCCGAACAAAGGCGGCGAGATGAATCTGCGCGGCAAGTTGGAGCTGTTCCAAAAGCAGATTCTGAAGCTGGCCGTAGACAGTAAAAATTTCAACCCTTCCAAATTCCATCCGCAGCTTCCGCCCGGCAGTATTAACGGTACGATTGATGTAGACGGCGTGTTGGCCGATCAGCGTTTCGGCGGCAAAATGAAATTCGGGCAAAGTACGCTTTCAGGCGTACCTTTGAGTGGAACGGCCGATGTTTTGTATGAAAACCAACATCTGAGCCGGGCGTTGACCAATATTCTGCTGGGGCAAAACAGTATTAAAACCAACGGCAGCTTCGGTAAACGCGGCGACCGTTTGAATATCGATGTCAACGCGCCCGATTTGGCAAGGTTCGGTTTCGGCTTGAGCGGTTTGGTTACCGCCAAAGGCTATATATCGGGCGAGCCGAAAAAACTAGAAGCCAATATCGACGGCCGCGCGCAAAACCTGCGTGTGCAGAACGCCGTACAAATCAACCAATTGGATTTCAAATTACAGGGATCGCCCGATTATGCTGCACCGCTGAATGTAACGGTTAAAGGCAATAAGATTGTAATTCCCGGAAAATCCGCACCGACCGTGATTGATGCCGTGGATATGCAAATGCGCGGAACCGGTTATCGTCACAGCATTCGCGGCGGCGGCAATATGGTGCTGTCAGGTAAGCCTTATAAGCTGGATATCAACGCAGACGGCGGTTTGAACGATAAAAACCAATGGAAAGGCTCGGTCGGCATATTGGATATCAGTGGTGCGTTTAATCTGAAACTGCAAAACCGCATGAATCTGGAAGCCGGTGAGGAGCGTGTGGTCATGAGCGCGGCGCGTTGGTCGGCGATGGGCGGACAATTGAATTTGGACAGCTTCCTGTGGGACAAGAAAAACGGGATTATGACCAAAGGCAACGCGCAGAATCTGGCCGTGTCGCAACTGCACAATTTTTATACGCCCCCTGTCGAGCATAACTTGGTGTTAAGCGGTGATTGGGATTTGTCGTACAGCCAAAATGCGCGCGGATACTTGAATATCCGCCGCCAGAGCGGCGATGTGGTGTTGCCGCACCGTAAACAGATGCTGGGCTTGGGTAATTTCAGCCTGAATACCCGCTTCCAAAGCGGCCGTATCGACAGCGTATTGAACGGGGTAACGGCTTACGGCAATGTAGACGGTAATGTTGTGATCAGCCAGCAGTTCGGCAACGACATCAGCTTGGCGCCGATTAACGGCAAAATCAGTATCGGTGCACCGGATTTGGAGCGTTTCCGCAACTTCCTGCCGTTGGGGCAGACTTTGCGCGGCAATCTGTTGGGCGTGGCAACCATCGGAGGCCGTGTCGGACAACCTTTGCTTAACGGTACTTTAAACGGCGATAACCTGTATTACCGCAACCGCGATCTCGGCCTGATTTTGGATAAAGGTACACTGCGCTCCAGAATGCAGGGACAAAAATGGCTGATTGACAGCCTGCGTTTCCATCGTGGCGGAACGGTTGATTTAAAAGGCAGCGTCGGTTTCAGCGGCGCAACGCCCGATGTCAACGTATCGGCGGTTTTCGATCATTATCAAACGCTGGATCAGGCCAACCGCCGTTTGACCCTAAGCGGCAATGCCGATTTGGTGTATACCGAGAAAAACGGTGTCGGCTTGGTCGGCAAGTTGAGGGCGGATTCCGGACATTTCGGTTTCCAAAAATCTTCGATGCCCACTTTGGATGACGATGTGGTGGTGTTGGGCGAAAAGCCGAAGGAGAAGTCCGCACCTTTGGCCATCAATATGGATCTGCTGCTCGATTTGAATGACAACGTCCGCTTCAGCGGAGCCGGTTTGGACGTTACGCTCGGTGGACAGTTAAGCCTGAAAGCCAAGCCCGGTCAAGATGTTCAGGGTATCGGTACGGTGAAAGTGGTCAAAGGCCGCTATAAAGCCTATGGTCAGGATTTGGACATTACCAAAGGCAATATTTCCTTTGTCGGCCCGTTAGCCAATCCGAACCTGAATATCCGCGCGGAAAGACGCCTGTCTGCCGTAGGAGCCGGTGTGGAAGTGTTGGGTAATCTGAATTCGCCGCGCATTACGTTGGTGGCCAATGAACCGATGAGCGAGAAAGACAAACTGTCTTGGCTGATTCTGAACCGTGCCAGCAGCGGCAGCGACGGCGATGAAGCCGCATTGTCGGCAGCCGCAGGCGCATTCTTGGCCGGCAGCATTAACGACAAAATCGGTTTGGTCGACGATTTCGGCTTTACCAGCAAGCGCAGCCGCAATGCGCAGACCGGCGAGTTGAATGCCGCCGAACAAGTGTTGACGGTAGGCAAGCAGCTGACCAACGAATTGTATTTGGGCTATGAATACGGTGTGAACAGCGCACAACAATCCGTGAAGGTTGTGTACCAGCTCACCCGCGCGCTGCAAGCGGTTGCCAGAGTCGGTTCTCTGTCGTGGGGCGGAGAGTTGAAATACACCGTCCGCTTTGATTAACAACGCTTATTTATACGGAGGCCGTCTGAAAATTTCAGACGGCCTTTTTTATGAAAGCAGTGTAATTGTGTTAAAATGTTTTCCGTTTTTAACAATAAGACCTGTGTTTTGCAGGCAAACATTATGGACCTTCCCAGTTCATCTTCTCAAATAATAAAACCGAATTTCTCTTAATCATCCTGCCTGAATACTGTTCCCGTATCTTAGGCGGGCGGAGTATTTATGAGCATCGAACACGAACAACAAGATAAAACTACCGAAGTCAATCTGGAACGCCTGCCTTCCGATATCGAACGCATCCACGGGCTGGCGGAACGCCTGCTGCCGTTTCATGCCGAGATCAGCAGCGATTTGCCGCTGGAAGACGAACAAGCCAAAGCCGATATTGTCGAGCTGATGTCGGTACTGCACGAGCTGCATCCTGCAGACGTAGCAACCGTATTGGAATCCCTGCCGCAAAAAGAACGGATGTTGGTGTGGCATTTGGCTGCGCCCGAAGAAGACGGCGAAGTCTTACTGGAAGTTTCCGACGCCGTCCGCGAAACGCTCATCGAAACGATGGATAAAGAAGAGCTGCTCGCGGCGGTTGAAGATTTGGATGCCGACGAGTTGGCCGAATTGGCGGACGACCTGCCAAACCAAGTTGTTTACGAAGCCCTGAAAACGCGTGACGAAGAAGAGCGGGCGCAAGTTCAGGCGGCCATGTCGTATGAAGACAGCCAAGTCGGCGCCTTGATGGATTTCGAATTGGTCAGTATCCGCGCCGACGTAACCTGTGAAGTGGTGCTGCGTTATTTGCGCCGTTTCGACAGTTTGCCTGATCATACCGATAAAATTTTTGTGGTGGATGACAACGAGATCCTGCAAGGCGTATTGCCGATCCGCAAACTGTTGGTTGCCGATCCCGACGAATTGGTCGAAAACGTCATGGCTACCGAAGTGGTACGTTTCCGCCCTGAAGACGATGCCGAAGAAGCGGCACAAGCGTTTGAGCGTTACGACTTGGTAACCGCGCCGGTGGTGGACGAAACCCAAAAACTGATCGGCCGTATCACCATTGACGAAATGGTAGACGTGATCCGTGAAGAAACCGAAGCCGATATGTTAAACATGGCCGGTCTGCAGGAAGAAGAAGACTTGTTTGCTCCGGTGTTGGATTCGGTGAAAAACCGCTGGATGTGGTTGGCGATTAACTTATGTACCGCCTTTTTGGCCAGCCGCGTGATCGGCGCGTTTGAAGGATCGATTGCCAAAATCGTTGCTTTGGCCGCACTGATGCCGATTGTGGCCGGTATCGGTGGCAATTCCGGCAACCAAACCATTACCATGATTGTCCGCGCAATGGCGATGGGGCAATTGTCGGGCGGACAAGCCGGACGTTTGCTGAAAAAAGAAGTCGGCGTCGCTTTGGTAAACGGCGTACTTTGGGGTTCGGTGATGGGCATGGTGTCGTGGCTGCTGTATGACAGCCCCGGTATCGGACTGGTCATGGTGGCAGCGATGACGCTTAACCTGCTGTTGGCCGCCACAGTCGGCGTGCTGATTCCGATTACTATGGAAAAAGCCGGACGCGATCCCGCACTGGGCAGTTCCGTTTTGATTACTGCCGTTACCGATTCGGGCGGTTTCCTGATTTTCTTAGGATTAGCCACCATCTTCCTACTGTAAAACACAACAGGCCGTCTGAAATTTTCAGACGGCCTCCTTGCTTGATGCGGCCGACCAACAACAAGCAGCAGAGATTAAAACCGACAACATCCGCCGTCATTTTTCAGACGGCCTCAACCCCTTTCCCAATATGACCGCAAACAATACAATGAATACAATCGCCGAATTTCTAAAACACACCGACCTGCCCAAATTGGAAGCACGCATGCTGGTTCAACATCTGACCGGACTCAGTCGCGCCCAACTGATTACCCAAGATAATGCCCCGCTGCCGTCTGAAATATGGGCAAAACTGACCGCATTGGCCCAACGCCGTTCGGCAGGCGAACCGATGGCTTATCTGCTTGGCGGCAGAGAGTTTTACGGACGCTGGTTTAAAACCACACCGGCCACGCTGATACCGCGTCCGGAAACCGAACATTTGGTCGAAGCCGTGATGGAACGCTTGCCGCAAGGCGGCTCGGTATGGGATTTGGGAACCGGCAGCGGCGCCATTGCCGTCACTTTGGCTTGCGAACGCCCCGATGCGGCGGTGCGCGCGAGCGACATCAGCCGCGAAGCTTTGGCAGTGGCCGAAGAAAATGCCCGACAACTGGGCGCGAAAGTCGAATTTCTGCAAGGCTCTTGGTTTGAAGCAGAGAGGCCGTCTGAAAAAAAAGCCTTTGATGTGATTGTGTCCAACCCGCCCTATATCGAAGCCGGAGACGAACATTTGCAACAGGGCGATTTACGCTTCGAACCGCAAACCGCCTTAACCGATTTTTCAGACGGCCTCTCCTGTATCCGCATTCTGGCGGCGGAAGCCGGAAAACATCTCAAAGCAGGCGGCTGGCTGTTGGTGGAGCACGGCTACAATCAGGGCGAAGCGGCACGGCAGATTTTTACCGGACAAGGCTGGTCGGGCGTGGTAACGCTGCAGGACTTGGCCGGTTTGGATAGGATTACTTTGGGATGCAAGGTTTGAATGGCCCGATGCGAACGCGAGCATTGGCAGGAAGGTATATAGAGAGAATTGTTGCCGGAAAAGTTATATTTTGCAGATTTTTTTGATAAATATATTTGTTATGCCTATATCATTTAAATGATATAGGTATATTTTTAAAGTGGATTGGGTAGTGGTGCATTGTAAATTTTTTTGGTTAAACGATACATTTTTTTATATTGGTTCTTGATTCGTATATTTTAAGTTGCTTGGTTGATTGTTTTAATATAGAGTAAATTTACTAAAAATTGATGTGGACAGTTTGGGTTTGAATAAAAGGTTTATTTTTTCGAGGCGGAAATTTTTAAAAGCCAATTAATATTGTTTTTCTATGTATTTTAAACCTAATCTTTATGGCTTGGCTTTGCTGTATCAATTTTTCTGATTGCTTTTATTATGTCGATTTATTGATAAGAAATTGTTTGATTGGTCAGGGCAGGGCTGAATTTGCAAGATTTTTATTCTGCTGTGAGTGATGTCACGGCTGTTTTGGCAATTTAAATTTAATCTATCTGAGACCTTTGCAAAATTCCCCACAATCCCCTAAATTCCCTCCCAAGACATTTAGGGGATTTTTCATGAGCACCTTCTTTCAGCAAACCGCACAAGCCATGATTGCCAAACACATCGACCGCTTTCCTCTACTGAAGCTGGAGCAGGTGATTGATTGGCAACCGATCGAGCATTACCTCAACCATCAAAGAACCCGTTACCTTCGAGACCACCGCGGCCGTCCAGCTTATCCCCTGCTGTCCATGTTCAAAGCCGTTTTACTCGGCCAATGGCACAGCCTTTCCGATCCCGAACTCGAACACAGCCTCATTACCCGCATCGATTTCCATCTGTTTTGCCGTTTTGACGAACTGAGCATCCCCGATCACAGCACCTTATGCCGTTACCGCAACTGGCTGGCGCAAGACAACACCTTGGCCGAACTACTGGATCTGATTAACCGCCAACTGACTGACAAGGGCTTAAAAGTAGAGAAAGCATCCGCCGCCATCGTTGATGCTACCATTATTCAGACGGCCGGCGGCAAACAGCGTCAGGCCATAGAAGTGGATGACGAAGGGCGGGTCAACAGCCAAACCACACCGAGTAAAGACAGCGATGCCCGTTGGGTAAAGAAAGACGGCCGATACAGACTGGGTTACAAACAACATACCCGTACCGATGCGGAAGGCTATATTGAGAAACTGCACATCACTGCCGCCAATGCCCATGAGTGCAAACACCTGCTGCCTTTGTTGGAAGGCCTAGCCAAAGGCACGACTGTCTATGCCGATAAAGGCTACGACAGTATGGAAAACCGGCAACATCTGGAAGAACATCAGTTGCGGGACGGCATCATGTGCAAATCCCACCGCAACCGGCCGTTGACGGAAGCGCAAACCAAACGTAACCGACACTTATCGAAAACCCGTTATGTGGTCGAACAAAGCTTTGGTACGCTGCACCGTAAATTCCGCCATGCCCGGGCAACTTATTTTGGTCTGAGCAAAGTGAGTGCGCAAAGCCATCTGAAGGCGATGTGTTTGAACCTGCTGAAAGCAGCCAACAGGCTACGTGCGCCTGTTGCCGTCTGAAAGGCAGCTCAGATACCCGATTATCGGGTATTTGAGGGGAATGAAGGGATATTTAGAACGGAAAACAGCCGAAATCCTGTGTTTGGTTTTCGGCTGTTGGGTAAAGGGGCTATTTTGCAAAGGTCTCGGCCTTTATGTTTACCGGACGCTGTGGGCGGCAATCATTTTTTCCAGAAAGGCGTCGCAGCGTGCCAGTTGTTCCAATTCGATGTATTCGTCGGGTTTGTGTGCCTGCTCGATGCTGCCGGGACCGCAGATGACGGTGTGGATGCCGGCTTGTTTGAATTGGCCGCCTTCGGTGGTGTAGGCGACTTTTTCGGCGGTTTGGCTGTCGGTAAGTGAGGCGACCAGGCGGTGCAGGGTTTCGGCTTCGGCAGCGGGCATGGCGGGGACGGCGGCGTTTTGTTGCAGTTCGATGCGGCAGCGGCTGTCTTGTGCCTGCATATGCGGTTCGAGGGTGTGGCGGATGTAGTCTTCGATGGGGCGGAGGATTTCGTCGGCACTCATGTGCGGCAGGTTGCGGCAGTCGAATTGCAGTTCGCAGCTTTGGGGAATGATGTTGACGGCATTGCCGCCGTGTATGGTGTTGACGCTGAGGGTGGAAAACGGTACGTCGAAGGCGGGGTCGTTGTCGCTGCGGTTTTTCAGACGGCCTGAGAGTTGGCGGATAAAGGTAATCAGCTCGGCGGCGTATTCGATGGCGTTGACGCCTTGCGGTGTGAGCGAGGAATGGGCGGCTTTGCCGTGTATGCGGCAGGTGTAGGTTTGGATGCCTTTGTGGGCGACAACCATTTTCATGGAGGTGGGTTCGCCGACGATGCAGTGTTCGGGCGACAGGCCGTGTGCACGGAGTTGGTCGAGCATGACGGGTGCGCCGAGACAGCCGACTTCTTCGTCGTAGGAAAGGGCGATGTGCAGCGGGCGGGCGAGCCGGGTCTGTTTCATGTGCGGAACGGCGGCCAAGACGGCGGCGATAAAGCCTTTCATGTCGGCGGCGCCGCGCCCGTACAGGCGGCCGTTGCGGATGTCGGCGGTGTAGGGGTCGCTTTGCCAGATTTGGCCGTCTGTGGGAACGACGTCGGTGTGGCCGCTGAATATCAGACCGCCGTTGATGCTGCCGTCTGCGGCGGGCACGGTGGCGAACAGGTTGGCTTTGGTGCGTTCGGCATTATAGGAAAGCCAAGGCTTAAGGCCGTGTTGTTCTAGATAGGCGGCAACGTGTTCGATTAAGGCCAGATTGGAAAGGCGGCTGGTGGTGTCGAAGGCAATCAGGGTTTTGAGATGGTCAACGGTATTCATGGCGACTCGTTAAGGTGTGTGAACGGCTATTATAAAGCTTTCAGACGGCCTGCGATTATCCTGCTACAATCCGTTCGAGGCCGTCTGAAAATATTTCGGCCGCCAAACCCTGTCAGAGGAGAAGAATATGAATATCCGCCCTTATTTGGAGCACACACCTGTTATTGATTCCAGCTGCTATATCGATCCGGCTTCGGTGGTGATCGGCGAGGTGACGCTGGGTGAAAAAGTTTCCGTTTGGCCGTTTGCGGTTTTGCGCGGCGATGTGAACAGTATTACTATCGGCGCACGCAGTAATGTTCAGGATTTGAGTATGCTGCATGTGTCGCACAAAACCGAAGCCAAACCGCAGGGTTCGCCGTTGACCATCGGCGAAGACGTTACCATCGGCCATAAGGTGATGCTGCACGGTTGCACCATCGGCAACCGCGTGTTGGTCGGTATGGGGACGACGGTGTTGGACGATGTGGTGATTGAAGATGACGTGATGATCGGCGCTGGCAGCCTGATTCCGCCGCGCAAGCGTTTGGAAAGCGGTTTTCTGTATGTGGGTTCGCCGGTAAGGCAGGTCCGTCCGCTAACCGACGAAGAAAAAGCGTTTTTGGTTTATTCGGCGGCGCACTATATGCGCGTGTCGGAAAATTACCGCAAAACCGAAGCCATGCAGGCCGGAAAAGAATAAATAGATATTCGAACAGGCCGTCTGAATTTTCAGACGGCCTGTTTGGTTTTACTGTATACGGACATTGTAGAAACGGGTTTTCAGGTACAATTTACCGCTTTTAAACGAGTTAACGATAACAGGGAAACAGTATGAATACGCCGCAACGGGATTTAACCCGAATCCGCCACAATACCAAAATCATTGCCACACTGGGCCCGGGCAGCAACGATGTCCGCCTGTTGGAAGACATGATCCGTGTCGGCGGCGTGAATGTCGTCCGCTTCAACTTCAGTCACGGCACGGCGGAATTCCACATGGAAAATGCGCGTATCGTGCGCGAAGCGGCCGAGCGGGCGGAAAAAGAAGTGGCGATTATGGCCGATCTGCAAGGGCCGAAAATCCGTATCGGAAAGATTGCCGGCGGCAGTGTGGCATTGACGGCCGGAGAAACGCTCCTGCTGGATGCCGAATATCAGGGCGAAGGTTCGCGCGAACGGGTCGGTTTGGATTACCGCGATTTGCCGAAAGACGTGGCAGCCGGCGATATTCTTTTATTGGACGACGGATTGTTGGGCTTGACGGTAGATGAAGTGAACGGCAGCGAAATCCGTACGACGGTACGCAACAGCCACATTTTAAAAAGCAATAAAGGCATCAATAAGCAGGGCGGCGGATTGTCGGCAGGCGCGTTGACCGAAAAAGATTTTCAGGATTTGAAAACCGCGATTGCCATCGGCTGCGATTATTTGGCCGTGAGCTTTGTGAAATCCGCCGAAGACATGCACGCCGCGCGCCGTTTGGTCGAACAGGAAATGGCCGGCAGCAGTGCGGTTCGCCCCGGCTTGGTAGCGAAAATCGAGCGTGTTGAAGCCATTGCCAATCTCGATGAAATCATCTTGGCTTCAGACGGCATTATGGTTGCGCGCGGCGATTTGGCGGTGGAAGTCGGCAATGCCGCCGTGCCTGCTTTGCAGAAACGCATGATTCAGCGCGCCCGCGCCTTACGCCGTTTCAGCATTACCGCCACGCAGATGATGGAAAGCATGATTACCAACCCCGTGCCGACCCGTGCCGAAGTGAGCGATGTGGCCAATGCGGTGTTGGACGGTACGGATGCGGTCATGTGTTCGGCGGAAACGGCAATCGGCACTTATCCTTTTGAAACCGTGCGCCAAATGGCGATTATCTGTGCGGCGGCCGAAGCCGAACAGGATTCGCTCAACGGCGTGGATTCCAGCCATGCCGATGCCGTGTCCAAACCTTATTTGGCGATTGCCAGCGGTGCGGTACATGTAGCCAGAGCAGTGAACGCCAGAGCGATTGTGGCATTAACCGAAAGCGGTTCGACTGCGTTTGAAATCAGCCGCCACAGTATCCAGCTGCCGATTTTTGCGTTGACGCCGAGCAAGGCCGTGCAGCGGAAAATGGCAATGTACCGCGGTGTGCGTCCGCTGCGTTTCACGCCCAGCTGCGACCATGAAACGGCGTTGCAGGAAGTGGAAAAGACGCTGATGGAACGCAAGCTGCTGGATAGCGGCGACGTGTATATTATTACCAGCGGTTCGCGTATGTGCGAGCAGGGTTCGACCGATTCGTTGCAGGTAAAAGTTGTGCGCTAAGGTTTTATCCGCACACGGGTGGTATAGATAAGTTTATGTGAAAGGAATGATGATGCGTTATTTGGGGTTGGCTGCGGTATTGCTGCTGGCGGCTTGTGCCGGCGGTTCGGGCGGAAGCACGCAGATGTACGGTGAGATTAAAGGCGGTGTGGAAACCGTGCGCGTACGCTGATTCCGGCGTGCCCTGATGATTAAGGCCGTCTGAAAAACAAAGGCCGTCTGAAAATTTCAGACGGCCTTTGCTTATAACGGCACGGCTTAGAATTTATAGGTGTACTGCAAGCCTAAGATGTGCGCGTGGCTCTTGAAACGTGCCGAAGACGATACGTTGCTGTCCACAGTGGTAACGTCTTTGTTGGCCGGTTTGTTTCGGGTGTCGGTAGCGGCATCTTTGATGTGGATGTAGCTGTAAGCGGCATTCACAGTGTGCTTTTTGCCGAAGTCGTATTTTGTACCCAGCGACAGCCAGATGCGGTCGTTATCCGGCATGGTTACCAAGCGGTCTTTGTCGTTGCGTACGGGCGATTGGTCGTAGGCAATACCGGCGCGCAGCTGCAGCGGTTCGCTGTATTGGTAGGAGGCGCCGACGGCAACTTTGTAGGTGTCGCGCCAGTTCGGGGTAATCACGGTTTCGTTGGACGGCTTGCCACTGATGGTCATTTTGGCGTTTTCAAATTTCAATGCCGCGCGGTTGAAGCGTGAGTGGCGCGTCCAGGTAACGTCGCCGAACAGGTTCAGTTTCGGTGTGGCTTGATACATGCCGTGTACCGATAAGGATTCGGGGGTAACGATTTTCAGGCTGGCTTTTTCATTCGGAACATAGCCGGCACCGTATTCGGAAATGGGTTTGCCGATCGGGAAATCTTTGTTTTGCGGATCGGGTTTGACATTGTATTGTCTTTGGGCCAATTTGCTGTCGGGCAACCATTCGGCATGGCCTTTCAGGTTGTGTTTGACATGCGAACGGTAGTTGATGCCGACGCGGGTTTGCGGGTTGATGTCCCACATCCATGCCAAGTGGTAGCCGAAGCCCCAGTCTTTGCCTTTTACGTCGGCATGGCCTTCAACGCCGCCCAGTTGGTCAATATGGTGGGCGGGACGTTTGCTGGCTGCCCAGTCGGCATATTTGCGCAGGCCTGCATCGCTGTGTTGGGCAACGGCGCCGACGGCAACGGAATGCTGTTCGTTGAATTTATAGGCCAATACAGGCTCGACGGCCAAGGTGGTCAGCTCGGTTTTGTTCAGGTTGAAACGCAAAACGGAGTCTTTGGCGTATTCGGTGCTGGAGGCAAAGGGTACGTAAACGCCCAAGCCTGCGGTTAGGTTGTCATTGATTTTGTAAGCGCCGTAAACGTGGGGGGCAACCACCAGATCTTTGGTGATTTTGCCGCTGTTGCTGCTGTTGATTACGTTGTAGTGCGGGCTGTTGTTGTAGGTGGCTTTGCCGTCGTGGTATTTGACGCTGGGGGAAACCAGGTTGATGGCGGCGGTGATTTCGTTGTTTTCCAGCTTGGTCAGACCGGCCGGGTTGTAGAAAATGGTGGAGGCATCGGAGGCTTCGGCGGCGGAAGCGTTGGCGGTGCTTTGTGAGCTTACGGATTGTGTACCGAAGTGGTAGCCTGAAGCGTAGGCGGCGTTGGCGGCAAATGCCGAAGCCAAAATCAAAGTGATGGGACGAATGTTTTTCATAATATTTTGATATTGAATTGAAAAATTTATTTTGGTTTCTAACAGGCCGTCTGAAATTCGGACGGTTTTCTAAGGAAAGGCGGCTTGGTGAAAGCCGCCGGTTTGCACGGTATCTAATCTAAAAGGCATGTTCTTTTTAGAATATCGGCTCGATTTTATAATAATTTGTGAAAATTTGTATAATTTTTTTAAAGAAACCGCTTATATATTTGTTTGAAATGGGTTTTTCCGGTTCGTTTCCGAACTTCGCATGTAAATGCTGCCGGAAAGGGCCTGCGGTGTTAAGCTATGCGTTTTTGAAACGGTTTGCGGAGTGGTGATGAAACGGGTTTGGACTTCTTTGCCGGTGTGGGTGGTGTTGGCGGACATGGTATTCGGGTTTGTGCTGAATATTTTTCAGAGTCTGAATCTGCAGCGGGCGGATTTGCCGAATGACGGTTTGCCGGTGTCGCCGGAAATTGCATTCGGCGGTCTGCAGGTATTGGCCAACGGCGGTATGATTTTGGTGGTCGGTTTCGGGCTGCTGGTGTTGTTGAAGCTGAACCGTACGGTGTTGGCGGGGGAAATTCTGCCGTTGGGCGTGTTCCGTACTTTGGGTTTGTTGGCGGTGCTGCTGTTTTCGGTGCCGTCGGTTTGGGAATGGTTTTGGGCGTTGGCGGGTTTGTTGGGCGGTAAGCCTTTGGTATCGTTTGATGATGTCCGTTATTTGCTGGTGGCGTTTTGCCAGCCTTTGATTGCGTTTTTGTGCGTTTGGCGTTTGGCGGGGTGGTCGCGTCTGCACGGGCGTGCCGTTTCGGTCGGAGCGGAAGAGTCCGATAATGTATAGCTTGGATAGTTTGATGATGAGGCCGTCTGAAAAAATCAGGATTTTCAGACGGCCTTTGGCTGTTAAGGTGTAAATAAACTGGCATGTAAAATCATGTTAGGTTATGATATTTTCCTTTTTTGATGCTGAAATAATGATTTTATTGCGGCTTTTGCAGCCGTTTGGGAGAGAAGAATGAACGCAGTGGTGATTGCGGTCTCGGTGATGTTGGTGTTGTCGCTGGCCCGTGTGCACGTGGTACTGAGTTTGCTGCTGGGCGCGTTGGCCGGCGGTCTGATGAGTGGTTTGGGTTTGGCGAAAACCATGGAAGTGTTCCAAACCGGTTTGGCCAATGGTGCGCAGATTGCTTTGTCTTATGCGATGTTGGGTGCGTTTGCGGTGGCGATTGCGCATTCGGGTTTGCCGCAAACTTTGGCCAACGCGGTTATCCGCCGTTTGGACAGCAAACAGGTTCGGGATAATGTGCCGGGCCGTTTCAACGGTGTGAAGTGGGGCTTGCTGTTGGGTTTGTTGGCGATGAGTGTGATGAGCCAAAACCTGATTCCGATTCATATTGCGTTTATTCCGTTGATTATTCCGCCGCTGCTGCTGGTGTTTAACCGTATGCAGATCGACCGCCGTTTGTTGGCCTGTGTGATGACTTTCGGTTTGGTGACGACTTATATGTGGCTGCCGGTGGGCTTCGGTGAAATTTTCTTGAAGCAGATTCTGGTGGGCAATCTGACCAAAGCGGGCTTGAATGTGGACGGTATCAATGTGATGCAGGCGATGACCATTCCGGCTTTGGGTATGGTGGTGGGTTTGCTGATTGCGGTGTTTGTCAGCTACCGCCGTCCGCGTGCGTACCAACATACGGCTGTGGATGTGAATGCGCATCAGCAGGCGGCGGCGATGCCGAAAATTTCGACTTACCGCAGTGCGGTGGCGTTGTTGGCGATTGTGGTGTCGTTTGTGGTGCAGTTGTGGGCGGATTCGCTGCTGCTGGGTGCGATGGTCGGTTTTGCCGTGTTTATGGCTGCCGGTGTGGTGCGCTGGGGTGAAGCGGATACCGTGTTTAACAACGGCGTAAAAATGATGGCGATGATCGGCTTTATTATGATTGCGGCGCAGGGTTTTGCGGAAGTGATGAAGGCGACCGGTCAAATCGAGCCGTTGGTACAGGCTTCGGCGGAAATGTTTGCCGGAAACAAAGGCATGGCGGCATTGATTATGTTGCTGGTGGGTTTGCTGGTTACGATGGGTATCGGCAGCTCGTTCTCGACTTTGCCGATTATTGCGACGATTTATGTGCCGTTGTGCATCAGCATGGGTTTTTCGCCGATGGCGACGCTGGCGATTGTGGGTACGGCCGGTGCGTTGGGTGATGCCGGTTCGCCTGCTTCGGATTCGACTTTGGGCCCGACGTCGGGTTTGAATGTGGACGGTCAGCATGATCATGTGCGCGACAGCGTGATTCCGACATTCCTGCATTACAACTTGCCGTTGATGGTATCGGGCTGGATTGCGGCGATGGTGCTGTAAGATGGACGAATTGGAAGCGCGCATTACCGAGTTGGAAATTCAGACGGCCTTGCAGGAAGATTTGATCGGCAGTTTGAACGACACCGTTGCCAAAATGCAGCAGACTTTGGATTTACAGCAGGCGCAGCTGCGTTTGCTGTATCAGAGAATGCAGGATAAGGCTGCGAATGGCGGGCGTGAGGAATACAGTTTGAAAGATGAAATTCCGCCGCATTATTGATTGCCGGTAATGTTAAATATAAAAGGCCGTCTGAATTTTCAGACGGCCTTTTTGTATGGGCCTGCCGTATGGCTGTTTAATTTAAAGGCAGATAGGGCAGGCCGCTGATGTCGTCGGATTCGGGAACGGCTTGGCCGCGGATTAATCGGGTAATCAGGCGAACGGCAGCGGCGGTAACGGCCGGGGAAATCATAAAGCCGTGCCGGAACAGGCCGTTGACTTCGACCAATTGCTGTTTAAGGTCGTAGCGGATTTCCGGGTTATGGTGGTTGAGCGTTGGGCGCAGGTTGGTAGCAATTTCCAAAATCTGTGCTTCGCCGAACGCAGGGTGGACGGCGTAGAGTGCAGACAGCAGTTCCAAGCCGGAGCGTACGCTTGCCGGAGCGTTGCTTTCGCTTTCGATTTGGGTCGCGCCGATGACAAAAATATGGTTTTCTTTGGGGGCGATATAAAGCGGATAGCGCGGATGGAGCAGGCGGACGGGGCGGTGCAAAGTCATTTCGGGCGCGTAAACCCGTGCTACTTCGCCGCGTATGCCGCGCAGTTTGCTGGCCGTCTGAATTTCAGACGGCCTGTTCCATGCGGATTTGGCACCGAAGCCGCGACAATCGATAACCCAGTCGAATTGTTGATGCAAAGCGGCGGTATCGGTTTCGCTGTGCCAGTGGCAGGGAACACGGTATTCGTCTAAGGCGTCGGCCAGCGCGTTTAAGACTTGGCGGCCGTCGAGTTGGCCTTCTTCGGGAAGATAAAGGGCTTGTCCGAAGCGGCCTTGCAGTTGCGGTTCGTGTTCGGCAATGTCTGCGGCTTGCCAGCGTTCGGCAGGCTGCCCGCCTTGATGTGCGCGGCGTAAATGTTGCTCGAACTGTACGGCTAAGGGGCGGTCTTGGCCGTGCCACACAATCAGGCTGCCGTTTTGCTGTTTGAAGATGTGGGTTTTCAGACGGCCTGTTAAGTCTTGCCACAGGGCTGTGCTTTGTCTGCCCAGCTTGGTGACTTCGGGCGTGGCTTCAACGGATTCTGCGGAAGGTGCGAGCATGGCGGCGGCAATATAGGCGGCGGCTTGGTCGCCGTTGCGGCTGCCTTTGTCGAACAATTCGACAGCGATGCCTTGTTCGGCCAGTTGGAAGGCAATCAGCCGGCCGCAAAGGCCGCCGCCGAGAATGGCGGTGCGGAGGGTCATGGGAATGTCCTTTATCGGGTATGCGGATTGGAAAACATGATGTTGCGTTTTTTCAGACGGCCTGATGGTACAGCTTGGCCATCCAAACCAAAGGAAAGCCGATTTGCCACAACATCAGCAGCAGGGATTGGATAACGGTTGCACTGTCTTTGCGGCGCAGGGCGAGAAAGACGGTGCCGATGGCAATCAATGCGCCGGCAAACAGCAGCAGAATGGCGGCAAAGGCCGCGCTGCCTTGCGCCGGCCCGTGCCGCCAAAGCAGGAGTGTGCCGACAACGGCAATAAATGCGGATAAGTTGCGGTAAGGTTGAGGTGTTTTGAAATAAGCGGTTTTGTTTTGCATGGTTTAATGTGCTTTGTTGAGAAAGGCCGTCTGAAAATCCAATTAAGACAGCTTAAACATGGCCAAGGCTTTTTCGCGTTGGGTGCGGTGGTCAACCATCGGAGCGGGATAGCCGTGGGTGTCGATACTGTCTTTAGCCAGCCAGGGAGCGTGGATGACGTCTTTGCCCAAGTGGGCCAGTTCGGGCAGATGGCGGCGGATATACAGGCCGTCCGGATCGAATTTTTGCGACTGCAATACCGGATTGAAAATGCGGAAATAAGGTTGGGCGTCGCAACCCGTGCCGGCCGACCATTGCCAGTTGCCGTTGTTGGCGGCCAAGTCGTAATCGAGCAGCTGTTCTGCAAACCAGGCTTCGCCGAGACGCCAATCAATCAGCAGGTCTTTGACCAAAAATCCGGCGGTAATCATGCGCAGGCGGTTGTGCATCATGCCGCAGGCCTTTAATTGGCGCATGGCGGCATCGACAATCGGGTAGCCGGTTTCGCCGTTTTTCCAGCGTTCAAACCAATCCTCGCGGTTTTCCCAATGCAGATGGTGGTATTCGGGGCGGAAGCTTTGGTGGACGACATCGGGGTTGTGGTACAGGATTTGTTGGTAAAATTCGCGCCAAATCAGTTCTTCCAGCCATTTTTCCGCTCCTTCGTTGCTGATGGAGGCAACACGGTGAGCCAGGCTTCGTGCCGACAACATGCCTTGATTTAAGTAGGCGGCCAGTTGGGACGTGCCTTTTTTTGCGGGAAAGTCGCGGGTCAGGTGGTATGAAGAAATCTGACCGATAAAGTGATCAAGCTGTTTTTGGGCTGCCGCTTCGCCGGCCGGTAAAGGATAGTTGCAGTATTGGAAACCGATTTCAGACGGCATGGGGACAGGCGGAAGCTGTGTTGCCGTTTCAGGCAGGCGTTTTTGCAGTTCGGCCAGCGTGTGCCAATCGGTGCGCGGCTGCCCGTTGCGGTAGCGTTGGGCATAGGTTTGCAGCCAAGATTTTTTGTAATGCGAGAAGGCGTGATAGGGACGCCCCTGAGGTGTCATCACGGCGGCTTTGGGCAGGACGACATGATCGCTGATCCGAGTATAGGTTCGGTTGCTGTGGTTTAGGGCGTGCCAAAGCCGTTCGCCCAAAGCCGTGATGTTCGGATGGTAATCCTCGCCGCTGACAAGATGGGCTGCGTTTAATTTTCCGGCTAATTCGGTGAGCTGTCGGAGTGTATCGCCGTGAAGAATCCAGAGCGGAATGTTTTTTTGCGATAAGGCCGTCTGAAATTTTAAGACGCTGTCGTAGATAAAGCTTTGGCGGCGGTGGTTGGCGGCGGCATGCGGTTCGACGGCGTTGTCGAAAACAAAAACGCCGACAACGGGTAAACCGAGTGTCAGGGCGGATTGCAGAACCGTGTTGTCTTCAAGGCGCAAGTCGTTGCGGAACCAAACAAGGGTAATGGGTGCAGACATGATGAAACCAACCGTATGGGATATGGAGGGTTATTTTAACGCGCTTTCAGACGGCCTGAAACCTGAAAACCCGGTATCGCCGAATAAAAAACCGGATACTGCGGTTGCAGTATCCGGTTTCGGACGCGGCAGGGAAATGCCGCATGGAATCGGTCAGATTAATCAGGCATTGCCTTGTTGGTTTTGCTGATACATCGCTTCGAAGTTGATCGGAGCCAACAATACGGGCGGGAAGCCTGCGCGGGTGATTTCGGAAGAAACCGCTTCGCGCGCGTATGGGAACAGAATGTTCGGACAAGCAACGCCCAGCAACAGGTTAACATCTTCTTCAGGAATGTTGGACAAACGGAAGATACCGCCTTGCGATACTTCGTTCAGGAACATGACGCGCTCTTCGCCCAATTTGGCGGTTACGGTAACGGTAACCACAACCTCATAAAAATCTTCTTCCAGCTTGGTGCTGTTGGTAGAAACGCGCATATCCACTTCAGGCTCGCCTTGCTCCAAGAAAATTTTCGGTGCGTGCGGCACTTCCAAAGACATGTCTTTAACATACAGTTTTTCAATGCTGAAAACGGGTTGTAATTCTTCGCTCATAATCGCTCTCTCTTTATCAGATTGTTGGCTGCCAATGCAGCGGACGGGTTAATGGAAATATTATTTGCCCAGCAGCTCGTCGAGCTTGCCTTGATTATGCAGGGCGTAAAGATCGGTAAAGCCGCCGACGTGGGTTTCACCGATAAAAATCTGCGGTACGGACCGTTGGCCGGTAATCTGCTGCATCTCGGCAAACAGTTCGGGACTGCGGTCAACACGGATTTCTTCGATTTCGGTGATGCCTTGTGATTTCAAAAACTGTTTGGCCATCGTGCAATACGGGCAATAAGGGCCGGTATACATTTTGATATGGACGGTTTGCATGGCGGACTTTCATGTGTTTGGTAGTGTTGGTTGAAACTATGGGGGTGCTTTGCAGGATTTGCAAGTACTTCATGCCGTATAGGCTGAATTTCATGACAAGCGGATATAAATCGGTGCTTTATTGTAAACAAAACAACCCATTCTAAATAGTTTTTGGTATCATATCGCGATTTTATTTATTTATTAAAGTAAAGATAACCTTCTATTTTGTTGCGTTTTGTTTTGCGTTTTTAACAAAAAAAAGCCAATATTTGACGGTTAATGCAAAAGGTTTGCTCAATTATGTCTAATAATCAACACAATACACAAGTAAAACGCCATCTGAAAACGAGGCACTTGTCGATGATTGCGATCGGCGGCTGTATCGGTACCGGCTTGTTTATGGCCAGCGGTTCGGCCATCAGCGATGCAGGTCCGGGCGGTGCTTTATTAGCCTATGCGGCAATCGGTATGATGGTTTATTTTTTGATGACTTCTTTGGGTGAAATGGCGACTTATCTGCCGACTTCGGGTTCGTTCAGTACGTATGCAACCCGTTTCGTTGACCCGTCGCTCGGTTTTGCCTTGGGTTGGAATTATTGGTTCAACTGGGTGATTACGGTTGCGGCCGACGTGATTATTGCCGCCGTCGTCATTACTTATTGGGAGCCGATGCGCTTCTTGGACCCGTGGGCGTGGAGTCTGCTGTTTTTCGGTGTGATTTTCCTGTTGAATACTTTGTCGGTAAGGGCTTACGGAGAATCGGAATACTGGTTCGCACTGATTAAAGTGATTACCGTGATTGTGTTCTTGGCGGTCGGCGTGCTGACGATTTTCGGTATTTTAGGCAGCGGTTATGTCGGCATGACCAATATGACGGTCGGCGATGCGCCGTTTTTGGGCGACGGTATGGCCGGTAAGTTTCTGACCATGTTGGGCGTGTTCCTGATTGCCGGTTTCTCTTTCCAGGGTACCGAGTTGATCGGTGTGACGGCGGGTGAGTCCGAAAACCCGGAAGAGAGTATTCCGAAAGCGGTAAAACAGGTTTTCTGGCGTATTTTGATTTTCTACATTTTGGCGATTTTGGTGATCGGTTTGCTGATTCCTTATACCAGCCCGCAGCTGTTGGGTGCGGATGTGGATGAAATTGCCAAATCTCCGTTTACGCTGGTGTTTGAAAAGGCCGGTTTGGCGTTTGCAGCGGCAGTGATGAATGCGGTGATTCTGACTTCTATTTTGTCGGCCGGAAACTCCGGTATGTATGCTTCCACCCGTATGCTGTATGCGATGGCGAAAGAGGGTTTGGCTTACAAACAGTTTGCGCGTACCAATGTGAACGGTATTCCTGTGTTTGCTTTGATCGCAACCGGTGTGGTGGTGCTGGCAATTTTCCTATTGCAGTTGGCCAGCGATAAGATGTATCAATATATTTTGGCCGCTTCCGGCTTGACCGGCTTTATCGCTTGGTTGGGTATTGCGGTTAGCCACTATCGTTTCCGCCGTGCTTATATTGCCCAAGGTAAGGATTTGAATGCTTTGGTTTACCGTGCCAAGTGGTTCCCGTTCGGTCCTTTGTTGGCGTTGGCTTTGTGTATTTTGGTGATTGTCGGTCAGGATACCGAGTTGGTGTTGAAAGGCAGTTTCGATTGGGACCGTTTGGTTATTACCTATATGGGTTTACCGGTATTTTTGGGATTCTATTTCTATCACAAACTGCGCTATAAAACCCGTAAAGTGCCTTTGAAAGAAGTGGATTTGAGCCAAGATAATTATTGATTGATATAGGCTGGATTCATGAATCGGGTTCCGCGTATTTAAATTAAGAAAAGGCCGTCTGAAAATTCATTGTTTTTTCAGACGGCCTTTTTGATGCTTGGAAGCCGACAGGCTATCGATAACGCAACATGGATATCAATCGATTTGGGCTACGGTAATCGGTAGGTCGCGCACGGTCGATAAAATCGTATTGGTTTGCTGCAATTCTTTTTGAAATGCGGCCATATTGATTTTATTCAGTTTAGGTGTCGGCAGTGCAACGGTGGACGGGTTAACGTGTTGGCCGTTGATGCGGGCTTCATAGTGCAGGTGCGGGCCGGTAGAACGGCCGGTGCTGCCTACATAGCCAATGACATCGCCGGCGCGTACTTTGTCGCCTATTGGAGCAAATGCGCTCATGTGGGCATATAAAGTTTCGACACCGTTGCTGTGTTTCAGAACCACCGTATTGCCGTAACCGCCTTTCCAGCCGGTGAAGGTAACGATACCGCCGGCGGAAGCTTTAATCGGTGTGCCGGTCGGTGCGGCATAATCGATACCGGTATGCATTTTAACCACGCCTAAAACGGGATGGACGCGGATGCCGTAAGGAGAGGAAATGCGGGTATATTGCACCGGTTGGACATTAAAGCCGTCTTGTTGGCGCAGCGGTTTGCCGTTTTGGTCGTAATAGCTGCCGCTTTCTTCGTCGCCTTTGGCCTCGCTGTAATAATAAGCACGGTAGGTTTTGCCCTGTTTGACAACTTCCGCTGCAAGAATATCTCCCGTTGCCACTTCTTGGCCGCGGAAATACATGCTGTTGTACAGCAGGCGGATGACATCACCGTTTTGCAATGAGTTTAATGAAAACTGGCTGCTGAAGATTTCGCTCAACGACTCGCGGATTTCAACGGGAATGCCGGCTTGTGCCATGGCACCGCGTGCAGAAGTGCGGATAATGATGGAACGCAGCGACGGCATGGTTTCCATCTCGATGGCAGAGGTTGATGCCTGCCATTTGCCGTTGATTTTTTCAATGGCAACCAAGTTCTGTTCGCCGTTATCGTCGTCGTTAAAAAACTGGATGTCGGTAACGTCGCCGGAGGCATTGATGCGCATACTGATATTTTGCCCGGCTTTAAGCTGTTTGAGTTTTTGACCGATACTGCCTTTCGAGAGGGTCTGCCGGAGGCTGTCGTCGGGAATGCCGGTGCGCTTCAAAACTTCCAGCAGCGTTTCGCCGGGCTGCAGCGTTTCTTCCATCCAGTAGCTGCCGTGAAATGAGGTGCTCTCGATATAAACGGCGGGCAGTTCTTCGATAATGCGCTCCGCACGGTACAGTTGGGTTTGCGGTAAGGGTTCGGTAACGGCATAGGCCGTCAGTACGCCGGAGATAGGCAGTAAAATGCCTAATAAAGACCAGCGTATCGGTTTGTTGCGCCAAACGCGGTTAAGTGTGGAAAAGGTTTGTCGGGTCACTGCTGTTCATCCTGATAAAACGTAGGCCGTTTGCCGGAAATAGGAAATGTTCAAATTGCTCCGGCGGTATTTTCAGACGGCCATGCCTGGATATAAAAAGTTTGTCCGGGCAGAATTATGACATCTATTGCTTTGATTTCAACAGGTATTTCTAAATTTTACTTAGTTTTTAAGTTTACCATTAAAATAGCCTGTTTTGTATTTGAACGGCGTGCGGACATCGTAAACGCCGACCGGTTTTGTTACTTTTTTGGTGGTTTGTGTATGAATCTGACTTTGGTTATTCCTTCGTTGAACCGTCTTTCGGGAGACGGTTTGCCGCCTTTGCTTGTGCCTTCTTTGAATAAGTTGATGCGCTTCGGCCGCTTTTCTGCCGTTACTGCCGAAGCGTCGGAGTTATATGGACGTTATTTGTGGCAGGGCAGTCTTTTGGCAGAGGCAAAAAAGGCGGCGGGTATTGCAGAGCACAGTGCCGCCGTGTTGGTCAGCCCGGTTTGGCAGCAGATGGGTATGCATCATGTGAATATGGTCGGCGGTCAGGATATCGGTATCGGTTTGGATGAAGCCGAAGCGTTGTGCCGCGGCTTGGAGGATTTGTATCGCGACTTGGGTTGGCGTTTTTATCTTGTCCGTCCTGATTTATGGTTGCTGGTTTTGGAAAACATGCCGGATTGGCAGGTGCCGCCGGTATTGGATATGTTGGGGCAGATGGACGGTTCGGTGAAGGCGGAGGGTTCGGACGCGGTGCAGTGGCTGCAATGGCAGACCGAAATGCAGATGTGGTTGCACGGTCATGATGTCAACCGCCGCAGGCAGGCTGCCAAGCAGCCTGAAATCAACGGCGTTTGGCTGTGGACGGATTGTTGCGGTCAGGCGTCTTCGCAGTCTGTTTTGGGCAGCGACAGCGTATGGGCGCAATTTTATCCGGGAACGAAGTTGGATGCGCCGTATGATTGGTCGGCATGGCAGGCGGTGTTGTCTGAAAACGGCGGGAAATTTTCAGACGGCCTGTTATTTTTAGATGATTTGGCAGCAACGGCGCATACGGCGGATGTTTGGACTTATAAAGACATTTTGGAGCAATGGGAGCAGCGTTGGTTTGCGCCTTTGTGGCAGGCCTTGTCTGACGGCAGCGTGCAGCAGTTGAAGCTGGTGACCGACGGTGAGGCAGGCGGAGAGTTGTTGGTTAAGGCGAAAGCCGGCCGGGCGTTTTGGAAACGGCAAAAACAGTTTGCCGGACGTTTGGGCGGATAGAAGGTTGGTATATCGGGTACCGGTTTGGTTTGCAAATAAAAAAAGCAGCCTGTTTGGGGGCTGCTTTTTTGTATTCATTACATTCGCTATTAGCGTTTGAACATGTTGCCGAATTTTTGGTTGAATTTGTCAACACGACCGGTACTGTCAACGATTTTTTGTTGGCCGGTGTAGAAAGGATGGCACTCAGAGCAAACCTCGATAGAGAAGTTTTCTTTTGCCATTACTGATTGAGTAACGAATTTGTTGCCGCAAGAGCAGGTTACGTTAACTTCGTGGTAATCCGGATGAATATCTTTTTTCATGATGCTGTTTCCTTTGGTTAGCGGGTATAGGGATTTTGCCTATACTTCAAAATGAAGCTGGCTATTATGGCAAGGGCTTGTTGTTTTGGCAAGTTTTTTACAGAGTTATTGTTTTTCAGACGGCCTTTCGATGTGTTTTTATGGAGAGGCCGTCTGAATTTTAGGGCTAACAAGACGTTGTCAGGTTGTTATACAATCGTTTTTTTACGATTGTTTGTGTTAGAAATTTTTATGTCCGTCAAAATCCACACCCGTCCGGTTGATGCCGGTGTTTGCCAAACTTTGATTCAGGCCGGCGCCGATCCTTTGTTGGCGCGTTTGTGTGCCGCCCGTGCGGTGGCTTCGCCCGATGAGTTGCAGGATAAGTTGAGCAGCCTGTTGTCTTTTCGGGATTTGAAAGGCTGTGTCGAAGCGGCGGAGCGTTTGGCCGATGCCTTGGAAAAGCGGCAGAAAATATTGATTGTGGCCGATTATGATGCAGACGGCGCAACGGCGTGTGCGGTCGGTGTGAAGGGCTTGGCGGCTATGGGCGCGACAGTCGATTTTTTGGTGCCTAACCGTTTTGAACACGGTTACGGGTTGACGCCGGAATTGGCGGAAATCGCTGCTGGGCAAGGTGTGGATTTGTTGGTTACGGTGGATAACGGTATTGCCAGTTTGGCCGGAGTGGCTAAAGCACAGGAGTTGGGCTTGGATGTGATCGTTACCGATCACCACTTGCCGGCGGAAACGGTGCCGGACTGTATTATTGTGAATCCGAATCAGCAGGGGTGCACTTTTCCAAGCAAAAGTCTGGCCGGTGTGGGTGTGATTTTTTATGTCTTGACGGCTTTGCGTGCGGTATTGCGCGAGCGCGGTTATTTTTCAGACGGCCTGCCCGAACCGAACTTGGGCGAATTGTTGGATTTGGTCGCGTTGGGTACGGTGGCGGATGTGGTTGCATTGGATCACAACAACCGTATTTTGGTGTCGAAAGGTTTGAAGCGGATGCGTGCGGGCAAAATGCGGCCGGGTATCCGTGCTTTGTTTGAGGTGGCGCGGCGGGATTGGCGTAAGGCGCAGCCTTTCGATATGGGTTTTGCATTGGGCCCGCGTATCAATGCGGCCGGCCGTTTGGACGATATGTCGGTCGGAATTGCGTGCTTGCTGGCCGATAACGATGAAGAAGCGCAGAGTCTGGCGGCGCAGTTGAACGATTTGAATATCGAGCGCCGTGAAATCGAGCAGTCTATGCTTCAAGATGCGTTGAATGCGTTTCCGGAAACGTTACCCCAAGGCCAAACTACGCTGGTGGCTTACCGTGAGGACTTTCATCAAGGCGTGGTCGGTATTGTGGCCAGCCGTTTGAAAGACCGTTTTTACCGCCCGACCATTGTTTTTGCGCCAGCCGATAACGGTGAGGTTCGCGGCTCAGGGCGTTCGATTCCGGGTTTGCATTTGCGTGACGCTTTGGATTTGGTATCGAAACGCCATCCCGATTTGATTTTGAAATTCGGTGGTCATGCCATGGCGGCGGGTTTGAGTATCCGCGAACAAGATGTGGCGGATTTTCAGACGGCCTTTGAGGAAGTGGTGGGCGGTTTGGTGGATCAGGACGATCTGTCGCAAACTTATGTTACCGACGGCAGCTTGCCGGTTGGTGAAATGACTTTGGCACAAGCCCAAAATCTGGCTTTGCAGGTTTGGGGGCAGGGGTTTGCACCGCCGAGCTTCACTGACGAATTTACCGTTGTCCGCCAACAGCCTATGGGTGTGAATCACAAAAAAGCATGGTTGAGAAAAGAAGGCTGTGAGTTTGAGGCGATGTTTTGGCGTTGCACCGATGATATTCCGGCGCGTATCCGTACCGTGTACCGGCCGGTGGCAAACGAATGGCGCAACAATGTCGAGTTGCAGCTTTATATCGATTATTGGGAAGCCGCATAAAAACAGGCCGTCTGAAATTTCAGACGGCCTGAAGCCGTCAAATAAAACTTTAATACCGGCACAAAGACAAAAGTGTGTGCCGATTCAGCTTGGGAGTAAACAGGATGTCGTTGGAAGTGTATCTTGTCCGTCACGGAAAAACCGTTTTCAATACCGTCGGCCGTTTGCAGGGATGGAGCGATTCTCCGCTGACGCAAGAGGGCAGGGCTGTTGCGGAAAATCTCGGCTTGGCTTTGGCCGAACGCAATATTACTTTTGATGCGGCGTTTAGCAGTATCAGCCCGCGCGCCGTCGATACGGCACACCTGATTCTCCATGCGGCCGGTATGCGCGGTTTGGAAGTCGGCACGATTGCCGATTTGCGCGAATACTGTTTTGGAGGTTTCGAGGGCGAATATGTGCAGACGGTGCATCAGGCGGTCGCACGGCACAGGGGCTTGTCGGATGCAGATACTTGGTTGCAGGTTTTCCGCAGTGCAGAGACGCATTTGTTGGCGGAAAGCGTCAGCGAACTGGATTTTTTGGATTTGGCGGAAACGGAAGCGCAGTTTGTCGGCCGTTTACGCAGGGGAATGCGGGAATTGGTTTGCCGCGCACCCGGACAAGGCCGTATTTTGATGGTGTCGCACGGTATGGCGATTACGTCGATTTTGAAAAGTATTGATAAAGACAGTATCCCTTATCAAAGCGTTCCTAATGCTTCTGTCAGCAGATTGGTGTTTGAAGGGGAAGTTTGGCGGATAGAAAGTGTGGGTGAAATGCTTTCTTGAGGTGGAATCTTTTACAAATTTGTGCGTATTTACCACACTTGTTAAGAAATGACAATGTATTTAAAAGGAATGGTCGTTAAATAAAATTAACGGCCATTTTTGTTTTCAGTATAAATAAACCGTTTGTTATTTATTGAAATATAAGGAAAAAATTAAATGCGTTAAGGAATGTAATCTGTTGTTTTTAAAAGACTAGATTATTTTAATGACTATAACTATTAATAATATTTATAAAAGTTATTTCATTTGCGTGTCATTTTATTGAACAAGCATACTTAAGCTAATATCATAAATATACAAATTAAATAAAAACATCATCCTACTTGTCTGGAAGTTCCATAAGGATAATTGGGAAACATTACTTGGATTCGGCTTGCTTCTTTAAAATTAATAATAAGGAGTTTGTTATGAATCAAATTGATACGGTTTTACCACTCACTAAACCGGCGACAAGCCGTAAAGTATTGGCAGCAGTAGTGGCGGGGGCTTTGCTGGCTTCCGGATCAGCTTTTGCGGCTGAGCCTTATTTTAGTGTGAATGATAAAGGCATCACTCGAGATAACCAAGCAGGTGATGGAGCGAAAGCGGTATTCGGTATTGCCATTGGTACGGTAGCATCAAGTCAAGATGTAGGCGGTATCTCTGTGGGCAGGCTTTCTTCGAATAAAGGCAATGGCTCTATTTCCATCGGTGTGGAGACTGTTGCCGAAGGCTCGACTGCAACTGCGGTTGGCTCACATGTTAAAGCAATAGGAAAACAAACGACTGCAGTAGGTCAAGGTGCGTCCGTAGAGTCGGATCGTGGTACTGCAGTAGGTCGCTTGTCTCAAGTGACAAAAGGTGCGGATAGCGGTGTGGCTTTGGGTGCTGCCGCATCTGCAGAAAAACGTAGTGCAACGGCTTTGGGTTCGGGTTCTACAGCCGGTGGCGTTATGAGCATTGCGGTGGGGCCGCAATCCCGTGCGCAAGACACCCAAACGATTGCAATCGGCCGTGCTGCTAAAGCTGAAAAAGTACACGCGGTTGCAATGGGTTCCTCTGCATTGGCGGCAGGAAACAACAGTATTGCATTCGGTACCCAATCTGAAGCTAACAAATACCAATCGGTTGCGGTTGGCCGTGGTGCAAAAGCCAATCATGTGAGCGGCGTAGCATTGGGCAGTTTCTCTGAAACAGATGAAGCGGTTGGCACCAATGAGGCAACTGTAGGCGGCGTTACCTATGGCGGATTTGCCGGTAATGCACCTTCTGGCAATGTCAGCATCGGTAGTGCGGCTTCCGGTTTGACGCGCACATTAACCAATGTGGCAGCAGGCCGTATTAATGCGACCAGCACCGATGCAATCAACGGCAGTCAGCTGCACGCTGTTGCCGAAAAAGTAGGCGGTAATGCCGTTAATATCCAAAACTTGGGTAATCGTGTTGCAGAAATGGATGAAGATCTGCGTGCCGGTATCGCCGGTGCGACTGCGATTGCTTTCCTGCAACGTCCTAATGAACCGGGTAAGAGCATGGTGTCTATGGCTGTCGGCGGTTACCGCGGCGAACAGTCTTTGGCAGTAGGTTATGCGCGTAATGCAGATAACAACAAATGGTCAACCAAATTCGGTGTGGGCATCAACAGCCAAAAACACGTGAACTGGGGTGGCAGCGTTGGTTATCAATGGTAATCCGATAGCTGTTTATGACACACAGGCCGCCTGAAATTTCAGACGGCCTCATGAAAACACCTGTTTTATAAGGAATAATGATTATGATGAAATCTGCAAAAGTGTTGTTGCCGTTGGTTGCTGCGTTGGCTTTGGCTGCATGCGGCAATTTGAGCAAAGTAACAAAAGAAGGCACGACCGACAATCCTGTATGGCCGAATCCTGAAAAAACCACCCTGCGCCACAGCGGTACCCAACACGGCTCTTGGCCGAACTGGGACAATGTACGCATGATTGAAGCGGGCATGAACAAGGACGAAATCTACAACTTGATCGGCCGCCCGCATTTCAACGAAGGTCTGTACGGCGTACGCGAATGGGATTACTTGTTCAACTACCGTGAAAACGGCCAGCACAAAACCTGTCAATACAAAATCCTGTTCGACAAAAACATGGATGCGCAAAGTTTCCACTGGCTGCCTGCAGGCTGCGGTCCTAAAGCCAAAGCTCCTGTGGTACGCGAAGTGATTATCCGCGAAGTTGCCGCTCCGGTTTCCGTAAAACGTATCCGCGAGTAAGTAATGAAGAAAACGGCATATTTTATGCTGCTGAGCCTGAGCTTCCAAGCTCAGGCTTTTGACCTTGTAGAACGCCCGGCGGTGATTGTGGATACACAAAAAGCGGAATTGTGTTTTCCCGATATCCAAACCTGCCATCCGGCCCTGGTCGGCCCTACTACGCCGAAAGGCCGTTATAATTTGGAATTGGTACGCACGCCCCATCGCGGCTACGGCGGAGACGTTATCAAATTCAAAGAAGAACCCCAATTCATTTTTGCCATTCACCGCGTATGGACGCTCAAACCGTCAGAAAAACGCATGGAGCGTATCGCTTCCGGCAATCCGTCAGACCGCAATATGACCAACGGCTGCATCAACGTTACCGACGAAGTTTACGAACAAGTCAAACTCTATTCAACGGTCGAAATACGCTGAATCGGCTTTCCCTAAACCCTCCGCAGCAAGACGGCGCATACGGCGAAAATCCTGTTGCAGCCCTTTTCATCGCGCCCCGACAGCACAGGCCGAAAACTTTTCAGACGGCCTATTGACATATCCTTTATAATATCAATCCATTGAATATTTAAAATTCAGACGGCCTTTCTCAACAGGCCGTCTGAAAAATTATCGGAAACACCATGAAATTTATTGATGAAGCAAAAATCGAAGTAGTTGCCGGCAAAGGCGGTAACGGAGCCGTCAGCTTCCGCCGCGAAAAATTCGTACCGCGCGGCGGGCCTGACGGCGGCGACGGCGGCAAAGGCGGCAGCGTGTTCGCCGTGGCCGACGAAAACATCAACACCCTTGTCGAATACCGTTTCGTCAAACGCTACCAAGCCAAAAACGGCGAAAAAGGCCACGGTTCCGACCGCTACGGCAAAGGCGCGGACGACATCGAACTGCACATGCCCGTCGGCACCCTGATCCGCGACATCGACACCGACGAAATCATCGCCGACCTTACCCACCACGGCCAAAAAGTATGCCTCGCCCGCGGCGGCAAAGGCGGTTTGGGCAACATCCACTTCAAATCATCGGTCAACCGCGCCCCCAAACAAGCCACCCCCGGCGAAGAAGGTGAAGCCCGCAGCTTGCAGCTTGAGCTGAAAGTATTGGCCGACGTGGGTCTGCTCGGTATGCCGAACGCCGGCAAATCCACCCTGATTTCCGCCGTTTCCGCCGCCCGCCCCAAAATCGCCAACTACCCGTTTACCACCCTGCACCCCAATCTGGGCGTGGTGCGTATGGACGAAAACAACAGCTTCGTGATGGCCGACATCCCCGGCCTCATCGAAGGTGCTGCCGAAGGCGCGGGCTTGGGACACCGCTTCCTGAAACACCTCTCCCGCACCGGCCTGCTGCTGCATGTGGTGGACTTGGCACCGTTCGACGAGAGCGTCAACCCCGCCGAAGAAGCCTTGGCGATTGTGGAAGAACTGCGCAAATACGACGAAGAACTCTACGACAAACCGCGCTGGCTGGTGCTGAACAAGCTCGACATGTTGAGCGAAGAAGAAGCCGAAGAGCGCGCCGCCGAATTTTTAAAACAAATCGGCTGGAACCACCCCGCCCCCGACGACCGCTTCGGCTTCGACATGAACACCCCGCGCCTGTTTAAAATCAGCGCATTATCCCGTCAAGGCACGCAGGATCTGGTGTATCAAATCAACACCTACCTCACCGAGAAAAAACGTTTGGCCGCCGAAGCCGAAGAAGCGGCCAAGCAAAGCCAAGCGGTTGAAATTGCTGAAAACCAACCGAAAACCGATACCTCGGTATTCCAAGCCGAGTAATGTTGTTGAGGCCGTCTGAAAAACAGTGCATCGGTTAAAATTTTCAGACGGCCTGTTATCGGGCAGATAAGCCGCTTAACGGGAGCAGGGTATATGTTCCAAGAGAGTTATGCTCAATCTGCGTATAAAATTTTGGATTTCGGGGATATTTCCGCCGGCCGATACGGTCGAATACCAACGGCCCAAAACGAACCGCTTGATAAACACAGTATCGGAGATGAAATATGCAACGGTTTAAAATCGAAATCCAGGAAGTGTTGAACAGAATCGTCTATATCAACGCGGAAAGCAAAGAAGAAGCTTTGGAAAAAGTACGCAAACTCTGCTTCGATCAGGAAATTACCTTAGATGCCCAAGATTTCGCAGAGCTGAAAATCTCCATTTTCCCCAATCACGATAACCGGTCCGGGCATTGATGCAAGGCGGTAGGGGGTGGTGGAAATGCCCTGGCAGAAATCGGGCAGATTTGCTATAAAACGCTTGTTTTTTCAGACGGTCTCACGGCGTTTTGCATTAAGCAAATCGGGCAGGCTGTTTGAAACATGACAACCATGCTGCCGGTCAAGGCAGGATGGCTTGGTTTAATCCTACTGAACATTAAACTGCAAAAATCATTGAGAGCCACATTCACATGTTGAACATTTATAACACCCTCACCCGCCAAAAAGAAGAATTCATTCCCATCGACTCGAAAAACGTGCGCATGTACGTTTGCGGCATGACCGTTTACGACTACTGCCACTTGGGGCACGCACGCGTGATGGTAGTGTTCGACATGATTGCCCGTTGGTTGCGTGCGCAGGGCTATCCGTTGACTTATGTGCGTAATATCACCGACATCGACGACAAAATCATTGCCCGCGCCGCGGAAAACGGCGAAACCATCGGCGAGCTGACCGAACGTTTTATCCGAGCCATGAATGAAGATGCGGCGGCTTTAGGCGTGATCCGCCCCGATGTGGAGCCGAAAGCCACCGAGCATGTGCAACAGATGTTGGGCATGATCCAACGCCTGATCGACAACGGCAAGGCTTATGCCGCCGATAACGGCGATGTTTACTACGCCGTGCGCGAATTTGCCACATACGGCCAGCTTTCCGGCAAATCTTTGGACGATTTGCGCGCGGGCGAGCGCGTGGAAGTGGACGGTTTCAAACGCGACCCGTTGGACTTCGTTTTGTGGAAAGCCGCCAAGCCCGGCGAACCGGCGTGGGAAAGCCCGTGGGGGCAGGGCCGCCCGGGTTGGCATATCGAATGCTCGGCCATGAGCGAAGAGTTGTTCGGCGACACTTTCGATATTCACGGCGGCGGTGCAGACTTGCAATTCCCGCATCATGAAAACGAAATCGCCCAAAGCTGCGGCGCGCACGGCGGCAGTTGCGGCCACAACCGTTCGGGCGGCAAAGCGATTGAAAGCCATGTGAAATATTGGCTGCACAACGGCTTTATCCGCGTGGATAACGAGAAAATGTCCAAATCGCTGGGTAACTTCTTTACCATCCGTGAAGTGTTGGAAAAATACGATGCCGAAGTGGTGCGTTTCTTTATTTTACGCGCCCACTACCGCAGCCCCTTGAACTATTCCGATGCCCATTTGAACGATGCCAAAGGCGCGTTAACCCGCCTGTACACCGCCCTGAAAAACACGCCGCCTGCCGAGTTTGCCGTAAACGAAAACGCCAACGACTACACCCGCCGTTTCTTCGCCGCCATGAACGACGACTTCGGCACCGTAGAAGCGATAGCCGTGTTGTTTGAATTGGCCAACGAAGTCAACAAAACCAACAGCAACGAACTGGCGGGCTGCCTGAAAGCACTCGGCAGCATTATCGGTTTGCTGCAACGCGATCCGCAGGAATTTTTGCAGGGCGGCAGCGTTTCAGACGGCCTCTCCAACGAAGAAATCGAAAGCCTGATTGAACAGCGCAAACAAGCGCGTGCGGAGAAAAACTGGGCGGAATCCGACCGCATCCGCGATTTGCTCAATGCCGAAAACATCATTCTCGAAGACGGCGCGGGCGGCACGACTTGGCGGCGCGGTTGATTGAAACACAGAGTTTGCTGAATCATTAACTGATTGAAGCTGAAAGGCCGTCTGAAATTTTCAGACGGCCTTTTTAATGTTCATTTTGAATGTGTTTTGTATTTATGGTTTTCAACGTTCAAGCATATAAACGGTAAATCTATTTTGAATATCAGTCCGGTTGGTGCTCGGTTTGGTTGTCCAGCAGATGTTTTTTGACTACGGCAGGATTACCGGCGGCCATGCAATAAGGCGGAATGTCTTTGGTAACGACCGAGCCTGCTCCGATAATTGCGCCTTCGCCGATGGTTACGCCGCCCATAATGATGCAGCGACGCCCGAGCCAGACTCTGTCGCCGATGGTAATCGGCTTGATGTCGGTATAGCCTTCCAGTCTTTGGGTTTGCGGGTTGAATTTATGTTGTTTGGTGTAAAACAGGCATTCCGGCCCCATCAGGACATCTTTGCCGATGATCAGGCTTTGGGTGACTTCGCAATAAGTGCCGATGCCGGAATTGTCGCCTACGACGGTGTCGGGCAAAACGAATCCTCCCCGTTCTATATTGACGTTTCTGCCCAAATGCGGAGAAATCTGTTTGGCTATGCGGTAGCGGATGGCTTTGGCAATCGGGCCGACTATTTTCGAATATGAGGGAGGGAGAATAACGCCTATACTGCGTAACAGGTATAAGAAAAATTTTTGTTTTATGCTTATTTTCATTTTTAGTAACCGTGTTTGATTTAATTTAAATATATTGAATTATTATTTTTTTAATTAAAATTTCTTCTTGAAAGAATAACATTATTTCTTTGTTTTATATAAAAAAATAAATACGGTTTATTATATGCAATATGATTGATTAGTCTGTTTTTATGCGGAAAAGTTTATATGCGGCATAAAGTTGTATTGTTGCACGGCATCCATATGCACGCTTGGTCGCTGCTGCCGTTTGCGCACTTGCTAAAATCTTGTGATGTTGAAGCGCGGACGTTTGGGTATTACAGCGTTATGGGTTGTTTTGACGATCATGTCTGTGCGTTGGCGGAGTGGGTGCAACGGTTTTATGCGGAAGACGAGGGGCCGTTGCATTTTGTCGGGCACAGCTTGGGCGGTTTGGTCTTGAGATATTTTGCCGCGGCATATCCGCAATGGGTAACCGGGAAGATTGTTACTTTGGGTACGCCGCATCAGGGCAGCATGGCTGCGGAAAAGCTAAATAATTTGATGCCTTTTGTTTTAGGCAAGGCTTATGACCATGCGCTTGACGGTTGCCTGCCGCCGTTGCCGGAGACAGTATGTTTGGGCAGTATTGCCGGGTGCAAACCTTTGGGTTTGGGTCGGGTGCTCGGTTTGCCGGGCGATAATGACGGTACGGTTACGGTGGCGGAAACGTGCGTGGAGGGTATGCGTGACCATATTGTGCTGCCGGTAACGCATACCGGTATGTTGGTGGATCAGGCCGTTGCCCGGCAGACGGCTTATTTTCTACAGCACGGCCGTTTTAACCATGCGTGAAAGTAGGGTAAAAATATCGTCTGAATGCATTGGTCGGTTGAGTTAATGGACGGGAAAAGGCAGGAAGGATAAGTCCATAATATAGGCTTTGGGATTTTGCCAATCTACCGTAACTTTGACGGTGCTGCCTAAATAAGGGGAGGGATCGGTGGTCATGGGCGGGCTGACGAAAGTCTGCATTTGGCTGGTGTTCGGGTTGGGCGCGACGGCAAGAATTTCGTATTTGTCGATGTAGTGCTCACCCGATTTTTGCGTCCATTGCCGTACTTCTTGAACGGCGGCGGTAATTTCCGTGCCGCTTTGTTTGGCCTGTTGCTGGCCTTGATATTGCGGCCAAAGAATCAGTGCGGTTACGGCACCGAGAATCAGGGTCATCAGCCAAGTGATGGGGTTGGGCATAAAAATGCTGATCAGCAATAGGAGAACGGTAAACGTAGCGGCGATAACCAGTGTTGTGAGCGAAATCATGATGTTGTCCGTTTGAGATGAATCTGAATCTTATTTTAGTACAAGAGTTTGGGTTTTGCTTTTGCCTTCGGCGTATGCGGCCGTACCAGTCCGGATAGGTCGAGCGTGGTTTCGTTGCTGTGCAGCGAGCCGAAAATATCGTTGCAGACGGTATGGATTTTGATGAGGCCGTCTGAATCGGGAGCGGCCGGATCCGGCATATCATCTAGGTCGAATAAGATGAAAGAGCGGGGTTCGTTTGCCGCCATCATATCGAGGCCGTCTGAAAAAACGGGCAGGCTGTTCAGTTTTTCTGTTATCAAATCGGCTGCGGGCGTGGAAGTAAGGGCTTCGGCCCGAATGCGGATATGTTTGGCAAAACCTTTACCGTAGTTATGCAGATGGCAGACCAGCAGATTCGGATGTTCGGGAGAAAGCTGCAAAGCGGCGCGCAGAATGGGGCGCATATGCTCTCGTTGTAGGATTTCCAGTTGTTTTAATGTGTTGCGCTTTAAAGAAAACAGGCAGAACAAAAATGCCAAAGTGACGAAGGCGGCCAGAGAAAAAGCGGTAAGCACATCGGTTAAATGTTCCAGATATGCATCGGGTGAGAGCCAGATTGCCGCCGTTAGAAAACCGGTGAGGAAAATGATGACGTAAAGTATCGGGGCAAAGAGTTTGTGAAAATTTTGAGCCATACTGGTAAACCGATTCTCCGGAGAGGCGATACGGCGGTATCGGGGTTGCTGGAAATATTATGGCGGTTGGGTTTCTTCTGTTCGCAATAACGGCCTGTCTGAAAGGATAACATATTTCAGGCAGGCCGTATCGGATTGGCGGTTTACCAGCCGGTAAGGACTGGGTTGCCTCCGCCGTATTATTTTGCCGTTCAGCTGCAAGGATAAATCCGTTTGCACGGTGTGCGTTTAAGATTCGGTTACCGATTCGCGCGAGTAGGTTTTCTCGCAGTAGTGGCATTTCAATTTGGTTTGGCCGTTGTGGCGGCGTACGTAAAAACGGCTTTTAACCGGTTCGCCGTGGCTGGCGCAGTTCGGGTTCGGGCAGCGGAAGACTTCGGAAATCGTATCGGGCAGTTCCAACAACATTTTTTGCACGACTTTGAAGTCTTCAATCACGTTGACGGTGGCTTCCGGAGCAAACAGTGCCAGGCGGTTGGCGGCTTGTTCGTCGAAGCGTACGCCGGAGATTTTGATAATGTCTTTGCTGCCGTGGTTTTTGCTGGGCAGATTGAAGCCTACGGTTACGGCGCTGCCGTAATGCAGCAGTTTGAATTGACGCAGAATGGTCAGGCCTTTACCTGCCGGGATATGGTCGATGACCGTGCCGTTTTCAATGGCTTCGACGCTGTATTGTTTTTTGTCCGTCATGATATTCTTTTAAACCTCTTCATTCAAAATCAAAGACAAAATGGCCATGCGCGCATAAACGCCGTTGGTGGCCTGCTCGAAGTAGTAGGCGTAGGGCGTGCCGTCGACATTGGGATGGATTTCGTCGACGCGCGGCAGTGGATGCAGAATGCGCAGGTTGTTTTTGGCGTTGGTAAGCATGGCAGCTTCAAGATTGAATTTGCCTTGGATTTTGGCAAACTCCTGTTCGTCGAAGCGTTCGCGCTGTACGCGGGTCATGTAGAGAATGTCGGCCCATTCTACCGCTGCTTCCAATGTCGGCAGGACTTGGTAGGCGCAGCCTGCTTCGTCCAGCTCTTCGGTAATGTATTCGGGCATGGACAGGCTGGGCGGTGAAACGAAGGCAAATTCGCAGCCCCAGCGTTTGAGTGCTTGGGCGAGAGAGTGGACGGTGCGTCCGTATTTCAAGTCGCCGCACATGGCGATTTTCAAATTATTCAGACGGCCTTGTGTTTCGTAAATGGTTACCAGATCGAGTAGGGTTTGGCTGGGGTGTTGGTTGGTGCCGTCACCGGCATTGATGACGGGTACGCTGCTGAATTCCGCTAAAACACGGGCTGCGCCGTCTTTGGGGTGCCGTTGGATAATGGCGTCGGTATAGCTGCTGATAATTCGGGCGGTATCGGCTAGGGTTTCGCCTTTTTTCGCGCTGGTGTTGGCGCCGTCGGCAAAGCCGATGACTTGGCCTCCCAAGCGTTGTACGGCGGTTTCGAATGACAAGCGGGTACGCGTGGACGGTTCGAAAAAGCACGACCCGATCAGTTTTCCTGCCAGCAGGTCGTCGCGCGGCTCTGCTTTTAATTTCAGGGCGGTATGCAGCAGCAGTTCGAGTTGTTCGTCGGTTAAATCGGAGATGGAAATGACGTTTTTACGGTATAGGGGATTAGGCATGGCTGTTTGTTGACTCCGTAAAAAAGCCCGTAGAAACGGGCTGGTTTTTTAGGAAAACGGCAAATCCGCTGCTTCCGGCAGCGTGGCTTGTGGTGGTGTTGATAACGCGGTTGGTTTTCACGGTTTTGCCAAGTATTGCGGTAAACGGATTATCGCATAAGCTGAGGCCGTCTGAAAATACAGCCGCTAAACTTTATTTGTTTGTGCATCGGCATGGCACTTGCGGCTTTTTTCAGACGGCCTTGGGTTGTGGGTTTAGCCACATTATTCAAAAATATCGCGCACTTTGTCGAAGAAGGATTTCTGGCGCGGTGTTTGCGCACGATCCATGCCTGTAGATATTTTCTCAAACTCTTCCAGCAATTCTTTTTGGCGTTCGGTCAGGTTAACCGGGGTTTCGACAACCACATGGCAATACAGATCGCCGACTGCGCTGGAACGCAGCGATTTGATGCCTTTGCCTTTGACGCGCATGCGGCGGCCGGTTTGGGTTTCTTTCGGAATGCTGAGTTTGACCTTGCCGTCCAGCGTCGGCACTTCGATTTCTCCGCCCAAGGCCGCGGTAGCAAAGCTGATGGGCATTTCGAAGTGCAAATCCAAGCCGTTGCGTTCGAAAGTTTTGTGTTCTTTCACATGAACGACAACGTATAAATCGCCGGCCGGTGCGCCGTTGGTGCCGGGTTCGCCCTCTCCGCTCAGACGGATGCGTTGGCCGTCGTCGATGCCGGCCGGAATGTTGACTTCAACGGTTTTGCTGGTTTTCACCAAGCCGACACCGCGACATTTGACGCAGGGGTCTTTGATTTGTTTGCCGGAACCGTGGCACGACGGACAAGTCTGCTGCATTTGGAAGATGGCTTGGCGGACGTGAATCGTGCCGGAGCCGTGACAGGTAGAACAGGTGGTCGGTGATGTGCCGGGTTTTGCACCGCTGCCGTGGCAGACGTCGCATTCTTCATGTGTCGGAATGGTGATGCGTTTTTTGATGCCTTTGGCGGCTTCTTCCAAGGTGATTTCCACGGCGTACTGCAGGTCTGCGCCTTGATAGTTTTGCTGGCGTCCTCCGCCTGCGGCACCGCCGAACATTTGGCTGAAGATGTCGCCGAAATCGAAACCTTGCGCGCCGCCGAAGCCGCCGAAGCCTCCGCCGAAGCCGCCTCCGCCCATATTGGGATCAACGCCGGCGTGGCCGTATTGGTCGTAGGCGGCGCGTTTCTCTTTGTCGGAAAGAATGTCGTAGGCTTTTTGGACTTCTTTGAATTTTTCTTCGGCTTCTTTGTTGTCGGGATTGCGGTCGGGATGATATTTCATCGCCAGTTTGCGGTAGGCTTTTTTGATGTCGTCGTCACTGGCGCTGCGTGCAATGCCGAGCGTTTCGTAAAAATCTCTGTTGCTCATAGTCGGTAGTTTGTCTGAATAGTGTTATAAGGATTGCGCTCAAGGTGTGGGCGGGGTGGGGAAAACTCAAGAGTGGATTTTGTATTGCTTATAAAATTTCAGACGGCCTCCGGGGTGGGGGAGGCCGTCTGAAATTTTAATGGGTATGGATTTGCGGGCTTATTCGGTTTGCCATGTGTGTAGCAGTTGTTGCAGTGCGTCGGGATGATCGTGGCCGCTGTTTATGGCGTTTTGCAGCCATTGGCAGGCGCGGAAGTTGTCTTGCTCTACACCGTGTCCGTGGCGGTAGAGGCAGGCAAGGTTGTATTGGGCTGTGGGGTCGCTTTGGTCGGCGGCGGCGTGAAACCATTTGGCTGCTTGTTGGGCGTCCTGTTTGGTGCCGTGCCCGTTGTAATACATCATGCCTAAATTGGTTTGGGCTTTTGCATGGCCGGCTTCGGCGGCTTCGGTGTAGAGTGCCAATGCTTGCTGGTGGTTTTGCGGGCGGCTGAGACCGTAGTGGTTGGCAAAGGCTTCTTGATAGGTTTTCTCTGTGTGTTGGCGTTGTAGTGCCTGCTGTTTGAGCGTCTCGTAGGCTTCGGGGGTTTGTAGTGCGGTTTCGGCCAAAAGTTTCTGCATGGCGGCGTTGCTGCCTAAGTCGGAGGCGCGGCGGTAGAGTTGTTGTGCTGTTTCGTGGTCGGCAGGTACGCCTAATCCGTAGCGGTAGATGTCGCCGAGTATGCGTGTGGCTTCGGGGTGGTTTTGCTGTGCGGCTGCCTCGGCGTGCTGTCGGGCTTTTTCGCTGTTGCGTTCGGTCAGTTGGCCGACCAGGTAAATGTGTGCTAAAGCGGCGTGGGCGTCGCTGTCGTTTTGTTCGGAGGCCGTCTGAAACCACTCGAAGGCTTCTTGGGGTTTGATGTTTGTCAGTAGCTCTGCCAAGGCGTTTTGTGCGGGTGCGATGCCTTGCTCGGCCGCTTGTCTTAAGTGGATAAGTGCGGTTTCGAGGTTTTTTTCCGTGCCTTGACCGAAACGGTATTGGTTGCCGAGCTGCCAGTGCGCGGCGGCCAGGCCTTGTTCGGCGGCGGCATGATACAGGCGGTGCGCTTGTGCTAAGTCGGGATGCTGGGCGTATTGATAGTGTTGTGCCAGGTAGTATTGGGCTTGGGGGTGGTTTTGCTCGGCTGCGGTTTTGGCCCAATGCAGGGCTTTTTCGGCTTGGTGTGTTGCCAGATAGTATTGGAGCATACGGACTTGTGCCGGGACGAAGCCTTCTTCGGCCAGTTTCAGATAGCCGCCGATTAGGTTTTCTATGGGATCTTTGTTGGCTTCGTGCATTTGCAGTAGATTGTATCGGGCGTAGGTGTGTCCGGTTTGTGCTGCTTTATCGAGCCAGTAAACGGCTTGGTTGAGGTCGGCTTGGGTCGGGGTGCTGCTGAGCAGGCAGCCGGCAAGCTGGAATGCGGCTTCGATGTGGCCGGCATAAGCGGCTTTTTGCAGGAGATAGGTGGCTTGGGTCAGGTCGGGATGCTCGGTGTTGAGCATGTCTAATGCTTGTTGGAACAGCTGGTCCATCGGTTGGGTATTCATTTTGTTTTCCGTGTAATGTGTTTTTATTGATATATTTTGATGAGCTTTGCAGCAAATAAACTCTGATTCGGTTGCCTTGTATCGTTTTCTATATTGGCGGTGAATGCGGGTTTATTTGCTGTTTTGTTTTAAATTTTCAGACGGCCGGCGGCGCGTCTTTTAAATCGTAAATACATAATATGCCGACAACTTCTTTTTCTGTATTTTGTACAACCAGCGAATTGATTTTCGAGGCACGCATATAGGCTTCGGCTTCGCCAAAGCGGACATCGGGGGCAACCCATTTCGGATTTGGGGTCATGATGTCTTTGGCGCGCAGGGTGGTGAAGTTGTCTTCACGGTCGAAAGCGCGGCGTATGTCGCCGTCGGTAATGATGCCTTGCAGCCGGTTATTTTCCATAACCAGTGCCAGCCCGGATTGGCCGCGGTTGATGCTGTGTACCACGTCTTTAAACAGGTCGTCCGGTGTGCAGGTGGGCAGGTTTTTTTTCTTCATCACGTCTGAAACGCGGGTCAGCAGTTTTCGACCTAAGCTGCCGCCGGGGTGGAAGCGGGCGAAGTCTTCCGGTTTGAAGTTTTTCTGTGAAGATAAAACCATGGCCAAAGCGTCACCCATCACCAATGTGCATGTGGTTGAGGAAGTGGGTGCAAGGTTGTTGCTGCACGCTTCACGGGAAACGTTGATGTCTAAAACGATATCGGCGTTTTCGGCTAAGGTGGAATGCGTGTTGCCGGTCATGGCGATGATTTTGTTTTGTTGGTACTGAAGGAAAGGAAGAATGCGGATAACTTCTTCGGTTTCTCCTGAGTTGGAAATCAGCAGGGTAACATCGACAGGTTTAATCATTCCTAAATCGCCGTGAAAGGCTTCTCCGGGGTGGACGAAAAATGCCGGGGTGCCGGTAGAGGCCATGGTGGCGGCGATTTTCTGTCCGATAATGCCCGATTTGCCCATACCGACAACGATCACGCGTCCTTTCATGCCCATAATGGCTTGAACGGCTTGCTCGAATTGCTCGTTTAAACGGGTTGCCATGGTTTCGATGGCTTCTGCTTCCTGACGCATGGTAGCCAGGGCGTGCTGCAAAATTTCGGATTTCATAAAAACGTATTCCTATGATTGATTTGTAGGTTATTGTTTCGCACCATGCATAATTTTGGCAAAACCTTCTGCTGTTGAAAAGACATCTGCTTTATTTTGTGCGGTTAAAACGGCATCGGCCAATTCGCGCAATGCTCCGTTGCCGCCCGGAGTATTCAGACGGCCTGTTGCTTGGCTTTTGATATATTCCGGCGCGTCGGCGACGGCATAGCTGAATCCGCAGGCGGCAAAAGCGGGCAGGTCGATGGTGTCGTCACCGATGCAGACAGTTTCTTCGGCAGAAACACCGGCTTGCTGCATTAATTCACGGCAAGCAGCGAATTTGTCTTTTACACCGAATTTAAAGAATGAAATACCTAAGTCGCTGACCCGTTTTCGCAGTGTTGCGGAATCGCGACCCGACAAAACGGCAACGCGTATGCCTGACTCTTCAAGCATACGTATGCCCAAACCATCACGGACATGGAAGCGCTTGAGGCACTCTCCCGTTTCATCGTAAATGATGCCGCCGTCTGTCAATACGCCATCTACATCGGTAATGACCAATTTGACGGCGGATAATGGTGAAATGGTACTGCATGGCAAAGGGACTTGCGTTTCAAATGCTTTGATTCGGAATCCTGACGACAAAATAGCAAGAGGAGTTAAGGTGTGCTGCTCGTTATCAGTTTTTGCTAAAGTGCACAGTTGTGAAAAAATGGCATGACGGTAGGCAAAAACATCGATGTGTCGGAGATAGGACTTGTTTTCGTAGTTGATTGTAGACGGAATCGGATAAGGGCTGAAATATAAAGCATGGTTGTTGCAATCCAATGCCACTTTAACGGTATTGGGATTATGGGCGTTGACTTCGGATATCGGTGTACACAATGTGCCTATGCCGGTTTCGGTCGAAGCCGCCATATTGGCAATGAATGTTTCTATGCCGGCCGGCTCGAATGGAAATAGCTTCGGTTCCAGCCGGATATAAATGTCGGCAGGGTATCGATTGTGGATATCGGCATAGACTTTATTGGTTTCGGTTTGAACCAACATTACCGTTTTGCCGAGATTTTCGATTTCGGCAGCAAGGTCGGCGTTATCGGTTATGGTGATAATCGTATTAATGCCTTGGATTTGCGATATCTGTCGGTAAATATCCTGAATGTTGGCCGCATCGGTTATTCCGTTGTGTCTTTCGGGTTCGAAAAACGGAATAATCAGTGTGACTAAAGACGATGTTTGCATTATTCGATATCCAATGCAGGAAAAGATTTTACTAGGTCGTCGACGGCTTTGACGCGCACTAAAAAGTCTTCCAGTTTATCCAAAGGCAAGGCACTCGGCCCGTCGCATTTTGCCTGGTCGGGGTTGGGATGTGATTCTAAAAACAGTCCTGCCAAGCCGGTTGCCATTCCCGCTAAAGCCAAATCCACAACTTGACTGCGGCGTCCTCCGGACGCTGCTGCGCCTGCTTCGCGCTGTTGCAAAGCATGGGTAACATCGAAGATCACCGGCGTATTGCCGCAGGTTTTTTTCATCACGCCGAAGCCGAGCATATCGACAACTAAATTGTCATAACCGAAATTTGCTCCGCGTTCGCATAAAATCAGTTGGCTGTTGCCGGCTTCCTTGAATTTCTCAACGATATTTTTCATCTGTGAAGGGCTGAGAAATTGCGGTTTTTTGACGTTGATAACGCGTCCGGTTTTTGCCATAGCCACTACCAGATCCGTTTGACGGGCAAGGAATGCAGGAAGCTGCAAGATATCGCATACTTCAGCTACCGGCTGGCATTGATAGGGTTCGTGGATATCCGTAATTACTGGAACATCGAATTCTTTTTTTACGGCTGTAAAAATTTCCATGCCTTTATCTAGCCCTACTCCGCGGAAAGAGTGGATGGAGGAACGGTTTGCTTTGTCGAAAGAAGCTTTGAAAACGTAAGGAATGCCGAGTTTTTGTGTTACTTCCACATACTTCTCGCAAGCAAATAATGTGGAGTCTAGGTCTTCGAGAACATTCACGCCGCCAAACAGTGTAAAAGGTAAATGGTTGGCTGTTGAAATTTGATTGCGGTGGAAGGTAACCGTTGTACTCATGGTGCAGTTTTCCTTGATAAAGAAAGTTTAATATTCGGTTTGCAAGATTAAATCTAAATCTGTCTTCTTTCAAGGAGAATCAGGCAAAGAAGAGGTCAGTCGGATTAGGTTGGAAGCGGGAGAAGGTAACTATGGTGTATATTTGAGGCCGTCTGAAATTTCAGACGGCCTCAAAGCTGAAATATAGCTTTCGATGAGATTTAAGATTCTGTTTTTTATCAAGCAGAACTGATTGGAAAGTAAAAATAAAAAGACCCAGAAAAAAATTCTGAGTCTTTTTATCGTGGTGGAGGTAAGCGGGATCGAACCGCTGACCTCTTGCATGCCATGCAAGCGCTCTACCAACTGAGCTATACCCCCGAAGAATTTGGTGGCGAATCAGGGACTCGAACCCCGGACACAAGGATTATGATTCCTCTGCTCTAACCGACTGAGCTAATTCGCCGTTGAATGAAAACGCAATTATACGGAAAAATCCGATTTGGGCAATCATTTTTTTATGATTTTTGCTTTGTCCTTTGATTTTTTAATGAAAAAAAATTAAAGCTTGTGGCAGATGTCGCCATAGGCAAAGCCTTGCCAATCTACATCAATATTTTTTCCGAAAGCTATAACTTTAAATAATTCCCCCATTTCGTGCTGGTTAATGAGCTTTTGGACGGCAGAGGCCGACCGTATGTATTCAGCCGAATCGGGCCGGCCGGTTTGTGTCAGCAAGTCGGCAATACCAAGATTTAACAGAAAATTTGCTTGGGAAGTATAGCCGATTAAATCCAAACCGATATCCGTGCCGGACTGAGCGATATCGGTAAAGTTGACATGGCTGGTTAGGTCGGTCAGGCCGATATTGAAGAAAGGGTCATGTATGCTGTGATGGCGGTAATGTCCGATAAATGTTCCCATGTGGCGTTGGGGATGGTAGTACTGTTGTGCGTCGAAACCGTAGTCAATGAATATCATGGCACCTTGTGCTAATTTTCGGCCTATGGTTTGGATAAAAGCATATTGCGCCGGGTGTAGTTCGCTGGTGTAGCCTTCGAGTGGCGGAATATATTTGGTGGCGAGTGAGAAAAGTGAGGCATCGCTGATTTCACGGGTGGCTTGAGTCAGCCTTTCTGCGGTTTCGGATACGCCGACTTGAAGAAAAGAACCGTTTTGATGGCAAATCAGTTCGCACGGTATCGCATCTAATATTTCATTGCCGATCACAATACCGTTAAAAAAATCCGGAAGAGTGCTCAAATGACGGACTTTGGGCAGTGCCTCCGGAATGTTTTCCAGAAGATGTTGCCGCTGGCGCTCGGCTAATTCTTGGGAAACTTCGATGATGTAGTAGTGGTTAATTTCTTCGCTAAGTTCTTTCAGTATGGTTGCTGCCAGTTCTCCCGTGCCTGCGCCGAATTCATAAATATTGCCGGAAGTCTGCTTTAGCAAGGGTCCGAGTTGGCGGGCAATGGTTTGCCCGAACAATGGGGTAAGTGTGGGGGCTGTAATAAAGTCACCTGAGTTACCGATTTTGTGTGATCCTCCGGTGTAGTAACCGTATCTGGGGGCGTAGAGTGCCAATTCCATGAATCGGGAAAAGGGAATCCAGCCACCGGATTTCTGTATTTCTGTTTTGATTAAAGCTTGCAGGGCTTGGCTGGATGCTTGGGCTTCGGGAGTGGGTTGAGGTAAATCGGTAATCATGAAATTGTTAGGATGTGTAAATTATTAATGAAAGGGGAGTTGTATTATAGCGCCGTTATGTGTTTGGCTGCATTGGATATGCTAAGGCAGTATTTTAAATCAGGTTTTTGTTTTTTATGAATATTTTTTAATTCTTCATGGTTTTTGTCGACGCCGGCTTGCTGTCGTTCGGCTTTTTTGTCGGTTAAATGGTAGTTAAGTGTTTGTCTCTGCTTTGTTTTTTAAGTCATTTGCAATTTGACCGAATGTTGAAAATTCCCTATAGTGTCGATATGTGGGGCAAAGTGGGGTAAAGTGGTGCATTTTGCTGTTTTAGAGATGGAAATCAAATTGAAATAATTTCAGGTGGCTTTCGTGTTTGGTGGCGTTTATGAATTAACTATCGACAGCAAGGGAAGATTGGCTATTCCGGCCAAGTTCCGTGATTTGTTGTCGAAAAAATATACGCCGTCGGTTGTGGTAACCATCGATTCCCGTCAAAGGTTGTTGGTTTATCCTGAGTCGGAGTGGGAACGGGTGGTAGGTCAGTTGTTGGCTTTGAAAGTGGCCGGTAACGCGAAGTTGCAAAGTTATCAAAATCTTCTTTTGCATAATGCGGATACTTTGGATTTGGATGCATCGGGCCGGGTTCTTCTTCCTGCAAACTTGCGCCGCAGAGTGGATTTCGATAAAGAGGTAACGCTGGTTGGCCGTGCCAATAGGATGGAATTGTGGGGGCGGCAACATTGGGAAGATGAAATCAATCGTGCGTTGGATATCGATCCTGATGAATTGGCATTTGAATTAAGTCAGACGGATTTGCAGCTGTGAGTGAAGTGGAAGAATTTAAACATATAACGGTTTTGTTGCATGAAACGGTCGATTCACTCGCAGTAAAAAACGATGGAATTTATGTGGACGGTACGTTCGGCAGGGGAGGGCACTCCAGGCTGTTGTTGTCCAAGCTGGGTAAAAACGGCCGTTTGGTTGTGTTTGACAAAGATCCCCAAGCGATTGCTGTTGCTGAATCTTTGGCGGCCGAGGATGAACGTGTGAGTGTAGTTCATGATGGTTTCGTGAATTTTCAGACGGCCTTGGGCGAATTGGGCATCGATAAGATTGACGGGGCAATGTTTGATTTAGGCATTTCTTCTCCGCAGATTGACGATGGCCGGCGTGGATTCAGTTTTCGCTTTGATGCGCCTTTGGATATGCGCATGGATACAACCAGAGGAGTGTCGGCTGCTGAATGGCTGGCTTCCGCAACCGAGCAGGAAATCCATGAAGTGATTAAAAACTACGGAGAAGAGCGGTTCAGCCGTCAGATTGCCCGGGCGATTGTGGTGCAGCGTGAGGAGGCGCCGATTGATACGACGCGCAAACTTGCCGAGCTTGTGGCAAAAAATGTCCGCACCAGAGAGCGCGGGCAGGATCCGGCAACACGGACATTTCAGGCAATCCGTATTTTTATCAACCGCGAATTGGAAGAGGTGGAGGGTGTCTTGCCCCAAGTGGTAGGCCGTCTGAAATCCGGAGGACGGTTGGCTGTGATTGCTTTTCATTCTTTGGAAGACCGTATTGTGAAGCAGTTTATGAAAAAGCATTCGCAGCATGAAGCGCTTCCAAAATGGGTGGCGGTGAAAGAGGAGGATTTACCTGTCCCGCCTTTGATGTTAATAGGAAAAGCAATTAAGGCGGGAGAAGATGAAGTTCGTGCCAATCCCCGTTCGCGTTCGGCAATTTTGCGGGTGGCGGAGCGTACGGATGGCTGTTTTGAAACAGAAAGGCCGTCTGAAAAATGATCAATAAACTGAATGTTGTTTTGTTGCTGGTGGTTTTTGGTTCGGGTTTGGGCGTAGTAAGTGTGCAAAACCAATCGCGACAATACTATATTGCTTTGGATAAAGCTGAAAAACAGGAAGCGCATTTGGATCAGGAGTACGCCCGTTTAAAGCTGGAACAGGCCAAATTGGCGAGCCACAAACTGATCAAACAGGCTGCGGATCGCCAGAATCTGCATCCGCCGAGTGCTGCAGACACGCAAATAATAGAAGTACGTTAGTTATAAAAATCTAATAATTTAATTCTAGAGAAGTTGCTATGTTAATTGAGAATAAATATAAGCCGAGAATGAAATCGGCAGGAAGGCGGCCTAAACAGCCCGTTAAAACAACCAATACCCGTATTGTGACGGTTTTGGCGTTGATGGGGTTGGCTTTTGCGGGTTTATTGGCGAGAAGTATCTATCTTCATACCGAGCAGCATGCGTTTTTGCAGGAGCAGGGTAAAAAGCGTTTTGTCCGAACCATTGTCCAGCCTGCTTCACGCGGTTCTATTGTTGACCGTAACGGCGCCACTTTGGCATTGAATGCGCCTGCGGAGTCTCTATATGCAGTGCCTTCTGCAATGACGGAGATGCCGTCTGAAGAACAATTGTCAAAGCTTTCCCAATTAACAGGTGTGTCTGTCGAAACGATTGCCAAGCGCTTATCGAAAAAAGACAAAGACTTCATTTATTTGAAGCGCCAGATGGGCAAGCAGGAAGCGGATGAAGTTAAGGCTTTGGGTATCAAAGGTTTGGCATTTCACAGCGAATCCAAGCGTCATTACCCTATGGGTAATCTGTTTTCCCACATTATCGGATTTACCAATATCGACGGTAAAGGTCAGGAAGGTTTGGAGCTGGCTCGTGAGGACGATTTAAGGGGGGAAAATGGTGCCAAAGTCGTATTGCGCGACAATAAAGGCAATATTGTAGACAGCTTGGATTCTCCGCGTAACCGCGAGCCTAAAAACGGTAGGGATATCGTTTTGTCTCTAGATCAACGTATTCAAACTTTGGCTCACGAAGAGTTGAATAAAGCTGTTGCCCATCACAGAGCGAAAGCCGGAAGCGTGGTAGTGTTGGATGCGCAAACCGGGGAAATCCTGGCAATGGTCAACAGTCCGGCTTACGATCCTCATAATCCTGCCCGCGCTTCTGAAGAGTCGCGCCGAAACCGTGCTGTGGTGGATATGATTGAGCCGGGTTCCACCATCAAGCCTTTCCCGATTGCAAAAGCTTTGGATGCAGGCAAAGTTAGTGTAAACAGTTGGTTTAGTACGCAACCTTATAAAATAGGCCCTGCAACAGTGCGCGACACCCACGTTTATCCTTCTTTGGACGTGCGGGGCATTATGCAGAAATCTTCGAATGTCGGCACCAGCAAATTGTCTGCCATGTTCTCTTCACAAGAAATGTATGATTTTTACCGTAGTTTGGGTATAGGTCAGCGTATGCATTCCGGTTTCCCGGGGGAGTCGGCAGGTTTGTTGAGAAAATGGGAGAAATGGCGTCCGATCGAACAGGCGACCATGTCGTTCGGTTATGGCTTGCAGGTAAGTTTGCTGCAATTGGCACGGTCCTATACCGTATTGACCAATGACGGTGAATTGTTGCCGGTAAGCTTTGAAAAACAACAAGTAGCGCCGACCGGCTACCGTGTAATCAAGCCCGAGACGGCTCGTGCAGTCAGAAAAATCATGGTTTCGGTAACTGAAAAAGGCGGTACCGGTACTGCCGGTGCGGTGGAAGGGTTTGATGTTGCGGCGAAAACAGGTACGGCGCGTAAATTGGTTCGCGGACGCTATGCCAGTGACAAACACGTAGCAACATTTATCGGTTTCGCTCCGGCAGAGAAGCCGAGGGTTATTGTAGCGGTAACGGTGGACGAACCTTCTGCTAACGGCTATTACGGCGGCACGGTTGCCGGCCCGGTATTTAAAAATATCATGGCAAGCAGTTTGAATGTATTGGGTGTTGAACCCACTAAGCCGTTAACACCATAAATATAAACATAATTACAATTAAATCAATTATATATATTTGTTAGTTAAATATTAATTTTGGGTAAAAATTAAGCCATTCCGATTTCATATGTTATATGATTTCACGTTTGTATCGTGTATTAATGATTGTGAAATGGAGTGGCGATGGAAGTGCTGCTTTGGTTGTTGGCTTTTGCTTGTATTGCAGTAGCCGGCGGATTGGCTTTCTTCTACTTTTTCTATCCCAGATTGTTTGCTTATGATGTAAGGCGTAACTATAATTTTGAAGTTACGCCTACCTGTTTTGTGGAAGTTTCAGAAGGCCGTCTGATTTTACCCGGCGATATTGAACCCGGTTCGACGGTTTTGTTGGAAGTTAACGTGTATTCCACATTGAAAGGACATTATCGGATGCCTTATGTTTCAATCGAAACATCCGAAGGTGTCCGCAAGCAGTATTTGGAATATGGTGTTAAAGGCTTACGTTATCTGAATTTGAGTCATACTTTCAGTATGACGGGTGAGGAAATCAAGTTGTCGGGTTCGGGCGTGTCGATTCCCAATCAGACCTGCGGTTTAATTGTTTACCCTGCTGAAGATTTAGGTAATAAAAAGGTTCTGATTATTGCGCCGCATCCTGACGATGCAGAAATCGCCGCATATGGTATTTACAGTCAGCAGACCGATAAGGCTTTTGTGGTTACGGTAACGGCGGGTGAAAACGGGGCTTTTTCTTATAGCAACCTTTACAACCCTAATAATCCTGAGGAATTTCATAAGCATTATCTGCAAAAAGGGCGGATACGCGTATGGAACAGTTTAGCTGTTCCGCTGCTCGGCGGCGTGCCGTCTGAACAGATTCTGCAATTGGGCTTTTTTGACAGTACTTTGGAAGCGATGAAGCAGAATCCGGAGCAGAATATTCCTTCGATGAAGTTGGATACTGCGGATATTGAAGTATTCCGTAGCGGTAATACTTCTGAATTTGCCAAGGGTTTGACAGGCGGTTCGAATTGGAACAGTCTGGTTGATAATATGGCTTATATTGTCGACCGTTTCCAGCCGGATATTGTGATAGCGCCTGCTCCCAATATTGATACGCATCCTGATCATCAGTTTTCAACCATTGCCGTGTTGGAAGCCATGAAAAAATTGGATTACCGTAAAGGCTCTCTATTTTTGCATACCGTGCATCATATTTATGATGATTATCCTTTAGGTAAAGTCGGTTCGGTTTTATCTTTGCCGCCTAAATTTGAGCAGCCTTTTTATTTTAAATCGATTTATTCGCATCCGCTTTCGGCTGACGACGTAAAAGATAAATTGTTGGCATTGGATGCGATGAACGATATTCGTCCGAATACGGATGGTTACTCATCATGGCGTGTAATGTTGTTTCGCGGTTTGAACGGTTTGCGTCATGCGGTGTTTAATTTCGAACGGGATCTGATTAATAGGTTTACCCGAAGTAACGAATTGTTTTATGTTGTGCCGGTAAGCGAAATTTACCAAGATGAGATTTACCAAAAAATCACTCATCGGGCGCGGAGTGTTAAGTGGTAAGAAACGGTGTTTGTGGGGATGTTTGTGACGACTTACATGTTCATCGGTATCGTTTCGTCAGTAAAGAGAAAATGACATGTTCAGCAAACAAACACCTTTAGCTGAATCCGAATTGCCACCCCTGCTGCGTGAATATGCAGCAGGGGCGGTATTGCATTCGGATAGTAGAAAAGTGCAGGCAGGCGACATATTTGTTGCTTGCCAGGGAGAGTACACGGATGGCCGGAATTTTATCCCGTCAGCAGTCGCCAACGGTGCGGCTTTTGTTTTTTGGGACGACGACGGCAAATTCGCGTGGAATCCCGAATGGAACGTGCCCAATCAAGGCATTAAAAACCTGAAAACCCGCGCCGGAATCGTAGCTGCCCAAGTGTACGGCAATCTTTCAGACGGCCTCAAAGTTTGGGGCGTAACCGGTACCAACGGGAAAACCTCCGTTACCCAATGGCTGGCACAAGCAGCGGATTTGTTGGACGAAAAATGCGCTATCATCGGCACCGTCGGCAACGGCTTCTGGGGCGCGCTGGAAGAAGCCACCCACACCACGCCCGATCCCGTTTCCGTGCAAACCCTGCTGCACCGGTTCAAACAGCAAGGCGCAAAAGCCGTAGCGATGGAAGTCTCCAGCCACGGCCTCGACCAATTCCGCGTTAACGGCGTGCCTTTTCAGACGGCCGTGTTCACCAACCTCACCCGCGACCATCTCGATTACCACGGCAGCATGGAATCCTACGGCGAAATCAAATCCCGCCTGTTTTACTGGCAAGGTTTGCAACACGCCGTGATTAATGTGGACGACCCGTTCGGCAAAACACTGGCAGGCCGTCTGAAAACAGAACGCCCCGAATTAAACGTGTACGGCTACGGCTTTGCAGAACAGGCCGATATCCGCATCACCCGATTTACCGCCTCTTCAGACGGCATGACCGTGCAGCTCGACACCCCGTGGGGCAGCGGCGAAGTCAAAACCCGCTTGCTCGGCCGCTTCAACGCACAAAACCTTGCCTCGTGCGTCGGCGTATTGTGTTCGGCAGGCTACCCGTTGGCCGAAGTATTGCGCGTGCTTGCCCAAATCCGCCCCGCCACCGGCCGTATGGACTGCATCATGAACACCGGCAAACCGCTGGTCGTCGTCGATTACGCCCACACCCCCGATGCCCTCGAAAAAGCGCTTGCCACCTTGCAGGAAATCAAACCGCAAGACGCAAACCTGTGGTGCGTGTTCGGTTGCGGCGGCAACCGCGACAAAGGCAAACGCCCGCTGATGGGCGCGGCAGCCGTGGCCGGCGCAGATAAAGTCGTCGTAACCAGCGACAACCCGCGCATGGAAGAACCGGCCGACATCATCAACGACATCCTCCCCGCCGTGCCCCAACCCGAACACGTCGAAACAGACCGCCGCTCGGCGATCGAATACGCGGTTAAACACGCCGCCGCCAACGACATCATCCTGATTGCCGGCAAAGGCCACGAAACCTATCAGGACGTGCAGGGTCAGAAACACTATTTTTCCGATTTCGACGAAGCGCAAAAGGCTTTGGCGGGAAGATAGTTTTGGAAAAGCTCACAAAGTTTACTTTCAGACGGCCTCTTCCTAGCTAGCAGGCCGTCTGAATGGCAAGAAAGGATGTTAACCACGTGATGTTGAAATATACAGGCAAGATATTGTGTGTTATCGGCTTAATCTTTCTATGGGGCTGCCAAACCAAACACACCACACGCCCCACCCAAGAATTAGCCGCACTCAGAGCCATGCCCGCGCCCACCGAGCAAAGCCTGATCAACCCGGTAAAAGGCCACTCCTTCGACGACAGTTGGCATGCACCGCGTAGCGGCGGCCGCAAACACGAAGGTGTGGATATTTTCGCCAAAACGGGCACGCCGGTACGCAGCACCACCGCAGGCATCGTGACCAAACTCGGCAAAAACCGTTTGGGCGGCAAAGTGATCGGCATACAAGGCCCGGGCGCGTGGCATTACTACGCCCATTTGGACAAATTCGCCAACCGCAAACTTTACCGCCGCGTGAAAGCAGGCGAAGTTATCGGCTATGTCGGTAAAACCGGCAATGCCAAAAACACCCGCCCGCATCTGCATTACGGCGTTTATTTGCCAAGCGGTGCGGTGAATCCTTATCCGTTGATTGATCAGAGTAGATAGGCCGTCTGAAAAATGAAGTGGTTTAAAAACTTTTTTCCCGATTATTCGCGCTTACCCAAAAGCGGTAAGTTTTTAGCATGGCTCACTTTTTTGCAAGGAATGAAGTGGCCGCTTGAATTGATGTTCCAGGCCGTTGTGGCACCGCAAACTTTGGTATGGTGGAATATTCTTATTCTGTTGGCGTTGAGCGGTTTTACTTTGTCGGCAGCATGGAATGCCTTTAAATATAGAATAACAGGCTTTAAACAAATGTTAATCGTGTATGGGCTCGGGTTGATACAAATATATCGTGCCGATGGTTTTTTCTTTGATTTGAGTGGCGTATTAAGGTTTGCTTTCAGCTTCGGCAGTAATGGGAATTCCACCAGCATCAATTTTCTGGCTATTTTATTCATATGGTTAGCTGTAAAAAACATTCAACATATAAAAAACCAACAGGCGGCCGAACCGAGAGTGTCGTCTCCTGAAAAGATTTAAACCAACATGAAACCCTTAAACCTAAACTTCATCTGCCAAACCCTAAACCTCCCGATGCCGTCTGACAACCAAACCGTCAAACGCATCGTTACCGACAGCCGCGATATTCAAAGCGGCGATGTCTTTTTCGCACTGGCGGGCGAACGCTTCGACGCACATGATTTTGTGGCAGACGTATTGGCAAAAGGCGCGCTTGCCGCCGTGGTGTCGCGCGAAGATTGCGCCGCGCTGCCGGGTGCGTTGAAAGTGGCCGATACGCTCAAAGCCCTGCAAGATTTGGCGCGTGCGTGGCGGGAAAATATCAACCCGTTTGTGTTCGGCATCACCGGTTCGTCCGGCAAAACTACCGTCAAAGAAATGCTGGCCGCCGTGTTGCGCCACCGTTTCGGCGAAGAGGCCGTGCTGGCGACGGCGGGCAATTTCAACAACCATATCGGCCTGCCGCTCATTCTGCTCAAGCTCACGCCCGCGCACCGCTATGCCGTGATTGAAATGGGCATGAACCACTTCGGCGAGTTGGCCGAGCTGACCCGCATTGCCAAGCCCGATGTGGCTTTGGTCAACAACGCCCTGCGCGCCCATGTCGGCTGCGGTTTCGACGGTGTGGGCGATATTGCCAAAGCCAAAAGCGAGATTTATCAAGGGCTGGATTCAGACGGCCTCGCCCTGATTCCCTGCCAAGACCCGAATGCCGCTGTTTTCCAAGCCGCAACACAAGGCTTGAAATGCCAAACTTTCGGTGCAGAAGAGGGCGGTATTCACGCGGAAAATATCGTGTTGAACCCGCTTTCCTGCGAATTTGATTTGGTGTGCGGCAACCAGCGCGCCGCCGTCAAACTGCCCGTGCCTGGCAAACACAACGTCCACAACGCCGTGGCCGCCGCCGCGCTCGCCCAAGCAGCCGGATTGAGCCTGCAAGAAATTTCAGACGGCCTTGCCGGTTTTGCCAACATCAAAGGCCGTCTGAATATCAAAAAAGGCATCAAAGGCACAACCGTGCTCGACGATACCTACAACGCCAACCCCGACAGCATGAAAGCTGCCATCGATGTGCTCGCCCAACTCCCCGCCCCGCGCGTGTTCGTGATGGGCGATATGGGCGAACTCGGTGAAGACGAAGCCGCCGCCATGCACGCCGAAGTGGGCGCATACGCACGCAGCAAAGGCATCGAAGCAGCCTATTTTGTCGGCAACGACAGCGCGCACGCGGCTGAAACCTTCGGCGGCAACGGCCTGTGGTTCGCCGACAAAGACCCTCTGATTCAAGTGCTGGCACATGATTTGCCGCAAGAGGCGAATGTGCTGGTAAAAGGCTCGCGCTTTATGAAGATGGAAGAAGTGGTTGAGGCGTTGTTGGATAAGGCCGTCTGAAATCTTCAGACGGCCTGTGTTGAGAAAACAGATACATTCGTAAGTCAATATTTTACAATGAACAAAACACTCAAAACCGTTATTTTCCTCACCGCTCTGGCGGCCGCTTTTTACGCAGGCATGAAATTCCAAGCCCATGTTTATGATGATTTGTGCCTGGATTTGGGCGGTGGCAGGCAGCCGGGCGGTTATCCGATATGTGTGATTGAACGCAACGGTGTGAATTAAGTCTGTATGGCACGCCGACAGGCTTTGATGTTGGGGTGCGGGATTCGGTTGGGCGGTCTGCGCTGCTCTGTTCTGATTTTGTATAATTTGACTGATTCTGCTTAGAAACGGGAGCACCCGCTTTTTTCAGACGGCCTCTTTAATAAAAATATCAATAAAAAAGGAAAGATTTCCATGTTTTTATGGTTAGCTCATTTCAGTGATTGGATTTCTGCGCTAAACGTTTTCCAATACACCACCTTCCGCGCCGTGATGGCGGCGCTGACGGCTTTGGGATTTTCTTTGCTGCTGGGTCCTTGGACCATCCGTAAGCTGACCGAGTTGAAAGTCGGCCAAGCCGTACGTCACGACGGGCCGCAAACCCATTTGATTAAAACCGGTACGCCTACGATGGGCGGATCGCTGATTTTAACGGCGATTACCGTTTCCACGCTGCTATGGGGCAATTGGGCGAATCCGTATATTTGGATTTTGCTGCTGGTGCTGCTGGCTACCGGCGCGCTTGGCTTTTACGACGACTGGCGTAAGGTGGTTTATAAAGATCCGAACGGCGTTTCGGCGCGTTTTAAAATGGTTTGGCAGTCGGCAGTGGCTTTATTTGCCGGCGTGTTTTTGTTTTATATCGCCGGCTTGAGTTCGAGCAGCGCGTTTATCGTGCCGTTTTTCAAACAGATTGCTTATCCTTTGGGCGGTATCGGCTTTATCGTGCTGACGTATTTTGTGATTGTCGGTACGTCGAATGCGGTGAACCTGACTGACGGCTTGGACGGCCTGGCTGCGTTTCCGATTGTGTTGGTCGCCGGCGGCTTGGCTGTGTTTGCCTATGCGAGCGGACACTCCCAATTTGCCGCTTATTTGCAGCTGCCTTATGTGGCCGGTGCGAACGAAGTGGTGATTTTCTGCGCGGCCATGTGTGGAGCGTGTCTCGGTTTCCTTTGGTTTAACGCACATCCGGCACAAGTGTTTATGGGCGATGTGGGCGCGTTGGCTTTGGGTGCGGCATTGGGTACGGTTGCGGTGATTGTCCGCCAGGAAATCGTGCTGTTTATTATGGGCGGTTTGTTTGTGGTGGAAGCCTTGTCGGTAATGCTGCAGGTCGGCTGGTATAAACGCACGAAAAAACGCATTTTCCTGATGGCGCCGATCCACCACCATTACGAGCAAAAAGGCTGGAAGGAAACGCAGGTTGTGGTGCGTTTTTGGATTATTACCATCGTGTTGGTATTGGTGGGTTTGAGTACGCTGAAGATCCGTTGATCAGGCCGTCTGAAAAATAAGGCCGATACGGTAAGGCGTATAAAACACATGGCACATAAAACCATATGCTAAAAACAAGTGCCATGATTGACGGAGAAAACGGATGTTACAGATATTGAGCTTATTGGTTTTTGGCAAACTGCAGGATCACTACGACCGATATCACGCCTGGCAGTGGGCGGTGGCTTATGCCGGATTTACGGCGTTGTGGACGTTGGCCGCTACGGCGAGCTTGTCGGGCATGTTGATAGGTTCGCTGGCGGTCGGGCTTTATGCTTGGGGCTATTTCGCCTTATTGCGCAGGTTTGCCGATAATCTGATGATGTGGCTGTTGGTGTGGGTCAGCGGCGCGTTGCTGCCGTTTGCACTGACTATGAAATTGTTGGCTTAGTAAAAAACGGCTGTCGGAATCAGCTTAAAATAATAAATATAAAAGAAGATAAACAATGAACTGGCAAAACAAAAAAATCCTAGTCGCCGGCTTGGGCGGCACGGGTGTTTCGATGATTGCGTTTTTGCAGCGGCAGGGCGCGCAGGTGGCGGCTTATGATGCCTGTCTGAAAACCGAACGCGAGGCGGAGTTGAAGCAGCGGTTTAACGGCTTGAGCTGCTATACAGGCCGTCTGAACGATGCTTTGGTACACGGTTTCGATATTCTCGCCCTCAGCCCTGGCATCAGCGAGCGCACGCCTGAAATCGAGGCGTTCAAGCAAAGCGGTGGCGTGGTGTTGGGCGACGTGGAAATTCTGGCGCACGAGTTGAAAGGCAAAAGCGACAAAATCATCGCCATCACCGGCAGCAACGGCAAAACCACCGTTACCAGTTTGGTCGGTTATCTGTGCGAAAAATGCGGGCTGGACACCGTGGTGGCGGGCAATATCGGCACGCCCGTGTTGGAAGCCTATATGCAGCGCGGCGGCAAAGCGGCGGACGTGTGGGTGCTCGAGTTATCCAGCTTCCAACTTGAAAACACCGACCATCTTGCCGCCGATGCCGCGGTGGTGCTGAACATTTCCGAAGACCATCTCGACCGCTACGACGACCTGCTCGATTATGCCCACGCCAAAGACAAAATTTTTCGCGGCAGCGGCGTGCAGGTGCTCAATGCCGACGACGCGATGTGCCGCGCCATGAAACGCCCGAACCGCGACATCAAATGGTTTTCGTTGGAAGGGCAGGCCGATTATTGGACGGATGTTCAGACAGGCCGTCTGAAAGCCGGTGCAAACGATTTGCTGGACACCGCCGCCATTCCCCTGCAAGGCTTGCACAACGCGGCGAACGTGTTGGCGGCTTTGGCTTTGTGCGAAGCCGTCGGCCTGCCGCGAACCGAATTGCTGCAACATATTCAAACCTTTAAAGGCTTGCCGCACCGAGTGGAAAAAGTCGGCGAGAAAAACGGCATCACGTTTATCGACGACAGCAAAGGTACCAATGTCGGTGCCACCGCCGCCGCCATTGCCGGTTTGCAAAGCCCGCTGGTGTTGATTGCGGGCGGGCAGGGCAAAGGGCAGGATTTCACGCCCCTGCGAGCCGCGCTGCACAACAAAGCCCGCGCCGTGCTGCTGATCGGTGAGGACGCGCCGCTGATCCGCCGCGATTTGGCCGGCTGCGGTGTGGACTTGATTGACTGCGCAACGCTGGAAGAAGCCGTTCAGACGGCCTACAAGCTGGCACAAAGCGGCGATATCGTTTTGCTCAGCCCGGCTTGCGCGAGCTTCGATATGTTTGAAGGCTATGCGCATCGGGCGCAGGTGTTTGTTGAGGCATTTGAGGCTTTATAAGGTTTTTCAGACGGCCTCAAGCCATATAGGCCGTCTGAAATTATGATGTGAAGGCTGCATTGTGCCAAGATAAGTTTATTGCCGTAAACCAAAGATAAGTCTGCTATCTGTTGCGGCAATTTGCGCTATGATGGCATAAACGACGGGCATAACTTGCTTTTTATGGAAATTGCCGATCATTTTCAGACGGCCTTATGATTGAGGCCGTCTGAAAATTTAAGATTTACCCCTATTTTCACGGCTTTGATGTGTTTGTGCGCAAAGAGAGCGGTTGTGCAGGCCGTTTTGTGCTAATGCTTGCGTGCGTACAGGCGACATTGCTTGAGGCCGTCTGATTTTATTGAAGTCATTTGATCAATTACCGCAAAACAATAATAGAGAAACGTCATGATAACCGAATCGAAAATTTTGGACCGTAAGATTCTGAAAGATGGTTGGAAATACGACCAGTCTTTGCTGTGGATGGTTATCCTGATGTCTGCGTTCAGCCTGCTGATGATTTATTCGGCAACCATTTCTTACGATTCCCATTGGGGTTTTCTGAAAAAACAAGCTATGTTTTTGGCCGGCGGCAGCATTATCGGCTTGGTGGCGGCAAGGTTTCCGATGGCGTTGTGGAAAAAATGGACGCCGTTTATTTTGCTGTTCAGCCTGCTGATGCTGATTGCGGTTTTGCTGTTTGCGGTCAAAGACATTAAGGGCGCGCGGCGTTGGCTGAGTTTCGGTGCGTTCAATGTGCAGCCGACAGAAATGTTTAAGTTGGCGATCATCCTGTATTTATCCAGCTTTTTCGCACGTCGTGCGGAACTGTTGACGCAGTTGAAACTGTCAAAAGTGGCTTGGCCTGCGCTGCCTGTCGGTGCCGGGTTGGGGCTGATTATGTTGCAGCCCGATTTCGGTTCGTTTGTGGTGGTGTCGGTGGTGGCGGTGGGGCTGCTGTTTTTGGCCGGCCTGCCGTGGAAATGGTTTTTTGCCATTATCTGCTTCGGTTTGGTTACGATGGCCGGCCTGATTGTGATGGCGCCTTACCGTATGGCGAGGGTGGCGGCGTTTATGGATCCTTGGGAAGATCCGATGGGCAAGGGTTATCAACTGACCCATTCGTTGATGGCGATTGCGCGCGGCGAGTGGTTCGGTGTCGGCTTGGGTGCCAGCTTGGAGAAGCGTTTTTATCTGCCTGAAGCGCATACTGACTTTATTTTGGCGATTGTCGGCGAGGAATTCGGCTTTTTCGGCTTGAGTATGCTGGTATTTTGTTATGGCTGGCTGGTCTGGCGTGCGTTTTCCATCGGCAAACAGGCTTTGGATTTGGAGTTGAGTTTCAATGCGTATGTGGCAAAAGGCATCGGTATTTGGATCGGTATCCAGAGTTTTTTCAATATCGGTGTGAATATCGGGATGCTGCCGACCAAAGGTTTGACGTTGCCGTTGATGTCCTACGGCGGTTCGTCTTTGGTGATGATGTTGCTGGCGGTAGCGCTGCTGCTGCGGGTCGATTATGAAAACCGCCTGAAAATGCGCGGTTATAAGGTTCAAGACTAGAGTTGGAGGGTGGCCGGAATGGGCGGAAAAACATTTATGTTGATGGCAGGCGGTACCGGCGGGCATATTTTCCCGGCATTGGCGGTTGCCGAAGCGCTGCGCGGACGCGGTCATCATGTGATTTGGTTGGGCAGCGAAGGGGCGATGGAAACCCGTATTGTGCCGCAACACGATATTCTGTTGGAAACGCTGGCGATTAAAGGCGTGCGCGGCAACGGTTGGAAGCGCAAGCTGATGTTGCCGTTTACATTGTGGAAAACCGTTCAGGCGGCTTTGAAAATCATCAAAAAGCACCGTGTGGACGGTGTAATCGGTTTCGGCGGTTTTGTGACTTTTCCCGGCGGCGTGGCGGCGAAAATCGCCGGTATTCCGATTGTGATTCATGAGCAGAATGCGATTGCCGGGTTGGCCAACAAGCAGCTTTCGCGTTGGGCTGCCAGAGTATTGTATGCGTTTCCGCAAGTGTTTGATAATCCGGACGGCTTGGTCGGCAATCCCGTGCGTGCGGACATTGCCAATCTGCCTGAGCCCGAACAACGCTTTGCCGGCAGACAAGGCCGTCTGAAAATCTTGGTAATGGGCGGCAGCTTGGGCGCGGATATCTTAAATAAGACTGTGCCGCAGGCATTGGCTTTATTGCCGGAAGCGCAGCGTCCGACCGTGTACCATCAGTCGGGTAGAAACAAATTGGGTAATTTGCAGGCGGATTACGATTCGCTCGGCGTGCAGGCCGAATGTGTCGAGTTTATCGACGATATGGTATCGGCTTACCGTGATGCCGATTTGGTGATCTGCCGTGCCGGAGCGTTGACGGTTGCCGAGTTGACGGCGGCGGGTTTGGGCGCGCTGTTGGTGCCGTATCCCCATGCGGTTGACGATCATCAAACTGCAAATGCGCGTTTTATGGTGCATTCGCAGTCCGGTTTGCTGTTGCCGCAATCCCAGCTTACGGCTGAAAAGCTGTCTGAAGTTTTGGGCGGGTTGACGCGCGAAACGTGTTTGGAATGGGCGAAAAACGCGCGTACGCTGGCTTTGCCGCACAGCGCGTCGGATGTTGCGGAAGCGGCTGTGCATACGGTTTCTTGAGAAAAAAGAACAATATTAAGTATTTGAATCAGGCCGTCTGAAAAATATTCGATGCCGTTTGGGTAGCCGCAGTGTCGTGCGGAATCCTTTACATTAAAATCGTGGTATATATTATTGCAGCCCTTTACAATAACGCTTTTGCGCGGACAACAATAATTTTATCGGAACAGAAATCATGAAAAACAGAGTACGCAATATTCATTTTGTAGGTATCGGCGGTTCGGGTATGAACGGAATTGCCGAAGTTTTGCACAATTTAGATTTTAAAGTATCCGGTTCCGATCAGGCGCAGAGCGCAGTTACCCGCCATTTGAGCGGATTGGGTGTCCGCGTGTATTACGGACACGCCGCAGAGAATGTAACCGATGCGGATGTTGTGGTTACGTCGACTGCAGTCAAGGCCGACAATCCCGAAGTGGTTGCGGCGCGTGAAAGAAAAATTCCCGTTATTCCCCGAGCGTTGATGCTGGCAGAATTGATGCGCTTCAAAGACGGCATTGCTATTGCCGGTACGCACGGTAAAACCACCACGACCAGTTTGACGGCTTCCATTTTGGCTGCCGCAGGTTTGGATCCCACTTTCGTAATCGGCGGTAAATTGACTGCCGCCGGTACCAATGCGCGCTTGGGCACGGGTGAGTATATCGTTGCCGAAGCCGACGAATCGGACGCTTCTTTCTTGCACTTAACGCCCATCATGTCGGTTGTAACCAATATCGATACCGACCACATGGACACCTACGACCACAGCGTTGAAAAGCTGCATCAGGCGTTTGTAACCTTTATCCACCGTATGCCTTTTTACGGTAAAGCATTTCTCTGTATCGACAGCGAACATGTGAGGGCGATTGTACCGCGCATCAGCAAGCCTTTTGCCACTTACGGCTTGGACGATTCGGCCGATATTTATGCTTCCGATGTCCGTGCCAACGGTGCACAAATGTGGTTTACCGTTCATGTGAAAGACGGCAGCCTCGAGCCGTTTGAAGTGCGTTTGAATATGCCCGGCCGTCATAATGTGTTGAATGCGTTGGCTGCAATCGGCGTGGCCTTGGAAGTAGGGGCTTCGGTTGAAGCCATCCAACAGGGATTGGCAGGATTTGCCGGGGTGGGCAGACGTTTCCAGTCTTACGGCGAACTGTCTTTACCTTCAGGCGGCAAGGCTTTACTGATCGACGATTACGGTCATCATCCTGCTGAAATGGAAGCAACTTTATCGGCAGCCAGAGGCGCATATCCCGATAACCGTTTGGTATTGGCATTCCAGCCGCACCGCTACACCCGAACCCGCGATTTGTTTGAAGACTTCGTTAAAGTGTTGAGCACGGCCGACAGTGTGGTGTTGACTGAGGTTTATGCCGCCGGTGAAGAACCGATTAATGTTGCCGATTCGCGCGCATTGACGCGTGCCATCCGTGTGCTGGGCAAGCTTGAGCCGATTTATTGCGAAGATGTCAATGCGTTGCCGCAAACTTTGTTGAATGTTTTGCAGGACGGTGATGTGTTGCTGACTATGGGGGCGGGCAGTATTAACAAAGTGCCTCAGGCTTTGGTTGATTTGTGCCAAAAACCATAATGAAACAGAGGGCCTTTCAGTTTGAGGCCGTCTGAAAAAAGAAAGAAGTATTTTAAAATGAACGATTTTGGCAAAGTAGCAGTATTAATGGGCGGTTTCTCCAGCGAGCGCGAGGTGTCGTTGGCAAGCGGTGCCGCCATTGTCGAAGCTTTGAGAAGCAAAGGTGTTGACGCCCATGCCTTTGACCCTAAAGAAATGCCGTTAAGTGAATTGAAAACACAAGGTTTTCAGACGGCCTTTAATATATTGCACGGAACATACGGTGAAGACGGTGCGGTTCAAGGTGCGCTTGAGTTGCTGGGCATTCCCTATACCGGAAGCAAAGTTGCCGCTTCTGCCATCGGTATGGACAAATACCGCTGTAAATTGATTTGGCAAGCCTTGGGGCTGCCTGTTCCGGAATTTGCCGTTTTACGTGATGACAGCGATTTTGAGGCGGTGGAAAAGAAACTGGGATTGCCGATGTTTGTCAAACCTGCTGCGGAAGGCAGCAGTGTCGGTGTGGTTAAAGTTAAAGAACCGGGCCGTCTGAAAGCCGTTTACGAGGAATTGAAGCATTTGCAAGGTGAAGTGATTGCCGAGCGGTTTGTCGGCGGCGGCGAATACTCCTGTCCGGTGTTGCACGGCAAAGGCATGCCCAGCATCCGCATTATCCCGGCAACGGAATTTTATGATTACGAAGCCAAGTATAACCGTAACGACACCGTGTATCAGTGTCCTTCGGATTTGAACGAAGCGGATGAAGCCTTGATGCGCGATTTGGCAGCCAGAGGTGCTGAAGCCATCGGTGCGGAGGGATGCTCAAGAATGGATTTTCTGAAAGATGAAAACGGCAAGCTCTATCTTTTGGAGATCAATACGCTGCCCGGTATGACCAGTCACAGCCTGGTGCCTAAATCCGCCGCCGTTACCGGTATGGGCTTTGCAGATTTGTGTTTAGAGATTTTAAAGACAGCTCATGTGGGATAATGCAAGCGCTATGGCGCGCATGATCGGTTGGTTGAAGCTGCTGACGGTTTTGATATTGCTGTCGGCAGGCGGTGTGTGGTTATATAACTCGCCTTATTTTCCGATCAAGCAGGTTAAAATCGAGGGAGATTTGCAGAGGGTCGGCAGCAAGCAGCTGCAGACGATTGCGCAGAAATATATTCGCGGAAATATTTTTAAGGCAGATTTGAACGGCGCGCAAGAAGCATTTCAAAGTTTGCCGTGGATTCAGAGCGCATTGGTCCGCCGCCGTCTGCCGGATACGGTGGAAATTATTTTGGAAGAACATGTTCCGGTAGCGCGTTGGAATAAATCCGGTTTGGTTGACGAGCAAGGTAAGATTTTTCAAGCACCGACAGATGAGCACTTTCCCCGTTTTGAAGGCAACAGTGAATCGGCAGGAGATATGGTGCGCCATTACCACCTGTTTCAAACCACTTTGAAGCCGTTGGGGCTGAAAATTGCCGAGTTACAGCATACGCCACGTTCGGCATGGTCGTTGGTTTTGGAAAGCGGTTTGGTCATACGCTTGGGACGCACAGACGAAGTAGAGCGCTTGGAGCGGTTTGTACAGGTTTGGCCTTCGGTACTGCGTCAGAACAAAGAACGCTTGGAATATGTCGATATGCGTTATAAAGACGGTTTTTCAGTGCGTTACCGTCCGCAGCAGGCCGGAGAAGGAATGCCGTCTGAAAATCATTCGGATGAATGATGCAGAATAAAGTTCACAGTAATATGAAAATGAATGGGATAGCATGGTAAAAGGTAAATATATCAGTGCATTGGATATCGGCACTTCCAAGGTTATCGCCTTAATCGGCGAGGTGCAGGAAGACAACGAAATTCATATCGTCGGCTTGGGACAGGCACCTTCGCGCGGTTTGAAAGCCGGCATGGTGACCAATATTGATGCAACTGCTCAAGCTATCAAACAAGCGGTTAATGAAGCCGAATTGATGGCGGATTGCAGAATCGAAAGCGTGACAACCGGTATTGCGGGCAACCATATCCGCAGTTTCAATTCTCAAGGTGTGGTAAAAATCAAAGACGGCGAAGTTTCGCAAGCGGATATCGACCGTGCGATTGAAACCGCTAAGGCCGTGAATATTCCGCCTGACCACAATATTTTGCATACCGTTGTTCAAGAATATATCATTGATAATCAACCGGGCGTGAAAGAGCCCATCGGTATGAGCGGTGTGCGGTTGGATACGCGCGTTCATATTATTACCGGCGCGATGACTGCTTTGCAGAACATTAATAAGTGCGTGGAACGCTGCGGCTTGGAAATGGATCAAATCATGCTGCAGCCGCTGGCCAGCGGTCAGGCCGTCTTAACAGAAGATGAAAAAGATTTGGGCGTGTGCGTGATCGATATCGGTGGCGGTACGACAGATATCGCCGTTTATACCAACGGTGCCATCCGCCATACTGCCGTGATTCCCGTGGCCGGAGATTTGATTACCAAAGATTTGGCCCAAGCATTGCGTACTCCGCATAATGCGGCCGAGTATATTAAGATCAATCACGGTGCGGCTATTCCGACTTTGGACGGTTTGGACGAAATGGTGGAAGTGCCGAGCGTCGGTGATCGTCAGCCTCGTCAGATTTCACGCCGGGTATTGGCCAGTGTTATCGGTCCGCGTGTGGAAGAAATTTTGGAATTGACGCTTAATGAATTGCGTCGTTCGGGCTTTCCGGAAGATGTGTTGACTTCGGGAGTGGTCTTGACCGGTGGCGCCTCGTTGCTGACGGGTATTGTGGAATTGGCCGAAGATGTGTTCGGTTTGCCGGCGCGTATCGGTGTTCCTCAGGAAATGGCAGGTGTTTCGGAGCGCATCCGGAATCCGAGATATGCAACTGTGATCGGTTTGCTGCAAACTGCTTGCGGTGATGTCGACGGTAATTCTTCAGGTAGTGCAATCGTCATGAAAGAGCGCAAGGAAAGCCTGTTGGCAAGAATTACAGAGTGGTTGAGAAATACATTTTAAAATAAACGTAAAGTTGTAAGAAGGTTTTTGCCAGCGGTTTCACGCATCTTATATAATATAAGGCTGGAAATTGAGTTAATTTGCCCGTACTTCGCAGGGCGCAGAGGAGTAGTTCATGGAATTGGTTTATGATTTGGAACCCGCCGCAAGCCCTGCGGTAATTAAGGTTATCGGTATCGGCGGCGGCGGTTGCAATGCCATCAACAATATGATTGAAAACACTGTTCAAGGTGTTGAATTTATCAGTGCGAATACTGATGCACAGTCTTTGAGCAAAAATAGTGCGACAAAACGCATTCAGTTGGGTACCAACCTGACCAAAGGCTTGGGCGCAGGTGCGAACCCGGAAATCGGTCGTGCTGCTGCACAAGAAGAACGTGAAACTATTGCAGAAGCGATTCGTGGTGCAAATATGCTGTTTATTACGACTGGCATGGGTGGCGGTACGGGTACCGGTGCAGCGCCGGTTGTGGCTGAGATTGCCAAAGAGTTGGGTATTTTGACTGTGGCCGTTGTAACCCGTCCTTTCAGCCATGAAGGAAAACGTATCAGTATTGCTCAGGAAGGCTTGGATCACTTGAAGAGCCAAGTGGATTCCCTGATTGTGATTCCGAACGATAAATTAATGACGGCTTTAGGCGAAGATGTAACTGTTCGCGAAGCATTCCGTGCCGCTGATAACGTGTTGCGTGATGCGGTAGCCGGCATTTCCGAGGTGGTTACCCGCCCCGGTTTCATTAACCTGGACTTTGCCGACGTACGTAATGTGATGGGTATTATGGGTATGGCCATGATGGGCTCGGGTTTTGCGCAAGGTATCGACCGTGCGCGCCTGGCTACAGAAAATGCCATTTCCAGTCCTCTGTTGGATGATGTGACATTGGACGGTGCGCGCGGTGTTTTGGTAAACATCACTACTGCTCCGGGTTGCTTGAAAATGTCTGAATACCGTGAAATTATGAGAGTGGTGGATGAATACGCCCATCCGGATGCCGAACGTAAATACGGAACGGCTGAAGATGAAAACATGGAAGAAGATGCTATCCGGGTTACGATTATTGCCACCGGTTTGAAAGAGCATGGTGGAGTGCAGTCTCATATCCGTTCTGGTCGTGTATTGGATGTTGAACGTTCTCCTGGTTTGGAAGGCTTGCTGGTTTCCGGACGCGGTTCGCGCAGCATGAATCTGACTGCTTCTGATTTTTCCAACCAGTCTGTTTTAGATGATTTTGAAATTCCGGCAGTGTTGCGCAGACAGCAAGACTAAAGCTTAGGTTTCGATACCGGCCTGCATAGAAAGTGCAGGCCGTTTTACATTGAGGCCGTCTGAAAATTAATATGCATTGTGTATGCAGGGAAGCGAAAAGGGGTAAATTGCTTTACAATGCAGGGCACATTGGGAAATAACTGTATTTATGGATAACGAGATTTCAACGCAGGTAAACGGCAATGACTGTTTGATATTGGGGCAGTACGCGGAGCGCGCGTATTTGGAATATGCCATGAGCGTGGTTAAGGGAAGAGCCTTGCCCGAAGTTTCAGACGGCCAAAAGCCGGTTCAGCGCCGTATTTTGTATGCGATGCGTGATATGGGCTTGGTTTCGGGGGCGAAGCCGGTTAAATCTGCGCGTGTTGTGGGGGAAATTCTCGGTAAGTACCATCCTCATGGCGACAGTTCCGCTTATGAAGCGATGGTGCGTATGGCGCAGGATTTCACTTTGCGTTATCCGTTAATCGACGGTATCGGTAATTTTGGTTCGCGAGACGGAGACGGGGCAGCTGCTATGCGTTACACCGAAGCACGTTTGACGCCGATTGCCGAGTTGCTGTTGTCTGAAATCAATATGGGTACGGTGGATTTTGCACCTAACTATGACGGTGCATTTACAGAACCCGTGTCATTGCCTGCGCGTTTGCCTATGGTGTTATTGAACGGAGCATCCGGCATTGCCGTAGGCTTGGCAACGGAAATACCTTCACATAATTTAAATGAAGTTACCCAAGCTGCCATTGCATTACTGAAAAAGCCGTCTTTGGAAACTGTTGATTTGATGCAGTATGTTCCTGCTCCGGATTTTGCCGGCGGCGGACAGATTATTACGTCCGGCGGGGATTTGCGGCAGATGTATGAAACCGGCAAGGGTAGTGTGCGCGTCAGAGCGCGTTATGAGGTTGAAAAGCTGGCACGCGGCCAATGGCGCGTGGTGGTGTCGGAATTGCCGCCCAATACCAGTGCCCAAAAAATCTTGTCGGAAATCGAAGAGCAAACCAACCCCAAGCCAAAAGCCGGTAAAAAACAATTGAGCCAGGATCAGTTGAATACGAAAAAATTGATGCTGGATCTGATTGAAAAGGTAAGGGATGAAAGCGACGGACAACATCCGGTGCGTTTGGTGTTCGAGCCTAAGTCCAGCCGTATCGAGCCAGAAAGTTTCATGAATACTTTGATGGCACAAACCGGCTTGGAGGGCAATGTTCCGGTTAACCTGGTGATGATGGGTTTGAATGGCCGGCCGGCGCAAAAGAATCTGAAAACGATTTTGCAGGAATGGCTCGAATACCGTGTAACAACGGTAACACGCCGTCTGAAATTCCGATTGGAGCAGGTGGAAAAGCGTATCCATATTCTGGAAGGCCGGATGACGGCGTTTCTGCATATCGATGAAGTGATCCGTGTCATCAGGGAGTCGGACGAACCGAAAACAGAGTTGATGGCGGCATTCGGATTAAGCGATATCCAAGCGGAAGATATTTTGGAAATCCGCCTGCGTCAATTGGCTCGTTTGGAAGGTTTCAAGCTGGAAAAAGAACTGAATGACTTGCAGGAAGAAAGAGGCCGTTTGAATATCTTATTGGCTGATGAAAATGAAAAACGTAAGTTGATCATCAAAGAAATGCAGTCGGATATGAAGCAATACGGCGACGAACGCCGTACTTTGGTCGAAGCCGCCGAACGTGCCACTCTGACCCAAGCGACCGCAGACGAGCCGGTAACCGTGATTCTCTCCAATAAAGGTTGGATACGCAGCCGTGCAGGCCATCATTTGGATTTGAGCCAAACGGTTTTCAAAGAAGGCGACGGTTTGAAACAGACATTGGAAACCCGTACGGTTTGGCCGGTTGTGGTTTTGGATTCCAAAGGCCGGACTTATACTTTGGATGCAGCAGATATTCCGGGAGGAAGGGGAGACGGTGTGCCGGTTTCTTCTTTGATCGAATTGCAGGCTGATGCGGAAGTAGTGGCGATGCTGACCGGTACGCCAGAGCAGCTCTATCTGTTTAGTAACAGCGGTGCTTACGGATTCATCGTAAAACTGGGCGATTTGGTCGGCCGTGTCAAAGCAGGTAAGGCTGTGATGAGCTTGGAAGACGGGGAGAAGGTTTTGCCGCCGGTTGCGGTTTATGCCTCTTCTTTGATTAATCCCGATTGTAAAGTTGTAACGGTATCGGCCGAAAACAGATTGCTGGCCTTCCCGGTCGGCGAGCTGAAAGTAATGTCAAAAGGTCGGGGATTACAGCTGATGAGCTTGAATGAGGGCGATGCCTTGAGCCATATCAGCGTGATGTCCGTGCCTGAGTTTGTAGTGGAAAGTGTTGGCCGACGCGGTGCATTGCATAAAGACAGATTGCGTATTTGTGATATTGAAAACAAGCGTGGCAGGAAAGGCAAGGTTTTGGATTTGGCAGGCCGTCTGAAAAATATTATGCCTTCGGATTAACCGTATGTTTGAAACCGGCAGATGAATGTGCTTTTGATGCCGGCTCTAAAAGCAAAAACGGTGTGAAAGGAAAGATAAGGTACGGTAACGGTGAAGCAGAAATAAAGTTTATTTGCGGTAGCAATTCTGTTTAATTAGGTTATTATATATCTGTTGATAAATGGTTAAATAAAAGAAGCGGTTTGGGAAGGCGTAAAAAGCATGAGTAGAGATAAAGCGGTTCTCTATAAAAACTGGGATGGTCAAGGCGAAAAAATATCCGGACTGGTTAACATCGCGCGGATAGCTATTGTTTTGTCGCTGCTGGTTTTCCAAGGGCTGGGAAACTATGCGGACGGCGGTTTCGTATCTACCGCTTTTTTCTCTTTCGAATTCTATTTGTGGCTGTCAGCTTATGCGGCCATTATTATTGTCAGCATTCTTAATCCGACTTGGCAGAGTCGGGAAAACGATTTGCCTAGCGCTTGGGTGGTCGTCGATATTACGATGATCATGTGGCTTGTGTATATCGCAGGCGGTATCAACAGCGGTTTGGGCGTGTTGGTGCTGCCGTTTGTGGTAACGTCATGCTTAATCAGTGCCGGCAGGTATCCGCTGTTATACGGCAGTTATACGACGATGCTGCTGCTGGTCAATCTTTTGGCTAACGGAGACATGCAGGGCAGTCCGGCTTCCTGGAATGTGACTGCGGTTGTGATGGCTGCGTTTTTATCGGGCGCCAGCTTTTTGGTTGCGGCATTAACGGCTTTTTTGGCTTCTTACTTGCAGGAGGCAACTGAGTCAGCCAACGAAAACCAACAGGCATATCGACGGGTGAGCGGTTTGAACCGTTTGGTTTTAAACAGGGTGCAGGAAGCCGTCGTGGTTTTGGATACCGAGCAGACTGTATGGTTGTTTAACCGACAGGCGAAAACATATTTTCCCGATTTGGAAATTGACCGCCAGCATAATGTGTTCGGAGAATTAATCGAACAATGGCAGCAGCAGCCCGACCGTGTATTCGAAATCGATATTCATATTTACCAACATGCCATGCATGTCCGTGCCGTGCCGCTGATTCAGGAAGATACCGAATTATTGATGTTGTATATCCGTTCTTTGAGGGAAGTTGCTGCGGAAGTGATGTCGACAAAACTGGCCTCTCTGGGTCAGCTGACGGCCAATCTGGCACATGAAATCAGAAATCCCATGTCGGCCATACGTCATGCCAACGATTTGCTGCAAGAAGATGATATGGATCCGACAAAAGTCAAATTGCATAATATTATCGACAGCAATATCGGTAGAATTGATAAAATGTTGGAAGACATTTCTTTGATTAACAAGCGCGATAGCTTAAGCAAAGAAACGGTCAACATTATGAAGTTCTGGTTGGCATTCAAGCAGGAGTTTATTTTGAATAACCCTGCCGCGTCAGGCTGCATACATTTGAACATGGAACGGAGTAATTTGAGTGTGGCCGTCGATTCTATGCACTTGCAGCAGATTATGTGGAACCTGTGCAATAACGCGTGGCGGCACAGCAAGAAAGACGCTCAAGCCATCATGATTGCCGTGAAAGCAAGCGGACGCATGCATGTATCGATTTTGGTAATGGACAGTGGCATGGGCGTGCCGCCGGATATCCGGACACGTTTGTTCGAGCCTTTCTTTACAACGGAAAAACGCGGCACGGGTTTGGGTTTGTATGTGGCGCGTGAATTGGCTCATGCCAATATGGGCCAGCTCCACTACCATCCGGAAATGAACGGTTTCGAATTGATTTTACCGAGGGATTACAATGAATAAAGCAAGTCTGCAAAATCCGGTGCTGGTAGTGGATGATGAGGCTGATATTCGCGATTTGATGGAAATGACCCTATTGAAAATGGGGTTGCAGGTTCAGACGGCCGTCGGTGTGGAAGATGCCAAAGAAAAGTTGGCCAACAACGATTATGCTTTGGTTTTGACCGATATGCGGATGCCGGACGGTTCGGGTTTGGAAGTGGTGAACCATATCAATGAGTTGGAATTGGACATTCCTGTGGCAGTCATTACGGCTTACGGCAATGCCCATCAAGCGGTAGAAGCCTTGAAAGCCGGTGCTTTTGATTATCTGCAAAAACCGATTACTTTGTCCCAATTGCGCTCGCTGGTTAAATCTGCGGTAAAAATCAATGAAATTCCCGATAACCAAACCGTTCCCCATCCGCCGACACCGACGGTAATCGAAAAATTGGCTGCCGCAACGCTGCCGCTTCCCGATCCGCCTTTTGTTTCCTCGACAGGTATTGCCAATCCGCGGGTGGCGCGTAAGTCTCCACCAGCCAGAATCGATAAACCCATCGGCGTACCTGAAGGTCTGCGTTCGTTGAAAGAGCGGTTTGTCAGTACGCCTACGGATTTGTCGGGAGACAATGCGGAATTCGGTGAAGACGACATGCCCAGATTATTGGGTATGTCGCCGCAAATGGTTGAAGTTCGGAGTTTGATCCGCCGTTTGTCGAAAAGCACTGTGCCGGTTTATATCGCCGGTGAATCGGGTACGGGTAAAGAACAGGCCGCTTGTACGATTCACGAATTGTCCGACAGAGCAGATAAGCCTTTTATTGCCGTAAACTGCGGCGCAATTCCGGAAAACTTAATGGAAAGCGAATTTTTCGGCTACAAAAAAGGCAGTTTTACCGGTGCGGACAGCGACAGACTGGGTTTTTTCCAGCATGCGCACGGCGGAACGCTGTTTCTGGACGAAGTGGCGGACTTGCCCCTGTCTATGCAGGTTAAGTTATTGCGTGCGATTCAAGAAAAAGCCGTACGCCGTATCGGTGAAGCCAATGAGACTTCAGTTGATGTGCGGATTATCTGTGCGACGCATAAGAATCTGGAAAAGCTGGTTGAAGCGGGTAAATTCCGCCAAGACTTATATTACCGCCTAAATGTGGTTTCCATTACTATGCCGCCTTTGCGGGAAATGCGTGAAGATTTAGGCCGTCTGATTTTGCGCCTGCTTTATAAGTACCGCAACGGCAATATTCTCTATAAGCTTAGCCCGAAAGCACAGGATGCCTTGCTGCATTACAGCTATCCCGGCAATTTCCGCGAACTGGAAAATATTTTGGAGCGTGCGGTTGCGCTGACAGTCGGAACGGTGATTCAAACCGATGATTTGCAGCTGCATACTTTATCCTCCATGCATGAAGATGAAGAGTTTTCGGAGCGGTCGGGTATAGCACAGCAGGTTGCAGATTCAGTGCATGCGAGCGGCCCCGTTCCGGATTTTGTTTTGGGTAAAACCCAAATCCAAGATTATTTGGATCAGGTGGAGCGCATCATTCTCGAACAGGCTTTGCAGCAGACCCGTTATAACCGCACTCAAGCGGCGAAATTACTGGGTATCAGTTTCCGTTCCATGCGTTACCGCATGGAGCGCTTGGACGTGCAGTAAATAACATGAATTTTGCAGATTAATTTTTTCAGACGGCCTGATTTCATGAGGCCGTCTGAATTATTTTGGAAAGACCTAAAAAATGACTGTGTTTTACATTTCTGATGCCATGCCGGAGAGCGCGGTAGAAACGGCAGTCCGATTCGGATTAGAGACAGTGGCTGATGAGCCGGAAACCGGAGAATATTTATCGGCAGATTCAGACGGCATTTTTCTAGCCAGAGTCGGAGAAAAAGGTAAAGTCAGGGTGGATTTTGCCGGAGGAGCCGCACAATACCGTCGTTTGAAAGGCGGTGGGGAGCTGATTGCCAAAGCGGTTAACCATACTGTCCAACCGACTGTGTGGGACGGTACAGGCGGCTTGGGGCGCGATGCGTTCGTATTGGCTTCTTTGGGATTGCAGGTTACTGTTTTTGAACAGCACCCTGCCGTTGCCTGCTTGTTGGCAGACGGTTTGCAGCGTGCGGCGCAAAGCATTGAAACGGCGGATATTGTCGAAAGAATACGCCTGTATGTCGGTAATACTTGTGAAAAAATGCCCGAATTGGCTGCCCAAACAGATAGGCCGGATGTGGTTTATCTGGATCCCATGTATCCCGAACGGCAAAAATCAGCAGCCGTAAAGAAAGAAATGGCGTATTTTCACGGCTTGGTGGGTACTCAGCAACAAGAAGCCGAGCTGTTGGCGGCGGCGAAACAGATTGCCAAAAAGCGTGTGGTTGTAAAACGTCCGCGTTTGGGTGGGTTTTTAAACGGGGAGCGCCCTGCTTATCAATACACAGGGAAAAGTACGCGTTTTGACGTGTATTTACCCGATCATCCGCAAAAAGATTGAATTGTTTTGCGCCATGTCATTTAAATTTTTTAATACTGTGGTATATTTACTGCTTTCATTATTTTCCATCTAATCATAAAGCTTTTCTATGAACCCCCAACCATCTTTTAGACTTTTGACGCAGGAAGAACTAGACCGGCTGTGGGCTGTGGTACAGGAGCAGTTTGTGTTCGACAGCACGGGCTGGACGCCCTTGTGGTTGAACGGCATACGTTTGGGTTTGCTTGATGACCGATGGCGAGACCTATTGATGCAGGATTGGACAGGCCGTCTGAAAAATAACGAACAAGGTTTGTTTTTGGAAACGGACGGTTGGTTGGAAATGGCCGACAGTTTGCAAAGCATAACGCAAAATTGGCATAGATTGGGTTTGTTTGGCGGATGGAGAAATGAAAAATTCGATGTCGAAGATCACGACGGCAATATTTTATTCAGTTTGGAACGCTCGGCCTTCCGCCCTTTGGGTCTCTGCAGTAAAGCCGTACATGTTAACGGTTTGACGGAAGAAAACGGAGAGTGGAAGTTTTGGATCGGCCGCCGCAGCCGTTTTAAAGCGGTGGATCCCGACAAGCTTGATAATTTGGTCGGAGGCGGTGTGGCAGACGGCGAAAGCATTTTGGCAGCTATGCACAGAGAGGCTTGGGAAGAGGCGGGATTGTCGGAAAATATCTTGCCGACTACCGAAAATTGTAGCCGGAGAATGAGTGTTCGTAAGGTCTCACGCGGATTGCATATGGAAAAACTGTACATTTTTGATATAGTGTTGCCAGAAAGAAACAAACCTGATAATCAAGATGGTGAAGTTTCTGAGTTTTTCCTAATGGGCTTAGATGAAGTGGTTGAAGCGATGACAAGCCGTTTGTTTATGAATGATGCCATGCTGGCAACCCTTGATTTGCTTGAAAGGCTCGGTGTTTTAGGATATTGTCATAATTTATCGAAATGGTTGAAATCGACTTCTGTTTAAACAAGGCTTTATCTTTACTAAACCAACATTTACATATACTTAATTTGTTAGTATTTTAGTTAAATTGAAAAGCGATACAATAGACAGATAGGTGGCGACAGATTTGGTAAATATGTGAATAATAATATCGCTTTATGATTCGCATTGGAAAGTCTGTGTTAATTTATACGGTTAAGAAAAGATTAGCCTGAGAAGGGAGAAGGTTACCATGAGTATCCATTCCAAACATGCATCTATTAATATTAGTTTGATTCAAGCCCGCGAAGCTTTGATGGTACAATTCAGGCCGATTCTGAATAATGCCGGTATTACCGAGCAGCAATGGCGTATTATCCGTCTGCTGGCAGAAAACGGGACATTGGATTTTCAGGATTTGGCAGCTCAAGCCTGTATTCTGCGTCCCAGTCTGACCGGTATTCTGACCAGATTGGAAAAAACGGGATTGGTTGTCCGTTTGAAACCTTCAAACGACCAACGCCGCGTGTATTTAAAGCTGACCGGAGATGGTGAAAAGCTGCACGGCAGCATCCGTGCGGAAGTTGACGAGCGCTATGATGCGATTGAAGGTGTTTTTTCGAAAGACAAATTGCACAAGTTGCAGGAATTGCTGGCCGAGTTGGCGGGTATCGGTCAACGGCTCGATCCTGAAGCTTATTAGAAATAACGAAGATAAGAATGACCGACACACTACCTGAAAATTTGCAGCAGCAGTTCCGTAATGCTATGGCTTCGTGTGCCGCAGGCGTTCATGTGATTACGACTGACGGCGCGGCAGGGCGCTACGGAATTACCATGACGGCGGTGGCGCCGGTAACTGACGAGCCTCCAACGGTTATGTTGTGCATTAACAGGAAGTCGGCCATTATTCCGGTTTTGGAAGAAAATCAGGCTTTGTGTATTAATGTTTTGTCAGCCAAGCAGCAAGATGTGGCGGAACATTTTGCCGGGATTACTAAGCTCTCGCCGGAAGAGCGTTTTGAGTATCATATTTGGCACCGCGGCCGCTTGGGGCAGCTGCAGGTTGAAGGCGCATTGGCGCATCTGCACGGTCAGGTTGTGGCGCAACACGAAGTCGGAACGCATAGGGTATTCTATGTGGAAATGAATGAAATCCACGTGTGCGCCCAAGTGGATAATCCGGCGCTACTGTATTTTAGAAGAAGGTTTCGGGATTTGGCCTGATGAGTCGCAAGCTGCCTGTGGGCAGCTTTCTTTCTGCAAGCGTGCGTAACGGGTTATAATGCCCACGCACAAGATGCATCTATATTGCAAACCCACTTAAACTTTTGCTGCTTTTGCCGTGCCGTTTTCAGGTATCGGCACATTCACAGGCATTAAAATAAAGCGGTTTGCCATAAAACATCAGGAAGTGAAAGGAATACCTACCGTGAGCGAGTTGGACAAAATATTGGCGTTTAACCGGGAGTTTGTCGATTCCGGCGAATATGCCCAGTTCTTCAGCAACAAATATCCAGAAAAAGAATTGGCTATTTTGTCGTGCATGGATGCGCGTATGGTGGAATTGCTGCCTAGGGCTTTGGGTTTGAAAAACGGTGATGCCAAGCTGATCAAGAATGCCGGTGCGTTGGTAACGCATCCTTGGGGTTCGGTAATGCGCAGCTTGTTGGTGGCGGTATTCGAGCTGAAAGTAAAAGAAATTATGGTGATTGCGCACCATGACTGCGGTATGCGCGGTTTGAATCCGGAAAAGTTTTTGAAGCGCACGCACGAGCACGGCATTCCCGATGACAGGGTGGTGACTTTGCGTAACGCCGGTATCGATTTGGACGGTTGGCTGACCGGTTTCGATAACGTGGAAGACAGTGTGCGCCATACGGTGAGCATTATCCGCCGCCATCCGTTGATGCCTGCCGAGATTGCGGTACACGGTTTGGTGATTCATCCCGCTACCGGAAAATTGACGGTTGTGGTGGACGGTAAAACGGAATGTGCGGTTGCGCCGCAGTAAAAAAACGGGCTGTTTTTCAGACGGCCTCAATAACGGAATAGGTGTGGTATGAAAAAAATCGGTTTGTTCGGCGGTACCTTCAATCCTTTTCACAACGGACACTTTGCGATTGCGCAGGCGTTTGCCGATGAAGTGGGATTGGATATGGTGGTGTTGCTGCCGGCCGGCAATCCTTACCACAAGGAAGATCCGACCGGCGTTTCCGCGCAGCACCGCTTGGAAATGACGGCACTGGCCGCCGAAGCCGATGAGCGTTTTGCAGTAAGCGACTGCGATATTGTGCGTGAAGGCAAAACCTATACGTTCGACACCGTGCAGGTATTCCGCCAGCAGTTTCCGTCGGCAGAATTGTGGTGGCTGATGGGCATGGACAGCCTATTGCAACTGCATACTTGGCACAAATGGCAGACATTGGTGAAGCAGGTAAACATTGCTGTGGCGGCGCGTCAAGACAGCCATTTGAGTCAGGCACCGCAGGCTCTGCACGCCTGGTTGGGCAATGCTTTGCAGGACGGCTCGCTGAAGCTGCTGCAAACGCCGATGTACAACATCAGCTCTACAGAAATCCGGGAAGCGGTATGCACAGGCCGAGATACGGGCGGCGTTTTAGACAGAAAAGTCGAACAATATATCAGGCAACATCATTTATACCGTTGATTTTTCAGACGGCCTCCAAACGACACAAAGGCCGTCTGAAAAAACGGAGATGTTTACACACAGATTTAATTTTGAAACAGGAAAGAAGTATGAACGAACAAGAATTACAAGATTTGCAAAAGATGGTTGAAATTTCCGTGAACGCTTTGGAAGACATCAAAGCCAAAGACATTTCCGTATTGGAAACGCAGGAAAAAACCTCATTGTTTGCCCGCATGATTATAGCCAGCGGCGACAGCAGCCGCCAAGTGCGCGCGTTGGCCAACAATGTGGCGGTGGATTTGAAAGAAGCCGGTTTTGAAATCCTGAGTACAGAAGGTCAGGACAGCGGAGAATGGGCTTTGGTGGATGCAGGCGACTTGGTGGTGCATGTGATGCTGCCTGCCGTGCGCGATTTTTACGATATCGACACTTTGTGGGGCGGAGAGAAGCCTTCTTTCCACGAAGGTGCCAACAAACCTTGGCATGCGGCGGACAACTGATTCCGCACATTGCAGAGGCCGTCTGAATTTTTAGGCGGCTTTTTGTTTTTCCGGTCGGTATGAAAGGAAACCATGAATATTACCGTATTGGCGGTCGGCACCAAAATGCCGCGTTGGGTAGATGAGGCGGTAAACGAATATGCAAAGCGGTTCGGTCGCGATGTGAATTACAGTTTGAAAGAAATCAAACCCGAAAAGCGGGGCGCGGGTGTCAATGCCGCGCAGGGCATGGCCGCGGAAGAAAAACGTATTTTGGAAGCCGTGCCGCAGGGAGCGTATCTGGTGGTGTTGGACGAACGCGGCAAAGCGCCGACTTCGGTGGAGCTGGCCGGATATTTGAAAAATTGGCAGCAAAACGGCGAACATGTCTGCTTTGTCATCGGTGGTGCGGACGGCATGACCGATTATTTGAAACAGCAGGCCAAAATGATGATGCGTTTATCGAGCTTGACCATGCCGCACGGCATGGTGCGTGTGTTGCTGACCGAACAGCTTTACCGGGCAGTGTCGATTCTGCATAACCATCCTTACCACCGCGAATAAATCGGTTTTGAATCGGGGGGGTGGGCCCTTATTGGCAGATGAATGGGCAGAAGGCCGTCTGAAATTTTCAGACGGCCTTCTGTTTCACGATTGACAGATAAAAAAACGGCTGCATGACACAGCCGTTTTCGTGTTATCGGATTAATGGCGGAAGTGGCGGATACCGGTGACCACCATAGCAATGCCGTGTTCGTCGGCGGCAGCGAAGACTTCTTCGTCGCGCATCGAACCGGCAGGGTGGATAATGGCTTTAATGCCTTGTTCGGCAATCACGTCCACGCCGTCGCGGAACGGGAAGAACGCGTCAGAAGCAGCACACGCACCGTTCAGATCCAAACCGGCATCTTGCGCTTTACGGGCGGCAATGCGGGTGGAATCGACGCGGCTCATTTGACCGGCGCCGATGCCGTAAGTCTGGCCGCCTTTGCCGAATACGATGGCGTTCGATTTCACATACTTGGCTACGTTCCACACAAATAACAAGTCTTGCCATTCCTGTTCGGTCGGTTGGCGTTTGGACACGACTTTCAAATCTTCGCGGCTGATGCGGTGGATGTCGGGCGTCTGTACCAACAGGCCGCCGCCGACACGTTTCAGCTCGAAGCGGTTCGCACCGGCATGCAGCGGTACTTCCAACACACGCACGTTTTTCTTGGCTGCGGCGATTTCCAAGGCTTCTGCCGTGAAAGACGGCGCCATCAGCACTTCCATAAATTGGTTGTCGGTAATGGCTTTGACGGTTTCGCCGTCCACTTCGCGGTTGAAGGCGATAATGCCGCCGAACGCGCTGGTGGTGTCCGTTGCATAAGCCAGCTTGTAGGCGTCCAGAGTGTTGGAAGCCACGGCCACGCCGCACGGATTGGCGTGTTTAACAATCACGCAGGCCGGCTGTTCGAAAGCTTTAACGGCTTCCCAAGCAGCATCGGAGTCGGCGATATTGTTGTATGACAATTCTTTGCCTTGCAGCTGTTTGTAGGCACTCAGACTGCCGGCGGCAGGATAGATGTCGCGGTAGAACGCAGCTTGCTGGTGCGGGTTTTCGCCGTAGCGCATATCTTGGACTTTGACCCAGCTTTGGTTGAACTGCTCGGGGAACTCGTTCATTTGCGGCTCGCCGCTCAGTTTTTCATCGGAAACGCTGGTCAGGTAGTTGGAGATCATGCCGTCGTATTGGGCGGTGTGGCTGAAGGCTTTGCGTGACAAGTTGAAGCGGGTTTTATCGCTTAATGAGCCGTCGGCTTTCAGTTCGTCAACCACAGCGGTAAAGTCGGCATTGTCGGTAACGATGGCAACGTGTTTCCAGTTTTTCGCTGCCGAACGCACCATGGTCGGGCCGCCGATGTCGATGTTTTCAATTGCATCTTCCAGAGTGCAGCCGGGTTTGGCGATGGTGGCGGCAAACGGATAGAGGTTAACGCATACCAAATCGATGTTGCCGATATCGTGTTCTTTCATCTTGGCGACATGCTCGTCCAAATCGCGGCGGCCTAAGATGCCGCCGTGGATTTTCGGGTGCAGGGTTTTGACGCGTCCGTCCAGCATTTCGGGAAAGCCGGTGTAGTCGGCCACTTCGATTACCGGCACGCCGGCATCAGCCAGCATTTTGGCGGTACCGCCGGTGGACAGGATTTCCACTCCCAGTTGGTTGAGCGCTTGGGCAAATTCAACAACGCCTGTTTTGTCGGACAGGCTAATCAGGGCGCGTTTGATAGCAGTCATAAGAGATTCCTTTGGCAAAAGCTGCGGTTTCAGAAAAGGTTTCTTTAAAAGAGGCCGTCTGGAAATTCAGGCGGCCTCGGAATGGTTCGGCCGTACGAAAATGCGCCGGCGTCAGCTTTCCAGCATACCGTGCTGCTGGAGTTTTTTACGCAGGGTGTTGCGGTTCAGGCCGAGAATGGCTGCGGCTTTCGATTGGTTGCCGCCGCATTCGGACATGACGCAGGTCAGCAGGGGTTTTTCTACTTGCTGGAGAACCATATCGTAAACGCCGCAGGGGGTTTCGCCGTTTAAATCGCGGAAATACTGCTGCAGGTTTTTTTCGATACAGTCGTAAATGTCGGGAAGATCGTTTTTCATTATGGGGTTATCCTTATTATAGTGTTATCTGTTTCGGCTTCGAGCAAGCTTACGGTTTTCAGACGGCCTGACGGCGGTTCGGGCAAGTTTGTTTAAGTTCAACGCCCGGTCAGCACTTTGATGCCGAGCAGCATCAACACGCCGCCGCAAACGCGGTCTATCCAATGGCCGATACGGCGGAAACGCCGGTTGACGGCCGGTACGGATAAAACAAACGTCACACCGGCAAACCATAAAAACAGGGTCAGAACCATCCAAGTTCCGTAAGCCGCCAACTGCCAAAGCGGCGTGTCGGGCGACAGTACCACTACAAACAGCGACAGCATGAATACGGCGGCTTTGGGATTGAGCACATTGCACAAAAAGCCGCGCAAAACGGTTTTCATCGGAGATTCTTCCGCCGTTACAGCCGTTACGCCGGCATCGTGGTGACCTGCTTTGGCTCGCAGGCCTTTGATGCCGATATAGATCAGGTACAAACCGCCGATAACTTTGATTGCCGTCAGTAAATGGGCGGAGTGGGCGACTACCGCAGCCAGCCCGAATACAGAATAAACCACGTGTACGGCAAAGCCGAGCGCAATGCCCAAACTGGTCAGTAAACCGGCTGGGCGGTTGCGGCTAAGTGATTGTTGTGTCACCAAAACAAAGTCGGGGCCGGGTGAGGCGGCGGCCAGCAGATGGATGCCGGTGATGATCCAAAAGCCTTGCCAAAAATCCATGATGTTTCTCTTTGCAGTCAAAATGTCCCGATTTTCACCGTGCTTGATGGTGTCGGAGACGGGGCTTTCGGTTTGCCTTTGCAATCGGGGTGTCTTTTATTTTTTCAGACGGCCTTTGTCGGGGCAGTGTTCCGAAAACCATGGTTTTTTACCGTTTAACGGTAGCTGCATGCCCAGCGGTCGGTGTGTTCGGGCAGTTGTGTCAAAAATGCGGCAACGGCATCGTATTGCTGTGCGGCATCGTCGATACGGTTGATTTCTCGCCGAACGGCTTCTCCTCCGGGAAGGGGATCGAGATACCAGCCGATGTGTTTGCGCGCAATCCGTGTGCCTGCGAAGTTGCCGTAAAAGCGGTGTATGCCGCCGAGATGCTGCAAAACGGTTGCGCTGCATTCGCTTAAATTCAAGGCTTCGGGCAGTGTGCCGTGGCGAAGGAAATGTCCGACGTCGCGAAACAGCCACGGCTGCCCTTGTGAGCCGCGCCCGATCATAATGCCGTCCGCGCCGGTTTGCTTTAATACTTCCGCCGCCTTTTGCGGCGAGGTAATGTCGCCGTTGACCCAAACGGGAATATTCAGACGGCCTTTGGCTTCGGCAACCAGATCGTAGCTGGCTTGGCCTTTATACATTTGTGTGCGTGTGCGGCCGTGAATGGCGATGGCGGCAATGCCGGCATCTTCGGCCATTTTGGCGACGGTTAGAATATTTTTATGTTCGTCGTGCCAGCCCAAGCGCGTTTTCAGGGTAACGGGTACGTCAACGGCTCGAACGACGGCGCGCAGAATGTCGGCAACCAAGGCTTCGTTTTGCAGCAACGCGCTGCCGGCCAAAACGTTGCAGACTTTTTTTGCCGGGCAGCCCATATTGATATCGATAACCTGTGCACCTTGTTCGACGTTGTAGCGTGCCGCTTCGGCCAGCTGCGCCGGTTCGCTGCCGGCAATCTGTACCACGCGCACGCCGGTTTCGCCGTCGAAGTCGCTGCGGTGCAAACTTTTTCGGGTATTGCGCAGCGTCGGGTCGCTGGTGAGCATTTCGCCGACCACCCAGCCTGCACCGAACTGCCGTGCCAATTTGCGGAACGGGTTGTCGGTAATGCCAGCCATCGGCGCGAGCGCGATGGGCGGGTCAACGGGATAGGCACCGATTTGCATCATGGTTGGGGCTGGAAACGGAAAGGCGCAATTGTACAATTTTTAAGCAGTTTTTCCAATCATAATTTTTGTGATATTGAAGAAGATAAATTTAGGCCGTCTGAAAATTTCAGACGGCCTTTCGGAAGCGGTTTGGATTATTCAATGCCCCAACAGCATATGCAGAGCAATCAACAGCAGGAAAACGGCAAACGCGCGTTTCAATACCATAACCGGCAAAACATGGACGGCATTGGCCCCCAGTTTGGACGTGAAAAACGAAGTCGACACAATTCCGAGCATGGCAGGCAGATACACATAACCGACCGAATAATCGGGCAGGCCGGATACGTTCCGGCCGCCGACGATAAAGCTTAAGGTTGCCGATACCGCCAGCAGGCCGCCGCACAATGAAGCCGTACCGATGGCTTTTTTGATTTCCACGCCGCGGCCGTTGAGAAACGGCACCACAAACGCGCCGCCGGAAATGCCGCCCATGCCCGACAATGCGCCGATAACCAGGCCGCCTGCAATCAAGATTTTAGCAGTCAGCGGTTTGCTTTCTGTTTTCGGCTTCAGCGACAACAGCATTTTCAGTGCCAGATAAATCACCAGGCAGGCAAAAATCTTTGATACCACTGCTTTGGGCAGACTGCCTGCCAACAGGCCGGAAACGAATACGGCGGCAATCAGCGCAGGTGCTAGGAATTTCGCCGCTTTCCAATTGATGTTGCCGAAACGGTAATGGCGGTGGCTGGCGGAAAATGCCGTGATGACGATGGTGGAAAAAGACGTACCCAACGCAATCGGCATAGCCAGATTATCGGCAATCCCGGCTTGCGGCAGCAGATAAAACAAGACCGGTACAATCACCAGCCCGCCGCCGATGCCGAACAGTCCGGCCAAAAAACCGGCAACCGCGCCCAGCAGCATACAACTCAACACAATAAGCAACATTTCTTTTTCCTTGCGGTTTGACACAATCTGCCCGACAGCAGCGGTGCGGGGCAGCGGTAAAGCCAATCGAACCGCATTCATAATAAAGCGGCAAGCCGAAGCAGCCCGTCGTAAAGGTTGGGTCGATTGACCATGAAGAAAGGTTAGGCCGTCTGAAAAACAGGCATGCCATGCACTTTTTCAGACGGCCTCAACATCAACTCGAACAGCTCACACAAATCCCTTCCGCCCATTGCGGCGGCAGTTCGGCAAAATCGGCAAATTCTTTACGCTCGACAAACGGATTCTGCATACAGCGGTGCAGGCGCTCGATTTCGCGGAAGTCGCCGCTTTTTGCCAACTGTATCGCCTGCTCCAGCAGATAGTTTCGCAACACATACAGCGGGTTGACGGCATTCATCCGTTCGGCGCGTTCGGCGGGGTTGCTGTTTTCCGCCCGCAGCCTGCCGCGGTAACGGCCTATCCACGCGGTAAACGCTTCGGTGGGGCCATGGAATAGTGCCAACAGCTTTTCGGGCAGCGGTTCGCCGTGGACATTGCCCACTTCGCTCAAATATCGGAAAAACAGCGTGAAATCGACTTTGCGGCTTTGCAGGGCGGTAAACATATCGGCAATCAGCTCGTCGTCGCCTTTTTCTTGCGTTTGCAAACCGAGTTTGGCGCGCATTTTTTGCAGATAGGCCGTCTGAAACATATCGGGGAAGCGCTCCAACTCTGCCACCAAATCGTCTTGCGGCACCAGCGGCAGCAGGCACGAGGCAAAGCGCGACAAGTTCCAATGCACCACATACGGCTGCTCGTTGTAGGCATAGCGGCCACCCGTGTCGGAATGGTTGCACACATGGCGGCGGTCGTAAGCATCGAGAAAACCGAACGGGCCGTAGTCGATGGTCAGCCCTAGAGCCGACATATTGTCGGTGTTCAACACGCCGTGGCAAAAGCCGACGCTCTGCCACGCGGCCACCAACTCGGCGGTGCGGCGGGAAACAGTTTGGAAAAAAGCTAAGTATGGATTTTCGGCTTCGCGGCACTCGGGGAAATGGCGGTCAATCAGAAAATCCGCCAACACGGGCAGATTATGATGTTGGCCGGTGTGATACATGTATTCAAAATGGCCGAAACGGATAAAACTCGGCGCAATGCGCGTAACCACCGCCGCCGTTTCGGCTTCTTCGCGGTAAACGGCATCGTTGCTGCCCGTAATCGCCAGCGCGCGCGTGGTCGGAATGCCCAAGCCGTGCATCGCTTCGGAGCACAGATATTCGCGGATGCTGGAACGCAACACCGCCCGCCCGTCGGCAAAGCGCGAATACGGCGTTTTGCCCGCACCTTTGAGCTGCCATTCCCAACGCAGGCCGTCTGAACCGACCGAATCGCCGATCAACACCGCGCGTCCGTCGCCCAACTGGCGCACATACACGCCGAACTGATGGCCGCTGTACACCGAAGCTATCGGCGCAGGATCATATTGTTTGGCACTGCCGGCCAAATAAAGCAGGTTGTCGGCGTTATCAAAAATTTCAGACGGCCTCAAGCCCATTTCTTCGGCCAATACATGATTTTGCGCCACCCAATACGGTTCGCCCAAAGGCTCGGTGCGGACGCGGCTGTAAAACACGTCGGGCAGGTTGGCAAAAGCCGGTTCGGATAAGCGCAAGCTGTGTGTTTTGCTCATATTTTTTCCATAGATTGTGTGCGGGAGGCCGTCTGAATATTCAGACGGCCTGAAGCGGTTTTATTGTGTGTTTTTCAGTTTGAAGCGGAACGGTGGTCAAATCAAGGCAAATTTAAGGCCGTCTGAATATTCAGACGGCCTGTTGGGGGAAGGTTCAGGCAGGCAGCCAGTTTTGAATCCGCTTCAATACCGCCGTGGCGCTTAAGCCCAAATCGTCCAGCAGTTTGCCCGGGTCGCCGTGTTCGGTAACGACATCGTCTACACCCAACAGCAAAACGGGTTTGGTGATGCCGTGCTTCGCCAAAGTTTCCAGCACCGCACTGCCTGCACCGCCTTGCACCGCGTTTTCTTCGACGCTCACCAGATAATCGTGCGACTGTGCCAGTTTTAAAATCAATTCTTCGTCCAGCGGTTTCACGAAGCGCATATCGGCCACGGTTGCGTCCAGCGTTTCGGCCGCTTCCAGTGCGGGCTGAACCATGCTGCCGAAAGCGAAAACGGCGGTTTGGCGGCCTTCGCGTCTGACAACGCCTTTGCCGACGGGCACGGTATCGAGGCCGTCTGAAACCGTTGCGCCGGTGCCCGAACCGCGCGGATAGCGCACGGCGGTCGGCGCATCGAGTTGATAGCAGGTGGAAAGCAGCAGGCGGCATTCGTTTTCATCGCTCGGCGCGGCGATGACCATATTCGGAACACAGCGCAAAAAGCTCAAATCATACAAACCGGCGTGGGTGGGGCCGTCTGCACCCACAATGCCGGCGCGGTCGATGGCAAACAGCACGGGCAGGTTTTGCAGGGCGATGTCGTGGACGAGTTGGTCGTAGGCACGTTGCAGGAAAGTGGAATAAATCGCCACCACCGGTTTCGCGCCTTCACAGGCCAAGCCGCCGGCAAAGGTAACGGCGTGCTGCTCGGCGATGCCGACATCGAAATAACGCTCGGGGAATTTTTGTTCGTATTCGACCAAACCGCTGCCTTCGCGCATGGCGGGCGTGATGGCAACCAAGCGCGGGTCGGCGGCGGCCTGATCGCACAGCCATTTGCCGAAAATCTGCGTGTAGGTGGGCTTGGGAACGGCCGGTTTTTCGCTCGGAGCGTTGGTTTTGCCGATAGCATGGTATTTCACCGGATCATTTTCGGCGAGTTTGTAGCCTTGGCCTTTTTTGGTAATCACATGCAGAATCTGCGGGCCTTTTTTGGCGCGCAAGTCTTTCAGCACGTCAACCAGATTTTCAACATCATGGCCGTCAACGGGGCCGGTGTATTGGAAGCCGAAGTTTTCGAATAACGACAGCGACTGCTTGGCGTGCTCCGCTTCGCCGGCGATGGTTTTGATTTTGTGTTCGACTTTTTGGGCGATTTCCAGCGCGCCGGGCAGCTTGTCGAGCACTTTGGTGGATTGCGCTTTGATGGTGCTGAGCAGGCCGTGCATATCGCGCACGACGTTACGCGCCAGATATTTGGGCAGCGCGCCGACATTGGGGGAAATCGACATTTCGTTGTCGTTGAGAATCACCAACAGATTGACGTCTTCCATGTCGCCGGCGCAGTTTAGCGCTTCAAAAGCCTGTCCGGCCGTCATGGCTCCGTCGCCGATGATGGCTACGCTGCGGTTGGGGCTGCCGTTTAATTTGTCGGCCACCGCCATACCGAGCGCCGCGCCGATAGAAGTGGAAGAATGGCCGACACCGAATGCGTCGTAATCTGATTCGCTGCGTTTCGGGAATCCGGCCAAGCCGCCGTATTGGCGCATGGTGCGCATACGGTTTTTGCGGCCGGTGAGGATTTTGTGCGGATAGCTTTGATGACCGACATCCCAAACCAGTTTGTCGTCGGGCGTGTTGTAGACGTAGTGCAGAGCCACCGTCAACTCGACGGCACCGAGATTGCTGGCAAAATGGCCGCCTGTTTGACCGACCGAGTCCAATAAAAACGAACGCAGCTCGGCCGCCACTTGCGGCAATTGTTTTTTATCCAGCAGGCGGAGGTCTTCCGGCAGATCGATGGTATCAAGTAAAGGGGTTTGGCTCATGGTACGGTCTTTATTATCTGACTTTGTCTATCTAGGCAACGGAGAATTATAGCAAGAGATTGTCATACCGACAGCTTTTTCAGCAGGCCGTCTGAAATAACGGCAATTTATGGTTTATGCAAGCAAAAGCGGCCGCCATGCAGCCCGAACGTGTTAAACTGGTTGAATATTTTCAGTTAAAGGACGGAGTGTTTGAGTCATGAAAAATTTATTGATTTGTTCGTTGTTGTCGCTTGCCGCATTGACGGCTTGCGGCGGTGAGAAAGCTGCGGAAGAAAAAGCCGCGGCCGGGCAAACGGCTGCAGCCGACGCGCAGGACAATGCCAACGAAGGCGGTGAAACTGCGGCTGCGAAATTGGGTACGGCTGCCAATGCGCCGTGGAAATCGTATCAGTGTGCGGACGGTAAAATTGCCGAAGCACGTTATTTTCTGGAAAACGGCAAGCCGGCTGCCGAGGTTAAGGCCGAAGGCGTGGATTTGACTTTGGTGTTCAGTGACGAAGGCAGCAACGAGGATTTGAACAGCTTCAGCAACGGGCGTTATACCTGGAACATCGGCAACGAGGTCGGAACGGATTATTATCGCGAGCACAATGGCTTTTTGGTAGCGCATGAAGAGCGTGAAATCATGGGCGAAGCGACTTTGGTCGATAATATTGTGGTACGCAATTGCGAGCCGGTTTGAAAATTGTTTGATTTTGTCACACTGTTGTGTGATATGAAAAACAGGCCGTCTGAAATTTTCAGACGGCCTTTGTTTATGCATTTGTTTAGATGTTTATGTTGCCGGGCGGTCGGAACGGAACTGCAAGGGTGGCGAAAGCATTGGATTTCAGGCGGGCTAAGGCTTTGCGCTGCAATGTAAAGTTTGTATTGGGAATATTTTTTTTTGTTAATTTATATTAACGTCACGGCGTGGAAAAAGGCACTGCCGGATGGGGCGGATAAGACCGAATCGGGCTTATCTTAAGCCGTTCCGATGGAAGGTATTTGAAAATCTGATTAGATAATTTTGTAAATTTGTTGAAAAATAGCCCTGCCTTCCGTTACAAGGGCGGTTTTGCCGGGTTTTCGGCTCAATCGGATTTGCAGCGGCGGCGTAAAACGGTTGGATAGACGGGATCTGCGAAGCTTGACCGGAAAGGCGGATGTCGGCAGGCCGTTGATAGAAATTGTTGGGACGCAGGCACTACCTGTCGTTACCGGCCTCCCTTTAAATACAATAGGAGACACAGTCATGTCAGAAGAAAAAAAACAAGACACCTCTGGTTACTGGAAAGCGAATGTCCGCATTATCTTTACCTGTCTGGTGGTGTGGGCATTATGTTCGCATTTTGCCGCAATCATCTTCCGCCCTGCGTTGATGGGTATCAGTGTGGGCGGCGCTGATTTGGGCTTTTGGTTTGCCCAACAGGGTTCGATTTTGGTATTCATCGCTATTATCTTTTTCTATTCGTGGCGTATGAATAAGCTCGACGAAAAATACGGCGTGAAAGAGGAGTAATGCTATGAGCCAATTTATGATTAACCTGTTGTTTGTGGGTGCTTCGTTTGCGCTGTACTTCGGTATTGCGATTTGGGCACGCGCAGGCTCGACCAAAGAGTTCTACGTTGCCGGCGGCGGCGTACATCCGGTGTTGAACGGTATGGCGACTGCTGCCGACTGGATGAGTGCGGCTTCGTTCATTTCGATGGCGGGTATTATCGCGATGAGCGGTTATCCTGCTTCTGCCTACCTGATGGGCTGGACCGGCGGTTATGTATTGTTGGCGTTGCTGTTGGCTCCTTACTTGCGTAAGTTCGGTAAATTTACCGTACCGGACTTCATCGGCGACCGTTTTTACAGCCGTACCGCACGCTTGGTGGCGGTGGCCTGTTTGATTATTGCTTCTACTACTTATGTAATCGGTCAGATGACCGGTGCGGGTGTGGCGTTCTCACGCTTCCTGGAAGTGAGCAATACGACCGGTCTGTTGATTGCTGCGGTAGTGGTATTGTTCTACGCGGTATTGGGCGGTATGAAAGGTATTACCTATACCCAAGTTGCGCAGTATGTGGTTTTGATCATCGCTTATACCATTCCGGCCGTGTTCATTTCGTTTAACCTGACCGGCAATGCGATTCCGCCTTTGGGTATGTTCGGCAACGAAGTCAGCTCCGGCGAGCCCTTACTGCACAAACTGAATATGCTGATTACCGATTTGGGCTTTAAAGCGTTTACCGCCGACGAGCCGAACAAATTGAATATGTTGCTGTTCACGATGTCTCTGATGATCGGTACTGCAGGTTTGCCGCACGTAATTATCCGTTTCTTCACCGTACCTAAAGTATCTGACGCGCGTAGTTCTGCAGGTTGGGCGCTGGTGTTTATCGCGCTGCTGTATACCACTGCACCTGCGGTAGGTTCTATGGCCCGTATGAACTTGGTAAACACGATATATCCTGCCGGCTCTGAACAGCCTGCTTTGGATTACGAAGCCCGTCCGCAATGGATGAAAAACTGGGAAACCACCGGTTTGCTGAAGTTTGAAGACAAAAACGGCGACGGTAAAATCCAATACTACAACGACAAAAACGAGCAATTTAACGCAGTTGCTACCGAGCGCGGTTGGGCCGGTAACGAGTTGACCGTAAACAACGACATCCTGGTATTGGCCAATCCTGAAATCGCCAACTTGCCGGGCTGGGTAATCGGTTTGATTGCAGCCGGCGGTTTGGCAGCGGCATTGTCTACTGCGGCAGGTCTGCTGTTGGCCATCTCTTCAGCGGTTTCGCACGACTTGATTAAGAAAACGCTGAAACCCGATATCACCGAAAAAGGCGAACTGTTGGCCGCTCGCGTATCTATGACAGTGGCAATTGTGGTGGCAACTTGGTTGGGTATCAATCCTCCGGGCTTTGCGGCACAAGTGGTGGCTCTGGCGTTCGGTATTGCGGCAGCTTCCCTGTTCCCTGTGCTGATGATGGGTATCTTCTCCAAACGTATTAACGACAAAGGTGCGATTGCAGGTATGTTGGCAGGTTTGATTTCCACTTGTGTGTATATCTTCCTGTATCTGGGCTGGTTCTTTATCCCGGGCACCAATATGTTTGAAAACAAACCTGAAAACTGGTTGTTCGGTATCTCTCCGCTGTCGTTCGGTACCGTAGGTGCGATCATCAACTTTACTGTGGCATTCATTGTATCTTCTATGGGCAAAGCGCCTCCGCAAGAAGTACAAGACCTGGTGGAAAGCGTACGCTTCCCGCGCGGTGCCGGTAAGGCGATTGACCACTAAGCAGTATTTATAATATAAAGCAGCGGCTTGGGCTGAAAACCAAGCCGCTTTATTATTCGGTTTGTAGAGGGAGGACGACATCATGCTGTGGGAATTTTTGGCCATGATATTTTCCGGTTTGGGTGCTGCCGGTGTGGCATTGATCATCCGCCGCGTTTTTAAGTTTCTGCCGAAGTGGCTGGTACCGGCTGCGGCAGGATTGGGTATGTTGGGGTTTCAGGTACACAGCGAATATACGTGGTACGGTCATACCCGCACTTTGTTGCCGTCTGAAAATGTGGTTGTGGTGACGGAAGTTCCTTCGACCGCACCGTATAAACCGTGGACTTATATCAAGCCGCAGATTTTGCAGTTTGTGGCGGTAGATAAATCCAAGGTGTTGGATGTGGAAGGCAATAGCCGCTACAAACAGACCAATCTGTATTTTTTCGAGCGCCGCATGAGTGCGAAAACTTGGGCGGTGGTGGTGGATTGTTCGACAGGCAGACAGGCAGATGCGACGGCATCGGGCAAGATGCCTGCCGAAACCGCTTGGCATGAAACGCCTTACAGCAGCAAGATTGCCGCCGAAATTTGTCCGAAATAAACAGGTAATAAAAACCGTCCGACAGGTATGCTCGGGTGGTTTTTATTTTCAGACGGCCTCACGGAGGCCGTCTGATTTTTGCTGTGTTCAATGTGTGTTCGGGTATTATTTTGCGTGATGGGTTTTATTAAATAAAACGATTGGGATTTTATATTCAGAGTGATTATGCTTTAGGGGTGGCATCGGGGCTGACTTGGCCTTGATTGTCACCAGGCTGTATTTAAAAGGAGCTTTCCGGTTTATGCCGGAGTTATCCCGCCATTTCCGCGTTGATTCGGAAATGGCGCTTTTTTTGCAGATAACGGGTCGGGTGGCGGGGTTTTACTGCTTGTGAAGCATATTCCTTCCGATTATGGCAGGGCTTCCGGTGGGGGAACGGTGTCGAGTTTGGCGGAAAAGGTGCTGCCTTTGCCGACTTCGCTTTCGACTTCCAGCAGGCTTTGGTGTTTGGCCAAAGCGTGTTTGGTGATGGCCAAACCGAGACCGGTTCCGCCTTGTTGGCGGGTTCTGCCTCGGTCGACGCGGTAAAAGCGTTCGGTCAGCCGGGGAAAATGTTCGGGCGCGATGCCGGGGCCGGTATCGGTAATGCTGAAACGTGCTTGGCCGTGTCCGTTGTGGTTTGGTCCGCAGGCTTGCAGCGAAACCGTAATGCTGCCGCCTTCGGGCGTGTAGCGTACGGCATTGAAAACGAGATTGCTGAAGGCGTTATACAGATCCATGCTGATGCCGTTTACCCAAATATCGGGCGCGATATCGGTGTGGAAGTGATGGAGGCCGTCTGAAAAATTCAGACCGTCTTTACAAAGTCGGTAAGTCAGCTCGGACAGGTTGACCGGTTGCCGGTTGTGGTCGGTATGTTGGTTGTCTTCCAAGCGTGAGAGGGTCAGCAAATCGGCGATGAGATCAAGCATTCTTTTGCCTTGATCCTGCATCAGACCCAAGCACTCCTGACGCTGCTCGACGGGTAGATCGGGAAAGTCGGTCAGGGTTTCCAAAAAGCCGTTGATAACGGTCAGCGGTGTGCGCAGTTCGTGGGAAACATTGGCGACAAAGTCTGCTCGGGCGGTGTTGAGCCGTTCGGCGGAAGTGATGTCTTGGGTAACCAGTAGGGTGTTGCCTTGTCCGAATGCGGTACGGGAAAGTAAAACGGTGCGCAATCCGTCGTATGTGTCGGGAACGGTCAGGCTGATTTCCGGCAGGGCTTGGCGGTTGCCGCTGTGGAGAAAGGCGTGAAATTCGGGGGCGTGAATCAGGCTTTTCAGTATGCGGCTGCGGTCGAGATGCGGATTAAGATTCAGGTGTCCGGCCGCCGTCGGGTTCATCCATTTGATGCGGCCGTTTGAGTCGAGAACCAAAATGCCGTTGGGCATGGCTTCGGCGATACGGTTGAGGCGGAATAGTGCTTTGGCACGCTTTTGTTTGCTTTTTTTGCGGCTCTTGGCTTGGCGGAGCAGGGTGTCGGATATGTCTTTCCAAATGCCCCTGCCTTTGGGAATGGTGCTTAGTTTGGGGTTTTGCAGCCAGTTGTACAGACGTGCGGTGTGGTAAAGGTGGATAAGCAGCCAGAATGAGACGGTAAGACTGAATGAGGTCAGCAGGCCGGTGGTTTCGCCGATAATAAATCCGACCGGCAGGGCGGCGAGCAGGGAAAGCAGGATAGTGGAGAAATGACTGTGCATGGTGTGCGGGATATGAGGCCGTCTGAAAAAATCAGACGTGGCGGTTAATCATCGGGGTTGGCGGAAAAGCGGTAGCCGCTGCCGCGTATGGTTTGTATCAAATGTTCCAGTCCGACGGTTTCCAGCCCGCGACGGAGGCGGCGGATGTGTACGTCGACAGTGCGTTCTTCCACAAAAATATGGTCGCCCCAGATTTGGTCGAGCAGTTGGCGGCGGCTGTAAATACGGTCGGTGTGGGTCATGAAAAAGTGCAGCAGTTTGAATTCGGTGGGGCCGAAAGCGATGTTTTGACCGTTGCCGGTAACGCGTTGCTGTGCAGGGTCGATGGTTAACCCCTGTATGCTGACTTGTTGAGCGGTTTTTTGCGGTGCGCGGCGACGCAGCAGGGCGTTGATTCTGGCAACCAGTTCGCGCGGTGAAAAGGGCTTGGTGACATAATCGTCGGCGCCTAAATTTAATCCCTGCTCCTTGTCGCTCTCTTCGCAACGCGCGGTAAGCAAAATAATCGGTAGGTCTTGCGTACGGCTGTCGCTGCGCAGTTGCTTGGTAAACTGTATGCCGGATTGTCCCGGAAGCATCCAGTCTATCAGGACGATGTCCGGCAGTTGGCGGTTGAGTAACGGTTTGGCGTTCTCTACGCTGTCTGTGCAATCGACTTCCATGCCGGCCTGCTCCAATGTGATTTGAATCAGCCGGGCGATGGCGCTTTCGTCTTCGATAACCAGTGCTCGGATGGTCGGCATATTTTTCTCCTTTGTCGGTTGTGTTTTTGTTTTTCAACAATTTTCAGGCGGCCTGAAGCTGAAGTTTAGCGGAATTTTCCGATGATGTAATCTTCGGGGGCTTGTGTGGCCGGTATGGTTTGTATTCAGTGGTATTCAGGTAGTGTAAACGAACTTCGGCCGTAACGTCCGAGGTTGCGCTCCTGCATCGAACGGCTTCCTGGCGGTGCGGGTAATGCGGTATCATCATAAGGTGGTTTAATGACAGAATCTTTACAAGGCCGTCTGAAAAAAACAGTGATGAAATGCCGGTCTTTGCGCTGTCGGTTGAAGGGGAAACCGTTTCCTGATTTTTTACGTCTTACAAAACTATTCCGAATTATCAGAAAATGAATAATCTAAAAAATAAATGGCAAGAAAAAATGTATGCGGCCGGGCGTTCCGTTTCGCATAAAGCTTTGCAGACCAAGCGGTTGTCGAAAAAGACGCTGGCTTTTGTTTTTCTGCTGCTGGGCGCGACTTTGGTGGCGGGCGTTTCGCTCGGTTTTGCCAAAGTGGCGGATTATGCTTTGGAGTTGAATGCACATTGGGTGCAGAAATATCCTTGGTTTGCATGGGTGGCTTTGCCGTTTGGGTTGCCGCTGATTGTGTGGCTGACGCAGCGTTTTGCGCCCTATACTTCGGGAAGCGGTATTCCGCAGGTTTTGGCATCGTTGTCTTTGCCCTATGGTCCGCAGAAAACCCGTTTGATTTCGTTGTGGCAGACGCTGCTGAAAATTCCGCTCACGTTTATGGGTATGTTGGCCGGCGCATCAATCGGGCGGGAAGGGCCGTCGGTTCAGGTCGGGGCGGCCGTGATGGCGGCTTGGGGCAGTTGGTGTAAAAAACGCAACTTGGCGTTTAAAGGCATGCAGGAAAACGACTTGATTGCCGCCGGTGCGGCCGGCGGTTTGGCGGCGGCGTTTAATGCGCCTTTGGCGGGTGTGGTATTCGCCATTGAAGAATTGGGTCGTGATGTTTTGCTGCGTTGGGAACGTCAGATTTTTATCGGCGTGCTGGCTGCCGGTTTTATTCAGGTGGCCATTCAGGGTAACAACCCGTATTTTTCCGGTTTCCACGGTACCGAATTGCCGAATATGCTGATGTGGGTGTTGGCGTGTGCACTGATTTGCGGCATCGCCGGCGGTTTGTTTGCACGGATGTTGTTTAAAGGCATGGCAGCATTTGCGCCGACGAAATGGCGCGGTTGGATTCGCCGTCATCCTGTTTTGCTGGCCGGTATTATCGGCTTGGTTTTGGCGGCGCTGGGTACGCTGTATCAAGGGCAGACTTTCGGTACGGGCTATCATGAAGCATCGGGTGCGTTGCGCAGAATGTATGATGCGCCGTTCGGCGTGGCGGTTGCCAAATGGGTGGCGACGATTTTGTCTTATTGGGCCGGTATTCCGGGCGGCATCTTTACACCGTCGCTGACCATCGGTGCGATGTTGGGCGAGCATATTGCCGCTGTTGCCAATCTGGAAACGGGCGTCAATGTGCTGGTGTTGATCTGTATGACTGCATTTTTGGCAGCGGCAACGCAGTCGCCGTTAACGTCCAGCGTGGTGGTGATGGAAATGACAGGCGGGCAGAATTTGTTGTTCTGGTTGTTGATTGGTGCTATTTTTGCATCTCAGGTATCACGGCAATTTTCACCGAAACCGTTTTACCATGCGGCCGGCATGCGTTTCAGGCAGCGCGTGCAGGAAGAATATGCGGCCAAACCGGTTCAGGCCGTCGAAACGGGAAAACCCGGAGCGGTGCGCGATGAAATCGTGCAGACGCCTGCACAAACAGATAAAGATAAAAAGGAGCAATAAATGGCAGTCAATTTGAGGGAGAAAGATGCAGCCGAGCTGCTGGGCGTAGACGGTGTTCAGGTTTTTGTCGGACAAGCCGGTGTGAAAAAAGCGGCCCGCGACGATTTGACTCTGATGGTTTTGAATAAAGACAACACCGTCGGTGCGGTGTTTACGCAAAACCGTTTTTGCGCCGCGCCGGTTTATCTGGCCAAAGAGCATTTGTTTGACGAAGACGGCGTACGTGCTTTGGTCATCAATACCGGCAACGCCAATGCCGGCACGGGCGCGGAAGGCCGGGCGCGGGCGATGGCGGTGTGTGAAGCGGTTGCCGCGCAAGTCGGCTGTAAGCCTACTCAGATTCTGCCTTTTTCCACAGGCGTGATTTTGGAGCCGTTGCCGCACGACAGAATCATCGATGCGTTGCCGAAAGTGCGTCCGGTTCATTGGCATGAAGCGGCACGCGCGATTATGACGACGGATACCGTACCGAAAGCCGCCAGCCGTGAAGGCAAAATCGGTAACAACCACACGGTTCGGGCAACCGGTATTTCCAAAGGTGCGGGCATGATTTGTCCGAATATGGCGACCATGCTCGGCTTTATCGTGTGCGATGCCAAAGTTTCGCAACCGATTTTGCAGCTGCTGACCCAAGAAGTGGCGGATATGTCGTTCAACAGCATTACGGTGGACGGCGATACCAGCACCAACGACAGCTTTGTCATTGTGGCGACAGGTAAAAACGGTCAAAACGAAATCGACAATATTGCCGACCCGCGCTACGAGCAGCTTAAAGCTTTGCTCGGCAGCTTGGCTTTGGAGTTGGCTCAGGCCATTGTGCGTGACGGTGAAGGCGCCACCAAATTGATTACGGTTCAGGTGGAAAATGCCGAAAGCAGTGAAGAAGCGCGTAAAGTAGCGTATGCCGTTGCCCATTCCCCTTTGGTGAAAACGGCTTTCTTCGCCGGTGATCCCAACTTAGGCCGTTTGTTGGCCGCGATCGGTTATTCGGGCGTGCCGTTGGATGCGGACAAAGTGAAAATGTGGTTGGGGGATGTGCTGGTTGCCGAAAATGGCGGTCGCGCCGACAGCTACACCGAAGAGCAGGGGCAGCGCGTGATGAATGAAAGTGAAATTACCGTACGCGTCGATTTGCAGCGCGGTCGTGCCCGGGCAGTGATTTATACCTGCGACTTATCGCATGAGTATGTATCGATTAATGCCGATTACCGTTCTTAAACGGTAAGCTTGATGAGGCCGTCTGAAAAATAGTTTTCAGACGGCCTTTTTGTCTTTATAGTTTGAAAAAGCCGTATTATTTGCGGCCTTGACTTGATATTCCTGAAGGAGAATGCGATGAGCCGTTTGATGACTGCCGAAAATACCGTTTGCATCGTTGTCGATATTCAAGAGCGTTTGACGCCCGTTTTGCACGAACATGAGCAGTTTGCGGAAAAAAGCCGTTTGATTTTGCAGGGTCTGCAGGCTTTGTCTGTGCCTTTGTTGGTTACCGAACAATATCCTAAAGGGTTGGGTGCGACGGTTCCGGCGGTAAAGCTGTTGTTGGGCGACGCGCCTGTTGTGGAGAAAACCCGCTTTTCGGCTTGGTTGCCCGAAGTGGAGGCCTTTGTTAAAGACAAACAGGCGGGGCATGTGGTGTTGATCGGTGCGGAGGCGCATGTGTGTATGTTGCAGACGGTTCTGGATATGCGCGAACACGGATTGAGCGTGTATGTGCCGTTTGAATGCACCGCTTCGCGCAATCCGTTGAATAAAGACAATGCGTTGAAACAGATGGCGGCCGCCGGAGCGGTGGTCAGCAATGTGGAAAGCATTTTGTTTATGCTGATGAAGGATGCGAAACATCCTGCTTTCAAAACCGTTTCCAAATTGATTCAGTAATTTTGCCGCAGAGAGAAAGAGGCCGTCTGAAAAATGACAGAATATAAGATTATTGAAGCCGTTCAGGCTGATTTGCCCGATATCGTCGACATTTATAACAGTACGATTTCCGGCAGGCAGTCGACGGCGGATTTACAGCCCGTCAGTGTAGCCGACAGGCAGGCATGGTTTGATGCACATCACGGCAAAAGGCCGTTGTATGTGTTGAAAAACCGTGACGGAGAAATTTGGGCGTGGGGTAGTTTCAGCGATTATTATCCCCGCCATGCCTACCATATCACGGCGGAAATCAGTATTTATGTCCGTCAGGGAATGCGCGGCGTCGGCGTCGGCAAAGTGTTGTTGCGCAGTATGTTGGAGCGTGCGCCGTCGTTGGGCATTAAAAACGTGATTGCCGTGATTTTCGGCCACAATCATGCCAGTATCAACCTGTTTCACTCTTTCGGTTTTCAGGAATGGGGCAGGCTGCCGGAAGTGTGTGATTTGGAAACTTCGTTGGCGGATATTGTGCTGCTGGGAAAGAAAATCATTGATTAGGCCGTCTGAAAAAATAAGGTTTGCCGGTTGTTGCAATGTTCGGATGTTCACGGCCTGACTCAATAATATTGGTTTTTTATGTTGTCCGCTTTGCAGAAAGCGTGTGGGAAAAGAATAAAATTCTCAAAATGTTAGCTTGGCTTGCTGTTTACGCCAAACATTGGGAGTGGTCGCTTGATTGGGGCCGTCTGAAAATACGGTTTGCTGTCGGGCGGAATTTGGGAGTTGTCCGGCTGTCGGGTATAATCTGACAGTTAACCGGTAATTGTTGGCAGGTGTGATCTGTACGGCGGTGCACGGTTTTTCAGTTTCCATTCTAAAAATTGTTTCCAGAGAACCTCATGTTAGTTTGTAATCCATACGAAATTGTGATTCACGGTACAACCAGCAACGGTAAGACGTTCCGTCCGAGCGATTGGGCCGAACGCCTGTGCGGTATTCTTTCTTCATTCGACAAGACCAACCGCCTGTCTTACCACAAATGGGTCAGACCCATGCTGGTGGATAAAGTGCGCTGCGTAGCGGTGGACAAGCAGCTGGAAGAAATCAATCCGGCAATGTTCCGCTTCCTGATGGATTTTGCCGCAGACAACGATTTACGTGTGATGGACTGCAAAACTTTGTTGGACGAGCATGAAGGCGCGGTTAAAGCGGCGGAAGAGCAGCCTGTGGCCGCTTCGGCCGAACCGCAAGAAACGGCGGTGCAAGAAACTGTTGCGGCAGCCGTTCAGGAAACGGCTGTTCAGCCTGCTGTTGCAACGGAAACCGGTATTTTGCGCGAAATCGGGTTTGAGGAAACCATTACCGCCTTTGCCGCATTGAGCATTTTGCGCCCGATGTTGACCGATGTTTCCCGTTTTGTGGAACAGGTCAATAATATGCAGCGCAGTCAGGGCTACCGTTTGTTGGGGATTTTTGAAGACGGCAAAAACAATGCGGTGGCAATTTGCGGTTTCCGCGAAGAAACCAATTTGGTCAGCGGCCGCCATATCCATATCGATGACGTGGTAACCGTTCCTCAAAGCCGCGGCAAAGGTTATGCTTCGCGTTTGTTGGAGCGGGTGAAAGAGATTGCCCGTGAGGAAGGCATTCACCAAATCCATATCGATTCCAATGTGGGCGATGAACGTGCACAGGCACACCGTTTGTATTTCATCAACGGTTTCAAAATCAGCGCCCATCATTTCACCTGCAATATTGCCGACTAAACCGGATTCGGAGCAATATTCGGGTTATCCGCCACAGCAAAAGGCCGTCTGAAATTTCAGACGGCCTTTTGTTTCATCAATCAGATTTTTGCAATTGTGTTTAATCGTGTTTGTGTTCGATATAACTGCGCTGCTTTGCTTGGTTGTTGTCGGGATCAACCGTGTATTCGCCTTCTATAATGTCTTCGTCGTGGCGGTTGGCGTGCGGTTGGCGGTTCGGGTTGTGCGGCTCGAACGGATTTTGCCCGTAAGTAAAAGTATTCGACATATCGGCAACCGGCTTGCCTTTAAACGGCAGCAGTAATACAACGGCTAAAATCAGGGAAACAAAGCCGGGACTCATCAGCATTAAAGCGGCAACCGTATAGCGTATCGGCCACAATAATTGGTATAGGGAAACTTGCCCGCCGTTGCGCATGGCGGCGCCTGCCATCAATACGCCCGATACACCGGTGTTGCGCAGCATGAAAATGCCGGAGATGAAGCTTAACACCATCAAGCCGAAGGTTACGCCGCCACCCAGCCAGTCGGCTACCCAAACGATGGACATGATTTCCAAAAACAGAAGGACTAAAAAACCGATACCGAAAAATTGCATTGTGTTTGGTTCCTTATTGAAGTGAGCCAATAACATAGCGATAAAAGACGGCCGTTTCAAGGTTTATCGGGGAAGTTGATTCAAGAGTCGGGACGCCTTGAACCGGAGTGATATTTTAAATATCTGATTTTTCATTTATTTCATACGGTTATATTGAATTTTCCAGACCGGTTTTATCAAAAGTCATGCGGTAAAAAAACGTAAAAATACCGCTTGAGTATTCAGGTTGAGCTAAATAGAAAGAAGCAGAGGCCGTCTGAAAATTTCAGACGGCCTCTGCCGAATAATTAAAATCAAATGCGGTTAAACGATGATTGCGCCCAATGAATCCGTAGGCTTGAAAGCAGCCAAAATGCCTTCGATAATGCCGATAACGGTCGGGATAAACGTCCAGCTCAGCAGAAAATACAAAATTCCCATCCACACACGGCCCGCACAGAATTTGTGTACGCCAAACGTACCGAACAGCAAGGCCATAGCCACATACAGAGCTTTGTTGCAGGTATGCGGATAAGAAGCGGCGTAAGAAACTTGGTTGTGCATGGTTTTTCCTTTTGATTGCAGTAAGGTCATCGAACGGGTTACCAAAACAAAATAGTGCGCTTTTCCGGTAATTAAAGGCCGTTTTTCGTAAAAACACGAAAAACCGTTTTGGTTTCTACAAGCTCAAAGTTTTTTCAGACGGCCTTATCTTACACGTTTGGGCTTGAAATGTAGAACACCTTGCTCGCAAACAAACGTTTTTAAAGGCATATCGTGTTTTTCGCGCGGTAAAGATTCGCATAATTGGCAACCGAAACCGACACCGATGGTAGAAGGCTGCAAACGGTATCGGGTATGCGATAACGATACGTCATAATAACCGCCGCCTTGTCCCAACCGGTAACCCTGCCTGTCGATGCCTACCAACGGCACCAGTAAAATATGCAGCTGTTCCGCACGGATTTTTTTACCTTGAAATTGAGGGATAAACAGGCGGCTGTTACCCCGTTTTCGCTCCATTGCCGCTTCATTTTCAGGATAAGGCGAAAACCACAAACGCAAAGAGTGCGGCTCGATATAGGGCAAATACAGTTTGGCACCGCGCCTGACGGCCGTTTTGTTGAATATGTCCAGCTGCAATTCGAAACCTATAGGCCAATACACACCGATGCGCTTGTTTTTGCGGATAAACGGTTTCAACAGGCGGTTGATGCGTTTGGTCGCATTCAGCCTTTGTTCGGGTGTTAAATTTTTTCTCGCCATACGGAAGTGGCGGCGGAGTAATTTTTTTTCGGAAGACAGCATAGAAAGCGGCCTTTAAAATAAACGGCAAAGCACAAAGGCTAGCTTAAAGCTCCGGCAGTTGGCAACCCGCAGCCGGAAGAGGCCGTCTGAAAAACAAACTACCGGTTCACCACAGACCATTTTGAAAGACATCAGAAAGACAATAAATGACGCATATTTTTATTATCGGCTATCTTTTTGTAACCGTTTTGTTTTCCGCAGCGCAGCCCGGCATTGAACGGGCATTGATTTATTTTCTGTTTTGGTCGGTATTGCCGACAGCTTTTTTCTTCTGGGCAAGAAGCGTGCGCCGGCGGAATAAGTTGATGAAATTACAAGAAAAGCAACAAGTGAGGAATGAAAACGAATAAAACTTTTCATCATGTCGGAAATCTTATATAATTCTTCGGTTTCCGATTTTGCAAAGCGGAAAATTATTTTTAAATCGACAATGCTCGCACTTTACGCCAAAAGGGTGCTTAATTTTTTAAGTTCTATGCGTCGAAGTGTTTGCTTTAACCCTTTGAAGGAAAATTATGTCTCAAATTACTATGCGCCAGATGATTGAAGCAGGCGTTCACTTTGGTCACCAAACCCGTTACTGGAACCCGAAAATGGAACAATACATTTTCGGCGCGCGCAACAAAATCCATATCGTAAACTTGGAAAAAACCCTGCCGCTGTTCCAAGAAGCACAAGAAGTGGTACGCCGTCTGGTTGCTAACAAAGGTACCGTACTGTTCGTAGGTACCAAACGTCAAGCCCGCGAAATCATCCGTGAAGAAGCTACCCGTGCCGGTATGCCTTACGTTGATTACCGTTGGTTGGGCGGTATGCTGACCAACTACAAAACCGTTAAACAGTCTATCAAACGTCTGGAAGAAAAAGCGGCAATTTTGGAAAATGCTGCCGAGAGCGGTTTCAACAAAAAAGAAATCTTGGATATGCAACGCGAAGTTGAAAAACTGGAGCGTTCATTGGGCGGTATCAAAAACATGAAAGGTCTGCCTGACGCAATCTTCGTTATCGATACCGGTTACCAAAAAGGTACTCTGGTTGAGGCTGAAAAATTAGGTATTCCGGTAATCGCCGTTGTGGATACCAACAACAGCCCGGACGGTGTAAAACACGTTATCCCGGGTAACGATGACTCTGCTAAAGCTATCCGTCTGTACTGCCGCGGTATGGCCGATGCGGTTTTGGAAGGCAAAAACCAAGCTATCCAAGAAACTGTAGCGGCTGCCCAAGCTGCTGCCGAGTAAGGCATACGATAAAGAGGGGCTTAACGCCCCTTTTTTTAGAATGCGCGGCTTGAATTGAAAGCTGCAGCATACAATTTTCAAAGTATGGGTAATGCCATACTTTTCCAAAGATTCAAGGAGTTAAGAATGTCTGCAATTACCGCTAAAATGGTTGCCGATCTGCGTGCCGCTACCGGTTTGGGTATGATGGAATGTAAAAAGGCTTTGGTTGAAGCCGAAGGCAACATGGAAAAAGCCGAAGAAATCCTGCGTGTTAAATCAGGTGCCAAAGCCGGTAAACTGGCCGGTCGTACCGCTGCCGAAGGGGTATTGGCTTATGCTATCGAAGGCAACGTAGGTGCTTTGGTTGAAGTTAACTGTGAAACCGACTTCGTAGCCAAAGATGCCGGCTTCGTAGAATTTGCCAACTTTGTTGCCAAAACTGCCGTTGCCAAAAAACCTGCTTCTGTTGAAGAGCTGAGCAACTTGGTTGAAGAAGAGCGTAAAGCCATCATCGCCAAATTGGGCGAAAACATGTCTGTGCGCCGTTTCCAAGTTATCGAAACTGCCAACAGCCTGACCGCTTACATCCATGGTGCTTTGGCTACCGAAGGTGTGTTGGTTGAGTTCAAAGGCTCTGAAGATGTTGCCCGCAAAGTAGGTATGCACATCGTTGCAGCTAAACCCCAATGCGTGTCTGAAAACGAAGTGGATGCGGAAACTGTTGAAAAAGAACGCCGTATTTACACCCAACAAGCCATTGAATCAGGCAAGCCTGCCGAAATCGCCGAAAAAATGGTTGAAGGCCGCATTAAGAAATTCTTGGCTGAGGTAACATTGAACGGTCAGGCTTTTGTTATGAATCCTGATCAAACCGTTGCCCAGTTCTTGAAAGAGCAAGGTGCAGAGGTAGTAAGCTTCGTACGTTACAAAGTAGGTGACGGTATCGAAAAAGCTGTAGTTGACTACGCTGCCGAAGTTGCTGCTGCTGCTAAGGTTTAATAGCTTGTAAAAATAAAGCACTCGGATTCATGATTGAATCGGGGTGCTTTTTTTTGAGGGTGGTGAGCGGGATAATGCAGTCCGGTTTGGCCACTTTCAGAAAAAAGTACCTGTTTTCAAATCGGTTTATTGAATTATTTTGATTTGAAATAAATAAGCTGTTTTGAATTGTTTATCCAAAATGGATAAAATAAACGTCAGTGCGACGTTCTGGTTTTCTTAAGGCGGTATGATTTATTTTCAGACGGCCTGCAATCATTTTCTCACAAAAAGTAAGGTGTTCCCATGGTACAACAGACTAAATACAAACGTGTTTTATTGAAACTTTCCGGCGAAGCCCTGATGGGCAAGGATGCGTTCGGTATCAATCGTGAAACGATTATGCAGATTGTCGGGCAAGTGAAAGAAGTTGTGGACATGGGCGTGCAGGTTGCCGTTGTAATTGGCGGCGGTAATATTTTCCGCGGTGTTGCCACCCAAGCCCAAGGTATGGATCGTGCAACTGCCGACTATATGGGTATGATGGCTACCGTGATGAATGCGTTGGCCTTGAAAGATGCGTTTGAATCATTGGGCATTAAAGCCCGCGTACAATCCGCATTAAGCATGCAGCAGATTGCCGAAACCTACGCTCGTCCCAAAGCCATTCAATATTTGGAAGAGGGAAAAGTCGTGATTTTCGCTGCCGGTACGGGTAATCCTTTCTTTACTACAGATACAGCGGCTTCGTTGCGCGGTGCGGAAATGAACTGCGACATTATGCTGAAAGCCACTAATGTTGACGGTGTTTATACAGCCGATCCGAAAAAAGATCCTTCGGCTACCCGTTATCAAACCATTACCTTTGACGAAGCCATCAGTAAAAACTTACGTGTGATGGATGCAACCGCATTTGCTTTGTGTCGCGAACAGAAGTTGAATATTGTGGTGTTCGGTATTGCCAAAGAAGGTGCATTGAAACGCGTGATTGCCGGTGAGGATGAAGGTACTTTGGTGCATTATTAATCGTGATGGTTACACAGATTGAATAGAGAGGCCGTCTGAAAATTTTCAGACGGCCTTTTTGCTTTCTGCCAAGTTGAAACCGTTTTTCTTGAGATGAATTGTTTAAATAAAACAATGTGGTCTGAATGTTTAATCTTGTCTATACCATTCAATAACGGTACTATGTAAGGTTATTGAATGATTCAATCCGGCTAAACTGTTTTTCAGACGGCCTTGTATAATACCCTTTTGATTTTGATATGTTTGAGAGCGAAAAATGATTAATGAAATTCAAAAAACCGCTGAAGGTAAAATGCAGCGTTCTTTGGAAGTGTTGAAAGAAAATCTGTCTAAAGTGCGCACCGGTCGTGCGCATACTGGTCTGCTGGATCAGGTGGAAGTCGAATATTGGGGAAGTATGGTGCCTGTGAGCCAAGTGGCAAACGTAACTTTGTTGGATGCCCGTACGATTGGCGTGAAGCCTTTTGAAAGCAATATGGCTGCCAAAGTTGAAAAAGCCATTCGTGATTCGCATTTGGGTCTGAACCCTGCATCTATCGGTGATTTGATCCGCGTTCCGATGCCGATGCTGACTGAAGAGCGCCGTAAAGACCTGATTAAAGTGGTACGCGGTGAGGCGGAAGAAGGTCGTGTCGCTATCCGCAATGTCCGCCGTGATGCCAACAATGATTTCAAACGTTTGCTGAAAGATAAAGAAATTTCCGAAGACGATGCGCGCCGCGGTGAAGAATTGATCCAAAAGTTGACTGATAAGCACATTGCCGAAGTCGATAAAATGCTCGCCGCCAAAGAAGAAGATTTGATGGCTATCTGATAACCGGTATTGTAGAGGCAGATATGAAAAGCAGCACTCAAACCATTTTGGAGCATACGCATATACCGCGTCATATTGCCGTCATTATGGACGGCAACGGACGTTGGGCGAAAAAACGCTTTATGCCGCGCATTATGGGGCATAAACGCGGTTTGGACGCGTTGGAAAAAATGGTGCGGCGCTGTGCAGAGTTGGGTGTGCAGTATCTGACCGTATTTGCCTTTTCTACTGAAAACTGGCGACGGCCTGAAGAAGAAGTATCGTTTTTAATGGGGCTGTTCCTTCAGGCTTTGCAAAAACAGGTTGGCCGTCTGCATGAAAACAATATGCGCTTGAAGGTATTGGGCAGCCGAGAGAGGTTTAATGAAGAAATCCGTCGCGGCATCGAGCAGGCTGAAGCCTTAACGGCCAATAATACGGGGTTGACTTTAGCGATTGCGGCCGATTACGGCGGCCGTTGGGATATTCTTCAGGCAGTAAATAAGCTGGTTCGTGCCGGTGAAACGGAAATTACGGAAGAAAAACTCGGTCGGTATTTGATGCTGTCGGAAGCACCGGAGCCGGATTTGTTTATCAGAACGGGTGGGGAAACCCGTATCAGTAATTTCTTGCTATGGCAGTTGGCCTATTCAGAACTGTATTTTACCGATACTTTATGGCCGGACTTTGATTCGGAGGCGTTGGATAAAGCCATTATGTCGTATCAGACCAGAGAAAGGCGTTTCGGCAGAACATCGGAGCAATTGCCGGCGGAACAGCAGCGGGGATAATAATTATGTTGAAACAAAGGGTATTGACTGCGTTGATATTGTTGCCGTTGATGCTGGGTATGCTGTTCTCGGCATCAAGCGGTTTATGGGCTGTATTTTCCGGATTGATTGCGCTGCTGGCGCTGTGGGAATTCAGCCGCTTAGCGAGGATCAAGCCTGATGAGCGTGCTCCTTATTTGATCGGTACGGCTATTTTTATGTTTTTTGCCGCTTCAGGCGGTTGGAAACTTTCACCGTCGGCTTGGTTCGGCGTGTTGCTATTGTGGTTTGTATTGGTACCTGTATGGCTGGTAAAACGCTGGAAACTGCATGGTAATTGGCGCAGTTATACTTTAGGCTGGAGCTTGATGCTGCCTTTCTGGTTCGGGTTGCTTGAGTTGAGACCTTATCCTGAAACGGCAGAGTCATTGCTGGCTGTGATGGGTTTGGTGTGGGTTGCCGATATTTTTGCCTACTTTTTCGGTAAGGCTTTCGGCAAGCATAAAATCGCTCCTTCCGTTAGTCCGGGTAAAAGCTGGGAAGGTGCCATTGGCGGCGCGTTGTGCGTTCTGATTTATATGACGATTGTCCGCAGTATGGGTTGGCTGAGTTTTGATGCTTCCTGGTTTGCGGTGATGTTGCTGTCGTTGTTGTTGACCGTTGTCAGCATCGGCGGTGACTTATTTGAAAGCATGTTGAAGCGGGCTGTCGGCATGAAAGACAGCAGCCATTTATTGCCGGGGCACGGCGGTGTATTTGACCGTATTGACAGTTTGATTGCAGTGGTGAGCGTATATGCGGCAATGATGGCGATATTCGGCTGATTTTTTTTCAGACGGCCTCTTAAAGAAACAAATTATGACACAACAAGTCTTAACCATTTTGGGCAGCACGGGAAGCATAGGTGAGAGTACCTTGGACGTGGTTGCCCGCCATCCGGATAAATTCCGCATTTTTGCTTTGGCAGGACACAAACAGGTTGCTAAATTGGCTCGACAATGCGAGCGGTTTAAACCGCGTTTTGCCGTTGTGGCCGATGCGGAACATGCAGGGCAGTTGGAGCAGTATTTGAAGTCCGCCGGCTGTCAAACCGAAGTATTGTACGGCGGTCAGGCTTTGATTGATGTGGCGTCTGCCACAGAAGTGACGGGCGTGATGGCGGCTATTGTCGGTGCTGCAGGTTTGCCTTCTGCGCTGGCTGCTGCTAAAGCGGGTAAAACCATTTATCTGGCCAACAAAGAAACTTTGGTGGTATCCGGTGCGTTGTTTATGGAAACCGCCCGTGAAAACGGAGCGAAAGTATTGCCGGTAGACAGCGAGCATAATGCGGTTTACCAAGTGTTGCCTCAAGATTATTCAGGCCGTCTGAATGTTCACGGCATTCAATCGATTATTTTGACTGCTTCCGGCGGTCCTTTTCTTGATACGGATTTAAGTACGTTTGACGATATTACGCCTGCGCAGGCGGTCAAACACCCTAACTGGTCTATGGGGCAGAAAATTTCGGTGGATTCGGCCACAATGATGAACAAGGGCTTGGAATTAATCGAGGCGCATTGGCTGTTTAATTGCCCTCCCGACAAGCTGGAAGTTGTGATACATCCGCAAAGTGTGATCCACAGTATGGTGCGTTATTTGGACGGTTCGGTATTGGCTCAAATGGGCAATCCCGATATGCGTACGCCGATTGCCTATTGTTTGGGTTTGCCCGAGCGTATCGAATCGGGCGTTGGGGCGTTGGATTTTGGAAAATTGTCGGCGCTTACATTTCGAGAGCCTGATTTAAACCGCTTTCCCTGTTTGAAATTGGCTTATGATGCAATGTACGCGGGAGGCGGTGCGCCGTGCGTGCTGAATGCCGCTAATGAAGAAGCGGTGGCTGCATTTTTGGCGGGAAAAGCACGTTTTACCGATATTGCCCGTATTGTGGCGCATTGTTTGGCACAAGATTTTTCAGACGGCCTCAAGGATATAGAAAGTTTGTTGGCGCAAGATGCGCAAACCCGTATTCAGGCACGGCAGTATGTTGCTGCTTTAGGCAGATAAGGAAATGGAAGTTGTGATTACTGTATTGGCTTTTGTTGTTGCCATTCTGATTTTAGTCAGTCTGCATGAGTTCGGCCATTATATCGTCGCGCGTTTATGCGGTGTGAAAGTGGTTCGGTTCAGTGTCGGTTTCGGTACGCCGTTTCTAAAGAAAAAGCGTGGTGATACCGAATGGTGCTTGGCACCGATTCCGCTCGGCGGTTATGTGAAAATGGTTGATACCCGTGAGGGAAATGTTGCGGAAGCGGATATCCCCTATGCTTTCGACAAACAGCACCCGGCCAAGCGGATTGCTATTGTGGCAGCCGGCCCGCTGACAAATTTGATTTTGGCTGTTTTACTGTTTGCTTTCAGTTTTTTATTCGGCGTAACCGAGATCAAGCCGGTGGTCGGAACGGTTGAGCCCGTCAGTGTGGCTGCGAAGGCCGGTTTTCAGGTTGGCGATACTATCGTAGCCGTTAATAATAAGCCGGTGCGCACTTGGCAAGATGCCAGAACCGAAATTGTTTTTAACTTGGAATCTGCCAAAGTAGAGGTTGCCGTTAAAACTGAACAGGGTAAGGAAGCTGTTCGGACGATAGACATTGCAGGCAGCAGTGAGGCCGATAAAGTTGTCCAACAACAAGGCCATATCGGTTTGTCTCCGTTTAAGATTACCAACCGTATCGGCGCGGTTGTGCCTGAAAGTGCGGCAGATAGAGCGGGCTTGAAAGAAAATGATGAATTGCTTGCTGTTGACGGTGCGGCTTCCGGCGGTTGGGCAGATTGGGTTACCGTTTTCCGCAGCAGCCCCGGCAAAGCCTTAACTGTTGATTACCGCCGCAACGGTAATATATTGCAAACCCAACTGCGTCCCGATTCGGAAGAGCTGGCAGACGGGACGCTGATCGGTAAGGTAGGATTGGCAGCGAAGCCCGATGAAGCTTGGAACAAACAAATCAGTTACAGTTATATGCCGTCTGTAACCGCTGCTTTTCAGATGGCCGAAGAGAAAACCCGCAGTTATATTGTGATGATGGTGGAATTTTTCGGTAAACTGGTTACCGGACAGGCTTCGCTGAATCATATTTCCGGCCCCTTGACCATTGCAGATGTGGCAGGTAAGACTGCGGCTATCGGAATACAGAGTTATTTGGAATTTTTGGCATTGGTCAGCGTTAGCCTCGGAGTAATGAATTTGTTGCCCGTTCCCGTTTTGGACGGCGGGCACTTGGTGTATTATACCCTCGAGTGGATTAGAGGACGGCCGTTAAGCGAGCGCATACAGATGATAGGTACCCGCTTGGGTTTAATGGTTATGTTAATGTTGATGTTGGTGGCTTTTTTCAACGATATAAACCGTTTGTTTGGATAACTTATGAAACTAAAACACATTGCTTCAACCTTAATGCTGTTGAGCCTTTCTCCTTTGGCTTTGGCAGATTTTACAATTCAGGATATTCGTGTTGAAGGTTTGCAGCGTACCGAACCGAGTACGGTATTCAATTATCTTCCGGTTAAAGTAGGCGATACTTTTACAGACGGCCTCAGCGATGAAATCATCAGAAACCTGTATGCAACCGGTTTCTTTGATGATGTGCGTGTTGAAACCATGAATAATCAAGTGTTGTTGACAGTGGTCGAACGTCCTACCATTAACAGCTTGACCGTCAGCGGTGCAAAAATTCTGCCCAATGATGCGATTAAGAAAAATTTGGATGCTTTCGGTTTGGGACAATCCCAGCCTTTTGATCAGGCAAAATTGAACCAAGCGATTGCCAGCTTGAAGCAGGAATATTTAGGGCGCGGTAAGCAATCCGTAAAAATCACTCCTGAAGTCAACCGTTTGGCACGAAACCGTGTTTCTGTCGATATTAAAATCGAAGAAGGCGAAAGTACGAAAATTACCGAAATTGATTTTGAAGGTAACGAACGCTATTCAGACAGTAAACTGCGTCGCCAAATGTCTTTGAGCGATGGCGGTCTCTTTACTTGGTTAACCAAGAGCAACCAATTCAATGAGCAGAAATTCGCTCAAGATATGGAAAGAATCACCGATTTTTATCAAAACAACGGTTATTTTGCTTTCCACATCGTCGATACGGATATCCAAACCAATGAAGACAAAACTAAGCAGACGATTAAAGTAACCGTTAGCGAAGGTGAGCGTTTCCGTTGGGGTAAAGTCAAAATTGAAGGCGACACGCGCGAAGTACCGAAAGAAGATTTATATAAGCTGCTGACAATGAAAGAAGGTAAATGGTACGAACGTGAAAAAATGGTCGACAGCCTTCAGGAAATTCAGACGGCCATGGGTAGTGCAGGCTATGCGTTTAGCGAAGTTAATGTACAGCCTATGCCGAATCAGGAAACCAAAGTTGTCGATTTTGTATTGCATGTCGAACCCGGCCGCAAAGTTTATGTAAATGAAATCAACATCAGCGGTAACAATAAAACGCGCGATGAAGTGATTCGTCGCGAGCTGCGTCAAATGGAAGCAGCACCTTATGACACTTCAAAACTGCAACGCTCGAAAGAACGTGTGGAATTGTTGGGTTATTTCGATGACGTGAAATTTGAAGCCCGCCCTGTTGCCGGTACGCCCGACCAAGTAGATTTGGACATGAGCGTGAACGAACGTTCGACAGGCTCGATTGATTTGAGTGCCGGTTGGGTTCAAGGAACCGGTTTGGTGATGGCTTTGGGCGTAGCGCAAGACAACTTGTTCGGTACCGGTAAATCCGTTGCGGCCCGTGCATCGAGAAGTAAAACCACGCAAAACGTTTCTTTGTCATTTACCGACCCCTATTTTACGCCTGATGGTGTGAGTTTGGGCTACGACGTGTACGGTAAGGTTTTTGATCCGCGTAAAGCTTCTTCAACCGTACAGCAATACAAAACGTCCTCTATCGGCGGAGGTTTGCGTATGGGTGTGCCTGTAACCGAGTATGACCGTGTTAATTTCGGTTTAGGTGCGGAACATATGACGGTTAACACCTACAAGAGCGCACCGAAACGTTACCGCGACTTTATCCGTGATTATGGTGACCACGCCAGCGGCATCGGCAAATTCAAAGGTTGGGTATATAAAGGTAATATCGGCTGGGGCCGTAATAAAACCGACAGTGCTTTATGGCCGACACGCGGTTATATTACCGGCATTAACGGTGAAGTCGGTTTGCCGGGCAGCCGTTTGCAATACTATAGCTTAGTGCATAATCAAAACTGGTTCTTCCCAATCAATAAAACCTTTACTTTGATGTTAGGCGGAGAAGTCGGCTATGCCAACGGATACGGTAAAACCAAAGAACTGCCGTTCTTTGAAAACTTCTATAGTGGCGGCTTGGGATCGGTACGTGGTTATGAAAGCGGTACCTTAGGGCCGAAAGTATTCGATGAAGACGGCAGCGTCATCAGTTACGGTGGTAACAAAAAAGCCAATGTGTCTGCTGAATTGCTGTTTCCGATGCCGGGTATCAAAGATTCCCGTACTGTCCGCTTGAGCCTGTTTGCCGATGCCGGCAGTGTGTGGGACGGCAAAACTTATGATGACAACAGTAGCGAATTGCGTGGCGGTAAAAAGCAGAATTTCTACGGTTTAGGTACGACCCATAAGTCTACGTTCAAAAACGAATTGCGTTACTCTTCCGGTGCGGCTTTAACGTGGTTGTCTCCGTTGGGGCCGATGAAATTCAGTTATGCTTATCCGCTGAAGAAGAAAAAATATGATGAAATCCAACGCTTCCAATTCCAGTTGGGTACAACATTCTAAAAATTAATATTCCTTATTTCTCTGCCTTGTGAACTGTTTCCAAGGCAGAGATTTGGAACAGGAGTTTTCCTTGATGCCGAAACAAGCAAAAGGATTATTTATGAAATCAGTATCCCGTTTTTCATATTTGACTGCTTCTTTGATGGCAGGATTTGTTATCAGTGCTTCGTCATTTGCGGCGGAAAGTGTGCAGAAACTCGGCTTTATCAACACCGAGCGTATCCATTTGGAATCCGTTCAGGCGCAGAATATTCAAAAGAATCTGGATAGGGAATTTAAAAGCCGCTATCAAGCCTTACAAAAGTTGCAGGAAAAAGGTGAGAATCTTGAGAAGAAACTGACATCAGGAAAGCTGCAGGAAAATGAGCGGGCAGAGTTAAGCGCCGAATGGAAAGAATTGGTTCGGGTATTTAGAAACCAACAGGCTGAATTGGCGGAAGAATATAACCTTCGCCGCAATGAAGAATTTGCCGCTTTACAGCAAAATGCCAATCGGGTCATTGTCGAATTAGCCAAGAAAGAAGGCTATGACTTAATCTTGCAGGATGCGGTATATGTAAACAGTAAGTTTGATATTACCGACAGTGTGATTAAAGCTTTAAATGCAAAATAAGTATCTGCAAATTTCAGACGGCCTCTCAGTAAAATATGAAAACAAATAATCAAATCTACACCTTGTCTCAAATTGTCGGGAAATTGGGTGGAGAGCAGCGCGGTGCAGATATCGCCGTTGAGGCGGTAAAACCGTTGGCAGAAGCCAAGGAAAACCACATCAGTTTTTTGGCAAATCCGAAATATACGGCAGAAGTTAAAGAAAGTTTGGCGGGTATCGTTATCGTCAGTGCCAAAGTGGCAGATGATTTTGCCGGTAGGAGCCTGATTATTGCTCCAGATCCTTATCTTTATTTTGCAAAAGTTGCCAGATTATTTTCCCCAATCGTCGAACCTGCTCCGGGTATTCATCCGACTGCGGTAATTGAAGAGGGTGCGGTGGTTCCCGATAGTTGCGAAATCGGAGCGCATGTTTATATCGGTGCCGATACTGTATTGGGCGAAGGTTGCCGGATTCTGGCAGGAGCTGTTATCGAGCATGGCTGTAAACTTGGCGATGGCGTATTTATGCATCCGAAAGCCGTGGTTTATCACGGTTGCACATTGGGCAATCGGGTGGAAATCCATTCGGGTGCCGTCATTGGTGCCGACGGTTTCGGCTTGGCCTTTGCAGGCGATTCCTGGTTTAAAATTCCGCAAACCGGAGGCGTAACGTTGGGCGACGATGTAGAAATCGGTTCGAACAGCAATATCGACCGCGGAGCCATGAGCGATACTGTAGTCGGCAACGGTACGAAAATCGACAATCAGGTACAAATCGGCCATAACTGTAAAATCGGCTCGCATACGGTTATTGCTGCCAAAACAGGGATTTCAGGCAGCGTTACCATCGGTAATTATTGTATTATCGGCGGCGGTGTCGGCACAGTCGGCCATATCGAAATCGCCGATAAAACCACCATCGGCGGCGGCAGCAGCATTACCCACAGCATCAAAGAAAGCGGCCAGCACATTGCCGGCCCGTATCCGATGCAGACGCACAAAGAATGGGCGCGCAACGCCGTCCATATCCGCCATCTGAGCGAAATGAACAAACGCATCAAGCAGCTTGAGAAAGCACTTGAAACATCACAATCCGCTGACAACAATAAGGAATAATCATGGAAATTACCCTTCCTATTGAAGCCAAAGATATTCAGAAACTGATTCCACACCGCTATCCGTTTTTATTACTCGACCGTATTACTGCATTCGAATCTATGAAAACGCTGACTGCCATTAAAAACGTCAGCATGAACGAACCGCACTTTCAAGGGCATTTTCCGGATTTTCCGGTTATGCCCGGCGTATTGATTATCGAAGCACTGGCTCAGGCTTGCGGTGCATTGGCTATTTTGAGCGAAGGTGGTCGCAAGGAAGAGGAAATTTATTTCTTTGCCGGTATCGACAACGCCCGTTTCAAACGTCAGGTGGTTCCGGGCGACCAATTGGTTTTTGAAGTGGAATTGCTAACCAGCAAACGCGGTATCGGCAAATTCAAAGCAGTGGCCAAAGTGGATGGACAAGTGGCGGTAGAAGCTGAAATCATGTGTGCAAAACGCACAGTAGAGATGTAATTTGCGGCCGTCTGAAAAAATCGGTTTCAGACGGCCTTTGTTTAAAGGATAGCCAAATGAGCTTAATCCATCCGACTGCAATTGTTGATGCAAAGGCCGAACTGGATAGCACCGTAAAAGTCGGAGCTTATACCGTTATCGGCCCGAATGTTCAGATCGGTGCTGGTACGGAAATCGGCCCGCATACTGTAATTGAAGGCCATACAACCATAGGGGAAAATAATAAAATTTTCCAATTTGCCTCTTTGGGTGCAGTGCCGCAAGACAAGAAATTCCGTGATGAGCCAACCAAGCTGATTATCGGTAACAACAATACCATTCGCGAATTTACGACATTTAATTTGGGTACGGTAACCGGCATCGGAGAAACCCGTATCGGTGACGACAACTGGATTATGGCCTATGTCCACCTGGCTCATGATTGTGTGATAGGCAACCATACGATTTTTGCCAACAATGCTTCATTGGCCGGACATGTAACCGTTGGCGATTGGGTGATTTTGGGCGGATATTCGCTGGTTCACCAGTTTTGTATTATTGGTGATCATGCCATGACTGCTTTTGCCGCAGGTGTTCATAAAGACGTTCCGCCTTATGTGATGGCGGCGGGTTATCGTGCCGAACCGGCCGGTTTGAATACCGAAGGCTTGCGCCGTCGCGGTTTTACCGCCGAGCAGATTGCCAACATTAAAAATGTTTATAAAGTTCTGTACCGCCAAGGTTTGGGTTTGGAAGCCGCTAAAGAAGAGGTATTGAAACTCAGTTCGACTGCACCTGAATTGGCCGTATTTAAAGACTTCTTTGAAGTTTCGTCCAGAGGGATTATCCGTTAGGAGGCCGTCTGAAAAATTGGCAGTACGGTTAAAATGATGAAGGGGAAGGCTAAGCCGGATGGCTTAGCCTTTTTGCAGTTTTGACAGGCATTTTCTGTTGGGAAATGAATCAGCCAAGCAGTTAGATTTTCAGACGGCTTGTAGACGAATGTTCTTTAACCATTCGAAAAAAAACCGATATGTAAGATAAAAACAAAAAAGTCCCGCATTCATGCGGGACTTTCGTTTTTTCAGACGGCCTTTTACATCATGCCACCCATACCACCCATGCCGCCCATGTCCGGCATAGCAGGTTTGTCTTCAGGGATTTCTGCAATCATACAATCGGTTGTCAGCATCAAGCCGGCAATCGAAGCAGCGTGCTGCAATGCTGAACGGGTTACTTTGGCAGGATCCAATACACCCATTTCAATCATATCGCCATATTCGCCTGAACCGGCATTAAAGCCGAAGTTGCCTTGACCTTCCAATACTTTGTTCACGACAACGCTCGGTTCGCCGCCCGCATTGGCCACGATTTGGCGAAGAGGGGCTTCAATCGCACGCAATACGATTTGTACGCCAGCGTCTTGGTCAGGGTTGGAGGTTTCCACTTTAGACAGAGAAGCACGGGCACGCAGCAGAGCCACGCCGCCACCGGCCACTACGCCCTCTTCCACGGCAGCGCGGGTTGCATGCAGCGCGTCTTCTACGCGGTCTTTCTTCTCTTTCATTTCCACTTCGGTAGCCGCGCCGACTTTGATGACCGCAACACCGCCGGCCAATTTGGCAACACGCTCTTGCAGTTTTTCTTTATCGTAATCGCTGGTTGCTACTTCGATTTGTTGGCGGATTTCGGCAACTCGTGCATCGATAGTACCTGCATCACCGAAGCCGTCGATAATGGTGGTGTTTTCTTTACCGATTTCGATGCGTTTGGCTTGACCCAAATCTTCCAAAGTGGCTTTTTCCAAAGACAAGCCGACTTCTTCTGAAATCACGGTACCGCCGGTCAAAATGGCGATGTCTTGCAGCATGGCTTTGCGGCGGTCACCGAAGCCCGGGGCTTTAACGGCAACGGTTTTCAGGATGCCGCGCAGGTTGTTCACAACTAAAGTGGCCAACGCTTCGCCTTCAACGTCTTCGGCAATAATCAGCAGCGGACGGCTGGTTTTGGCGATTTGCTCCAATACCGGCAACAGGTCGCGGATGTTGCTGATTTTTTTGTCGAACAGCAATACAAACGGGTTGTCCAACGCAGCCAATTGTTTTTCGGCATCATTGATGAAGTAAGGAGACAGGTAGCCGCGGTCGAACTGCATACCTTCTACTACATCCAATTCGTTTTCCAATGATTTGCCGTCTTCAACGGTAATCACGCCTTCTTTGCCCACTTTTTCCATGGCTTCGGCAATGATGGCGCCCACTTGCTCGTCGGAGTTGGCGGAAATCGAACCCACTTGGGCGATTTCTTTAGAAGTGTCGCAAGGCTTGGCGATGTTTTTCAGCTCTTCAACCAAAGCATTTACGGCTTTGTCGATACCGCGTTTCAGGTCGGTCGGGTTCATGCCGGCGGTAACGTATTTCATACCTTCGGCTACGATGGCTTGTGCCAAAACGGTTGCGGTGGTGGTACCGTCACCGGCTACGTCGTTGGTTTTAGAGGCAACTTCTTTCACCATTTGCGCGCCCATGTTTTCGAATTTGTCTTTCAATTCGATTTCTTTGGCTACGGTAACGCCGTCTTTAGTGATGTGCGGGCCGCCGAAAGAACGGTCTACCACTACGTTGCGGCCTTTCGGGCCTAAAGTTACTTTAACGGCATTGGCTAAGGTGTTTACGCCGTTGACCATTTTCTGGCGCACATCTGCGCCAAACTGTACGTCTTTTGCTGCCATGTTGATTACTCCTAAGATGTTGAATATATATAAAATTAAATTATCGAATTTTTTTATACTGTCCCGCAAGCGAACCGCCGCCGGAGCAGAAATAATGAAGAGTGGTTTTATTTTTTGAGTAGATATCCAGCTTATTTTTTTCAAATACCAAATAAAAACGTCCGGCTTTCGAAACGGCCGACAAAGTGTGCTTGCCCACCGGTTTGGCAATGAACGAACCGGAACAAGTCGGCTTTTTAATATCGTTGCGAGATTTTATCAGTACACGATAGTGTCGGTTTTTTAAAGGTTCAACGTGTACACCCACCCAATCATAGCCTTGTTTACGCTTGGCGTAGCCTTCATCGGCATAAAAACCGGTAAACGGATTTTTTGCGGGAGGCGCTGCGTAGCAAACTGTAGCGGATAGCAGCGTAAACAGGGAAAAAACAATTTTCTTCATTAATGTACAGTACTTATTCTATGATGCCGAAAATGTCTTCTTCGCGCATTACCAGCAACTCTTCGCCGTCTGCTTTAACGGTTTGGCCGCTGTATTTGCCGAAGATCACTTTATCGCCGATTTTCACATCCAGCGCACGGCGTTGGCCGTCTTTACCAACTTTGCCCGCACCTACGGCAATCACTTCGCCCATGTCGGGTTTTTCGGCTGCGGCGCCCGGCAATACGATGCCGGATGCGGTTTTTTCTTCAGCTTCCAAGCGTTTTACAACAACGCGGTCATGCAGAGGACGAATAGTCATGTGTGTTCTCCGAATATTAAATTTAAAATCAAAACAAATACCTGTGAATCAGGATTCAAAATAAAACGCGCCGGCTTGTCGGCCGCGCAGGGAATGAATGGAATCTAACATAAGGTTGGAATGGATAAATTCAAGCCCGAACGGGTGAATTTTTTATGAAAACCGTTTTATCCGGATTAGGGTGATGCCGGCTTTTACACGATGTTTTTGAGATTTAATGCAGCTATATTAAATACGCTAATATGATGTAAGTGTGATATTGCCTAAATCAGATTTTCTGATATGAAAAGGCCGTCTGAAATTTTCAGACGGCCTTGTGTGTATCAATAGGAATTAACCGGCTTCTGCTAAGAAGCCGCGCAGTTTTTGCATGGCTTTGGCTTCGATTTGGCGGATGCGTTCGGCAGAAACGCCATATTCGTCGGCCAATTCGTGCAGGGTCATACCGCCGTCGTCTTGCAGCCAACGGGTTTCGACGATGCGTCTGCTCCGGTCGTCCAATTGTGCCAAAGCGTTTTGCAGACCTTCGGTTTGCAGGGCATAGTGGGCTTTTTGTGCGATTTGCTGGGTAGGCTCGGTATCGTTGTCGGCCAGCCAGTCAATCGGTGCGAAGCTGTCTTCGTCGTCGTTATTGTCGGCCATAATGGCAATATCATGGCCTGTCATGCGTTGTTCCATTTCCAAAACTTCGGAAAGTTTTACGCCCAAATCATCGGCAATATCTTGCGCTTCTTTGGGAGACAAGGCACTCAGACTTTTGCGCATGCTGCGTAAATTAAAAAACAGTTTGCGTTGCGGTTTGGTGGTGGCAACACGCACCAAACGCCAGTTGCGCAGGATGAATTCGTGGATTTCCGCTTTGATCCAATGTACGGCAAAGGAGAAAAGACGGGCTCCGCGTGAAGGCTCGAAGCGTTTGACTGCTTTCATCAGCCCGATATTGCCTTCCTGAATCAGGTCGGCTTGGTTTAGGCCGTAACCGTCATAGCCGCGTGCGATGGAAACTACAACGCGCAGGTGTGACAAGATTAATTGTTTTGCTGCTTCTAAATCGCCTTTAAGTTGGCGTTCTGCTAATGAGGTTTCCTCTTCGTGTGTCAGCATGGGAATGCTGTTGACGGTATGAATGTATTGCTCCAGACTGCCGTGTCCGCTGGGGATGGGTAATGTGAAGGCTTGATTCATGGTCATTCATTTTTCCTTTTGTGTCAGGCATTAAGCCTTTGTGATGGCATCGCTAATCCGATACCGCTTGTTTATTAGACAGGAATTCTTTGTATTATTCTACACTTGATAGGTTAAATTTTGTAGTTTTTTCGAATTGATTGTTTTTTAAAATTTGAGTGTTTTTATCGGGATATAGGTTTAGACGATTCATCGGTATTTTTCTTACGGTATCGTATAAACAGGAAGCCGGACATTAAACTGAGCATAATGATTAACGGCCAAGAGCTGCCCAGCTTCATATAAGGTGTTTCTCCGGTATAGCCTTCGATGTTTCCTTCTAATATAGTGGCGGTATCGGGTTCGGAAATTGCAACTATCATGCCTTTCGGATTGATGATGGCGGTTGCACCGGTATTGGTGGAGCGTACCATAAAGCGGCCGAGTTCCAAAGCGCGGGCTTGTGATTGCTGTAAGTGTTGGTACATGGCATTGGATTTGCCGTACCAAGCCATGTTGCTGATGTTGGCAAGCAGCGTAGATTGTTTGGCGGAGGCAATCAGTTCGTCGCCGAAGCCGTCTTCATAGCAGACGTTAAAAGCAACTTTCTGCTGTTTCATTTGAAAAGGCGTTTGCCCGGTACCGCCGCGTTTGAAATCGGCCAAAGGCATATTCATTAAGCGGTATAGCGGTTCGGTGATTTGCGGTAGGGGTTTGTATTCGCCGAAAGGTACGAGATGGTTTTTGGCGTAGTAGGGTAGGGGCTCCGGTTGCTCAGGATCGTAGCCGCTTAGATTTACGGCGGCATTTTGGTAGCCGTCTCCATTATCGGTGTAGCGTGCGATACCGATGGCAAGGTCGCTGCCGTTCCGTTGGGCTTGATCGGCAAACTGGTTAATCAAACCGTCGGGCAGGTCTTGCAGAAAAACAGGAATGGCGGTTTCCGGCATGATGACGATGTCGGCATGTGTTTGTGCCACTTGTTCATAGTATTGCTGGATGGTGGGAATGATTTGGTCTTCGTTCCACTTTAATGTTTGCTTGATGTTGCCCTGTAGGAGTGCAACGCTGTTGGTTTCTCCGTTGGGCCGGGTAAATTCGGTCTGGTTGGCGGTATAACCAATGGCCAATATTGCGACAATCAGGGCTGTTGCTGTGATTTGGATTTTTTTCCTACCTGCGCCGTATGCGAGTAAAACTAACCATGCGGCGGTGAAGGCGGTTGTTAAGGTAACCAGATGGATACCGCCGATAGGGGCAAAGCCGGACAGCGGGCTGTGGTTGCTGATTTGTGAATAGCCGAGTGCGCCCCAGCCGAATCCGGTAAGCAGGCGCTCGCGTGCGAATTCTGTGAGCGTCCACAGCACCGGTAAGATAAAGCCGATTTTGAGGGTACGCGGTGCATTGAATTTTTCCAACAGCCAAAAACAGGCCGCGGGATAGAGTGCCAAAAATGCCGGGAGCAGCAGGGTCAGCGGCAAGGCATACATGTTGGGTAAGCCGGAAACATCGTGTAGGGCAGTGTGTATCCAGTAAAATTGGGTGGCGTAGGCAGTCAGTCCGAACAGGTAGGCGCTGCGTACCGCATAGTGCGGACGCAGCTCGGTTAGGCGTATGAAAGCCGCAAACAGCAGGGGCATCAGCCAGAAATGGTAGTAAGGGGCAAATGTCAAAGGCGTGGCTGCAGCGAGCAGTATCACCAATGCCCAGTAGATTGCCGGTTGTTGCCAGTATTTTTCGAATGGATATTGATTTGACATGTATGGCTTGCGAATCGGTATGAATGGTAAAACTTAATAAGCGTATGCTGATGAGGCCGCCTGAAAAAAACGATTGTTTTTCAGACGGCCTGTTTGGATTTAATGAGGATTTTTTTTGCCGAATATTTTCATTAGGGGCAAGATGACGGCACACACCAATGCACCGGTCAATACGCCGACAATCAGTGTGGCTATCAGGTTTTGCCAGCCGGTATCCCAATGGTGGCCGTGTAAAAAGTGGTGAATGAATTCCACATTGTGAACAATGATGCCGCCTCCGACTAAAAACATGGCTAACGTGCCGACAATGCTCAGGCCGCGCATAAACCAAGGCATAAACAGAATAATGCCTTTACCGATGGTTCTGGCAGAGGCTTTGTCGCTGGACATTAACCATAATCCGAAGTCATCAGCTTTCACAATGCCGCCGACTAAGCCGTAGACTAAAATGGTAATGCCTAAACCGATGGTGCTGAGTACCAAAGTTTGGGTCAGCAGGCTGTAAGCGCCGACTACGCCTAAGGCGATAATGATGATTTCGGCGGAAAGAATGAAGTCGGTACGTATTGCACCTTTGATTTTGGCTTTTTCATCGAAGATTTCGTCTGTTGTGGCTTGGTGGCCGTCGTGGTGGTCTTTGTTGAGAAATTTATGGAGCAGTTTTTCCACGCCTTCGAAGCAGAGAAAAGCACCGCCGATCATCAATAAGGGTATAATCAGTTTCGGTAGGAATACTGAAAGCAGTAGTGACAGAGGTACCAAAATCAGTTTGTTGACCAGCGAGCCTTTGGCTACCGCCCAAACAATGGGCAGTTCGCGGTCGGGGCTGACGCCGGTTACTTGGTTGGCGTTTAATGCCAAATCATCACCGACAACGCCGGCTGTTTTTTTGGCGGCAACTTTGGTCATGGTGGCAACATCGTCTAAAACGGTAGTGATGTCGTCGAGTAAAGTAAACAGAGAGGCAAAAGCCATGTGTATTTCCTAAATTCTAATATTGATTTGCGAGGAAAGATCGTGTGTGTAATGCGAAGTTCGCCATTATAACTGAAAAATGGCCGAAAACATCGGCTGTTACGGAAATCAATGGCAGATAATAATCTGAAAAAATGAGTGAAAACAGAGGGTGGCGCTACGATTGGGCTTATCCTTTTATGTTAAAATGCCACAGCTTTTAGCAATGATCATGATGTTTACAACAAAATAAAATCCAATACTCATTTCAGAATCTATGGACGGAATCAACAGTTTATTTCTTTTGGGTGGCTTGCTGCTGTTTCTCAGCGTGATTTCGACAACTTTGTCGGCGCGCTTGGGGCTGCCGCTGTTATTGATGTTTCTCGGCGTCGGTATGTTGGCCGGCGAACAGGGCGTGGGCGGTATCGAGTTTGATAACTTTTTTACGGCTACGCTGATCGGTCAGCTGGCGTTAGCGGTGATTCTGTTGGACGGTGGTTTGCGCACCAAACTGGAAAGTTTCCGTATCGGTTTGAAACCGGCTTCGATATTGGCCAGTTGGGGGGTAGTGGCAACGGTCGGGTTATTGGGTGTTTTTGCTACGATATATATGGGCGTGGATTGGCGTTTGGGTTTGCTGATGGCGGCAATTGTCGGCTCGACCGATGCCGGTGCGGTATTCAGCTTGTTGCGCAACAGCGGTGTGCGTTTGAATGAGCGTGTTCAGGCGACTTTGGAAATCGAATCGGGTGCCAACGACCCGATGGCGATTTTCTTGGTAACGGCATTGATTGCGTTGACCATGAATCCCGAAGATGCCGGCGTAATCTCGTTTATTTTAATGTTGCTCCAGCAATTGGGTTTTGGTTTGGCGGCAGGTTATTTCGGAGGAAAAGTGTTGGCGCGTTTGGTGCACCGCTTGAATCTGGCCGAAGGCTTATATGCGCTGATGATTGTATCCGGCGGGTTGCTGGTATTCGCCTTTACCAATTTGATTGGCGGCAGCGGCTTTTTGGCAGTGTATTTGGCCGGAATCTTGGTGGGCAACCAACACAGCCATGCAACCGAACATGTGTTGCGCGTGATGGACGGTTTGGCTTGGTTGGCACAAGCGGTCATGTTTGTGGTTTTGGGCTTGTTGGTAACGCCGACGCGTTTGTGGGAGCACGGCTTGGACGCTTTGGCGATTGCCGCGTTTTTGATGTTGGTAGCCAGACCGTTGGCGGTGGTCAGCGGTTTGTGGAAGTTTCACTACAATCCGCGCGAATTGGCTTATATCAGTTGGGTGGGACTGCGCGGTGCAGTGCCGATTACTTTGGCAATGATGCCCTTGATGATGGGTGTTCCGAATGCGCGTTTGCTGTTTGATGTGGCGTTTGCCGTAGTGATTTTATCGTTGCTGATTCAGGGCGCAACGATTCCCGTTGTGGCGCATTGGCTTAAAGTTGCCGTGCCGCCGAAACCCGAGCCAGCCGACAGTCGTGAAATTTGGTTGGCGGAAAACGAATCCGTACCGTTGACGGCTTATAAGGTGATTGCCGATTCCGATGCCGAAGGCATGCATCCCGATGAAGTCGGCAGCGACTTGCCTTCGCAGCCCGGGCGTTGTTTTGCGTTAATCCGCAATCACAAGCGTAAAGATTTGGCAGCGGATACCCGTTTGCAGGCGGATGATGTGGCTTGGTACATGGTGTCTGCCGATGATGCCGAACCTTTGGCCAAGCGTTTTGCGGAAACCGGCAACACCGCCCGCATGAACTTGGATTTCTTCGGCGAATTTGTGGTAAATCCGTCGAGCTTGGCCGGAGATTTGGCAGCGGCTTATGGTTTGCAGTTGGACGAAGAGGAGCGGGAGCTGACTTTGCGCGGTTTGTTTAAAAAACGCTTTGAAGGCAATATTCCGGTTGAGGGCGACCGTATCGAAATCGGCGGTTTTGAATTGACGGTTAAGGAAACCGACAAAGACGGATCGATGAAGTGGATCGGTTTGAAATGTCCGCACGCTTAAAATTGATTTAGTTTTTAAAACACGATTGGTTGACATTGGATATGACCCGATGGTGATGTTTTTCCAGATAAATATCAAAAGGCCGTCTGAAATTTTCAGACGGCCTTTGTGTATTTGGCAACCGATCAATTGAACATATCAAGCTTCAAACGGATTAGGAAGCGGGTGTTCCTTGTTTTTCTCGACCAGATTGGCGAACTCGGCTAAAGAAATATCCATAGACTGCAGCGAAGTTTGCATGATTTGGTCGACAGAGCCGCTGATGTAATCGTTTTTGCTGCGTGCAGGGCGGTAGATCAGCAGTTTGAACAAATCTTCCAAATTGATATTTTCCGCCAAGGTTTTCAGCACCCAGCCTTGTTTGCCGTTGTAAACGTAGCCGTTTTTGGCCAATTTATCGAGCAGCTCGCCCAACTCGTCGTAGCCCATATTGATGTGGTTGCGGAAGTCTTGCACTTTGAGCGAACGGCCTTTTTGTTGCGCTTCGTTTAACAGCAGCAGGATTTTCAATACATCGTCGAAACGTCCCCGTGCGTCCGAGCTGCGGCGGAAAGCTTCGCCTTTCCAATAAGACAGCGAAGAAGTGAACACGGCTCCGGTCAGAACCAGCATCCACAACAGATTCAGCCACAGCAGGAATACCGGAATCGCCGAAAATGCGCCGTAAATCGAAGCGTAGCCGTTGAAATTGCCGATATACCAAGCAAAGCCGAAACGGGCGATTTCCAATAAGACGGCGGTAACCAGCGCACCCAATAAAGCGTGTTTTGCCGGTACGAAACGGTTCGGGACAAGGTGGTACAGCAGCCACAGCAGTACGGTGGAGAAAATCATCGAAGTAAAGAATTTTACCACCGGAGCCAAAAACGGAAACTGCTGTTTGAAGTCGCTGTATGACAACAATACTGTCCAAGAAGACAGCCCGATACCGATGACCAACGGCCCGAATGTCAGCAGGGCCCAATACACCAAAAACTGCATCCAGATGGAGCGCGGTGTTTTGACATGCCAGATTCTGTTGAAAGTTTGGTCTATGGTTTGAATCAGCAGCAGAGAAGTGACCAGCAACATTAATAAACCGATGGTGGTCAGATTGCTGGCTTTGCCTTTAAACTCATTGATATAGCCGAATACCGCATCGGCTCCGGTCGGTACGATAGTCTGATTGACAAATTCGACAAAAGAAGAAGACAGGGAATCGAACATCGGAAAGGCGGAAACCACCACCAAAGTCACCGTTAAAACAGGCACGAGCGCCAACAGCGTGGTAAAGGTCAGGCTTGCAGAAACTTGGGGAACCCTGATTTCCATAAACCGTTTGTAGAGAAACAGGGCAAAGCCGCCGACGCGTGTTTGACGCAGAGCTTGCAAACGGGAAAAAAAGCGCATAATCTTCCTTATTCAGATTAAAAAATACATGAATTTGCAAACTATTGTAGCGGAAAGTGCCGAATGAGCCAAAAAACCTTAAAAATTCTTCTGTTGTATTACTCGCAGCACGGCGGTACGCTGAATCTTGCCCGACATATCGCGCGCGGTGTGGAAAGCGTGGCAGGCTGCGAAGCGGTTTTGCGTACCGTTCCGAAAGTTTCGACTGTTTGCGAAGCGGTCGAATCCGATATTCCCGACAGCGGCGCACCGTATTGCACGGCGGAGGATTTGAAAAACTGTGCCGGCTTGGCTTTGGGCAGCCCGACCCGTTTCGGCAATATGGCGGCGGCGATGAAGTATTTTATCGACGGTACGGTTCCGCAATGGTTGGGCGGCGAGCTGATCGGCAAACCGGCAACGGTGTTTACCAGCACGTCCAGTATGCACGGCGGGCAGGAAAGTACATTGCTGGCCATGATGTTGCCCTTGCTGCATCACGGTATGGTTATCAGCGGAATCCCTTTCAGCGAAGCTGGATTGAGTTCGACACAAAGCGGCGGTACGCCTTACGGTTCGTCGCATGTTTCGGGTGCGGAAAGTCGTGCCGCGTTGACCAAAGAGGAAGAGCAGCTGGCTTTTGCGCAGGGCAGAAGGTTGGCGGAATTGGCAGTTAAATTGGCCGGATAAAGGCCGTTATTGATGCAACAGGCCGTCTGAAAATTCAGACGGCCTCAAACAGACAGGGAGATGATTATGGATTTTTCAAGCAAACCGGCTTTGGAAACGGCGTTGAACCACCGTTCCATCCGTAAGTTTACCGGCGAGCCGATTGCGCCGGAAATGTTAGAGGCGATTTTGAAAGCCGGTCAGGCCGCATCGACATCAAGCTATATGCAGCCGACGCACATTATCCGCGTCACCGACATCGATATGCGTAAACAGCTCCGCGCCGTCGGTGCCAACCAGCACTATATCGAAACTTGTGCCGAGTTTTTGGTGTTCTGTATCGATTTTGCCAAACACAAGCAAATCGCCGCCTGCGCCCAAACCGATTGGACGGAGATGACGCTGATGGGTGCGGTGGATGCGGGCATCATGGCGCAAAATATTATGTTGACGGCGGAATCGTTGGGCTTGGGCGGCGTATATATCGGCTGTCTGCGCGACGATATCAATGCCACCGATAAGATTCTGAATCTGCCTGAAAACATCGTGCCTTTGTTCGGTATGTGTTTGGGCCATCCGGCGCAAGAGCCGATTTTGAGACCGCGTATGCCTTTGGATTTCGTGGTTTCCGAGAATGTTTACCGTCCGTTGGACGCTGCAGCTTACGAGGAATATAACAATGTAGTGAAAGATTACTACAAGCGCCGCAGCAATTTGGATTTGGATTTTACTACTCAAGTGAACAATACTCTGTGCCAAGAAGTCCGTCCCGATATTTTGCCGTTCTTGAACCGTAAAGGTTTGGCAAAGCGGTAAATTAAGATTTGCTTGTCGGAGGCCGTCTGAAATTTTCAGGCGGCCTTTATTTTGTTTCTTTGACTTGTTTGACCGGTGTTTTTTATGAAGTAATCACCGGCAGGGCATGGCGGTATTTGAAGTTTATTTTTGAAAAAATAATGGCTTGAAAAATTACATTTTGCTACATTGTTGTCAATCTTTTTGAATTTGGATACCTTAGCAGTCAGTTTGTTTAATAACAATTTAAATAAAGAGAATGTTATGCAGCTTCATATCCTTAATAATCCCAAAGACGCGCCTTTGGCGGCGGATGCCGAATTTTTAAAGCAGTCCCTGTTTGATTTGCTGCGGCAAGAGGCGTCGCCGCTGGTGTTGGAAACCGTTCAGGCCTTGTCGGAAGCTGCGGATTGCGGCGCGGTAATCGAAAATGTTTTGCCTAAGTTGGACGAGCAGCAGATTCACGATTTGACTTTGGCTTGCGGTATGTTTGCCCAGATTTTGAATATTGCGGAAGACGTGCATCACGAACGCCGCCGCCAAATTCACGAAAGTGCCGGCAGTCAGGCTGCGGAGGGCAGTTTGGCCGATACCGTACGCAAATTGCGTGCCAACCGAATCGATGCCGAAACGGTGCAGAAACAGCTGTCGGAACTGCATGTGGCAGCGGTGTTGACTGCCCATCCGACTCAGGTGCAACGTCAGGCGGCGTTGAATTTCCATCGCCGTATCCGCTTTTTGTTGCCCAAGCGCGAATGCTGCAACAGCGCCGATGCGTTGGGCGAGCTGCAAAATGAAATTGATGCGGCGCTGCTGTCACTGTGGCAGATGAGCGAAACGCGCCACTATAAAATGACGGTGAAAGACGAAATCAACAACGGTGTGTCGATTTTTCCGTTGAGTTTTTTCCAAGCCTTACCCAAGTTTTACCGCAATATGGAAAAGGTTTTTCAGACGGCCTGGCCTGAAATCGAAATTCCCGACGTTTTACAGATTGGCGGTTGGATTGGCGGCGACCGTGACGGTAATCCGTTTGTATCGGCGGAAACGCTGCGCCATGCGTTTACCCGTCATGCGGACACGGTTTTCCATTATTACCGCCGCCAGTTGGGCGAACTGTATCAGGATCTGCCTTTGTCGGTGCGCCGCGTTAAAGTGAGTGATGGTGTATTGGCTTTGTCGGCATTGTCTCCGGATACCGATATTGCGCGCTCGGAAGAGCCTTACCGCAGGGCGGTGGCTTATATTATGGCGCGTTTGATCGGTAAGGCGCATGAGTTGGGCCTGACTTTGGGCTGCCGTTTCGGCACGCTGCAGCCTTATCCCGATGCGGAGGCATTTCTCTGTGATTTGAAAGTGTTGCAGCAGTCGTTGATGGACAACGGCAGCGCGTTGTTGGCTAACGGCAGACTGGCCGACATTATCCGAACCGCTTCGGTATTCGGTTTTTATATGATGCCTTTGGATTTGCGCCAGCATGGCGGAAAGCATGCCGATGTGGTTGCCGAGCTGTTTGAACAGGCCGGTCTGGAAGATTATGCGGCGTTGGACGAGGCGGGCAAGCAGGCGGTGTTGCTGCGAGAGCTGAACAACAACCGTCCTTTGTGCAACCCCTATCTGCAATACAGCGAGCAAACCCGTCAAGAATTGGATATTTTCTGCGAAGCGCGCAAAATCAAAGATGAATTGGGCGAACAAGCCATTACGCAAAGCATTATTTCCAATGCTGAAAATGCCAGCGACCTACTGGCTTTGGCCTTGTTGCTGAAAGAATGCGGTTTGTTGAAAGTTTCAGACGGCAAGCCGTTCAGCCGTATGAATATCGTGCCATTGTTTGAAACGATTGAAGCTTTGGAAAACGCGTGCAGCGTGATGGAAACCATGTTTAGCCTGCCGTGGTACCGCGAATTGCTGCAAAGCCGCGGCAATATGCAGGAAATCATGCTTGGTTATTCCGACAGCAATAAAGACGGCGGTTATGTGAGCAGTTCGTGGGGGCTGTATCAGGCCGAACAGGAATTGGTAGAACTTTTCAGACGGCATGGCATCAGAATGCGTTTGTTTCATGGTCGCGGCGGCAGTGTCGGTCGCGGCGGCGGCCCGTCTTATCAGGCGATTTTGGCTCAACCCGCAGGCAGTGTGGCCGGGCAAATCCGCATTACCGAACAGGGGGAAGTCATTACCGCCAAGTATGCCGATGCCGGCAATGCGCAGCGCAATTTGGAAACGTTGGTGGCTGCAACGCTGGAAGCCAGTCTGCTGCCGACGCACCAAGATCCCGACAGCGAATTGATGCAGGCTTTGTCGGACAGCGCGTTCAAGCATTATCGGGCGTTGATCACTTACGATGGTTTTATTGATTATTTCCTACAAACCAGTCCGATTCAGGAAATTGCCACGCTGAATCTCGGCAGCCGTCCCGCCAGCCGTAAAACATTGGCGCGAATTCAGGATTTGCGCGCCATTCCGTGGGTGTTTTCATGGACGCAAAACCGCCTGATGCTGCCTGCTTGGTATAGTTTCGGCAGTGCGGTGGAAGAGTTGTGTAAAGCCGATTCAGGCCGTCTGAAATCTTTGCAGCAACATGCGCAGAATAATCCGTTCTTCCAAGCCATGCTCTCAAATATGGAGCAAGTCATGGCGAAAACCGACCTGACTTTGGCGGAGAGTTATGCAGGCTTGAGCAGCAATCCCGAAGAGGCAGCTGAAATTTTCAGCATGATTAAGGCCGAATACTTGCGCAGCCGCAAAGCTTTACTGGATATTCTGCAAACCCGGGAGCTGTTGAGCGACAACCGCAGCTTGGCGCGTTCTTTGGCATTGCGTATGCCTTATCTGAATGCGTTGAACAGTTTGCAGGTGGCCTTACTGAAACGCTTGCGTAAAGATCCCGAAAATCCGCATCTGCTGCAGGTGGTTCATCTCACTATCAACGGTGTGGCACAAGGTTTGCGTAATACCGGCTAATATCTAAGACACGGGTTTGAGTTTGAGGCCGTCTGAATTTTCAGACGGCCTTTGGTTTGATTTATATTAAATCAGGGATAAAAGAGGTTTCCCTGCAGATGAAAGTTATAGATAATAAGCATCTCGGGCAGGCTTGTTGATAACGGGCGGCTAAAACAGTAAGGATGCTTTTCATGAACCCACATAGCGATATTATTATTGTCGGCGCAGGTCCGGCAGGTTTGAGTTTTGCGGCAGGTTTGGCCGGCAGCGGTTTGAGCGTGACCATGATTGAGAAGCAGCCTTTGGATGTGCTGCAAGAGCCGCCTTATGACGGTCGCGAGATTGCGCTTACCCATTTTTCCAGAGAAATTCTGCAACGGGCAGGTATTTGGCAGCATATTCCCGAAAATGAAATTTATCCTTTACGCGATGCCAAAGTGGCAGACGGTCATTCTTCCTATTATCTGCATTTCCCCCAACCGACCCAAGCCAGAGGTGCGCCGGCGGATTGTTTGGGCTTTTTGATTTCCAACCACAATATCCGTAAAGCGGCTTATCAAGCCGTATCTGTTTTGGATAATGTACGTATTCTCAACGGTGTCGGTGTGAAAACCGTCCACACTTCCGCGCAGGAAGCGCAGGTGGTGTTGGATAACGGCGAAACGCTGACCGCACGCCTGTTGATTGCCGCCGACAGCCGTTTTTCGCAAACACGCCGCCAGCTCGGCATTGCCAGCGATATGCATGATTACAGCCGGACTATGTTTGTATGCAGAATGAAGCATACCGTTTCCAACCAACATACTGCTTACGAATGTTTCCATTACGGCCGCACCATTGCTTTGCTGCCTTTGGAAGAATACCTTACCAACACGGTTTTGACAGTTGACAGCGATCAGGCTGCAAGCATTCAGAATATGAAGCCTGAAGAACTGGCCGAGAGCGTGAAAAAACAATTAAACGGCCGTTTGGGCGATATGGAACTGGTCAGCACGGTTCATACTTATCCTTTGGTCGGTATGTTGGCCGAACGCTTTTACGGCACACGTTGCGCCTTATTGGGTGATGCGGCGGTTGGCATGCACCCTGTAACCGCACACGGCTTCAATTTGGGTTTGTCGGGCGCCGACATTTTGGCCAAGTTGATTATCGAAGCGGTCAAATGCCAAGAGGATATCGGTTCGCAAACCTTATTGGCACAATACAGTCATAAACATATGCTGCACGCCAAACCGCTTTATTTGGGAACCAATATGATATTGAAACTGTTTACCAACGAAGCCCCGCCGGCGAAGTTGCTGCGCGGTTTGGTATTGCGTGCCAGCAATAATCTGCCGCCGTTGAAAAAACTGATTACCCGCCAGCTTACCGGCTGATTAAGAAATAGTTTTTATTCGGGCAGGCCGTCTGAAATTTCAGACGGCCTGCTTTAAATTATCAAACAAATAATGGATTGAACATTCAGACGGAACGGGTTCGACAAAGGCCGTCTGAAAAATATTAAGGATACCGAATCATGGCCTCAAGAAAAGCGATATTAAATTGGTGTGATGAAATATTGCAGACTCACACTTTCAAAGATTATGCCCCCAACGGCCTGCAAGTAGAGGGTAGGGAAGACACAGAACACATCGTTACGGCCGTTACCGCAAGCCGCGCCGCCATTCATTATGCTGTCGAACAGCAGGCAGATATGCTTTTGGTACATCACGGTATGTTTTGGAAAAGTGAACCGTTAACCGTTACCGGCTGGAAAAAGGAACGCATTGCCGCCCTGTTGAAGCACGATATCAATATGGCCGGTTATCATCTTCCTTTGGACGCCCATCCCGAATTGGGAAACAACGCACAGCTGGCGGCAATCATGGGCTGGAAAACCGAATATTGCTGCGGCGAGCAGAATTTGTTGAATATAGGCGTGCCGGTAGAACCGATTACCTTGGCTGGATTGGGAAAAAAATTATCCGAAACCTTGCAACGCAAGCCGGTTGTCATCGGCAGTGCCGATAAGCCCGTTAAACGCATCGCATGGTGTACCGGCGGTGCGCAAGGATTTTTTCAGACGGCCTCGGATGAAGGAGTAGATGTGTATGTCACCGGAGAAATTTCGGAAGCACAATTCCACCTGGCGCAGGAAACCGGAACGGCATTTATCAGCGCCGGGCATCATGCAACCGAACGTTACGGCATTCAGGCATTGGGAAAAGAGATTGCACAAAAATTTGATGTGAAAGTGGATTTTTTCGACGAGCAAAACCCTGCTTAAGGTCAAAAAATGTCGCAAAACTTTACCTTATTTTAAATAATGCTTTAAGTATCCCTATAAAATCAGGTAGAATTACAGAGTTTAATGGCTCGGTATTCCCAATAGTTAGGATGACTGAATAATGGATAATCAAGAAATCAATCAAGGCCGCCGTCGTTTCTTGACGTTGGCGACCGCGGGTGCAGGCGGTGTGGCCGCTTTAGGCGTAGCAACCCCGTTTTTAGCCAGCTTTTTCCCTTCGGAAAAAGCCAAAGCCGCCGGTGCTGCCGTTGAAGTTGACGTCAGCAAAATCGAAGCCGGTCAGCTGATGACCGTAGAATGGCAGGGCAAACCGATTTGGGTGCTGAACCGTACGGAGCAGCAGCAAAAAGATTTGGCAAGTTTGGACGGTAAAATGGCCGACCCGAACTCCGAAGTGGAGCAGCAGCCGGAATACTGTAAGAATCCTTTGCGCTCGATTAAGCCGAACATCTTTATCGCCATCGGTATCTGTACACACTTGGGTTGTTCGCCGACTTACCGTCCCGACGTAGCGCCTGCCGATTTGGGTTCCGATTGGAAAGGCGGTTTCTTCTGCCCTTGCCACGGTTCCAAATTTGACTTGGCCGGCCGCGTATTCGCAGGTGTTCCGGCTCCGACCAACCTGATCATTCCTCCTTATAAATACTTGTCCGATACTACCGTTCTGGTAGGCGACGACAAATAAAGGGACTTATCATGGCAAACCAAACCAATAATGAAAACAAATCATTGTTAGGCTGGGTAGACGCACGTTTCCCTTTGTCTAAAATGATGAAAGAGCACGTAACCGAGTATTACGCGCCCAAAAACTTCAACTTCTGGTATTTCTTCGGCTCGTTAGCCATGCTGGTGTTGGTGATTCAAATCGTCAGCGGTATTTTCCTGACCATGAACTACAAACCAGACGGTAACTTGAATTCATACCACTTGCCTGCCGCGTTTACCGCTGTCGAATACATTATGCGCGACGTATCCGGTGGTTGGATTATCCGTTATATGCACTCTACCGGTGCGTCTATGTTCTTCGTAGTGGTGTACCTGCATATGTTCCGCGGCCTGATTTACGGTTCTTTCAAAAAGCCGCGCGAATTGGTATGGGTATTCGGATCATTGATTTTCTTGGCTTTGATGGCCGAAGCATTCATGGGCTACCTGTTGCCGTGGGGTCAAATGTCGTTCTGGGGCGCGCAGGTAATTATTAACCTATTTGCCGCCATTCCCGTAATCGGTCCGGATTTGTCTACTTGGATTCGAGGCGACTTCAACGTATCCGACGTTACCTTGAACCGTTTCTTCGCTCTGCACGTTATTGCCGTACCTTTGGTATTGGTAGGCTTGGTTGTAGCACACCTGATTGCTTTGCATGAAGTAGGTTCCAACAACCCTGACGGCGTTGAAATCAAAAAACTGAAAGACGAAAACGGTATTCCTTTGGACGGTATTCCATTCCATCCTTACTACACCGTGAAAGACATCTTGGGTGTGGTGGTATTCCTGATCGTATTCTGTGCCATTATGTTCTTCGCACCTGAAGGTGGCGGTTACTTCTTGGAAAAACCAAACTTTGATGCTGCCAACCCATTGAAGACACCTGCGCACATTGCACCGGTATGGTATTTCACACCGTTCTATGCGATTTTGCGTGCTATTCCCTCATTCTTCGGTACACAGGTTTGGGGTGTAATCGGTATGGGTGCTGCTGTGGTATTGATTGCCTTGCTGCCGTGGCTTGACCGTTCGCCTGTAAAATCTATCCGTTACCGCGGCCCGATTTTTAAAACCATGTTGGTATTGTTCATCATTTCCTTCATCGGTTTGGGTATTTTGGGTGCTTTGGTTGCGACCGATACCCGTACGATCGTAGCCCGTATCCTGTCCGTTATTTACTTTGCATTCTTCCTGGGTATGCCGTTCTACACCAAACTGGATAAAAACAAACCGGTTCCCGAGCGTGTAACCATGAGTACCGGCAAACAAAAACTGATGTTCTTTGTTTATGTTGCCATTACCGTTGTGGGTGCATATCTGTTTGCAACCAATATTTAATGAGGGCAGCGAAAATGAAAAAAGCACTGAAAAACTGGTTTGCTGCCTTATTGTTGGCAGCACCTTTGGGCATGGCCGTTGCAGCAGGCGGTCATGTAGAATATGAAAAAGTCGATATCGATCTCGGTGATCAAGTAAGCCTGCAGCGTGGTGCTCAGATTTTTACTAACTACTGCTTGTCTTGTCACTCTGCAACCGGTATGCGTTTCAACCGTTTGAAAGACATTGGTTTGACGGAAGATGAAATCAAGAAAAACCTAATGTTCACTACGGATAAAGTCGGCGATGTTATGCAGTCTGCAATGCATCCTAAAGACGGAGCGAAATGGTTTGGTGCGGAGCCGCCTGATTTAACTCTGATTGCCCGTTCGCGCGGTGCAGATTATCTCTATGCTTATCTGCGCGGTTTCTATAAAGATCCTACCCGTCCTACCGGTTGGAATAACACCGTGTTCGATAAAGTAGGTATGCCTCATCCTTTATGGGAACAGCAAGGTGTGAAAGCAGTTGAGTTAGACAGCAAAGGCCAACCTGTTTTAGTAGAAAACGAACACGGTGTAAAAGAGCCTAAGTTGTATTGGGAATCTACCGGTTTGCATAGCCGTCGTTTACCGAATGGTAAGGTTATCGAGAAAGAATATGATGACTATGTTCGCGATTTGGTAAATTATTTGGTTTATATGGGTGAACCGGCTCAATTGGAGCGTAAGCGTATCGGCTATTTGGTTATGATCTTCTTATTGGCCGTTATGTTGCCTCTGGCATACTTCCTGAAGAAAGAATATTGGAAAGATGTTCACTAAGCTTAGTTGAATGAAAAAGCAGAACTTTAAAAGTTCTGCTTTTTTTTTGGTTTTAAATCTATTTAAAACAATAGCTTGGATTGGTTTTGTGGATAAGTTTGAGACGTTCCGCTATAATCAGATTTTTTATAACTTCCTGTATTTGGACTGTTTCCCATTGATATAGGACGAATTTTTTAGGGGTGATGATTATGATGACTTTGTATTCGGGTATTACTTGCCCGTTCAGCCAGCGCTGCCGTTTCGTTTTATATGAAAAAGGTATGGATTTTGAAATTAAAGATGTGGATATTTTTAATAAGCCCGAAGATTTGGCCATTATGAATCCATATAATCAGGTTCCGGTACTGGTTGAGCGGGATTTGGTATTGCATGAATCCAATATTATTAATGAATACATTGACGAGCGTTTTCCCCATCCGCAATTGATGCCCGGTGATCCGGTAATGCGTGGTCGCGGTCGTTTGGTTTTGTTCCGCATGGAAAAAGAATTGTTCAGCCATGTGCAAGTATTGGAAAATCCTGAAGCAAGCAATAAAGATCAGGCTAAAGCGCGTGAAGCGATCGGTAATGGTTTGACTACTTTGGCACCGGCATTTGCAAAGAGCAAATATATTTTGGGCGAAGATTTCTCCATGATTGATGTAGCTTTGTCTCCGCTGTTGTGGCGCTTGGATTATTATGACATCAAATTGGGTAAGACTGCGGCACCGCTGTTTAAGTATGCAGAACGTATTTTCCAACGCGAAGCGTTTATTGAGGCTTTGACGCCTGCCGAAAAGGCAATGCGCCGTTAATGGCCGTCTGAAAATAAAAGGTTTCCGATATGACGACCAGTACCAAACCTTATTTGTTGCGTGCTTTGTATGAGTGGTGTATAGACAATGCGCAAACACCGCATATTGTTGCTTGGGTTAATGAACACACCCGCGTTCCCATGCAATATGTTCGTGATAATGAAATAGTTTTAAATATTGGGCCGACAGCCAGCCACAATTTGGTTATTGATAATGATTGGGTAAGCTTTTCGGCGCGGTTTGGTGGCGTAGCTCATGAGATTTGGATTCCTGTCGGGCATGTAACCGGTATTTTTGCTCGTGAAACGGGTGAGGGTATGGGATTTGAAATTGATATTTATGATCCGAGCGTGAAGTCCGATTGGGAAAAAGAAGTTGAAAGGCCGTCTGAAAAAACGGCGGAAACCGATGACGGCAAGCCTAAAAAGAAAATTTTGAAATTGGTTAAATAATCAAATCAGATGCCGCCTGTTTGGGCGGCATTTTTATGCCGGTAATCAGCCGGAGAAAATATGTTGTGCTGTAAAAATTATGGAATCCGGTAAATAGGAAGCGTTCATATTACTGATTGCTATGTGATGATGTGTCCGGATGGGGGCTTGGTCGTTGAAGTTTATGGATTGGAAGACGGCATAAATAACGGGCGCAAAGTTTTCAGGCTTTGCCAAGTTTTGGCTTTCAGTTGGGGTTGACGGAGTAAACGTGCCGGGTGGGGCAGGATAATGTGCCGGACACCGTTACAAAGCCGTTCGGGAATATCGGCTGATTGGGGCTGTTGGAAAATTTGGCCCAAAAATAATACGGCTTGTGCTTGTGAGGCGTTTAGTTCGGCTTGCAGTTGCGGCAGCGCTGCCGCAATTTGCTCTGCAGAGGGAGTCGGACAGAAATCGGTGGATTTGATCCAAGTGGTTTTATAGGTTTCTTCGGGAAGAATGCCGATGGCGGACAGCATATTTTTAAGAAGGACTCCGGCTTCTCCGCTAATCGGTTCGCCGTTAATGTTGTCTTCGGGGGCAGTGCAGATACTGACCACCATGATTTTGGCCGGTTTGATTTGGTCAATCAGGCTTTGGTTGAGCGGAGTAGGTGAAATATCGGGAACGGCAACCGGAGTGGCAGCGGTTTTTTCAGACGGCCTTTCGGTTTCGGTTGCAAATTGGGTTTTATGTATCCCCATTGCGGCCATGGCACTGATACGTGTGGCGGAAGAATGTTGCGGTATTTCGTGTCGAGATGGGGGAGTTGCTGAGGTTTCGCGGGCAGCAGTCAGCACGGTAGCGCCTTGTTGGAGCCACATCGGGCCCAGACCTAAGGCTTCGTGCAGGTGTAGATAGCGGCTGCTCAGCATATTTTCTCCATTAACACGGCATCTTCGTAGGTATGGTTTGGCAGGGCGTAATAGTTTTTACGGACGGCATAAGCTTGGAATCCGTATTTTTTATAGAGTTCTTGTGCCGGGGTATTGCCGGCACGGACTTCTAAAAACAATCGGGCTATTTTATGTTCAGCCGAATCGGCCAGCCAGCGTTCCAATAATTGCGAGGCAAAGCCCATCCGGCGGTATTGTGGCGCAGTGGCGATTAAATGCAGTTCCGATTCGTCGGGAATGGTTTGCCAGACAATAAAGCCGGCGGCTTGTTGTTGGTATTCTCCGATTAAAACAGTGTCGAAGCGGTTATTCAAGGCCGTCTGAAATTGTGCGGCAGACCAAGGCGAAGGGTTGCTTTGCCGGTCTATTTCCGCCAGTAAGGAGCAGTCTGTTTCGATAGCCGGTCTGATTATCATGAGCCTGATTTCCGTTCCGCCTGTTCTTTGGCGGTTAAGGCAATTTTATCGCGCACGTAAAGCAATTCCGCTTCGCCTGCCGAAGTTGCAGGATAACGGCCGGTGCGGGCAAGATTCAGGTAATCGGCAGCCGTGGGCATATCGGGTATGCCGTCAAACGGCGGTTTGTCGGACAAGGCAAAAGCATTGCCGACGCCTTGCATGGTGTCTGTTGTATGCGGAGCTTGGATAGAGGCGGCACTGCCGACCTGATAAGGGCTGAGGCGGGTGTGGTTCACGGTATCCAGCCAAGCGTAAAATACTTCTCCCATGCGGGCGTCGGTTGCGGCTAAAATACAGCGCCCCTGCTGTTGGTAGGCGACGGCGTCCAAGCTGGGGATGCCGATTAAAGGCAAGTCGGCCGGTGCGGCCAAGCCTTGTGCGACTCCGATACCGATACGTAATCCCGTGAATGCGCCGGGACCTTGCGAATAAACGATGCACCCCAAGTCTTTTACACGTATTCCGGCTTCTGCCAATAAATTTTGGATTTGAGGCAGAATGAAATCGGATTGTTTGGTGCCGACGTTTTGATGGTATTGCAGGATTTGCCCGCTTGCCGACAAGGCCAAAGACAAAAATGTGGTGCTGGTGTCGATGGCCAATACGGGTTGGGAGAAGTCTGGTTGTTTCATAAGTATGTGTTCAGTTTTTTCAGACGGCATTATAACATTGACTGTGTTTGTTTCGGTCGTTTGGATGGGTGGTGTAGACATGGTTGCGCAAAGTGATGGCAAATTGTATGTAGGGCGTTTTGCGCCTAGCCCGACGGGCTTGCTGCATATCGGCTCGCTGCTGACGGCGCTGGCGTCTTACGCCGATGCGAAAGCCAATGGCGGCCGTTGGTTGGTGCGCATGGAGGATTTGGATCCGCCGCGGGAAATGCCCGGTGCGGCAGATGATATTCTGCGCACATTGGAGGCTTTCGGTTTTGAATGGGACGGCGAAGTGGTATACCAAAGCCGCCGCCATCATTTATACCGCGAGGCTTTAGATTATCTCAAAAATGCGGCTGCAGACGATACGGGCGGATTGAAACGGGTGTATCCGTGTTATTGCAGCAGGAAAGACTGGCAGGCGGCGGCAACGGCGGGAGTGGACGGTTTTGTGTACGGGGGGCATTGTGCCGCTGCCGGTTTTATTCCGCCCGTTGAGGCCAAAACACCGGCTTGGCGTTTGCGTGTGCCCGATGAAGAAATCGGTTTTGAAGATAAGGTGGTCGGCCATTATGCACAACGGCTGGCGCGTGATATCGGCGATTTTGTGTTGTTGCGTGCAGACGGTTTCTGGGCGTATCAGTTGGCTGTGGTGGTGGACGATGCGCAACAGGGGATTACCCATATTGTGCGCGGTCAGGATTTGCTGGTATCGACTCCGCGCCAGATTTGGCTGCAACGTTGTTTGGGTTATGAGGCGCCGGTTTATGCGCATTTACCGTTGTTGGTTAACCGTTTGGGGCAAAAATGGTCGAAGCAGACTTTGGCGCCTGCTTTGGATTTGGGCGACAAAGTGCGTTTGTTGCGCCAAGTAATGGGATATTTGGGTATTCCCGCAGCTCCGCCGACAGATAGGGTTGCCGATTTATTGGATTGGTCGGTGCGCCATTGGGATTGGCGGCAGGTTTTGCCCGAACCGATTTGTACGGAGTAAATGGACAGGCCGTCTGAAAATTTCAGACGGCCTTTTATAGCAAAGATAAAACGGATATGGCGGTTTACTTCTTTTTTTTCGCCCGAGGGTGGGTTTGGTCGTATACCTGTGCCAGATGGTCGAAATCCAGTTTGGTATAAATTTGCGTGGACGACAGATTGCTGTGGCCGAGCAGTTCTTGAACGGCACGTATGTCGCGTGCGGACTGAAGCAGGTGGCTGGCATAGCTGTGGCGCATCATGTGCGGAGAAAGATGCTGCGGACTTTCCCGGCGAACCGCCCAGTCGCGCAGGCGGTGTTGGATTTGCCGCTGGCTGAGACGTTTGCCGTTCCGGTTGGTGAACAGGGCGGTTTCGTTGCCGTGTTGGCAGCGTTGCGGCAGATAGCGCTGCACGGCCTCAATGCTTTTTTTAACCAACGGAACATGGCGTTCTTTATTGCCTTTACCGCTTACTTTTATCCAGCCTTCCTGAAGGGAGATGTCGGTTAAGTCCAGCTGGTGTATTTCGCTTAGGCGCAAACCGCTGCCGTACATAAGTTCAAAGATAGCTTGGTCGCGCAGGGCGAGCGTTTCGTCATTGTCGGCAGCGAGACTGCCGGCATCGAGCAGACGGTTTAAGGTTTCCTGTTCGACGGCTTTGGGCAGGCGTTGGGGCGGTTTGGGCGGCTTGAGGTTTTCGCAGGGGTTGCAATCCAGCAGTTGGTGTTTGACCTGCCATTGGCCATATTGCCGCCATGCGGAAAGTTTGCGGGCCATGCTGCGCGGGTGGCTGTTTCGCTGCGACAATTTTTTGAGTGCGGCGACAAAGTGAAGGCGGCGCAGCGGTTCGTCCGATTCTGTTTCGGGCAGAAGTGTTTTCAGCTGGTTCAGGTCGCGGCGGTATGCGGCGACGGTATGCGCGGATTTTCCTTGCCGGTTTAATGTATTTAGGAAGGTTTCCACATGGTCGAAAAAGGAAGATTGCATGGCAGGCCGTCTGAAAAATAAGCGGTTTGCAGTTCCTGCGGGGGAGTCTGAAATTCAGACGGCCTGAAGCAGGGCGAGGAAAGTTTCGGGTATTTTACAGACTTTTTGATTTTGGTAGTGGAAGCAGGCCATGCCTGTTTCTGCGGTGGCAATGGTTTTGCCGTCGCTGTTTCGGATGAGCCGGTAAGTGATGGCAAAGCGGCTGCGTCCTTTGGCAAATGCGGACAGGTGGACGGAAAGTATGTCGCCGTGGCGGGCTTGGGCGGTGTATTGCAGGGCGGCATCGGTCATGATGATGCCGGTTTGGCTGCCGATATCGAGTTCGGTCAGATTGTGTTGTGCCAGCCAGCGTATTCTGGCTTCGTGGCACAAACGCAAAACAGCGTCGTTGGCCAGGTGGTTGCCGTAGTTGATGTCGCCGATTTGGACGGTTATTTCTGCGGCAAATAAAGGAGGAAGACGGTTTTCTGGATTCATGACGGTGTTTCCGATAAGGGGTTTTCGGTCGGCTCGGATGGCGTGAAACGCTGTTGCGAACCGGTGTGGCAATAGGCCGTCTGAAAATTCAGACGGCCTATATGATTTCAGACGGCATAGTCTTTTTGCAGCGACGGACAATGCTGCAGTGCAGTCAGTGCCGTGTCGATGATGGCGGGTGCGGCACTTTGCAGGTCGAATCGGGCAGGATTGATCAGCCAGATTTGGGTGAGACCGGTGCATACGGATTTCAGGTAAATGCTGGCTAGGTTGACATCGAGATTTTGCGGCAGTTTTTCTTGCGATATGCACAAGACGATGGCTTTGGTCATTTGTTCGTGCCACATCATATTGTATTTGCTCATCAGCTCGACAATGGCCTTGTTCTGCTCGATATGCTCGCATTTCAAATGCAGGATACTGATGAATCTGCGGTGCGTTTCGTTGGTTTCGAGCCGTTCGTACAGATTCAGCAGGGTTTGGCGGAGGTTTTCCCACATATTGGGCGAGGCGTTTTCAATGTCTGCCCTCATACGGCCGGAAAAGTCGTTGAAAATGTGTTGGAACAGGGCGTCGAATAAATCTTCTTTGTTTTTGAAATGCCAATACAGCGCGCCGCGCGTTACGCCTGCGGCTTGCGCGATTTCGTTCAAGGATGCCCGCGCTACGCCTTTCGTATAGAAAGTGTCGAGCGCGGCAAGCATGAGATATTCTCTGGTTTTTAAGGCTTCTGCTTTGGTTTTTCTCATTTTTTTCGGTATCGGGTAGGGTTTGTTGTCGTAGAAATAATGCCGTTGATTATAAGAAAGAACTTTGATACATGCAAGTATGTATGTATAATACCGAAACATTATATTCTGCCGTTTTTCCGCCGGAATTTTGTGCCTGCTTTTTAGCATACGGTGCAGACAGTGGCCGGGAAAGGCGTCGTTTTGATATTTGGGAATGAAAAATGAAGAGCTATCCTCAGTGGTATAAAGTTGCGGCAGTAGCCGTGGCGACATCTTTGGCTTTGTCTGCATGCGGTAAAGGAGAAAGCGGCGGTGCGGCGGGTGCAAAGCATGGCGGCGGTGCTGCCGGTGGACAAGCGCCTGCGCCTGTGGTGGGCGTGGTGACCGTACAGGCGCAGCCGGTGGCGTTGAGTGTTGAATTACCCGGCCGTTTGGAGCCGGTGCGTTCGGCTGAAGTGCGTCCGCAAGTGGGCGGTATCATCAAACGCCGTCTGTTTCAAGAAGGAACTTATGTCCGTGCCGGCCAGCCGCTGTATCAAATTGATGATGCAACTTATGCCGCCGGTTTGGAAAGCGCTTATGCGCAACTGGCCGGCGCGGAAGCGGCTCTGGCCAAAGCCAATGCAGACTTGAGCCGTTATAAGCCTTTGGTAGAAGCCGATGCCATCAGCCGTCAGGAATATGATGCGGCGGTGGCGGCGAAATTATCTGCCCAAGCAAGCGTTAAGGCTGCTGCGGCTGCGGTGAAATCGTCGCGCATTAACCTGAATTATTCGCGTGTAACCGCGCCGATTTCCGGTTTTATCGGTCAATCGTTTGTCTCGGAAGGGACGCTGGTTAATCCGGGTGCGGCAGTGAAGTTGGCCACTATTCAGCAAACCGACCCGATGTATATCAATATTACTCAGTCTGCGACGGAAATTATGCAGCTGCGTCAAGATATTGCCGACGGTAAGCTGCAGCCGGTCAACGGCGGTATCGAAGTTGCGATTATGCTGGAAAACGGCAAAGAATATGCACATAAAGGCCGTCTGCTGTATGCGGATCCGACTGTGGACGAAGCCACCGGACAAGTGAAGCTGCGTGTGGCCATTCCGAATCCCGACAACATTTTGCTACCGGGTTTGTATGTGCGCGCGAAGATGTCGCAAGCCGGCATGGCTGAAGCTTTTGTTGTACCGCAGCAGGCGGTAACGCGCGGTCAGCAGGATACTGTTTTGATTGTGAATGCCGAAGGCGGCATGGAGCCGCGCGTGGTCACGGTTGTTCAGCAGCAGGGCAGCAATTGGATTATTTCAGACGGCCTCAAAGACGGGGATAAAGTGATTGTTGACGGTGTGTCTATTGCGGGCATGATGGGCGCGAAGAAAGTGACGCCGAAAGAGTGGACGCCGCCGGTGCAGGCAGAGGCTGCCGGTCAGTCGGAAGCTGCGGTCGCTGATAAACCGGAAGATGTTCAGACGGCCTCTCAAGCCGCTTCCGAACCTGCTCAGGCTCAGTAAGGAACACACATGGCTAAATTTTTTATTGACCGCCCGATTTTTGCATGGGTGATTTCCATATTCATCATATTGGCCGGTATTTTCGGTATCAAGAATTTACCGGTTTCGCAATATCCTTCTGTCGGCGCGCCGACTATTACGTTGAGTGCCGTTTATCCGGGTGCATCGGCGCAGGTGATGGAAGACAGCGTATTGTCGGTTATCGAACGCAATATGAACGGTGTCGAAGGTTTGGATTATATGAGTACCAATGCGACATCAAGCGGCGGCGGTACGGTTAGTCTGACTTTTTCTCCTGATACCGATGAAAATCTGGCGCAGGTGGAAGTGCAGAACAAGCTGTCGGAAGTGACGGCGTTGCTGCCTGCGGCGGTTCAGCAAAACGGTGTGACCGTAGCCAAATCGCGATCCAACTTCCTGATGGTATTGATGATGTCGTCCGATACCATGACAACCGAAGATATTGCCGACTATGTCGAGCGTAACATCAAGCCGGAAATCCAGCGTGTGGAAGGCGTGGGCGAAGCACGTTTGTTCGGTTCGCAGCGTGCTATGCGTATTTGGGTCGACCCGAAAAAACTGCAAAACTACAATTTGTCTTTTGCAGATGTTTCCTCTGCCATATCTTCGCAAAATATCCAGATTTCGGCGGGTTCGCTCGGTGCTTTGCCTAATGTTCAGGGGCAGACTATCTCTGCAACCATCACGGCTCAAGGCCAGCTGAGTACGCCCGAAGAATTCGGCAGCATTATTCTGCGTTCGACTGCGGGCGGAGCCAATGTGTATTTGAAAGATGTGGCGCGGATTGAGTTGGGCAGCCAGAGTTATGCGGCGTCTACACGTTTGAACGGCAAGCCTGCCGTCGGTATGGCGGTGATGTTGTCAAACAGCGGTAATGCGATGGCGACCGCTCAAGCGGTGCGCGACAAAATGGCGCATTTGGAGCGTTTCTTTCCGCACGATATGAAATGGTCGGCACCTTACGATACTTCCAAATTCGTTTCCATTTCGATTGAGAAGGTAGTGCATACTTTGCTGGAAGCCGTGTTGCTGGTGTTTGTCGTGATGTATCTGTTTCTGCAAAACTTCCGTTATACGCTGATTCCGACCATTGTCGTGCCGATTTCCCTGTTGGGTGCGTTTGCGGCTATTTGGTATTTGGGCATGTCGATTAACGTCTTGACTATGTTTGCAATGGTGTTGGTGATCGGTATTGTGGTCGATGATGCCATTGTGGTGGTGGAAAACGTCGAGCGGATTATGTCGGAAGAAGGCTTGCCGCCCGTTCAGGCAACCAAAAAAGCCATGGGGCAGATTTCCGGCGCGGTAATCGGTATTACGGCAGTTTTGATTTCTGTGTTTGTGCCGCTGGCTATGTTTACCGGTGCGACCGGTAAGATTTATTACCAGTTTGCAGTCACCATGGCGATTGCGATTGCTTTCTCGGCTTTCTTGGCTTTATCGCTGACCCCCGCTTTGTGTGCGACTTTGTTGAAGCCGGTTCCCAAAGGCCATCATGTCGAGAAAAAAGGTTTCTTCGGTTGGTTTAACCGAAAATTTTCAGACGGCACACATAAGTATGAAGGTTGGGTGGCCAAATTCCTGCGTAAGTCCGCTCGTGTTATGGCTGTGTATGTATTGTTGGGCGGCGTGGCGGCATTGCTGTTTGTCCGTATCCCGACTTCTTTCCTGCCGAGCGAAGACCAAGGCAGCCTGATGATGATGGTTCAGCTGCCGGCCGGGGCAACCAAAGAACGCACCGATGCGACTTTGGCAACCGCCAATCAGATTATTACCTTCATGCCTGAAGTGGAAAGTTTTATCGGCGTATCCGGTTTCAGTTTCGCCGGTTCGGGTCAGAATATGGGTTTCGGTTTTGTAACCTTGAAAGACTGGAGCGAACGTCCGGGACACGGCAGTTCTGCGGCGGCAGTGGCCGGTAAGCTGACCGGCGCGTTAATGATGAATGTCCGCGACGGGTTTGCATTGGTCATTAATCCGCCTGCAATTATGGAATTGGGTACCAGCTCGGGTTTCGAGATGTATCTGCAAGACCGCAACAGCAGGGGACATGCCGCTTTATTGGCAAAACGCAATGAGTTGGTGCAGAAAATGCGTACCAATCCGATGTTTGATGCTTCCAAAGTCCGCGCTTCGGGTTTGGAAGATGCACCGCAGCTGAAAATCGATATTAACCGTGAAGCCGCCGCCGCTCAAGGTATCAGCTTGGCAAGCGTGCGTTCGGTACTGGCGACGGCACTGGGTTCTTCGTATGTTAACGATTTTCCGAACCAAGGCCGTCTGCAGCGGGTGATTGTGCAGGCAGAGGCCTCGGCGCGTATGCAGCCGTCTGATATTTTGATGCTGACCGTGCCGAACAGCCAGGGTGTGGCCGTGCCGTTGTCTGCGATTGCTACGGTGGCGTGGGAACACGGTATGGAGCAGAGCATTCGTTTCAACGGCTATAAAGCGATGAAAATCGAAGGTGCGGCGGCAAGCGGTTATTCTTCGGGCGAAGTTATGGCCGAAGTGCAGCGCATGGTGGACGAGCTTGAAGGCGGTTACAGTTTGGAATGGGCGGGACAATCGCGCGAACAGGCCAAAGGCAGCGCGCAAGATATGTTGCTGTACGGCTTGGCTATTTTGGCTGTGTTCCTGGTGTTGGCTGCTTTGTATGAGAGCTGGTCTATTCCGCTGGCTGTGATTCTGGTGGTGCCGTTGGGTTTCTTGGGTATTGTGATGGGCGTAAACCTGAGGAATATGATCGGCGGTTTCTTCGGTGCGCCTCCGTCTTATCTGAACGACATTTACTTTAAAGTAGGCTTGATTACCGTTATCGGTTTGAGTGCGAAAAACGCCATTTTGATTATCGAGTTTGCCAAAGATTTGCAGGCTCAAGGCAAAGGTTTGCTGGAATCGGCATTGGAAGCGGCGCATTTGCGTTTCCGCCCGATTATCATGACCTCTTTTGCGTTTATCTTGGGCGTAGTGCCGCTTTATCTGGCTTCGGGTGCAAGCTCCGCCAGCCAACGTGCAATCGGTACGACCGTATTGTGGGGCATGTTGATTGGCACGTTATTGTCGGTGTTTTTCGTGCCGGTTTTCTATGTTGTGGTGCGGAAACTGTTTAAAGGCAAACAGCCTTCCAAACCTCTGCCGGAAATTCAGACGGCCTTACCCGAGAGCAAGGATTAAATATGAAACCTATTAAATTAAAACCGATTTGGGCTGCCGTTGCTGCAGGCGTGATTTTATCCGGCTGTGCCATGATTCCGAAGTACGAACAGCCGCAAGTGGCTGTTCCCCAAACCTTCAAATACGATGTTCAGGAGGAAGAAGGGCAAAAAATTCAGACGGCCTCAATCGGTTGGCAAGATTATTTTGCCGACCCCAGACTGCATCAGTTGATCGAATTGGCATTGAAGCAAAATACCGATTTGCGTAAAGCCGCATTGAATGCCGAAGCCGTGCGCAGGCAGTACATGATTGCCCGTGCCGACCTGTTGCCGGGTATCAATGCCAGCGGCAACGGCAGTCGCGGACGCTCAGCGGCCGATTTGAGCGGCGGCGTATCAACGGTCAGCTCCGCTTATAAAGTCGGCTTGGGGATAACGGCATACGAATTGGATTTGTTCGGACGCGTGCGCAGCAATACCGAAGCCGCGCTGCAAAGCTATTTCAGCAGTCGTGCCGCGCAAGATGCCGCGCAGCTGGCTTTGGTTGCCGGTGTCGCAAAAGCCTATTTCAACGGCTTGTATGCCGAAAATGCCATGAAGCTGGCTCAAGATGTTTTGGCAACGCGTCGGGATACTTATAAGCTTACGCAGTTGAAGCACCGTGCAGGTGTGGTTTCCGCTTTGGATTTGCACCGCCAGGAAGCGTTGATTGAAGCGGCCAAAGCCGATTATGCTTCAGCCGTCCAAGCCAAAGAATTGGCGGAGAATGCGCTTGCCTTATTGATAAACCAACCCGTTCCCGACAATCTTGAACCTGCTTTGCCGCTGCATAAACAGTTTGCCGTCAGCAAGCTGCCTGCCGGGCTGGCGTCCGAAGTTTTATTAAACCGTCCCGATATCCGTGCGGCCGAATTTGCTTTGAAACAAGCTAACGCCGATATCGGAGCAGCCCGCGCCGCTTTCTTCCCAAGTATCAGCCTGACCGGCACATTGGGTTCGGGTTCGACCGAGTTAAGCGGTTTGTTTAAAGGCGGTAACAGTACATGGGCATTTATGCCGGTGATTAATCTGCCGATTTTCAACTGGGGCAGTATGACCGCCAATTTGGATGCGGCGAAGATTCGCCGGCAGATTCAGGTTGTCAATTATGAAGCCGCCGTTCAGGCCGCGTTCCGCGATATTTCCAATGCACTTGTTGCGCGGGAGCAATTGGACAAGCGTTACGGCAGCGTTCAAAAACAAAGTAAGGCACATGCGCATACCTTGCGTTTGGTGCAGCTGCGTTATAAACACGGAGTGTCCAGCGCGTTGGATTTGCTGGATGCAGAGCGCAGCAGTTACAGTGCCGATTTGGCTTTGTTGTCGACACAGTTGACGCGCTTGGAAAATATGGCCGATTTGTATAAAGCATTGGGCGGCGGCCTGCATCGTCAAACAGTGCAGCAATAGTTTGACGAAGTGTTTTGGAGATGATGAGGCCGTCTGAAAATTTCAGACGGCCTTATCTAAATATGGTTTCAATATTTGGAAAAGATAAGAAAGAAAGCAGTATGGACAGTATGGTAAAAACCGCTTTTGCAATTTGGCTGGCAGCCTGTTGCGGCATGGCGGCGGCAGAAACCCGACTGGTTTTGAATGATGATTATTTGGTCGGGGAGTGGTGGTGTTTGGTTAAAGATGCAGATGAGGATTTTATCAGTTTGTCGAATACCGAATACCGTTCGGATCATACCTTTTCGAGTAAAAGCGTTCTATCCGCCTTGCATTTGTTCCGCATTTCCTCAGAAGAAAAAGGCACATGGAACATTGCCGGCAACGAGATACATACACATTCTGCGCTTTTTGATGTGAAAAGAGAAAAAGATCACGAAGAAAGTGCGCAGGTTGTGCGCGAATTGAGCGAAGAAGAACGGCAAATGGCCGAGGATTTGGGTCAGACGCTTTTCCAAGGTATGTTGCAGCAACAGGGAGCATATACAAAAGACATTTACCGTCTGGATACGCTTGGGGAGAATTCATTCCGCGTGTCCGGCGGAGAAGGGGACGGCTTAATCAAAGGAAAATGCAGCCGCGTTATCGGTAACGGAAAGTGAGTTGTATGTTTCGATGCCGTCTGAAAACCGGCTGTTTCAGACGGCGTTTGTTTGAGAGCGTTTGAGTTGCAAAGCACCTAAGGGCTCAAGCACATTACATAATATATCAGCCGCGATTTCCGGCATTTGCAGTTTTCTTGGCGGAAAATCCGTCAGGCCGGACAGATTTAATTAAACCCGGTAGTACAAATCCGCCAAGAAAACAGATATAATCAAAACCTTTTCCCGATAAAGCCGAGTTGTTCGGGAAAACAACATTTTCGGTGGTTTATCGCCGTAAAAATCCAACCGTTTCGAAAAAGGTACTTGAAAAGAAGCGGTTTTTTATGGTATAAATCGCGTTTTACTATTTTAGAAGTTTGGAGACTAACCATGGCACGAGTTTGCAAAGTGACCGGTAAGCGCCCGATGTCTGGCAATAACGTATCACACGCCAACAACAAAACCAAACGTCGTTTTTTGCCTAACTTGCAATCACGTCGTTTTTGGGTAGAGAGTGAAAACCGCTGGGTTCGCCTGCGCGTATCTAACGCTGCATTGCGCACTATCGATAAAGTAGGCATTGATGTCGTATTGGCTGATTTGCGTGCTCGCGGTGAAGCTTAATTCAACAGAATAAAGGATTACTGCAATGCGCGATAAAATCAAATTGGAATCAAGTGCAGGTACTGGCCACTTTTATACCACTACCAAAAATAAACGCACTATGCCCGGCAAATTGGAAATCAAAAAATTTGATCCTGTAGCCCGTAAGCATGTTCTTTACAAAGAAACCAAATTGAAATAATTTGTGTTTTACCAATAAAGCTCCCAAGATATCGGGAGCTTTATTTTTTATGTTTGTCTTTTGCGTCCGTAAAAAGAACGGATGAAAAAATGCTGACGCAGGCTGTTTTTCCGAGACCGAGCGGTTAAGCTGTCCGACCGGTTTTGGTATTGCCATGGTTTATGAAGCGCAGTTTCGGATTAAGTATTGCTGCCGTTAGGCAGCGATTGCTGTGTATTGTGAGAAATATCAATATTGGGTTTGTGATATGAAAGAGGCCGAGACCTTTGCAAAATAGCCCCTTTACCCAACAGCCGAAACCCAAACACAGGATTTCGGCTGTTTTCCGTTCTAAATATCCCCTTTATTTCCCTCAAATACCCGATAATCGGGTATCTGAGCTGCCTTTCAGACGGCAACAGGCGCACGTAGCCTGTTGGCTGCTTTCAGCAGGTTCAAACACATCGCCTTCAGATGGCTTTGCGCACTCACTTTGCTCAGACCAAAATAAGTTGCCCGGGCATGGCGGAATTTACGGTGCAGCGTACCAAAGCTTTGTTCGACCACATAACGGGTTTTCGATAAGTGTCGGTTACGTTTGGTTTGAGCTTCCGTCAACGGCCGGTTGCGGTGGGATTTGCACATGATGCCGTCCCGCAACTGATGTTCTTCCAGATGTTGCCGGTTTTCCATACTGTCGTAGCCTTTATCGGCATAGACAGTCGTGTCTTGGGCTAGGCCTTCCAACAAAGGCAGCAGGTGTTTGCACTCATGGGCATTGGCGGCAGTGATGTGCAGTTTCTCAATATAGCCTTCCGCATCGGTGCGGGTGTGTTGTTTGTAGCCCAGCCTGTATCGCCCGTCTTTCTTCACCCAACGGGCACCGCTGTCTTTACTCGGTGTGGTTTGGCTGTTGACTTGCCCTTCGTCATCCACTTCTATGGCCTGACGTTGTTTGCCGCCGGCCGTCTGAATAATGGTAGCGTCAACGATGGCGGCGGATGCTTTCTCTACTTTTAAACCCTTGTCAGTCAGTTGGCGGTTAATCAGATCCAGTAATTCGGCCAAGGTGTTGTCTTGCGCCGGCCGGTTGCGGTAACGGCATAAGGTGCTGTGATCGGGGATGCTCAGTTCGTCAAAACGGCAAAACAGATGGAAATCGATGCGGGTAATGAGGCTGTGTTCGAGTTCGGGATCGGAAAGGCTGTGCCATTGGCCGAGTAAAACGGCTTTGAACATGGACAGCAGGGGATAGGCGGGACGGCCGCGGTGGTCTCGAAGGTAACGGGTTCTTTGATGGTTGAGGTAATGCTCGATCGGTTGCCAATCAATCACCTGCTCCAGCTTCAGTAGAGGAAAGCGGTCGATGTGTTTGGCAATCATGGCTTGGGCGGTTTGCTGAAAGAAGGTGCTCATGAAAAATCCCCTAAATGTCTTGGGAGGGAATTTAGGGGATTGCGGGGAATTTTGCAAAGGTCTCAGGCCGTCTGAAAATTTCAGATGGCCTCTTGGCAATATTTTCGGGGCTATTGGTTTTTTAATCCCAATACATCCTGCATATCAAATAAACCGTTCGGTTGGTTGTTCAACCATACTGCGGCGCGAACTGCGCCTGAGGCAAAAGTCATACGGCTGCTGGCTTTGTGGGTAATTTCCACGCGCTCGCCGTCGGTGGCGAATAAGGCGGTATGATCGCCGACAACATCGCCTGCGCGGACGGTGGCAAAACCGATGGTTTGCGGATCGCGTGCACCGGTGTGGCCTTCTCGGCCGTATATGGCGCATTCTTTCAGATCGCGTCCCAAAGCATTGGCAATAACTTCGCCCATACGCAATGCCGTACCGCTGGGGGCATCGACTTTATGACGGTGGTGTGCTTCGATAATTTCGATGTCGTAGCCTTCGTTCAATACGCGGGCTACGGTATCGAGAATGTGGAAAGTCAGGTTGACGCCGATGCTGTAGTTGGCTGCGAATACGATGCCGATTTTTTCGGAAGCCGTTTTAATGGCCGTTTTGCCTGCGTCGTCAAATCCGGTCGTGCCGATAATCATGTTTACGCCGGCTCGGCTGCATTTTTCAATGTAGAGCAGGCTGGGTTCGGGGCGGGTAAAGTCGATTAAGACATCGCTGCCGGCCAAAACGGCATCCACATCACTGCTAATGGCGACACCTGTTTTAATGCCGATGGCGTATCCTGCATCCAAGCCCAATGCTTCGGATTGGTCGTGTTCCAGTGCGCCGCTCAGGACGGTTTCCGGATGATTGTTAACTGCTTCGATTAATACGCGGCCCATACGGCCATTGGCTCCGGAAATGGCGATTTTCAAAGGGGTCATTTCGATTCCTCGGCAGCAGATGCTCGGTTGGCATTTTCTGCTTTGATTTGTTCTACTGCGTATTCGATGGCGCTGCCTTCTGCTTTAACCAGTGCATCGTCTTTGAAATACAAAGTCATGGTGCGCTGTTCGTCGATGATGCCGTTGCGTGAAGTGTTATAGGTATAGTCCCATCGGTCGGCGTGGAACGGATCGCGTAAAAGCGGTGTGCCTACCAGCAGCTGTACTTGGTCGCGGCTCATGCCGGGTTGTAGGGAAACGACGGCACGTGCGTCGAGCTGGTTGCCCTGGATGACTTTCAGTTTATAAGAGGGGAAATAGGAAACGCGTTCTGCGGTACAGGCAGAGAGTCCCAATAGGGCTGCCAGGGCAAAATACAGAGATTTGTTCATGATTCGGCCTTTCTGGGTAGTCGCGGATTGTCAGTATGCACCAATCTTCCGGTAAAGGATAGGGCAATTGAAAGCCTCTATCATCTAATAGTGGGCAAAGCGGCTAAAAGTGCGTATTATAACGGTAATTTATATTATACGGGTATGGAAAGAGAAATATGGACAACCAATTCAGTAATATTGCCCAGCTGAAGGACAGTGGTCTGAAAGTAACCGGGCCGCGCTTGAAAATTTTGGATTTGTTTGAGAGCCATGCTGAAGAGCATTTGAGTGCCGAGGATGTTTACCGTATCTTGTTGGACGAGGGTATTGAAATCGGTGTGGCTACGATTTACCGTGTTTTGACTCAATTTGAACAGGCGGGCATTTTGCTGCGCCACCATTTTGAAACCGGTAAAGCGGTTTATGAATTGAATACCGGCGGTCATCACGACCATATTGTTTGTGTGAAATGTGGCAAGGTAACCGAATTCCACAGCGAAGAAATCGAAAAATTGCAGGATAAAATTGCCGATGAAAACGGCTATCGTATTGTCGATCATGCTTTGTATATGTATGGCGTTTGCGATACCTGCCAGAAAAAAGACAAGCGTTAACCGATATTGTGAAATTTCAGACGGCCTTTGTTTTGCAGAAGGCCGTCTGAATTTATTTGAGGCCGTCTGAAAATGCGCATTCCTTTTTTACCGCCGAATGATTACCGCTTTCCCGAACAGCTTTGCGGATTGGATGAGTATGACGGTTTGGTGGCGGTAAGCAGTGATTTGGCTCCGGAGCGGATATTGTCGGCATACCGTTTGGGGATTTTTCCGTGGTTTATGGAAAAAGGCTTGTTTTATTGGTTTGCCACATCGCCGCGCGCCGTATTAAGGCCGTATGAAATTCATATCGGCAGATCGTTGGCCAAAACGCTGCGCAACAAACCTTATCGGGTAACGGTGAATAAAGCGTTTGAGACGGTGATGACTGGTTGTGCCGGGGTTCCCCGCCCTAACCAGTCGGGATCGTGGATTAAAAACGACTTTATAACGGCTTATCGGAAATTGCACCATATGGGGCATGTGCATTCGTTTGAATGTTGGTTTCCAAACGGTAAAGGCGGTGAAATTATTGCAGGCGGCTTGTACGGTGTGCAGATAGGACGGGTGTTTTACGGAGAATCCATGTTTGCATTGCAGCCGGACGCTTCGAAAATTGCTTTTGCCCATGCGGTTAAGTATTTGGCGGAATGCGGTATTGAATTGATAGACTGCCAGCAGGATACCCACCATTTGGCGCGTTTCGGTTCGGAGCTGATGGACGTTGGAGATTTCCAGACCGAATTGCGGCGTTTGAATGCGCTGCCTTTGGATTGTGCCGTTTCACAGAAAGTGTTGGCAGATAATTTTGATAAGGTTTGAAAGGCGGCCGGCGGTCTATTTTCTTTATTGGATAAGCGGCAGTTACATGGCACAATGCAGATGTTTGCAAGTTTATCGGTTGAATGAGGCAGCCGTCTGAATTTTCAGACGGCCTGTGGATTTACTTTATTGATTGAAATTAGGAAAAAATATGTCATTACAAAACATTATTGAAACTGCATTTGAAAACCGTGCGGAAATTACGCCGTCAACGGTAACTGCAGAGGTGAAAGAAGCGGTTTTGGAAACTTTGCGTCAGTTGGATAGCGGTGAATTGCGTGTGGCCGAGCGTTTGGGTGTCGGTCAGTGGAAAGTCAATGAATGGGTAAAAAAAGCCGTATTGTTGTCGTTCCGTATTCAAGACAACGAAGTGCAAAATGACGGTGTAAACAAATATTTCGATAAAGTGCCGACCAAATTTGCCGATTGGAACGATGAGCAATTCCAAGCGGCCGGTTTCCGTGCGGTGCCGGGTGCGGTTGCCCGTCGCGGCAGTTTTATCGGTAAGAATGTGGTGCTGATGCCTTCTTACGTGAACATCGGTGCTTATGTGGACGAAGGTACGATGGTGGACACCTGGGCGACTGTCGGCTCGTGTGCGCAAATCGGTAAAAACGTGCATTTGAGCGGTGGCGTCGGCATCGGCGGCGTGTTGGAGCCGTTGCAGGCCAGCCCGACCATTATTGAAGACAACTGCTTCATCGGCGCACGTTCGGAAATCGTTGAAGGCGTAATTGTGGAAGAAGGCAGCGTGATTTCCATGGGCGTGTACATCGGCCAATCCACCAAAATTTACGACCGCGAAACCGGCGAAATCCACTACGGCCGCGTGCCTGCCGGTTCGGTGGTGGTATCGGGCAGCCTGCCGAGCAAAGACGGCAGCCACAGCCTGTATTGCGCGGTAATCGTGAAGAAAGTGGATGCGCAAACCCGCGCCAAAACCAGCGTAAACGAACTGCTGCGCGGCGTTTAACATCGAAGTTTGGTAATGAAAAAAGCGGATAAGGTTTATCCGCTTTTTTGTTGACTGAAAAATTTAATAACGCGGAACGGTAGGATCAATTTGATCAGACCAAGCGTCGATGCCGCCTTGCAGATTGTATACCGATTCGAAGCCTGCATTTTCCAGATACATAGCGGTGTACAGACTGCGCATGCCGTGATGACAGTAAACTACGATAGGTACATTGTCAGGAATATCATTTTGGCGCAAAGGTATCAGATTCATCGGGATGTGCAGATGGTTGGGAAGAGAACAGAATTGGACTTCTTCGTCTTCTCTGACATCCAGCAGGGTTATGTTTCGGCCTTCGTCCAGCCACTGTTTGAGTTCGGCGGGGGAGAGTTGCGGAATGCTCATGTTTGTTCAATCGGTTTGATGTGTTGTGAATAGAATAAATGTATTAAAGATGCCGTCTGAAAATTTTCAGACGGCATCGGTATTATTATCTCGCGAAAAGCGGTTTAGAAGTTAAACAGGTTGGCAGAACGAACGGCTTTGCTGCGTAAATTCGGTACCAATGTGTCGAACAGGACTTGTTCGGTAAAATTGCCGCCTTTGCGGGTAATCAGCAAGGCGCGTTGAACCGGTGCGCTGCCAACGATAACAACCATACGTCCGCCTTCGGCCAATTGGTTTTTCAATACTTCAGGCGCTTCGGGAACGCCGCCGCCGATGTAGATTGCGTCAAACGGTTCGCCCCCCGCTTCGCCTGCCAAACCGTCGCCGATTTGGTAGGTAACGGAGTCCAAGCCTAAACCGTCTAAAGCCTGTTTGGCACGCGCTTGCTGTTCGGCATCAATATCGATGGTTACAACATTGCCGCCGCACATTTTGCACAGAACCGCCGTTGCATAGCCGGAACCGGTACCCACTTCCAAAACTTTTTCTCCGGCTTTCAATGCCAAGCCCTGAATCAGTCGGGCAACGATTTTCGGTTCCAGCATGCTGCTGCCGTTCGGCAGCGGCAAAGCTTGGTCGGCATAGGCCAAGCCGTGCAGGTTTTCGGAAACAAAGTGTTCGCGGGGAATATCGCTTAATGCGTCCAGAATATCGAAGTCCAACACGTCCCAAGGACGGATTTGTTGTTCGACCATGTTGAAACGTGCTTTTTCAAAATTCATGCCATGCTCCGCTATTTTAGGGTGGTTTGTTTTCATAATCTGATAATTATAAAGATTTATATTGGCTTTAACAATATTTCAGACGGCCTCTGTTGACGGTTCAACCGTGTTGGGTCGTGATGATTTGCGCCAACTTGCCTAAATATTCGGCATCAATGTCGTCAAATTGCGCGGTTTTGTCGGCATCAACGTCCAAAACGGCAATGACTTGGTGTCGGAGGTTAAAGACGGGTACAACGATTTCGGATTGGGAAAGCGACGAGCAGGCAATGTGATCGGGGTGAGTGTTGACATCTTCGACAACAATGGGGATTTCTTGAGCCCAAGATTGGCCGCAGACACCACGTCCGTAAGGAATGCGTGTGCAGGCCAAAGGGCCTTGGAAGGGGCCGAGTACCAATTGCTTTTTATCGGTATCGACTAAATAAAAGCCTACCCAAAACCAGCCGAACGCTTCTTTTAAGACGGCGGTGATGTTGGCCAAATTGGCAATCAGATTGGTTTCGTCTTCGATCAAGGATTGGATTTGCGGCAGAATTTCTTGATAAATGCCGGCTTTATCTGTCGCGTGAATATGGAAAGTATGCATAACGGTAAACAGAAAATAAAGCGTACATTTTGGCTGTGCGTATCATGAAGGTCAAGGCCGTCTGAAAATAGGTCTTTGCCATGCAGTATTGCTAAATCAGCCATAATTTACTACACTTTGCTACATTTGGTGCATGATAATACTATGGTGCATAGTTGCACCGGCTATAGTCGGTTGTGACGGATTTTAAGGTTGTCTTAATACCTTTGCAGATTGTTTTTAAAAGGAATGCGGTTATGTGGGATAGAAAATGGGTAATCGGTAACTGGAAGATGAACGGGCGTTTGCAAAACAATAACGCCTTGATGCACCGTTTCCGAATTTTACCCGAAGCCGATAAGGTTACCATCGGTTTGGCCGCGCCTACCGTTTACCTGTTGCAACTGCACAATGCCATGCAGATCGTGTTGAATAACCGTATTTTGACTTGTGCGCAAGATGTCAGCCGTTTTGCCGGTAACGGTGCATATACCGGAGAAGTGTCTGCCGAAATGATGGCAGATATCGGAGTGGATATCGTCTTGATCGGCCATTCCGAGCGCAGCCTGTATTTTGGCGAGAAAAACGAAATACAGCGCCAGAAAATGGAAAATGTATTGAATGTCGGCCTGCTGCCTTTATTGTGCGTCGGTGAAAGCTTGGAAGAACGGGAAGCCGGTAAAGAACAAGAAGTCATTGCGCATCAGCTGTCGGTTTTGGAGGGATTGAATACAAAAAATATTGCCGTTGCCTATGAGCCTGTTTGGGCTATCGGAACCGGCAAAGTAGCGACGCTCGAGCAGATTGCCGATATGCACAAATTTATCTATCAGCAAATATTGTCTTTGTGCGGTGATGATGTTAAAATCCGCGTTCTTTACGGTGGAAGCGTCAATGCGGCAAATGCAGCAGATATCTTCTCCGTACCCTGTGTAGACGGGGCATTGGTTGGCGGTGCGTCACTGTCGTATGATTCGTTTACTGCCATTATTAATGCCGCACAAGAATCATAGAGCATATGGAAGCTTTTAAAACCGCAATTTGGATCGTTAATATTTTTTCCGCATTATGCGTTATCCTGCTGGTGTTGATGCAGCACGGCAAAGGCGCGGATGCAGGTGCAACTTTCGGCTCCGGCTCAGGGAGTGCGCAAGGTGTATTCGGATCCAGCGGTAATGCGAATTTTTTGAGCAGAGCCACAGCAATAGCAGCTACTGTGTTCTTTGCAACTTGTTTGGCTATGGTCTATATCCATAGTCACTCAAACAAACATGGTTTGGATTTTAGCAACGTGCAGCAAAGCCAGCCTGCTGAATTGCCTAAACAAAAGTAAATTTTTAGCCGACATGGTGGAATTGGTAGACACGCTATCTTGAGGGGGTAGTGACCGTAGGTCGTTCGAGTTCAAGTCTCGATGTCGGCACCATCAAAAGAAAACAGCCCGATTTTCGGGCTGTTTTTTTTACGTCTAATACCGTCTAACGCCATAAACCAAGATTCAAGCATAGCAAGGCTTACAGCCTGATTAAAGGTGTTTTCAGACGGCCTTAATTATCCAATACAGTAAAATCCCGTCTAATTGAATAAACCAAAAAACGGGGGTATATTTAGGGGTATCTGAAAAACACCCCTAAAAAAATACCCCCAAATGCCGCTAAATGACCGCCAAATAAAGAATGCCAAGCCCGCCGCCAAGCCATACAAACTGGCAGATGGCAAGGGTATGTTTTTACAGGTTACACCAGCGGGCGGGAAGTTATGGCGGCTGAAATACCGCATAGACGGCAAAGAAAAATTACTTTCAATCGGCAAATATCCCGCCGTTTCTTTAAGCGAAGCCCGAGAAGCCGCCGAAAATGCCCGCCGCCTGATTGCAACAGGGCAAGACCCCAGCGCAGCCAAGCAACAGGCCAAGCAAGAGCGGCAGGCAGCCCTACTCAATACCTTTGAAGCAATAACGCGCCGATGGCATAGCGAGAACCTGCACCGCTGGAAGCCCGACAATGCCACCCGCATTCTCAATCACTTTTCAAAAGACGTTTTCCCGTATATCGGCGGGCAACAGATAGACGGTATAGCCGTAGCAGACGTGAAAGCCATAATCGAGCGCATAGCCGCCCGCAATGCAACCGCCACCGCTGAAAAAATCAGGCAATGGATAGCCGCCGTATATGGCTATGCCGCCATGCTGGAAATAACCGACCGTAACCCCGCCGCACCATTACGCGGCTTTTTAGCCAAAGCGGAAACCCGCCATTTACCCGCCTTGCCCCGTGAAGAGCTGGCCGAGTTTTACCGCCGCTTGATATTGGCCGATATTGACCCGCAAAACCGCATAGCTGTAATGCTGGTTATGCTGGTGTTCGTAAGAAGCACCGAATTACGCGGCGGCCAATGGCATGAAATAGACTGGCAGGCGAAAACATGGACTATCCCCGCCGAGCGAATGAAGCTACCCCGCGCCCATGTGATACCGCTTTCAGATTGGACGCTGGAATTACTGCAAGAGCTACACGGCCACACGGGGCAAACACCCTATTTATTCCCCAGCCGCACAAAAACGGCAGGATTTATCAGCGAAGCCACCCTAAACCGAATTATCGAGCGGCTAGGATATAAAGGCACGGCTACGCCGCACGGATTCCGCAGCTTGGCAAGCAGTATATTAAACGAACAGAACTTTAACCCCGATGCCATAGAACGGCAGCTTGCCCATGTGCTGAAAGACAAAATCCGCGCCGCCTACAATCGGGCGGAATACTGGCCGCATAGGGTAGAAATGATGCAATGGTATTCAGATTATTTGCGGGAACGGTATAACCAAGCCCGCGCGATGATTGAGAGTGAAGCAGCCCGATAAGAATAGGCCGTCTGAAAACGAATTATCCAACAACCGACAAAGCCCCGCGCCTTGTCGGTTTTTTTATTTTAAATTTCTTTACCCAATTTTTCTTAAATTAAATTTAATTTAAAACAAATCAAAAAGACCAGCTATTTCAAATTTTTAAATATCCAATTTTAAAAATGAAACAATGTTTCATTTCATAGCTGTTTCACATAGTGAAAAGGCGTTACACACAGTGAAATACGGCACTTGAAAGCGACTATTTATTTTAAAACAATACGGCTTTTACCGCATTGGACGGGATTATCTCGAATGGAACTAAAAGTAATACGCGTACAAGACGTGGCCGAGCGGCTTGGCATTTCCGCATCTGCCGTTTGGTACAAAACCAATCCAAAACACCGCCTTTATGACCCCGCATTTCCCCGCCCGTTTAAGGTTTCGGCCAATGTAACGGGCTGGCTGGATAGCGAAATATCCGCATACATTGAAAAACTGGCAGAAAGAAGAAAGGAAACAGCATGAATGCCGCTGCATTTGACATTAACGCCGCTATGAAACAATACGGCGCATTAAGCCGAAAGCTAGACAAGGCCGTAGTCAAGCTGGCCGAAAAAACCGCTGCATTGAAAGCCAAACACCACGAAGCGACCGCCGCCGATGCCGCCGCGTTGCAAGACTTAGAATCAAAAATCAAAGCATACGCCGAAAGCCATAAATCCGAGCTTACAGGCGGCAAAGGGCAGACGGCCAAAATCGGCACAGGCTGCATCAAATGGCGAAAAGGCCGCCCCAGTGTAAAGGTTACGGGCGATATTGAAGACGTTATCAAGTCAATCAAACGCCGCCGCTTAAGCCGCTGGATTTACTGCCGAGAAGAAATCAACAAAACCGCAATTCTTCAGGAAATCGACACGCTGCAAGCCAAGCCGATTGATGGGCTGGAGATTATCCCAGCAGGCGAAACGATTAATATCGAATTGGAGATATAGCATGTCAAATAACTTTACTGGCGACGATGTATTAAATTTTATTCACGATAAAAGCGCGGAAATTATGCGCGGTTTTGGCATTAAGCCTAATGTAATCGCATCTGTAAGCCTTGCATTAGCAGATGGCATGGCCGCCGCGTTTGGCGGGCAATTGGTTTATTTCAAAATCCAGCAAAAGCACTCAATAGAAGAGCGAAACTTAGCCATTGTTGAAGATTTTGAAAGCGGCAATTATTCAACGGGCGAACTTTCCCGTAAATACGGGCTTTCTTTGGCGCATATTTACAAAATAATCAAGAGTAAAAAGCATGAACCTAACTCTTAAACGCTTTCAGATTTTCCAATCGGGAACGCATAGAAGCAGCAAAGGTATCACAAGAACTTACCCCGATAGCCTTTTGGAATCCGTTGTAAACGAATACAACAGCAGAGAAACCAGAAATGCCCCTTTGTATATCGACCACCCGCCCGAATATTCCCGCCGTAGCCATGAGCCGATGGGCGTAATCGACAAGCTGGAATTTAACAACGGCAAGATATACGCCCATGCCTATATCAACGACAGCCTATTATCCAAAGTGCGGCGGGGCGCATTGCGGGCGGTTTCAGCGGGGTTTACGCAATTAGGGGCAGCCGCTGGCATGGTATTAGACCATGTAGCCTTTCTAAACAACCCCGCCGTTAAAAACATGGAAGCCCTAAACTTTTCAGACGGCCTAAGCGGCGGCGCGGTAGAACTGAACTTCAGCGAGCCGCAAAGCGACCACGAGCGCGTAACGTATTACGCAGCCCGCCACGGCATCAGCTATGAAAAAGCGGCGCATATCGTATTGGGCAGCGGCAGGCCGATTGAAAGCGGCGTTTGTTTTGCCGAAGACCACGAGAAAGCGCAGGCAATACAGTTTTTACGGGCGTTAGTAGAAACACACAGCAGCGGCAACGAATCGCAAAAACTGCACCGCCTAGCCATTCAGTATCAGCAAGAACACGGCGTAAGTTACGAACAGGCCGTAAGAGCTTGCCTGCATAAAACCAATTATTAAACCGAAAGAAAACCACCATGAAAAACAGCGTAAAAAGTATTTTAGAAAGCATCAAAGGCGAAACCAGCAAAATCAAGCAGCAACACGCCGAAAAGCTGGCCGAACTGAATCAAGCCAAAGCCGAAATCAGACGCTTGAAAGAGCTACCCGTATCAAAAGCCGATTTTTCCGCGTTATTGATGAAAAACATTCAAACCGAAGCCGACAAATACACAAATGACATGGGGAAAGCCATGTTTACGCCCGTATCGTCTATGGATAAAGCAGCAAACATGATTAGCATGGAAAACTTAGAACTTTCTGCAAACGGGCGCGGCTTAGGCTGGATTTTCAGCGAAACAAGGGCGAATGTATTAAACAACACCACCGACGACACCCGCACCATGCGCCGCGCCCTTTGCTGGCTGATACCCGAAGCGATACACGGGAAAATCATGGACATTATCGACCAAAGCGGCCATCAATGGGGCAATGAAGACCTGCCCAGCGTATCAGAGCGACACGAAACCATAGCCGATTTAGAAGACCGCGCCGCTCAACTTCAAGCAGAATTGGACGAATTGGAAGCCGCCATTAAGGATTTATCGGGCGTTGTTGCCCCCGCCCAAGAGCCGCCATTATCCGACACAGAGCGAGCCATTTTAGCGACGTATCGTTAAAAAACGCTTGACAGGAAAAAAACGGGGGGCAATAATGGTCGCGTTACTGTAAATCCAGTAACCAGCCGTAGGAAGCTGAATAGATAGGCAAACAAGCCGCCCCGAATATCAGAGCTACCCGATAGCCCGAATATCAGCGGCGTTTCTATTGTTTGCATTCCCCTTGTTTTACCTTTTTCAATGGCAGGCGGGGGCAAAGCGGGCTTTATGCCCACTGGTACTATCTGCCAGTTTCCTACCCTTTGCCCTTTGTCTGCCGCCCCACGCGTAGGAACGTGAGCGGCGGCGGAAAGACCAGATAGAAAGGTAAACATCATGAAAAATCAAACTTCTGTTTCTCAACATTCCCCAGCATCTGAAACCTTAGCAGTTTTCCGCGATTCCGACACCCCGCAATGCCTTTCAAACCATGACGGCTTTTTGCTGAATGAAGCCGCCTATCTTCAAATCGAGCGCGTGATAGATATGCTTGCCGCCATTTCGACTTTTTCACGCGGCCAAGACAAGCGCGAAGAACAGCTATTCAACACCCTTTCATTTTCCAGCGAACTGCTAGAACAAGCGATTAAACCCCGCCCGCAATCCGCCTAACCCCCAATCAGAAACCCGCCTGCCTATGCCTGAAAACGGCAATAGGCGGGCAGGCTGCAACCATACGCAGTGCATACCCCGTTTCTGACCGCCCATACGCGCAATTGGCGGCGGGGATAGGGGTAAGCCTGCCTGAAAGGAAAAATGCCGTGAATATGAAACCTTACGACCTATCCGACCTGAAAGCCGCCGCCGCTGGCCGCTGGCCTGAAATCCATGCCGCGCTAGGCATTCCCCGTGAATACCTTAACCCCCGCAAACATTGCCCCTGCCCCTATTGCGGCGGCAAAGACCGTTACCGCTATACCGACTATCAAGGCACGGGCGCGTTTATCTGCAACCAATGCACCCCCGACGGCGGCAGCGGCTTTGACTTGCTTATGCTGGTGTTTGGCTACGACTTTGCCACCGCCGCCAACGAAACCGCCGCCTTATTGGGTTTTTCAGACGGCCAAGCAGGGCAACACCAGCCCCGCGCCCCGTTGCCCCCTGCCAAGCCTGCCACCCCGCCGAAAGACAAACAGGCCGCCTTGCTGAATCTATGGCACGAAGCCATACCCATCAGCGGCCAAGACCCTGCCGCGCAGTATCTGCACGGGCGCGGCATACCTGATACCGCTTTTCAGACGGCCTTCAATATCCGTTACCACCCCGCATTACCCCTATGGGCAACCGACACCGACGGCCAAACGGCCAAACCGCTGTTAATCGGCTATTTCCCCGCCATGCTGGCCGCCGTAACCACCGCCGACGGGCAATTACAGGGCTTGCATAAAACCTATCTGCAACCCGATTCAGACGGCCTTTACGGCAAATTACAGGCCGCCCACCCCCACACAGGCGAGCCGTTGCCCGCCAAAAAGATGCAATCCCGCTTACCCGATGCCCTGAAAGGCGCAGCGGTACACCTTTTCCAACCTGACGCACAAGGCCGCCTGATTGTTGCCGAAGGCATAGAAACAGCCATAGCCGCCCGCGCCCTTTTCGACCTGCCTGCCATTGCCGCCTTATCCGCTTACGGCATGGCTTCGTTTGTATGGCTGTCTGAAACGCAGGAACTGTTTATTTGCGCCGACAACGACGACAACCGCACGGGCATGAAAGCCGCCCACAGCTTGGCAGTAAGAGCCATCAAGGCAGGCACCAAGGCGCGGATATGGCAGCCCGAAACGGCAGGCTTTGACGCTTTAGACGAACTGAACCACCGCCAAGCCGCCCGAAACGCAGAATAACCATTCAGAGAAAGCACAGCATGAAAAACGAAAAAACCGCAGAAATTGCCGAGTTTGAAGCAGTAACACTCAAGCCCTATTTTGAATGCAATAAAAACGGCGTTTTTTATATCGCCGTAGAAAGCAATAGAGACGGGAACATTACCGAAAAGCCGCCATTGCGCCTATCTGATTGTATTGAAATTATCGGGCGCGGATTGGACACGCAGGGCAGCCATTACCGCGTTATTCAATGGCGCGACGCAATCAGCCGACAGCGCAAAGCCGCCGCCCTTTCAATGGCGGAAATAGGCACACCTGCAAGCTGGCAGCGGCTGCAAAGTTACGGCCTAACCATCATGAGCGGGCGCAGAAAGCGGGAATTGCTGGCCGACTATCTGCAAACAGACGGCCAAACCACGCCCTACACCGTAACAGACAAATCAGGCTGGATAGATGGGGCGTATATCCTGCCAAATGGCGATGTAATACAGGCAAATCCAAACGGCAAACGCGCCGCAAAAGTTATCTACAACGGAGACACCAGCCAAGCCGCCGCGTATGCCGTATCGGGAAGCCTTGAGCAATGGCAGCGCGAAATAGCCGCCAAAGCAGCGGGAAACAGCCGTTTATGCCTAGCCATAGGAACAGCATTAGCCGCCCCCCTGCTATCCCTTTTGAATGAGCAAAACGGCGGATTCCACCTATACGGAGACAGTTCCGACGGTAAAACTACCGCCGCACTAGTCGGCTTGAGCGTATGGGGCAGCCCCGCCGCCATTAAAATGGCATGGCGGGGAACGGATTTAGGCTTTAGCAATGCCGCCCTTTCCCGTAATGACGGCTTACTTGTCTTAGACGAAATCGGCGAAGCACACCCAAAAACCATTAGCAAAACGGCTTATTCAGTTATCAACGGCAAAAGCAAACTGCAAGGCGCAAAAGACGGCGGCAACCGCGCCGCCCAAGAATGGCGGATTTTGCTGTTTTCCACAGGGGAATACAGCCTACAAAATTACATGGAACGAGCGGGCGAAAAATGGGAAGCAGGGCAAGCCGTAAGATTGCCCAGCATACCCGCCGCCGCCCGTTACGGCATTTACGACACCCTGCACGGATACCCAAGCGGCGCGGCATTATCCGACCACCTGCAAGCCGCCGCAGCGCAATATCACGGCACGGCTGCAAGAGAATGGATAAACAAGCTACAAAACACCGACTGCAAAACCATTCAGACGGCCTTTAATGCCTTTATGGCAACCCTGCCCGATTTAGACAGCCAAGCCGCCCGCGTTGCCCGCCGCTTTGCCATTACCGCCGCCGCTTTAGAGCTTGCCACCGACATAACGGGGCTTGCCGCAGGCGTAGGCATGGCGGGGGTAAAACAATGTTTTGACGACTGGTATAAATTGAACGGGGCTTGCAAATATGAAGACCGCCGCATAATCGAAGCCACCGCCGCATTTATGGCGCGGTTTGCGGATACTGCCCGTTTTTCCAACTGGAACAGTACATACACAGACCATGCACACGCAGGATACAGGCGACCCGCACAAACCGCCGCCGAGAATGAAGCAGGTTTAGATGAATACTGGATAATCCCGCCCGTATTTTCTGAAGAAATCATGGCGGGCGCAGACATAAACAAAGCCTGCCAAGTTTTGCACGGTATAGGCTGGCTGCAACGCAATGAAACAGACAACCGCTATACATTCAAGAAATACGGAAAAGGACGTTTTTATGTATTGATAGGCATAGAGCCACCGCCAAGCCATTGAACAGCCAAGCGAATAAAGGCCGTCTGAAACACATTCAGACGGCCTTTTTTTCCCACCCATGCAAACATAAAGCAATTTTTATATATAAATATAAATAAATCAAGCAGAAAATGTTAAATTCTTAGACTTGAAAAATGCTACACGCGCGATAAAACGCAAAATTAGCGGGTATGCGGGTATGTTTTATATATCATATTGATTTATATATAAAAAACCATACCCGCTTAACAAATTTTAACGGGTATGTTAACGGGTATGCGGGTATGCTTTAATAATCAATATGTTACAAAGGCATATCCGTTTACAATTCAATCATACCCGTTGACATTGTCATTAGCGGGTATGTTTTAAACAATATAAATCAAAAGGTTAAATCAATCATACCCGCATACCCGCCATACCCGCTACTTTTTGCATATATATACACTTTCAAAATAAAAGAAACGGCAACATTTAAGGCGATTTTCAAAAAATCCGGCATGATATTTAACGCTATACGCCAAACAGCCTGAAAGCGCGGTAAAATCAGTAAAAACCATGTTATTGAAATGGGATTTATGGGGATAAATCGGGAACAATCGGGATAGCGGCCAATGTGCTGAAAACCACAAAATCAGCCTCAAAACGCTTTGACTTTTGCAATATGGGGGTATATTTGGGGGTATTTATCAAATATGTAAATAAAATTTACAATTAAACCAAATATTTAAATGACTGATTCAAGTCTCGATGTCGTCTAACGCCATAAATCAAGATTCAAGCATAGCAAGGCTTACAGCCTGATTAAAGGTGTTTTCAGACGGCCTTAATTATCCAATACAGTAAAATCCCGTCTAATTGAATAAACCAAAAAATTACGGTATCTTTTGCGGTATCTGAAAAATATTGCTAAAAAAGTACCGTAAAAATGCCGTTAAACGACTGTTTAATAAAGAACTTCGGCAGCATTAATTTATTTGACAGTTGTTGATATATTGTTAAACGGAATGGAATATCGGTTTGTATTTCTTATCATAAAAGGCCGTCTGAAAATTTCAGACGGCCTTTCTGTTTAAATGATTTGCAGGCAGATTATTTCGGGCTGACCATTTCTTCCGGTTTGACGAGTTCGTCAAACTCCTCTCCGGTTAATAAGGAGAGTTCGATTGCGGTTTCCCTGAGTGAAGAATTGTTTTTATAAGCGGTTTTTGCAACTTTTGCTGCATTTTCGTAGCCGATTTTGCGGTTCAGGGCAGTTACCAGCATTAATGAATGATGTAGGAAATAGTCGATTTTATCGGGTACGGGTTCGATTCCGACGGCGCAGTTTTCGTTGAAACTGTTGCAGGCATCGCCAAGCAGGCGGATGGATTGCAGCAGGTTGTAGCCGATAACGGGCATATAAACGTTGAGTTCGAAATTGCCTGACGAACCGGCCATGCCGATGGCGACGTCGTTACCGAAAACTTGGCAGCATACCATAGTCATGGCTTCGCATTGTGTAGGATTGACTTTACCGGGCATGATGGATGAGCCGGGTTCGTTTTCAGGGATTTTGATTTCGCCTAAGCCGCAGCGCGGGCCACTGGAAAGCCAGCGGATATCGTTGGCAATTTTGTTCAGGCTTGCTGCGAGTGTTTTGAGTGCGCCGGATGCGTATACGCAGGCATCGCGGCCGGCGAGGGCTTCGAATTTGTTTGGGGCGGTCACGAACGGTAAGCCGGAGAGTTCGGCCAGGCGTTCGGCTGCTTTAACGGCGTAATCGGGATGGCTGTTTAGGCCGGTTCCGACTGCAGTGCCGCCGAGCGGTAATTCATATAGGCCTTGCAGGGCATGGTTGAGCCGGTCTAGGCCGTGATCAAGTTGGCTGACGTAGCCTGAAAATTCTTGACCTAAAGTGAGCGGGGTTGCGTCTTGTAGATGGGTTCTGCCGATTTTGACGATGCCGGAAAATTCTTGTGCTTTTTTGTGTAGGGTGTTTCTTAAGGTTTTAACGGCGGGAATCAGCAGCCGGTTGATTTGAATGGCAGAGGCGACATGAATCGCGGTTGGGAAAGAATCATTGGTCGATTGGGCGTGGTTGACATGGTCGTTAGGATGTACAGGTTGGTAGGCGGCCAAGCCGGTGCCGGCGATTTCGTTGGCGCGGTTTGCTAACACTTCGTTCATGTTCATGTTGGATTGTGTGCCGGAGCCGGTTTGCCATACGACTAACGGGAATTGTCCGTGGAGTTTGCCTGATAATACGTCATCGGCTGCTTGAATGATTAATTCGGCCTGTTGCGGTTGGATGCGGCCTAAAGCGGCATTGGTATGTGCGGCTGCTTTTTTAACCAAAGCCATGGCTTCGATTAGGGGTTGTGGCAGGGTTTCGCCGCCGATTTTGAAGTTTTCCAAGCTGCGTTGGGTTTGTGCGCCCCAGTAGGCGTCAGCAGGTACTTCTACGTTGCCCATGGTGTCGTGTTCGGTACGGGTTGTCATGAAAGTCTCCTTTGAATTGATTAAACCAGTATTTAATGATAAATATTATCATTAAAATTAAGAGATGACTATGCTGTGTATTTTTCAGACGGCCTTTTCTTGTTTTGACATATTTTATCGAAGGCTTATGCTAGATTATTCCGATTTAAATTGAATATGGAATTGTTATGGAGATTGAGATGGTGAAACGGGTTTTAACGGCTATGGTATTGTCGTTGTCAACGTTTTCTGCACAGGCGGAACCGCTGCATTACAATTTGTTGGAATTTTCCGAAAGTGCTTCGATGGAAGTGGCTCGGGATATGATGAGTATCCGTTTGGAAGTAAGTCAGGAAGGTAAAGATCGGGCGGAAGTGAATCGGGAGTTTGTCCGTAAATTGAATGCCGTGACCAAGCGTATTGAAGCTAACCGTTTGTTTAAAAGCGAACAGCTTGGTAGAAATGCTTATCCGCAATATCAATATAAAAACGGTAAGCGTATTCAGATTGGCTGGCTGGAAAGTGCGGAAATCAAAGTGGAAAGTAAGGATTTTGCCGCGTTAAACCGATTGATTGCCGAAGTGCAAAACGAAGCGAATCTTGAGATGTCGCGTTTTTATGTGTCGAAGCAAAAGCGTGAAGAAGTGATCGATAAAGTCAGCAAGGCTGCGTTGCTGCGTTTTAAAGATCGGGCTGATACGCTCAGTAAAACATTGGGTTTCAGCGGTTATAAAATTGTCCGCCTGAATTTGGGGCAGGTTGGTAATCATGCCGTTAACGAAAATATGGCTTATGCGCCTATGGTTATGCGGGCTGCGAAAGTGTCCGACAGTATGGGTGAGGTGGCGGATGTACCCAGTCCGGGCGTGGAAGAAATCAGTATCACGGTGAGCGGTTCCGTGCAAATGTAACGGATAGCATAACTATCGGTAAGGCTGTATTTTTCAGACGGCCTCTGTAGATTCAAACAGGGCAAATTAAGATTGTAGGGGTTTAAGAGTATGAAAAAAGCGGTGGTTCGTTGGGCGGCATTGGCCGTTTCATCTGCGTTGGTGCTAACGGGATGTACCGTGGTGGCCGATGCGGTTGGTTATGATACGGCAACTTTGAATGAAGGCGCGGCAAAAAATTACGCTCAAGTTGTGAGGCAGGCAAAAAGTCAAAATACATTGGATACGACATCGGAAACAGCCAAGCGGATACAGCGGGTGTTTCAGCATTTGAAGCCGCATGCCGAGCGGATGAATAAAACCGGCGTACCCTTCCAATGGCAGATGAGTGTGATCAAGTCCGATGATTTGAATGCTTGGGCAATGCCGGGCGGTAAAATGGCAATGTATACGGGCATAGTCAACCGTTTAAAGCTGACCGACGACGAAATTGCAGCCATTATCGGCCATGAAATGACACATGCTTTATTGGAGCACAGTAAAAAAGCCGTCGGCCAACAAGTATTGACCGGTTTGGCTGCAAATATCGGCGGATCGGTTTTGCAGGCGCGTACGGGTATCAGCGGTGATATGATCAATTTATCTACCGGCTTGTTGAGCGAGTATGGCGTAAACATGCCGTTTTCACGCAGTCAGGAAACCGAAGCCGATGCCGGCGGTGTAATGCTGATGGCATTGGCAGGGTACAATCCCCAAGCAGCGGTAAGCGTATGGGATAAAATGAACAGGGTGAGTAATAACAACAGCGTATTGAGCGCCATTACTTCTACCCATCCGACCAATAACGCCCGTATTGAAGCTATCAGGAGAATGTTGCCGTCGGTAATGCCCGTATACGAGCGCAACCGGCGTAAATAATGAAGCATCAGGAAAACATCAAGAGGCCGTCTGAAATTTTCAGACGGCCTCTTTAAATGATTTTCCATGAGTGTTTATTCACATTCGAAATGTAAACAATCCGCATCCTCAAACCATAACGTATTTTTTCTGAAACCCTATAAGCCATCGGAGATTCAGATAAATCCCTTTTAATTGTAAAACCAACGGAATACCGATAAAAAGCATATTCCTATTTATGCAGATTTGGTTTATGATTGCAAAACTACTAACTGCTACACGGCAGTTTATCCAGAAGAAAAACCACGAGACGAAAAGGAACAAGAGATGTTAGAAGCCTATCGCAAAGCCGCAGCCGAGCGCGAAGCACTCGGTATCCCAGCCTTGCCGCTGACTGCACAACAAACCGCCGACTTGGTAGAGTTGTTGAAAAACCCGCCAGCAGGCGAAGGCGAATTTTTAGTTGATTTGCTCGCTAACCGTGTACCGCCCGGTGTAGACGATGCTTCCAAAGTTAAAGCATCTTTCTTGGCCGCAGTTGCCGAAGGAAGCGTAAGCAGCCCGTTGGTATCCCCCGAATATGCTACTGAGCTGTTGGGTACTATGTTGGGTGGTTACAACATCCACCCGCTGATTGAGCTTCTCGACAACGACAAACTGGCTCCCATTGCCGCCGAAGGTCTGAAACACACCTTGTTGATGTTCGACTCTTTCCACGACGTTCAAGAAAAAGCCGAAAAAGGCAATGTACACGCCAAAGCCGTATTGGAATCTTGGGCCAACGCCGAATGGTTCACTTCACGCGAAAAAGTACCTGAAAAAATTACCGTTACCGTATTCAAAGTAGACGGCGAAACCAATACCGACGACCTGTCTCCCGCGCCCGACGCATGGAGCCGCCCCGACATTCCGCTGCACGCTTTGGCGATGTTGAAAAACCCGCGTGACGGTATCAATCCCGACAAACCCGGTGAAGTCGGCCCCATCAAACTGCTGGAAGAATTGAAAGCCAAAGGCCATCCCGTTGCTTATGTCGGCGACGTAGTGGGTACCGGTTCTTCCCGTAAATCTGCCACCAACTCTGTAATCTGGCACACCGGTTTGGACATTCCTTTCGTGCCGAACAAACGCTACGGCGGCGTATGCTTAGGCGGCAAAATCGCGCCGATTTTCTTCAACACTCAAGAAGACTCGGGCGCATTGCCGATTGAGGTTGACGTATCGCAACTGAAAATGGGCGATGTAGTCGATATCCTGCCTTACGAAGGCAAGATTGTGAAAAACGGCGAAACCGTTGCCGAATTCCAATTGAAATCACAAGTATTGCTGGACGAAGTACAAGCCGGCGGCCGTATTAACCTGATTATCGGTCGCGGCCTGACTGCCAAAGCCCGCGAAGCTTTAGGCTTGCCCGCATCTACCGAATTCCGCTTGCCGCAAGCGCCTGCCGAAAGCAAAGCAGGTTTCACTTTGGCTCAAAAAATGGTCGGCCGTGCCTGCGGCTTGCCTGAAGGTCAAGGCGTGCGCCCCGGCACTTACTGCGAACCGCGCATGACCACCGTCGGCTCTCAAGATACCACCGGCCCGATGACCCGCGACGAGCTGAAAGACTTGGCTTGCTTGGGCTTCTCTGCCGACTTGGTAATGCAGTCTTTCTGTCATACCGCCGCTTATCCGAAACCGGTTGACGTAAAAACCCACAAAGAGCTGCCTGAGTTTATCTCTACCCGCGGCGGTGTGTCTTTACGTCCGGGAGACGGCGTGATCCACTCATGGCTGAACCGCCTGCTGCTGCCCGATACTGTCGGCACCGGCGGCGACTCGCACACCCGTTTCCCATTGGGTATTTCATTCCCGGCAGGTTCGGGCTTGGTGGCGTTTGCCGCGGCAACCGGCGTAATGCCTTTGGATATGCCTGAGTCTGTATTGGTACGCTTCAGCGGCAAACTGCAACCGGGCGTAACCCTGCGCGATTTGGTAAACGCCATTCCGTTGTACGCCATCAAACAAGGTTTGCTGACCGTGGCCAAAGCCGGTAAGAAAAACATCTTCTCAGGCCGCATCTTGGAAATCGAAGGTCTGCCTGATCTGAAAGTTGAGCAAGCGTTTGAATTGTCTGACGCTTCTGCCGAGCGTTCTGCTGCGGGCTGTACTGTTAAATTGAACGAAGAGCCGATCATCGAATACATGAAGTCCAACATCGTATTGATGAAGAACATGATTGCAGACGGCTACAAAGATCCGCGCACATTGGAGCGCCGCATCAAAGCCATGGAAGCTTGGTTGGCTAATCCGCAATTGATGGAAGCCGATAAAGATGCCGAATACGCTGCCGTTATCGAAATCAATATGGACGACATCAAAGAGCCGATTATCGCCTGCCCGAACGATCCGGACGACGTATGCTTCATGTCTGAAAAATCAGGCACGGTGATCGACGAAGTGTTTATCGGTTCTTGTATGACCAACATCGGCCACTTCCGTGCGGCTTCCAAACTGTTGGAAGGCAAGAGCGATATTCCGGTACGCTTGTGGGTCGCTCCGCCGACCAAGATGGATGCTCAAGAGCTGACCAACGAAGGACACTACGGCGTATTGGGTCGTGCCGGTGCGCGCATGGAAATGCCGGGCTGCTCATTGTGTATGGGTAACCAAGCACAAGTGCGCGAAGGTGCAACCGTGATGTCAACCTCAACCCGTAACTTCCCGAACCGTTTGGGTAAAAACACCAATGTGTTCTTGGGTTCTGCGGAATTGGCAGCGATCTGCTCGAAACTGGGTAAAATCCCGACAGTTGAAGAATACCAAGCCAATATCGGTATCATCAACGAGCAGGGCGACCAAATCTATCGTTACATGAACTTCAATGAAATCGACAGCTACAATGAAGTAGCAGAAAAAGTAAACGTGTAATGCGGATTTTCAGACGGCCTGAGCAAAGACGATAGGCCGTCTGAAAAAAATAAAACGGAATGGTTTTAGGCCATTCCGTTTTTTATTGCGTGAAGGCATGACAGTTATGCCGCCATTAATGACAAGGCAGTCTGAAAATATGGAAAAATTTTCAGACGGCCTGATTATATTATCCGGCTCAAACTGCAATTCATTTGAATATTTTTTAAAGGCAGTTTAGTTTATTGGTTATGCATTTTAATCTGCATATTTTCGCCGTGATAAGGATATTTTTTATAGCCTTTGGTTTGCACGGCCAACACTTTGCCGTCGTCGGCATCAACGATAACATCGTGTTTTAACCCGTTTGACAAAACTTCCACTTCATAATGACCGCCGGTATGGTAGTCGTATTCAAAGTCGACTTCTTTCGCATAACCGCCGATTTCGGCAAGGGCGTTGGCGGCTGCTTCTTTGCCTGAGACTGCCGCAAACATACCGAAAGAAAAGGCAACGGCCAGTGCGCTGACGACAACCGATAAAATGGCGGCTAAGGCCAAGCCGTTTAAGATTTTGCGTGTGGTGATCATGATTACTCCTTAAAAGGATTCTGCTTGGAATAATCAGCATGTTAACGGCATAGAGTTAGAAGAGAATTAGGAAAAATTAAGGAGGCCGTCTGAACATTTCAGACGGCCTTTGGCGTTGCAATAGCAATCCCGTAAGGCGGGCATCCTTGCCCGCTGTAACTGCTTGATGATTCAAACCAAGTAAAAGGCATGCAAGGATATCCCAACACAAATAAGAGAGGCCGTCTGAAAATTGGTTGATGAGTTTTCAAACAGATTCAGACGGCCTCTCATCTTTTGGATATTTGTTTGCTGTTTCCCGTAAACGACCTGCAATGGCGGGCAGGGATGCCCGCCCTACATGGTTATTCTATATAGCGAACAGAAAAGCCGCATACAACAGGCCGTCTGAAAACCTTACAACGGGTTTTCAGACGGCCTCATTCATGCTTCTCAATATTCGTTCAAGCTGCATTGCAAAACCTCAACGCGCTTCGTCGTAAACCGCCCGCACGGTTTCGCCGATGGCGGCGATGCCTTTGCGTAAGGTTTCTTCGTCTTGCGCGATGCTCATGCGGATACATTCGTGGGCGTGGCGGTAGTTTTCGGTGTCCATACCCACGAAAAACAGTTCGCTCGGAATAATCAGCGTGCCGGCGGCTTTCAGGCGTTCGTAGAGTTCATGCGAAGAAACGGGCAGGCCCTCAAACCAAATCCATAAGAAAATCGCGCCTTCGGGTTTGTGGATTTTCATCGGATAGCCGCCTAATTCTTTTTTCAGCAGCGACACGGCAAGGGCGGCCTGCTTGCGGTAAAACGGTTGTACGACGGTATCGGAGAGGGTTTTCAGACGGCCGTCTTGAATCAGCGGCGTGGCGATGGCGGCACCGAAGCGCGTGGGGGCAAGGTTCACAATCGCATTCAACGCGCTCACGGCCTTCACCACTTCGGGGTGGGCAACGATGATGCCGGTGCGCACACCAGGCAGGCCGATTTTGGATAAGCTGAAACAGAGAATAATGTTGTCGTGCCAAGTCAGTGTGGCTTTGCTGTAAATAATGTTGGGAAAAGGCATGCCGTAGGCGTTGTCGATAATCAAGGGGATGCCGTGTGCTTGGGCCAGTGCGTCCAAACGAGCCATTTCGTTGTCGGTTAACACGTTGCCGGTGGGGTTGGTGGGGCGCGAGCAGCAGATGGCACCGATTTTGCCTGCTTTCAGTTCGGGCAGGTTTTCCAGCGCATCGAAATCGACGCGGTATTTGAAAAATCCGCTTTCGCCTTCGTGTTCGACAGCTTCGATGCGCGGCGGCACGGCGGTGAAATGTTTGCCGTCGACATGTGCGTCGGCATAACCGATGTATTCGGGTGCGAGCGGCAGCAGGATGGTTTTGTCGGTTTCGCCGCCGTTGTCGTTGAAACGGCCGCCGAACAGGTTGAACAAATAGAAAAAGGCGTTTTGCGAACCGTTGGTCAGCACGATATTGTCTGCGCTGATGCCCCAGCCGTATTCGCGGTTGAAAAAGCCGACCAACGCATCAATCAATTTGGCATCGCCTTGCGGTGTGGAATAATTGCCCACGCTCTCCACGGCAGCGTCGTTATCCACCAGCGTTTGCAGTATTTCCCGATAGGTTTGGTTAACGGCTTCGATACGCGCGGGATTGCCGCCGCCAAGCATATTCACGGGGCGGTCGCTGTTGAGCGCTTTGCCCAAGTCGTCCATTAATTGCAGAATACCGCTGTTGCGGGTGAATTTTTGGCCGAAGGCTGAGAATTGCATGGCGGGTTCCTTTGTATATTCAAATAAAAGGATTATAACCCTGCGCGCTTTTTTCGGTATGGAGAATAACGGCTTAAGCACTTATTGTTCTGTGCGTTCTCCATCAGAGACCTTGCGTCTCGTTAATTCACTTAATTTTTAATTCAAAGCAGCAAACCGCGGAGTGTGCAAACGGCCTACACCAGCGTTCTCTTGGAGCGAAAACACGGCAACGTTCGCAGTAAAAGTGAAGTGGGTTCACTATAAAAAAACGGCGAAGCTGCTCAAAGGTTTAAGGCCGTCTGAAAAAGCATGCGGGTGTTTTTCAGACGGCCTCAAGCGGTATGGGAATATAACTTACAGTCAATCCGCTCTTTTTTAATTCAAAGCAGCAAGCCGCAGACGGGAATTTTGCAAAGGCTTCATCGGCCTTGCAATAGCCTTTCTCAATCGGGTATCCTTATATCCTATACTATTATTGAAAATAGTTCTCATTATTGATAGTATAGCCAACCGGCAAACACAGCTGCCGCTTCACTTTAATTTATGTCATATCTATATCAGGAGAATGTATCATGCGCCGTTTTTTAACCACTGCATGTTTGGTTTTGGCCGCTTTTTCGGCATCGCCCGCTTACGCAAAATTTAAAGTGGTTACCACTTTTACCGTGATTCAGGACATCGCCCAAAACGTGGCCGGCGATGCGGCAACAGTGGAATCGATTACCAAGCCGGGAGCGGAAATTCACGATTACCAACCCACCCCTCAAGATATTGCCAAAGCGCAGTCGGCCGATTTGGTGCTGTGGAACGGCATGAATCTCGAACGCTGGTTTGAACGCTTCTTCCAAAATGTGAAAAACAAACCGGCGGTGGTGGTTACCAAAGGCATCACCCCGATGTCGATTCACGAAGGCCCTTACAAAGGCATGCCCAACCCGCACGCGTGGATGTCGACCAGCAATGCGTTGGTGTACATCGAAAACATTAAAAACGCGCTGGTGAAATACGACCCGAAAAACGCGGCGGTTTATACCAAAAATGCGGCGGCATACAGCAACAAAATCAAGCAGCTCGACAAGCCTTTGCGCACCAAGCTGATGCAGGTGCCGCAAAACCAGCGTTTCTTGGTGAGCAGCGAAGGCGCGTTCAGCTATCTGGCGAAAGACTACGGTTTTAAAGAAGTTTACCTGTGGCCGATTAATGCCGAACAGCAAGGCACGCCGCAACAGGTGCGCAAAGTGATTGATGTGGTGCGCAAAAACAAAATTCCGGTGGTGTTCAGCGAAAGCACCATTTCGCCCAAGCCGATGAAGCAGGTGGCGAAAGAAACCGGTGCCAAATACGGCGGCGTGCTCTATGTGGATTCGCTTTCCGCCAAAAACGGCCCCGTACCCACTTATACCGACCTGCTGAATACAACGGTATCGACGATTGTTAAAGGATTTGGAAAATAATGATGTCCCCCGCTGCTGCTTCGATTCGTGTCGAAGATGTTACCGTGCGCTACAACAACGGCCACACGGCCATTTATGATTTTTCGCTGGATTTGGAAGGCGGCATGACCTGTGCGCTGGTCGGTGTGAACGGCAGCGGCAAGTCCACATTGTTTAAAAGCCTGATGGGTTTGCTCAAGCCGCGCAAGGGCGATATCCGCCTGTGCGGGCTGCCCATCGCGCAGGCTTTGAAAAGCAATCTGGTTTCTTATGTGCCGCAAAGCGAAGAAGTGGACTGGCAGTTTCCCGTTTCGGTTTACGATGTGGTGATGCAGGGCCGTTACGGCTACATGAATTTTCTGCGTATTCCGAGTAAAACCGACAAACAGAAAGTTCAGACGGCCATGGAACGCGTCGATATCGCCCATCTTGCCGAACGGCAAATCGGCGAGCTTTCCGGCGGCCAGAAAAAGCGCGTGTTTCTCGCCCGCGCATTGGCTCAGGAAAGCAGAGTGATTCTGCTCGACGAACCGTTTACGGGCGTGGACGTGAAAACCGAAAACATGATTATGGATCTTCTGGGGCAGTTGCGTGCGGAAGGCCGTCTGATTTTGGTTTCCACACACAATCTGGGCGTTGTGCCAGACTTTTGCGACCGCGTGGTGATGATCAACCGCACCGTATTGGCGGCCGGTTCTACCGAATCCACGTTCAACCAGCACAATCTCGAAGTCGCATTCGGCGGCGTGCTGCGTCACTTCAAACTGGCCGGCAGCGATTTGCACGACGATGAAGACAAACGCGCCGTTACGGTGCTGACCGACGACGAACGACCCGCGGTGTTTTACGGCGAAACCAAAATCGACCCGCCCGCATCCATCGCAAAATGCGGCTGCAACTGTGAGGAAGAAACCGTGCAGGAGCAAACGGAAAACGGCGGGGAGCGTTGATTATGCTGGATATGTTACTGGAGCCGCTCGCTTACGAATATATGGTGAAAGCCGTTGTGATCAGTGCTGCCGTGGGCGGGATATGTGCGTTTTTATCAGCCTATCTGATGCTCAAAGGCTGGTCGTTAATCGGCGATGCCTTGTCGCACTCGGTGGTGCCGGGCGTAGCCATCACTTATTCGCTCTCGCTGCCCTATTCGGTGGGGGCTTTTATTTCAGGCATCTTGGCAGCATTGGCGATTTTGTGGATTAAAGCGGTGAGCAAATTGAAAGAAGATGCCATCATCGGCTTTATTTTCACCACCTTTTTTGCACTCGGCCTGTTTATCGTTTCCATCAACCCCACCGCCGTGAATGTACAGGAAATCGTGTTGGGCAATATTTTGGGTATTGCCGACGAAGACGTTTTTCAAGTAGGCATCATTATGGCAGTGTGCCTGGCTTTTTTATTGCTGTTTTGGAAGAACCTGCTGCTGGTGTTTTTCGACGAAACTCAGGCGGTGGCCGTAGGTTTGTCGCCGCTGCGTTATAAAATCCTCTTTTTCACCTTGCTCAGTGCCTGCGTGGTAGCCGCCCTGCAAACCGTGGGTGCGGTGTTGGTAATAGCCATGGTGATTACGCCGGGTGCCACCGCCTATCTGCTCACCGACAAATTCAGCAAGCTGGTGGGCATTGCCGTGGCGTTGGGCTTTTTTACCGGCGGCATCGGCGCGTATGCCAGCTATTTTCTCGACGGAGCCACTGGCGGCATCATCGTTTGTCTGCAAACGGCGTTGTTTCTGCTGGCCTTTATCTTCGCGCCCAAATACGGCTTGTTGAAACAGAAACAAACTGCAGCGTTGCAAGGAGAAACCGGCCATGGCTGACATCATCAACTGGTTTGTCGAACCGCTGAGTTTTCCGTTCATGCAATACGCGCTGCTGACCGCGCTGATGGTGTCGGTGGTGTGCGGCATCTTATCGTGCTATCTGGTGCTGAAAGGCTGGTCGCTGATGGGCGATGCCATTTCCCATGCCGTATTGCCCGGCATCATCGTTGCCTTTGTAACCGGCATCCCTTTGGTGGTGGGCGCATTCGTTTCCGGGCTGGCCTGCGCCGTGGGTGTGGGCTATCTGAAAAACAACAGCCGTCTGAAAGAAGATACGGTGATGGGCATCGTGTTTTCGGGCATGTTTGCTTTCGGCTTGGTGTTGTTTACCAAAGTGGAAACCGACCAACACCTCACGCATATTTTGTTCGGCAACATTCTCGGCGTGAGCTATGAAGAGCTGATCCGCACGCTGATTATCTGCGCCCTCGTTTTTGCGGTGGTGATGTTGAAGAGAAGGGATTTGATGCTCTACTGCTTCGACCCCGTTCAGGCGCGGATTGTCGGTTTGCCGCCGCAACTGCTCCACTACGGGCTGCTGATTCTGCTGGCGTTAACCATCATCAGCGCGATACAGGTTGCGGGCGTGGTGCTGGTGATTGCCATGCTGATTTCTCCCGGCATTACCGCTTCGCTGCTGACCCACCGTTTCGACCGCATGATGGTTATCGTGGTGGTGTGCTCCGTGATTACTGGTTTGGCCGGCACGATATTGAGCTACCATTTGGATGCCGCCACAGGGCCGGTGATTATTTTGTTGCAGGCGGCACTGTTTTTGTGTGCGTTGGGGTATTCCAAATTGCGGGAGAGTTTATAGCTGTTTAGCAGAATGAAGTGAATGGGAAGAGGCCGTCTGAAAAATGCTTTTCAGACGGCCTCTTCACAGGTATGGCGGGCAGGGATGCCCGCCCTACGGTTGAGGGTTTGCTTGGTTGGTGTGAAACGGTTTGGTTTGAAATAGAGCGGAACATCATTTGCTTTCACGAACCCGCGCGGAATCCAAATAATTTTGAATACAAGAGCAGAGGCCGTCTGAAAGGTTTGTCGGCAAGTTTTCAGACGGCCTGCGTAGGGCGGGCATCCTTGCCTGCCGTTGCAGGTCGTTTACAGGAAACAGCAAACAAAATATCCAAAAGACGAGAGGCCGTCTGAATCCGTTTGAAAACTCATCAACCAATTTTCAGACGGCCTCTCCTATTTGTGTTTGGATATCCCTGCCTGTCTCTTACTTGGTTTGAATCATCAAGCAAACGGCGGGCAGGGATGCCCGCCCTACGAGGTTGCAAAGCCAAAGGCCGTCTGAAAGTATGGAATTTTCTTTTCAGACGGCCTTTCGGATTATCTTGGTTTAACAAAGCAAACGGCGGGCAGGGATGCCCGCCCTACGGGATTGCTATTGCAACGCCAAAGGCCGTCTGAAATGTTCAGACGGCCTTTCCAATCAACCTTAATTCAATAAGGTTTCAAACTATGCAACGGCTTATGCTTTGTAGTCGCTGAAGTCGAGCAAACCGGGTTGGCCCATGGCCGGGTCGGTTTTGTAGGCAGCCATCGCGTCGGCCACAGTCATGCCCAGTGCTTTGGCAACGCCTTCGCCGTAAGCCGGGTCGCAAGCGTAGCAGTTGCGGATGTGGCGGTATTTGATGAAGTCCAGCGCATCGCCCATACCCGCGGCAGTGTTTTTGAACAGGGTTTCTTTTTGTTCGCAGCTCATCAGGTTGAACAGCGCGCGCGGTTGGCTGAAGTAGTCTGCGTCGTCTTCGCGGTAGTTCCAATGTGCCGCATCACCGTTGATTTTCAAAGGCGGCTCGGCGTATTGGGCTTGGTCTTGCCATTGGCCGAAGCTGTTCGGCTCGTAATGCAGGGTGCTGCCGTAGTTGCCGTCAACACGGCCTTGACCGTCGCGGGCATTGCTGTGTACGGGGCAACGCGGTGCGTTCACCGGAATTTGATGGTGGTTCACACCCAAGCGGTAACGCTGTGCGTCGGCATAGTTAAACAAGCGGGCTTGCAACATGCGGTCGGGAGATACGCTGATACCGGGAACCAGATTGCTCGGTGCAAAGGCAGATTGCTCAACATCGGCAAAGAAGTTTTCAGGGTTGCGGTTCAGCTCGAACTCACCTACTTCGATCAGCGGGTAATCGCCTTTTGGCCATACTTTGGTCAAGTCAAACGGATGGTAAGGCACTTTTTCGGCATCTGCTTCAGGCATCACTTGGATATACATGGTCCATTTCGGGAAATCGCCTTTCTCGATAGACTCATACAGGTCGCGCTGATGGCTTTCGCGGTCATTGGCAATGATTGCGGCAGCTTCTTCGTTAGTCAGGTTTTTAATGCCTTGTTGGGTACGGAAATGGAATTTCACCCAGAAACGCTCGTTTTGTGCATTAATGAAGCTGTAAGTATGGCTGCCGAAACCGTGCATGTGACGGTAAGAAGCAGGAATACCGCGGTCGCTCATCACAACGGTTACTTGGTGGAAGGCTTCGGGCAGAAGAGTCCAGAAGTCCCAGTTGTTGGTGGCGGAACGCATATTGGTACGCGGATCGCGTTTTACCGCTTTGTTCAAGTCGGGGAATTTACGCGGGTCACGCATGAAGAATACGGGCGTGTTGTTACCCACCATATCCCAGTTGCCTTCTTCAGTGTAGAACTTCAAGGCGAAACCGCGGATGTCGCGCTCGGCATCGGCCGCACCGCGCTCACCGGCTACTGTGGTAAAGCGGGCGAACATTTCGGTTTTTTTGCCTACTTGGCTGAAAATTTTGGCTTTGGTGTATTGAGTGATGTCGTGGGTAACGGTGAACGTACCGAAAGCACCGGAACCTTTAGCGTGCATACGACGCTCGGGAATCACTTCGCGCACGAAGTTCGCCAGTTTTTCGTTCAGCCACAAATCTTGCGCCAACAAGGGGCCGCGCGGGCCGGCGGTGAGGCTGTTTTGGTTGTCGACAACGGGCGCGCCGTTGTTCATGGTTAAATGGGTTACGGGACATTTGGACATGGTTTGCTCCTTTCAGCAATAAGTTATATCGTTAATTTGTTTGAAAGCGTAAAAACAATTGTCTTGCGACAGGCCTTCCGTGTTTTGGATTGTGGCTGTATTTCTTTTGTTTTTTTCTATGGAGCTAACTATACATTAAAATTTTAGCTATTAAAACTATGAAACTGATTAAAAATTTATATTTTAAATTGATAATTTATTTTCAATTGTGTTTGTTAATAAATAAAGGGTTTAAATAGGCCGTCTGAAAATCTTCAGACGGCCTGATTGATTTTAGTATTTTGATTATACGTTATTTTTTCTCTATTGGGGAGTTGCTTTCCTTCCATGCCGCAAAACCGCCGTCAATGTGGGAAACATTGGTCATGCCCATATCTTGTAGGGTTTTGGTAGCTAAGGCGCTGCGCCAGCCGGCACCGCAAAACAAGATAAACTCGGTATCTTCGTTGGCAAAAACCGGTTTGTGGTAGGGCGATTCGGGATCAACCCAAAATTCGAGCATTCCGCGCGGCGCATGAAACGCATTCGGTACCCTGCCGCTGTGTTCGAGTTCGCGGATGTCGCGGATGTCGATTAAGGTAGCTTTTCCCGATTCGGCACGGCGGCGGGCTTCTTCCACGCTGTGCGTGGTGATTTGGCTCATGGCTTCGTTAACCAGTGCTTGGAATCCTTTTGTAACTGGCATGATTTTCTCCTTTGCAGTCAATGATAAAGGCCGTCTGAAAAATATTCAGACGGCCTTTAATGTAAACAAAAGCGGTTTAGGCTTCAACAGGAATCAAACCGATTTTCGCCTGCCATTGTTTCGGCGCGATGGCGTGCACGGATTGGCCGCTGCTGTCCACCGCCACGGTTACGGGCATGTCTTTCACTTCAAATTCGTAAATCGCTTCCATACCCAAGTCTTCAAAGGCCACCACTTTGGCTTCTTTAATGGCTTTGGCCACCAAGTAGGCCGAACCGCCTACCGCCATCAGGTAAACCGCTTTGTTGTCGGCAATGGCTTCGCAGGCGGCGGCACCGCGTTCGGATTTGCCGATCATGCCGAGTAAGCCGGTTTGCTCCAGCATTTGGCGGGTGAATTTGTCCATGCGGGTGGCGGTGGTGGGGCCGGCGGGGCCGACTACTTCGTCGCGCACGGGGTCAACCGGGCCGACGTAGTAAATCAGTTTGTCGGTGAAATCGACCGGCAGTTTTTCGCCTTTGTTGAGCATATCGGCCATGCGTTTGTGGGCGGCATCGCGGCCGGTGTAGATTTTGCCGTTGAGCAACAGCACATCGCCCATTTTCCAAGTGGCAACTTCTTCTTTGGTGAGCTTGTTTACGTCTACGCGCTTGCCGTTGTCGGGGCTGTATGTGATGTCCGGCCAGTCTTCCAATGAAGGCGGGTCGAGTTTCACGGGGCCGGAGCCGTCCAACTCAAATTCAACGTGGCGGGTGGCGGCGCAGTTCGGAATCATAGCCACAGGTTTGGATGCGGCGTGGGTGGGGTAATCCAAGATTTTGACGTCGAGAACGGTAGTCAGGCCGCCCAAGCCTTGTGCGCCGATGCCCAACGCGTTCACTTTTTCAAACAATTCCAAACGCAGGGCTTCGGTGGTGGAGAGTTCCGCGCCCGAAGCGGCTTTTTCCTGCAATTCGTGAATATCGACGTGGCTCATCAGCGATTCTTTCGCCAATAAAGCCGCTTTTTCGGGCGTGCCGCCGATGCCGATGCCCAAGATGCCGGGCGGGCACCAACCTGCGCCCATTGTGGGGATGGTTTTCAGCACCCAATCGACAATCGAATCGGAAGGATTGAGCATGGCGAGTTTGGATTTGTTCTCCGAACCGCCGCCTTTGGCCGCGCAGGTTACTTCCACTTTATCGCCCGCTACGATTTCCATGTGGATTACAGCCGGCGTGTTGTCTTTGGTGTTTTGGCGTTTGCCGGCAGGGTCGGCCAAAACCGAGGCGCGTAAAGTGTTGTCGGGGTGGGTGTAGGCGCGGCGTACGCCTTCGTTGACCATTTCCTGCACGCTCATTTGCGCGTCCCATTGCACGTTCATGCCCACTTTTAAAAACACGGTGGCAATGCCGGTATCTTGGCAGATGGGGCGGCGGCCTTCGGCACACATGCGGCTGTTGACCAGAATCTGCGTCATCGCATCTTTAGCGGCAGGGTTTTCTTCTTTCTGCCACGCTTTATATAAGGCTTGGATGTAATCGACGGGGTGGTAGTAGCTGATGAATTGGAAAGCATCGGCAATGCTTTGAATGAAGTCTTCTTGTTTGATAACGGTCATGGTTGTGTTCCTTGCAGTTTGTTTGCCGCCGTTTGGGGCGGTCTGATTGTTGTTGTGTGTAATCGGTTGCTATTTAAACACTTTATTCAGCATGTGTACATATCTTAACTGAATCTGTCTGTATCACTTTAATCGACAGGCCGTCTGAAATTTTCAGACGGCCTGTGCGGGAATATTCAAGCATACGGTCGGGGCGGTTTTGTTTTACAATAAGCGTCATTCGTTTTGAGTCTGACAGGTTTTATGAAAATACTGATTTTGGGTAGCGGTCAGGTCGGTTCGACGGTGGCGCAGAATCTTGCAGCCATGCCGAATAACGATGTGACGATTATCGATATTGATGAAAATGCGTTGCGGCACTTGAGCAGCAGGTTGGATGTGCAAACCATTCAGGGTAATGGTGCTTCTCCCGTGGTGCTGGAAAAAGCGGGAGCTGGTGATGCGGATTTGCTGCTGGCATTGACGCGAAGCGATGAAACCAATCTGGTAGCCTGTAAGATTGCCGGAGACTTATTCAATATTCCAAGCCGCTTGGCAAGGGTCCGCTCTTCCGATTATTTGGAATTTGCAACCGAAGACGGCGGTGTCGGCGATGCTTTGTCTTGGTTTCAGGTTACCGAATCCATCAGCCCGGAGCAGTTGGTTACCGAGCGTTTGGCCGGGTTGCTGAGCTATACCAGTGCTTTGCAGGTTTTGCGTTTTGCCGATGAAAAAGCCTGTATGGTTATTCTGCAGGCACACCATGGCGGTTTGCTGGTTAACAAGGAAATTTCGCAAATCAACAGCCATTTGCCCGATGGTGTGGATTGCCAAATCAGTGCGATCTACCGCAATAACCGTTTGATTGTGCCGACGGCGAAAACCGTGATTGTCGAGGGTGATGAAGTTTGTTTTGTTGCAGCGGCGGAAAATGTAAAAGTCATTATGCGTGAACTGCGTCCGACCGAGCATAGAACACGCCGCGTGATGATTGCCGGCGGCGGTAATATCGGCTACCGCTTGGCCAAGCAAATGGAATCGCAATACGATATTAAGATTATCGAATTTAACCACCACCGTGCCGAGTGGTTGGCGGAAAATTTGGATAATGCCTTGGTGTTGAACGGTTCGGCAACCGACGAAAGCCTGCTGACCGAAGAATATATTGATGAAATTGATGTCTTCTGCGCACTGACCAATGATGACGAAAACAATATTATGTCGAGCCTGTTGGCAAAAAATTTAGGAGCCAAGCGCGTTATTACCATTGTGAACCGTTCCAGCTATGTCGATTTGCTGGAAGGTAACAAAATCGATATTGTGGTTTCTCCCCATCTGATTACCATCGGCTCGATTTTGGCTCACGTTCGCCGAGGAGACGTAGTGGCGGTGCATCCGTTGCGGCGCGGCACGGCTGAGGCCATTGAGGTAATTGTGCATGGCGACAAACATACGTCCGCGTTGGTCGGGCGTCGGGTGTCTGATATCAAATGGCCTTCCGGCTGCCATTTTGCCGCTTTAGTTAGAGGTGACGAAGTGATTATGGGACATAAGGAAAATGTTGTTATGGAAGATGGCGACCATATTATTTTCTTCGTATCCCGCCGCAGAGTGTTGAGAGAATTGGAAAAACTGATAGAAGTGAAAATGGGCTTCTTCGGTTAAGTATAGTTTGTTAAAAAGGCCGTCTGAAAATTTCAGACGGCCTTTTTTATAGCCCTAAAAAAGGTTGGCATCAGCTTGGTTGAGGTTTGGGATGGTTTAAAGAAGTCAGTTTGACAGTTAAAAACTTCAACAGCAAACCATAGGCCGGTACGAAAAACAGCGTACAGATAGCCAGCTTGAACAAATAATCCACAAAAGCGATTTCGGGCCAATGCTCTGCCATGAACGCATCTGAGCTCGCGTAAAAAGCGATAGCGAAAAACAGCAGCGTATCCAAAGCATTACCGATGAATGTTGAAGCAGTCGGTGCGATCCACCAAGATTTCAGACGGCGTAAACGGTCGAAAACGGCGATATCCAGCAATTGCCCGAAAATATAGGCGCAGAAACTGGCGAGTGCGATACGGCCTACAAAAGTATTGAACGCAGCAAGCTGCTGCCAGCCCGACCAATTGCCTTCCGTAAATAAAACCGACACAACATAAGAAAGCAAAAGCGCAGGAAACATCACCCAAAAAATAATTTTACGGGCCAATTGTCTGCCGAAAATGCGGACGGTTAGGTCGGTGGTTAAAAAGATAAAGGGAAAAGTAAATGCGCCCCATGTCGTGTGGAACCCGAATAATTCAAACGGAAACTGAACGAGATAATTGCTGGCGGCAATAATGAGGATATGGAAAAAACTCAGCCAAAGCAAAGCTTTGTGCTGTTGCTGTGTAGAAAAACGATACATGGTGTTTCTTTCAGGAAAAATGTTCAGACGGCCTGAAATATTTCAGCATAACAGGCCGTCTGAAAAATATAAGGATACTTATTTAATTGTTAATTTAAGAAAGCAAGTTATTGCATATCGTGCGCAAACAGACGTTCGCGTGCCAATGCTTCAAAGCCGGTTTCCGGCTTTCCGTAATTGGCAAAAGGATGGATGGCGATACCGCCTCTGGGTGTGAATTCGCCGAACACTTCGATGTATTTCGGCTGCATGATTCTGATTAAGTCTTTCATGATAATGTTGACACAATCTTCATGAAAGTCCCCATGGTTGCGGAAGCTGAATAGATAAAGTTTTAAAGACTTGCTTTCAACCATTTTAATATCCGGAATGTAACGGATATGGATGGTTGCGAAATCCGGCTGTCCGGTCATCGGGCATAAACTGGTGAACTCCGGGCAAATAAATTTTACAAAATAATCATTATCTAAATGTTTATTTTCAAATGTTTCCAGAACTTCTGGAGCGTAGCTTGTCTTATATAAGGTGTTTTGATTGCCGAGCAGTGTAAGTCCGGACAATTCTTCGGTATTGCGGGTCATAATCAATTCCTTAGTTTTTTAATGTGGGAGGTTTTCGAACCACAGTAGAAAACGCTATTTTAATTCAAGAAAATTATTTTGTATTGCATAAATTAGGAGTTTTTTGTTTTTTATGTGTTGTTTTGGTTTTCAAGTCATGTTTGGGACACAAATTATTGGAGATTTGTTATCAAAATAAAATTTAGTGTCTGTAAATGAAGATAATCGGTATCAATAATAGCCCGTTGGCTGGTTTGTTGTTATCTCAAACCACTAATAAGCCGTTTGTAATGACTGTAAGCCGATTGTCTGGTTTTAGTAATTTAATTGACCATTTTGTTTAATATATCAGTCAAGAGATAAGCTGAATATTTTTAAACGTTCGGTTTAAATCTAAGAGTCATATTATGGGTAACGTCTTATAAATAAAGACATAATATTTAAATAGCATTTTATTTGGTTGAGAACAAAATAATGAAATTTTCACAAAACGAACTCAATGATGTATTGAATCTTATTTCTCAGAGATTGCCAGGTTTCTCTACTCAGCAAGCTCAATTGGCACGTTTGCTCCGTATCGTAACAGAGCGTTTGAGCGGGCACTTAAACGAAGGCTTGAAAGAATTCGGCATTAATGAAAACCTGTGGTTTGCTATGATGGCTGTCTATGCAAGCCCGAATAGCGAAATCTTGCCGTCCCGCTTAAGTGATTTGATGGATCTGACCCGTACCAGCGCAACACGCTTGTCGGATGAAATGGTTGAAAAGGGTTGGGTTGAGCGTCATATCAACCAGCAAGACCGTCGTCAAATCGTTTTAAAATTGACTGAAGATGGCGAATCGTTTATTCGTCAGGTTTGGCCTAAAGTTTCCAGCAACAGCGGCGAGGTTTGGAATAATTTCTCTGAAGAAGAATACGACCGCTTGGAAGATCTGTTAACCCAATTGTTAACTAAATTGGGCAATTGATTCTGACTTTAGGATGTGATAATTACCAATTTATTCAGGGTAGTTGCGATGAAGTATTCATTGGCATTCGGCGCGGGAATATTGGCGCTGTCCCTTTTGACTGCATGTGCATCAAACAATAAACCTGCGCCGTTGGAGGAATCAGCGGCGCATTTTTTGCTTGATAAAAATGCCATGTTGTCTTCGGAAAGAGGATGGTGGGTTCCGTTAAAAGATAAATCACTCAATAGATTGGTTGAACGGGCTTTATTTGGGGCTCAGGATATCCGGCTGATGAAAATGCGCCTGCAGCAGGCAGAAATCATGCCGAATTTTGAAATTGTCGATATTACTGTGCCGAAAGGCGGTTTGACCGGTCATCAGAGTGTGTCGTCTGAAAAAATCGATCAGCAAACTTTTTTAGCTTTTTCCAAGCAGGATAATGCTTATTTTCAAGTATCTTCTGCACAACAGGCAGCCTGGTTTTACGAATACCTGCAATTGCGCCAGCTTATGGCGCATACTGTTTTTTCGAAATACACAGAATGGCAGGCTTTAATGGAGAAGCAGAGGCTGCTGAAAATGCAGATGGCTTTGTCAAAAGACAATCAAAAACTATTGCAACAACGCCGCAATGCAGGAATTATGGCAAGTAATGAGCTTTATGCGGAAGAAACCCGTTATCAACAAATGTTGGTTGAGAGTATCGGGCTTGAACGCAAGGTAATGTCGATTAGACATAGCTTGGCTGTTTTGTGTGGATTGCCGCCGCATTCTTTATATGATTTCCAACCGAAAAAGCAGGTTTTGCCGTCTGAATTGAATGTTGCCAAGATTAAAGTAGGTTTATTGTCGCAGCGACCTGATATTGCTTTATTCCAACAAGTCTTGTTAAAAGGAAAACAGCATAATAAGGATTTGTTGAAAGTGTCTAAAAATTGGAATTCAACATCGGATATATTATTAAACCAGCAGAATAAATTTGATTTTACTGAACATGTATATTCTGATGGGGATTCTGTAAATAACAGGCAGTCGGCAGAAAGCGGTAAGTTGTGGCAGCAGTTAAAAAGAATGCCTTATAACGAACAAATTTCGCACTACGAACAAGTAGTGCTGAATGCAATGCGTGTTGCTACAGATGCTGTTAATGAATACAATATGTTGAAATATCAGGAAAAACTTCAAATTCAGGTATTGGGTAGTGCAGAAAAGAGGGTGCGTTTGTTGCAGCAGCGTTTTCAGGCAGGGTTGGAAAACAAATTGGCTTATGACAAATATCAGGCCGAAGCATTAACGCTCAAGATGAAGTTGGTGGATACGAGAAAAGAGTTGCTTCAGTCATGGAGCAATTTGTATTTACAGTTGGGCGGCAGCTTCTGATTTACTATTGACATCTGCGTTCAATAAATTTATTAAAAAAACTGAATGTAATCCTAGGAGACATTAAATATGGATTCGAATTCGGGTAAAAATTCTTCTCAATTTGATTATAAGCAATCAAGAAAAAGCGTATCTTCTTCAAAACGCAGTTTTGCAGTTACAGTTTTGTTGGCGATAGCAATAGGTTTGGGTATTGTGCTTTATTATTTTTTGATGGAAAAAAATAAAGCCTCGACCCATAAAGCCTATGTTGCAGGCCCTTCTGCCTATGTAATTCCCCAGGCATCCGGAGTGGTGAAAAAAATTGTTGCGAATGACGGAAGTAAGGTTAAAAAGAATGATTTGTTATTGGTATTGGATGACACGGAATTTCAGACGGCCTATGAAGATGCTCAAAATGTTTTGATTAAAGAAATACAGGCGAATAAAGGTAAAACAGCTTCTTTGTCGAAATTGAGAGCTAATGTTTTGGCCCATAAGGCAGATCTGGCAAGAGCTCAAGCCAATTTGCGTCGTCGTGAATCATTATTGGGAACGGAGGCGATTTCAAACGAAGAATTGAGCCATGCAAGAGCGGCGGTAGTGCAAGCCCAAGCATCTTTAAGAATTGCTGAAGCAGAAGAGCAAGCCAAGAAAACGGGTTTTTCAGGTGGGCTTGGTATACGTAATCAGCCCGAAATTCAAGCAGCTGTCAATAATTTGAAAAAAGCTTGGCTAAATCTCCAATATACGCAAATTAGAGCCCCTATAGACGGGCAGGTTAGTGTATATGGGATTCAGGCGGGGCAAAGAATTTCGGCTGGCGAACCTGTTATGAAGCTGTTTGCCCAACAGGGCTTGTGGGTTAATGCATTTTTAAATCCCAAACAACTGAGTCAAGTCAGAATGGGGCAGGCTGCAGAGATTACGGCAGACTTATATGGTAGCGAAATTGTCTATACAGGGAAGGTAGTTGGTTTTTCCAGTAATCATCATTTAAAGCAAAAAAAGCTGCCTGAGATGTCATTAATTTCTGTTCGTATTGCGTTACAGCAAAAAGAATTGCAGGCTTATCCACTCAAATCCGGTTTGAGTATGAATGTCACCATAAATACTGCCATTAAAGATGGTTCTGCAAAAATGCTGGTAGAAGTTCCTAATCAGTCTTATGTGCAGGAATTGCCGGGTATTGATTGGGCACAAGCAGATAGATTAATTGATGATATTTTTGAAAAATATGCCCGTAACAGCAAATAGTTAATCAGGTAAGTTCGAATAATTGAGTTTATTCATATAAAAAGGCCGAGACCTTTGCAAAATAGCCCCTTTACCCAACAGCCGAAACCCAAACACAGGATTTCGGCTGTTTTCCGTTCTAAATATCCCCTTTATTCCCCTCAAATACCCGATAATCGGGTATCTGAGCTGCCTTTCAGATGGCAACAGGCGCACGTAGCCTGTTGGCCGCCTTCAACAGGTTCACACACATCGCCTTCAGGTGGCTTTGCGCCCTCACTTTGCCCAACCCGAAATAGGCTGCCCGTCCATAGCGGAATTTGCGGTGCAACGTACCAAAGCTTTGTTCGACCACATAACGGGTTTTCGATAAGTGTCGGTTACGTTTGGTTTGCGCTTCCGTCAGCGGCCGGTTGCGGTGGGATTTGCACATGATGCCGTCCCGCAACTGATGTTCTTCCAGATGTTGCCGGTTTTCCATACTGTCGTAGCCTTTATCGGCATAGACAGTCGTGCCTTTGACTAGGCCTTCCAACAAAGGCAGCAGGTGTTTGCACTCATGGGCATTGGCGGCAGTGATGTGCAGTTTCTCAATATAGCCTTCCGCATCGGTACGGGTATGTTGTTTGTAGCCCGGATGGAAGCGGCCGTCTTTCTTTACCCAACGGGCATCGCTGTCTTTACTCGGTGTGGTTTGGCTGTTGACCTTCCCTTCGTCATCCACTTCTATGGCCTGACGCTGTTTGCCGCCGGCCGTCTGAATAATGGTAGCGTCAACGATGGCGGCGGATGCTTTCTCTACTTTTAAACCCTTGTCAGTCAGTTGGCGGTTAATCAGATCCAGTAATTCGGCCAAGGTGTTGTCTTGCGCCGGCCGGTTGCGGTAACGGCATAAGGTGCTGTGATCGGGGATGCTCAGTTCGTCAAAACGGCAAAACAGATGGAAATCGATGCGGGTAATGAGGCTGTGTTCGAGTTCGGGATCGGAAAGGCTGTGCCATTGGCCGAGTAAAACGGCTTTGAACATGGACAGCAGGGGATAAGCTGGACGACCGCGGTGGTCTCGAAGGTAACGGGTTCTTTGATGGTTGAGGTAATGCTCGATCGGTTGCCAATCAATCACCTGCTCCAACTTCAACAGGGGGAAGCGGCCGATGTGTTTGCAATCATAGCTTGGGCGGTTTGCTGAAAGAAGGTGCTCATGAAAAATCCCCTAAATGTCTTGGGAGGGAATTTAGGGGATTGCGGGGAATTTTGCAAAGGTTTCAGGCTGCGATTTTTATTACTTAGAATTATTGAGTTCGGATTGTGAACGTAGATTTAGCAGTAAATCCCTAAAGGCGTTAGGATCTTTAATAAAAGTTAACTCGCCCTCGACAGGAAAGTGGAAGTCCAGCAATCGGGAAACCCAAAACCGGATGCACCCGGCGCGTTGTGCAATTGGATAATATTGTTTTTCCTCATTAGAAATAGCTCGGATACTTTCATATCCTTCCAAGAAAGCACGTTCCAAGTCTTTATTGAGTGTGTTTTCGGAAGTTCTTGCCCAATCGTTTACGGCAATAGCTAGGTCGTACATGAAGTTGCCATGGCAGGCATAGTAAAAATCAATAAATCCTGCTACCTTTTCTCCATCAAGTAACACATTATCTTTAAATAAATCTGCGTGAATAATGCCCGAGGGAAGTTTATGATCTTGAAATTTGCTTAAAAAAGAAATCTCTTCCTGTAGCAGTAAGGAGTCTTGCTCATCCATAACAGTTTCAAGCTTTTTGCTAGCATCATACCACCATTGATGTCCTCGGGGATTCTCCATTTTAATTGGAAAATCTTGACCTGCTATGTGCATCTTGGCCAACATGGCACCGACATTAAAGCATTGTGTTTCAGACGGCCAACTTGTGTCACTCCCTTTGAGGCAAGAGACTAAGCATGCGGGTTTGCCCAATAATGTAGAGTCAAAGTGACCGTCTTTTTTTTGTATAGGCTTAGGACAGGCAACACCTTGTTTGCTTAAGTGCTGTTTAAGCAGTAAGAAAAAAGGTAATTCTTCTTGTTTCAGCGCTTCGAAAATGGTTAAAACAAAACGACCGGAAGCTGTGGTTAAGAAATAATTGCTATTTGTAATACCTTGAGCAATACCTTGCAAAGATATAAATGCCCCTAAATCATATAAATCTAGAAACGATTTAATATCATCATCCGATACCATTGTATAAACAGACATATTCAAAATCCCAAAGAAACATTTTGGCACAAATCATACCAAATCATCCTTTGTATAATCTATATTTAATTAAGTGTCGAATGATGATTGTCTAAATTACCAAAGTAATTGAAGTAAAACTGTAGAAATAAATTTAAAAATGAATGTGAATTATTAATTAAATTTAAATATAAAATAACAAGTTAAATATTTAAGGAAGGGATTTTCCGTTTTTTTGGTTGACGATTGTTTTTTGTTGGCGTATAGTTCGGTTCTTCGCTGCTGACGCGGTGAAGCAAAAAGAACAGAAGATTATACCACAGTTGATGATTGGTTTTAAGTTTTTTGAGGCCGGGTATTGACAAGATGTTTTGGTGGTGTATAATTCTGCTCCGCTCTTTAACAAACAGATTACCGATAAGTGTGAGTGCAATTGAGCCTCACACTGCGACAAAAACAGACAAGATAAAATTTTTGTCGGTTTCTTTGAAGCAGACCAGAAGTTAAAAAGTTAGAGATTGAACATAAGAGTTTGATCCTGGCTCAGATTGAACGCTGGCGGCATGCTTTACACATGCAAGTCGGACGGCAGCACAGAGAAGCTTGCTTCTTGGGTGGCGAGTGGCGAACGGGTGAGTAATATATTGGAACGTACCGAGTAATGGGGGATAACTTGCCGAAAGGTAAGCTAATACCGCATACGCTCTGAGGAGGAAAGCAGGGGACCTTCGGGCCTTGCGTTATTCGAGCGGCCAATATCTGATTAGCTAGTTGGTGGGGTAAAGGCCTACCAAGGCGACGATCAGTAGCGGGTCTGAGAGGATGATCCGCCACACTGGGACTGAGACACGGCCCAGACTCCTACGGGAGGCAGCAGTGGGGAATTTTGGACAATGGGCGCAAGCCTGATCCAGCCATGCCGCGTGTCTGAAGAAGGCCTTCGGGTTGTAAAGGACTTTTGTCAGGGAAGAAAAGGTTGTGGCTAATATCCATGACTGATGACGGTACCTGAAGAATAAGCACCGGCTAACTACGTGCCAGCAGCCGCGGTAATACGTAGGGTGCGAGCGTTAATCGGAATTACTGGGCGTAAAGCGAGCGCAGACGGTTACTTAAGCAGGATGTGAAATCCCCGGGCTCAACCTGGGAACTGCGTTCTGAACTGGGTGACTAGAGTATGTCAGAGGGGGGTAGAATTCCACGTGTAGCAGTGAAATGCGTAGAGATGTGGAGGAATACCGATGGCGAAGGCAGCCCCCTGGGATAATACTGACGTTCATGCTCGAAAGCGTGGGTAGCAAACAGGATTAGATACCCTGGTAGTCCACGCCCTAAACGATGTCAATTAGCTGTTGGGCAACTTGATTGCTTAGTAGCGTAGCTAACGCGTGAAATTGACCGCCTGGGGAGTACGGTCGCAAGATTAAAACTCAAAGGAATTGACGGGGACCCGCACAAGCGGTGGATGATGTGGATTAATTCGATGCAACGCGAAGAACCTTACCTGGTCTTGACATGTACGGAATCCTCCGGAGACGGAGGAGTGCCTTCGGGAGCCGTAACACAGGTGCTGCATGGCTGTCGTCAGCTCGTGTCGTGAGATGTTGGGTTAAGTCCCGCAACGAGCGCAACCCTTGTCATTAGTTGCCATCATTAAGTTGGGCACTCTAATGAGACTGCCGGTGACAAACCGGAGGAAGGTGGGGATGACGTCAAGTCCTCATGGCCCTTATGACCAGGGCTTCACACGTCATACAATGGTCGGTACAGAGGGTAGCCAAGCCGCGAGGTGGAGCCAATCTCACAAAACCGATCGTAGTCCGGATTGCACTCTGCAACTCGAGTGCATGAAGTCGGAATCGCTAGTAATCGCAGGTCAGCATACTGCGGTGAATACGTTCCCGGGTCTTGTACACACCGCCCGTCACACCATGGGAGTGGGGGATACCAGAAGTAGGTAGGGTAACCGCAAGGAGCCCGCTTACCACGGTATGCTTCATGACTGGGGTGAAGTCGTAACAAGGTAGCCGTAGGGGAACCTGCGGCTGGATCACCTCCTTTCTAGAGAAAAAGAGGTTTGGTTGTACTCACACTTATCGGTAAACTGTATTTAAAGAAGCAAGGAAGAAAACAAAGGCCTTGGGTTTGTAGCTCAGCTGGTTAGAGCACACGCTTGATAAGCGTGGGGTCGGAGGTTCAAGTCCTCCCAGACCCACCAAACGACAGGTTAGGTTGAGCCATCTACAATGGGGGCATAGCTCAGTTGGTAGAGCACCTGCTTTGCAAGCAGGGGGTCATCGGTTCGATCCCGTTTGCCTCCACCACTTCCCAAATCAAAACAAGTTGGCTGGTTAAGTATATTAAGTAAAGTATACTTAACAAGTTTATTGACTTTAACAAGTCAAGTGCTATAATAGCTAGCTCGTTTTGATTTGCGAAGTGAAGAAAAAAATCTTCTAAGCATACGATCTTTAACAAATTGGAAAGCCGAAATCAACAAACAAAGAAAATGTTGGTTTACCCTGTAAGTAAGCTGATGCAACAGATTACTTACTACTTTAAATAGTAGGGAGTAAACGAACAGTATTTGGGTGATGATTGTATCGACCGGACTGTGAAATACAAAAGGCACAGTTCGGTACACAACAAGCAGTAAGCTTTGTCAAAGTAGAGACTTCAAGTTGCGTAGGTAGTCAACGCCGAAACAACGAAGTCAGAGAGGTTCTTGAAATGATAGAGTCAAGTGAATAAGTGCATCAGGTGGATGCCTTGGCGATGATAGGCGACGAAGGACGTGTAAGCCTGCGAAAAGCATCGGGGAGCTGGCAATAAAGCTATGATCCGGTGATGTCCGAATGGGGAAACCCACCGTATTCTGTACGGTATCCTTATCTGAATACATAGGATAAGCGAAGCGAACCCGGAGAACTGAACCATCTAAGTACCCGGAGGAAAAGAAATCAACCGAGATTCCGTAAGTAGTGGCGAGCGAACGCGGAGGAGCCTGTATATAATAACCGATATGCTAGAAGAACAAGCTGGGAAGCTTGGCCATAGTGGGTGACAGCCCCGTATTCGAAAGCAAATTGGTGGTACTAAGTATACGAAAAGTAGGGCGGGACACGTGGAATCCTGTCCGAAGATGGGGGGACCATCCTCCAAGGCTAAATACTCATCATCGACCGATAGTGAACCAGTACCGTGAGGGAAAGGCGAAAAGAACCCCGGGAGGGGAGTGAAATAGAACCTGAAACCTGATGCATACAAACAGTGGGAGCCTATTAATTGGGTGACTGCGTACCTTTTGTATAATGGGTCAACGACTTACATTCAGTAGCGAGCTTAACCGGATAGGGGAGGCGTAGGGAAACCGAGTCTTAATAGGGCGCTGAGTTGCTGGGTGTAGACCCGAAACCGAGTGATCTATCCATGGCCAGGATGAAGGTGCCGTAACAGGTACTGGAGGTCCGAACCCACGCATGTTGCAAAATGCGGGGATGAGCTGTGGATAGGGGTGAAAGGCTAAACAAACTCGGAGATAGCTGGTTCTCCCCGAAAACTATTTAGGTAGTGCCTCATGTATCACTTCCGGGGGTAAAGCACTGTTATGGCTAGGGGGTCATTGCGACTTACCAACCCATGGCAAACTAAGAATACCGGAAAGTGCAATCATGGGAGACAGACAGCGGGTGCTAACGTCCGTTGTCGAGAGGGAAACAACCCAGACCGCCAGCTAAGGTCCCAAATGATAGATTAAGTGGTAAACGAAGTGGGAAGGCCCAGACAGCCAGGATGTTGGCTTAGAAGCAGCCATCATTTAAAGAAAGCGTAATAGCTCACTGGTCGAGTCGTCCTGCGCGGAAGATGTAACGGGGCTCAAATCTATAACCGAAGCTGCGGATGCACCTAGTGCATGGTAGGGGAGCGTTCTGTAGGCCGATGAAGGTGACTTGAGAAGGTTGCTGGAGGTATCAGAAGTGCGAATGTTGACATGAGTAGCGATAAAGCGGGTGAAAAGCCCGCTCGCCGAAAGCCCAAGGTTTCCTACGCAACGTTCATCGGCGTAGGGTGAGTCGGCCCCTAAGGCGAGGCAGAAATGCGTAGTCGATGGGAAACGGGTTAATATTCCCGTACTTTGATTTAGTGCGATGTGGGGACGGAGAAGGTTAGGTTAGCAAGCTGTTGGAATAGCTTGTTTAAGCCGGTAGGTGGAAGACTTAGGCAAATCCGGGTCTTCTTAACACCGAGAAGTGATGACGAGTGTCTACGGACATGAAGTAACCGATACCACGCTTCCAGGAAAAGCCACTAAGCTTCAGCTAAATCAGAACCGTACCGCAAACCGACACAGGTGGGCAGGATGAGAATTCTAAGGCGCTTGAGAGAACTCGGGAGAAGGAACTCGGCAAATTGATACCGTAACTTCGGGAGAAGGTATGCCCTTCGATGTGAAAGACTTGCTCTGTAAGCATTGGAGGGTCGCAGAGAATCGGTGGCTGCGACTGTTTATTAAAAACACAGCACTCTGCTAACACGAAAGTGGACGTATAGGGTGTGACGCCTGCCCGGTGCTGGAAGGTTAATTGAAGATGTGCAAGCATCGGATCGAAGCCCCAGTAAACGGCGGCCGTAACTATAACGGTCCTAAGGTAGCGAAATTCCTTGTCGGGTAAGTTCCGACCCGCACGAATGGCGTAACGATGGCCACACTGTCTCCTCCCGAGACTCAGCGAAGTTGAAATGGTTGTGAAGATGCAATCTCCCCGCTGCTAGACGGAAAGACCCCGTGAACCTTTACTGTAGCTTTGCATTGGACTTTGAAGTCACTTGTGTAGGATAGGTGGGAGGCTTAGAAGCAGAGACGCCAGTTTCTGTGGAGCCGTCCTTGAAATACCACCCTGGTGTCTTTGAGGTTCTAACCCAGGTCCGTCATCCGGATCGGGGACCGTGCATGGTAGGCAGTTTGACTGGGGCGGTCTCCTCCCAAAGAGTAACGGAGGAGTTCGAAGGTTACCTAGGTCCGGTCGGAAATCGGACTGATAGTGCAATGGCAAAAGGTAGCTTAACTGCGAGACCGACAAGTCGAGCAGGTGCGAAAGCAGGACATAGTGATCCGGTGGTTCTGTATGGAAGGGCCATCGCTCAACGGATAAAAGGTACTCCGGGGATAACAGGCTGATTCCGCCCAAGAGTTCATATCGACGGCGGAGTTTGGCACCTCGATGTCGGCTCATCACATCCTGGGGCTGTAGTCGGTCCCAAGGGTATGGCTGTTCGCCATTTAAAGTGGTACGTGAGCTGGGTTTAAAACGTCGTGAGACAGTTTGGTCCCTATCTGCAGTGGGCGTTGGAAGTTTGACGGGGGCTGCTCCTAGTACGAGAGGACCGGAGTGGACGAACCTCTGGTGTACCGGTTGTGACGCCAGTCGCATCGCCGGGTAGCTAAGTTCGGAAGAGATAAGCGCTGAAAGCATCTAAGCGCGAAACTCGCCTGAAGATGAGACTTCCCTTGCGGTTTAACCGCACTAAAGAGTCGTTCGAGACCAGGACGTTGATAGGTCGGGTGTGGAAGCGCAGTAATGCGTGCAGCTAACCGATACTAATTGCTCGTGAGGCTTGACTCTATCATTTGAAGAACTTCAGATGAAAGCTTACTGTATCCTGACAGGATACGATACAAACATTACCGAATATTGATTGTTGGTTCTGAATTCAAGTAATTCGGACGGCTTACCGATTTGTACAGTTTACGTCTGGCGGCCATAGCGAGTTGGTCCCACGCCTTCCCATCCCGAACAGGACCGTGAAACGACTCAGCGCCGATGATAGTGTGGATACCCATGTGAAAGTAGGTCACTGCCAGACACCCATTCCGAACCCCTGACTGCATTTGCCGTCAGGGGTTTCTTCATTTGCATACCTTCTCTTCTGTGCTGTGCCGTCCTTATCGTGCGGGCGGGTGCTGCAAACGGCCGTGAGGTGGTGAAAACGTGGCGGAAGCCCCGTCCGGTGTTGGATAATTAGAGTAACAGTTTCCGAAATGAATAAAACGGTTGAATCCGAACCGGAATCTCTTTATGATAGACGGCTTGAGGTGCGGTTTCTGCATACCGATGCCGGAAGCGCACCGTGATGCCAACCGGATTTAAGAAAGGGGAAGACGATGAAACGATATCTGTTGGGTTTGGCCGGAGTGCTGCTGTCGGCGCTGTCCTTGGCGGCGGTGAACATCAACACCGCAACGGCGGAGGAATTGAAGGCGCTGCCGGGTATCGGTCCGGCGAAGGCGGAGGCGATTGTGGCCTACCGCAGTGCGAACGGTCCGTTCAAAGCGGTGGAGGACTTGAAGAAGGTGAAGGGGATAGGCGAAGGCGTGTACGGCCGTCTGAAGGATGAGGCGACGGTGGCGGGGGTGAAGAAGAAGGAGGCGAAGCCGCTGGCGAAGAAAGACGGAAGCAAAAAACCTTAGTAGTTTTAATAAGTTTTATTTTGAAATTTAATAAGAGTTATTTTAGTTATATGGATAGGTTATTTCGGATTAATTCTTTTATATGGCGTGTTAAATATATTGATTAAGTCATATTTTAAATTATGAATACTAATTTGTATGGATCGTAATAGTATTTGAATATTTCATTTAATTTGCAATTTAGATAAAATCTGTAATTCAGATTTTAATGGCTGGGTAATTTATTATGAGCGTTGGTTTGTTGAGAGTTTTGGTTCAGAGCCAGATCTTGGATGAAAGTAAAGTTGCCAAGTATCAGAATGCTGCTCAGAATCATAAGAATGTTATTTCCATGTTGTTTGAAGATGGGATTACAACGCCGAAAACACTGAGCGAGTTATTAGCTAGAGTATTTAGTTATCCTTTGTTGGACTTACGTCATTATCCGAAGATTAATATTGTTAATGACATCTTAACAGAAGAACAAATGCTCCAAAATAGATGTGTACCTATTGTTAAAAAGGGTAGAAAAGTCTATTTAGCTGTTTCTGATCCCACTCAAATTCAGAATTTTCAAAAAATTGCTTTTTCAGCGGATGTTTCGATTGATTTGCTGATTGTACGTGATGATCAGTTAAGCGCATTATTGGAATGGATTAGTCAGCGTTCTACAACAATTTTAAAGGAAATCAGTAAAGAGCAAGAATCTGTTTCACCGTCTCAAACATTATATATAGATAATGAAGAGGCTGAAGATGGGCCTATAGCAAGGTTTATTCATAAAACGCTTTCAGATGCTTTAAATGCAGGTGCATCAGATATTCATTTTGAATTTTATGAACAAATGGCCAGGGTACGTTTTAGGGTTGATGGGCAATTGCGTGAAGTGGTTCAGCCTCCTGTTGCAGTGCGAGGACAATTGGCTTCACGTATTAAAGTGATGGCACGCTTGGATATTTCTGAAAAAAGAATTCCCCAAGATGGTCGTATTCAAATCGCTTTTCACAAGCATGGGAGACCTATTGACTTCCGTGTTAGTACATTACCCACTTTATTTGGTGAAAAGGTGGTAATGCGTATTTTAAATACAGATGCAGGAACGCTTAATATTAATCAACTGGGTTTGGAGACATTTCAAAAAGAGATTTTATTAGAAGCTATTCAGCGTCCGTATGGTATGGTGTTGGTTACTGGGCCTACAGGTTCAGGTAAAACAGTTTCTTTATATACTTGTTTAAATATTTTAAATACAGAAAATGTTAATATTGCAACGGCTGAGGATCCTGCAGAGATTAATCTGCCAGGAATTAATCAAGTTAACATTAATGAAAAGCAAGGACTTACTTTTGCGGCTGCGTTGAAAGCATTTTTACGTCAGGATCCTGATGTGATTATGGTGGGTGAGATACGAGATTTGGAAACTGCAGATATTGCCATTAAAGCAGCTCAGACTGGCCATATGGTTTTTTCTACCTTGCACACGAATAATGCTCCGGCAACTTTGTCCCGTATGTTAAATATGGGTGTAGCGCCGTTTAACATCGCTAGTTCTGTTAGCGTGATTATGGCACAGCGTTTGCTTAGAAGGTTATGTCCGCATTGTAAGGCTGAAATGGAACGACCTCCTGTGCCTGCATTGAAAAAGGTGGGATTCACCGACAATGATTTGGCTTCCGATTGGAAGCTATATAGGTCTGTGGGATGTGACTCTTGTAGAGGTAAAGGCTATAAAGGTCGGGTTGGTGTGTATGAAGTGATGCCTATAAGCGAAAATATGCAACGTGTGATTATGGAAAATGGTAGTGAGGTTGATATAACGAATATTGCCTACCAGGAAGGCATGGTTGATTTACGTAGATCAGGATTGCTAAAAGTAATGCAGGGTATTACTTCTTTAGAAGAAGTTTTAGCCAATACTAATGATTAAATCAAAATAATTAAGGGGAATTCATGAACCAAGTTAAATTTGGGGAGCGGATGCTTACTAGAAAAGACAAAGGCAAACGTTTTACTTTTGAAGGTAAGAATATTAGTACTGAGCAAATTGTGCGTGGCGAGGTAGTTGCTAAAAACGAGGAAGAAGCACGTGCTAAATTGCAAAGGAGAGGAATTCGTCCGTTACGTGTGAGCAAAGTAAAAGCAGTGCGCCAACGTAGAATTACTCAGGCCGATATTACTGTATTCACGCGTCAATTAGCAACAATGATGAAAGCAGGCTTATTATTGATGCAGGCTTTTGAAATTGTAGCAAGAGGGCATTCTAATCCAGCTATGACGCAAATGTTGATGCAGATTCGTGCAGATGTCGAGCAAGGTAGTTCGCTGAGCAAGGCATTTAGCAAACACCCTAAATATTTTGACCGTTTTTATTGCAATTTGATTGCTGCGGGTGAAACAGGTGGTGTTTTGGAAGGTTTGTTGGAAAAACTGGCTCTTTATAAAGAAAAGACTCAAGCCATCAAGAAAAAAGTAAAAAGTGCGTTGGTTTATCCTGTTGCGGTGATTGTGGTTGCTGTTGCACTTTTGATCGTTATGATGATGTTTGTTTTACCGGCCTTTAAAGAAGTATATAGCAATATGGGGGCAGAATTGCCGGGGATGACCCAAATCGTGATGGGGATGTCGGATTTCTTTGTTGCTAATGGCTGGTTGATTATTATCGGTTTGATTTTGGCTGGATTCGGTCTGTATAAATGGCATCAACATTCTCCGTCATTTCAAAGAAAAGTCGATGTCTTGTTGTTGAAATTACCGATTTTCGGGCCAATCGTCAGAAAAGCAATTATTGCCCGCTGGGCGCGCACTACGGCAACCTTGTTTGCTGCCGGTGTTCCTTTGGTTGAAGCATTGGATTCTATTGCCGGAGCCGCGGGCAATGCTTTATATGAAGAAGCAACGCATGATATCCGTTCTAAGGTAACCCAAGGTTTATCTTTGACTTCAAGTATGCAAAGTACAGATTTATTCCCAAATATGGTTTTGCAAATGGCTTCCATTGGTGAAGAATCAGGTTCATTGGACGACATGTTGAATAAAGCTGCGGAATTTTACGAGGATGAAGTAGATAATGCAGTGTCACAGCTTTCTTCTTTGATGGAGCCGATTATTATGGTCGTATTGGGTTTAATGATCGGATTCATATTGATTTCAATGTACTTACCGTTATTCAATTTGGGTAATGTGGTAGGTTAAATATGCATCAACTCGACTTGCCAATCTATTGGTTATTGGGGGTGGCAGCAGTTTTCGGTTTGTTAGTCGGCAGTTTTTTAAATGTTGTCATTTATCGTTTGCCGGTGATGATGGAACGGAGTTGGACTGTATTTTCTAAGGAGCACTTAGAGCTTCCCTTATCTAAAGAAGAAAAACAGCGTTTTGATTTGATTAAACCTGATTCACGTTGCCCTACTTGCCATACACCTGTCAGATTTTGGCAGAATATTCCGGTAATCAGCTATTGTATTCTGAAAGGAAAATGTGCCGAATGCGCCACGCCGATCAGTAAGCGGTATCCGTTGGTTGAATTGTTGACATCGGTTTTATTTGTCATTGTCGTTTGGCAGTATGGAGTGAGTTGGTTCGCTCTAGGTGGTTTGGTGCTTACAGCTTTTTTGATTGCTTTGACGTTTATTGATGCCGATACTCAATATTTGCCCGATTCGCTGACATTACCTCTCATATGGCTGGGTTTATTATTTAATTGGGACAATGGTTTGATATCCTTGCAGTCTGCTGTTTTGGGTGCGGTGTTGGGATATTCCGCTCTGTGGTTATTGTGTTACGTTTACCGATTATTAACAGGTAAGATAGGCATGGGTGGCGGTGATTTGAAATTATTGGCCGCTTTAGGTGCATGGTTGGGTGTGGGAGCTTTGCCTGTTATAGTGTTTTTGTCTGCTTTGGTCGGTATAGTGGTCGGTCTGCTGATGAAGGTAGCAAAAAACGAGCATTTTGCTTTTGGACCGAGTCTTGCGATAGTGGGATGGTTGGTTTTTGTTGCAAATACCCATGTATCACAAGCTATAGATTGGTGGTTGAACGCTTCGGGATTCTAAGATGGCATATTGGGTAGGGTTGACCGGGGGTATAGGCAGCGGTAAATCAAAAGCTGCTGCTGAGTTCTTGAAGTTTGGTGTTCCGGTTATTGATGCTGATGAAATCAGTAGAAATTTAACGGCAGACAATGGTTTGGCTCTACCTGATATCAGGCGTGTGTTCGGTTCTGATGTGTTTGATGAAGTCGGCAGTTTGGATAGAAGCGCAATGCGTGATCTAATTTTCAGACGGCCTCAAGCAAAGTTGGAATTGGAAGCATTGATGTTTCCTCTGATTTTTAAAGAAATAGAGAGACAAAAAGCAGGTTTTTCCGATATGGTTTACGGAATAGTCGATGTTCCTCTGCTTATTGAAAAACCAATGTTTTGCGGCCTTATACAACGTATTTTAGTTGTTGATGCTGATGATGAAGTTCGTCTTGAGCGGGTAAAATTGCGTAGTGGTTTATCTGAAAATGAGATTAAACGTATAATGGCAGCCCAAGCAGGAAGAATGGAGCGTTTGCTTTATGCTGACGACGTTTTGCGTAATGAGGGTTCATTTTTAGATTTTGAAGCGAAAATTGCGCGGTTGCACCATTATTATCAGGCTCGTTTTACCTATTTAGACAAGGCAGATTCATGATTTGTTTTGAACATCCGTTATCGGAACGGGTTCGCAGTTTTTTACGTATAGAGCATTTATTTAACCGCTTTCATATGGAATGCAAGCGTGAGGATAGTGTTTGGCCGCACCATTTGGCTTTGTTTACGTTATTTGAAATTATGGAGTGTGCCGGTCGGGCTGAAGTTAAGCTGGATATCTTGCAGGAATTGGAAAGGCAGAAACAGCTTTTGGATACCCATCGTGATTCCGGCTCAACAGACCAAGACCGAAGCGGGTTGGAGCAAAAACTACATCAAGTTTCCGGTTGTTTGCAGGAAGTCCAGCAGAAATTCGGGCAGCATTTGCGTGAAAATGAATGGCTGATGGCCATTAAGCAACGCATGGCGGTACCGGGAGGAACCAGTCCTTTAGATTCGTCATCTTATTATTTTTGGCAGCAACAACCGTATCAGCGTCGATCGGATGATTTGCAGAATTGGATAAGTACTCTGATGCCGACATATCATGCAATTCAGGTTTTATTGAAAATTTTGCGAAGCAACACATGGTCAGTTGATTGCGTAGCTAAAAACGGGAACTACCAACACAATAGCTTGGCGCAAAATATCCATATGTTGGCTATCGAAGTGGATATGGCGCGCAATGCGTTGCCGGAAGTCTCTGCCAATAAATATTTCACTCATATCCGTTTTGTACATGCCTCACAAGTCAGTGCAAGAGGTAAACAGATGACTGAAGACGTTCCGTTTAAATTGATTATGTGTAGTTTTGACCCTGTGGTGGCATAAGGCAAATGGTTACGATAGTGAAATGCCCGACTTGCGGAGCACCGGTGGAGTGGACTGTTGAAAGCCGTTACCGTCCTTTTTGTAGTCAGCGCTGTAAAGTTGTTGATTTGGGCGCCTGGGCAAGTGAAGAGTATGTGATGCCGTCTGAAGAGGAAGAGCCGTTGTCGGAAGACGTCCAGCGTATTTAATCGGAAAGACGGAATTAAAATAAAAAACGGAACTGCTGTTATACAGTTCCGTTTTTTATCGGCTTTAAGAGCCGGCTACCGTCATGTCGCTGATGAGAATCGAGCCGATTTTATTTGATGAACGCTTAAGCGCATCATCAGCAACGCCTATGATATTTTGATACATCTCCTGCAAACGGCCCGCAATGGTAATTTCCTGAACAGGATAAGCAATAATACCGTTTTCAACCCAAAAGCCGGCCGCACCTCGTGAATAATCACCAGTCAGCATATTGACACCTTGCCCCATCAGCTCGGTAATCAATAAGCCTGAACCCATGGTTTTCAGTAAGTCTGATTGTGTGGCATGAGTATGGTTCAAATGAAGATTGTGTGCACCACCGGCGTTGCCTGTTGACTGCATTCCCAGTTTACGGGCGCTGTAACTGCCTAAGAAATAACCTTGGACTACGCCGTTTTCGATCACATAACGGGGTTTGGTGGCGACACCTTCTGCGTCGAAATAAGTACTGCCGAATGCGCGGGGGATATGCGGCTCTTCCCGAAGATGAATAAACGATGGCAAAACGGTTTTTCCCAAGCTGTCGAGCAGGAAGCTGCTTTGGCGATACAGGGCACCGCCGCTTAAGCCTCCGATTAAATGACCGATTAAGCTGCCGGCTATCGAGGTATCAAAAACAACCGGATGGTTACCTGTGGCAATGCTGCGGCTGCCCAAGCGTTTGACGGTGCGTTCGGCGGCAATTCGTCCGATGGATTCCGGTTTATCCAAATCGTTGGGACTACACGCCATGTCATACCAATAATCACGTTGCATGCCGTCTGAATTTTCGGCGACAACGCTGCACGAAATACTGTGGCGCGTGCCTTGCTGGTGTGCCATAAAGCCGTGCGAGTTGCCGTATACATGTTGGTAGTGTCCGGTTTGGAGGCCTGCTCCTTCGGAATTGTGAATACGTTCGTCATATTGTAGGGCGGCAGCTTCGCATTTTTTGGCTAACTCGACCGCTTCTTCGGTGGGAAGCTGCCATTCATGATATTTGTCTAACTCGCCGAATTGTGTTGCCATCATTGCCGCATCTGCCAAGCCTGCGCAATCGTCCGTTGCGGTATATTTGGCAATGTCTACTGCTGCCTTAACTGTATCTTGCAAGGCTTGCGGGGAGAAGTCAGCAGTGCTGGCACGGCCTTTTCTTTGGCCGACATAAACGGTAATGTCTAGAGATTTATCCTGCTGATATTCGATTTGTTCGATTTCACTGAGACGGACGCTGACGCTTTGTCCGATAGATTCGCTGAAATCGGCTTCGGCGGAGGTGGCACCGTTTTGTTTGGCTAAATCCAAAGCCTGTGCGCACAGTTGGATCAATTCGTTTTTGCTGTGATTAAACATAGGTTTTCCGATAATGGCATTTATTGTATTTTAACTGTTTTTCAGACGGCCTCGGTAAAAATGTCTTAATCGGGAAGATTGCCGGGACGGGGGCTGTGCTAGAATAGGTACCGTTGTTTAAAGAGATTGGAATATGGCTAATAACGAACAAGAATGGGTAAGTAAAACCCAAATAAAAAAGCAAATGAACGATTTGCAGGATTTGGGTGTTCAACTGACCAAGTTGTCGGCAGACACTTTGAAAAAAATCGGGTTGCCGGAGGATTTGTTGGACGCCTTGTTGGAGCATAAAAAAATTACTTCAAACGGTGCGTTGAAGCGTCAGGTCCAATATATCGGCCGTTTGATGCGCGATGTTGATCCTGAACCGATTGAACGCTATTTGGCGAAGTTGCGCGGAGACAATGCGGCGCACAATGCGTTTTTGCAGCGTGTGGAGCAAATGCGCGAGCGTTTGATTGCGGATGATCAGGCATTGACTGTATTTATGGAGTCTTATCCTGCTGCCGATGCGGGCAAGTTGCGTACGTTGATCAGAAATGCGCGCAAAGAACAGGAAGCTGCGAAACCGCCGAAAAATTTCCGGGCTTTGTTCCAAGAGGTCAAAGCGTTGATGGAGGGCAGTTCGGAAACGGATGAAACCATTTGATTCGGTAAGAATAGATTGATGAATCAATAGGCTCAATGGCGTATTTAAGATTAGTAGTAATGATGAGGCCGTCTGAATTTTCAGACGGCCTTTTTATTATTGTAGTCGGGTGGTTTGTGTCCGGCTTTTAGTGCAGTTCGCTCCAAAGCCAAATGGCCGTCATGGTCAGCAGCGATGTGATACCGAAGCAGACGATCAGGTTCATAAAGAATAAAGTCATTATTTTTTATCTCCGTATAAAAGGTGTGCGGAAGAAAAGGTTTCTTCCGAAATTTTTTTGTGAACAACGGTTGCAGGATAGCAAGAAGAAGCGCGGACAGCCATAGTGGGGCAGGCTGTTTTACCTGATTTTCCAGTGTGAAAAAGTCAATAATTATCAACAACTAATGAGAAAACTAATCATCTTTTTTTATCTGATTTGCGTGTATCGTGCGGTTCGGCTTTTGGCAAGCGGCGGCAGCACCTGTTAAGATGGTGTTTTTTCAGACGGCCTGCATAATGTTACCGCCCAGAGCTTATATTCCGAGACCTTATCAATTATTGCTGTTGTTTGTGGGTATGCTGCTGCCTTTGCTGGCCTTGGGCTGGGTGGCGGAAAATATTTGGCAGCATTCCGCTTATGTTTATGCTTTCGAGTTGCCGGTGATGTTTTGGCTGCATGAACATATCGGTTCGTGGTTTACGCCTTTTGCCGTCGTGCTGCATCACTTGGGTAAGTTTGCGACAGCTGCGCCGTTGACGGCGCTTGCGGCGGTATGGCTGTATATGCGCCGTTATCGCGGCTATGCGGTGTTTACGGTATGTGCGATTGCGTTACCCGCTTTATTGATGGCTGTAGCAAAACAGATATTCGACCGGCCGCGCCCGGAGCTGTGGCCGAGAATTATTGAGGAAGCGAATTCTTCGTTTCCGAGTGGGCACAGTACGTTTGCGGCATCGCTGGCGGTGGTGCTGGTGTTGGTTTATTGGCATTCTCCCTATCGGCGCATAATCTGTATTGTTGCGGTATTGTTTGCGTTTCTGATGGGCATTTCGAGAATGGTTCTGGGTGTACATTATCCGACCGATGTATTGGCAGGCTGGGTAACGGGTTCGGTAACTGTGTTGGCGGTGTATTTGAGCTTTTTTAACCGCCTGCCGGAGAGCAAGGTATGAATTTTCCGTTGTTGGATACGCCGTTTTGGCTGAAAAACGGTCATGTTGAAACGTTGTACGCCAAAATGCTGCAAGGTAGTGCGCCTGCTTATCGGCGCGAATTGCTGCCGGACAGTACGGGTAAAACGCTGGTGGCGTATGATTTTATCGATGCCGATTCGCATGATGCGCCTTTGGTGGTGCTGTTTCACGGTTTGGAAGGCAGCAGCAAAAGCCATTATGCAGTTGAGTTGATGAAAGCGGTAAAAGAGCAAGGCTGGCATGGTGTCGTTGCCCATTTCCGCAGTTGCGGCGGCGTGGCAAATACTGCGCCTGTTTTTTATCACTCCGGAGACTCGGCGGAAATTGCTTTTATGTTGGATACTTTGGCGCAGCGTTATACCAGAATTTATGCTGTCGGCGTGTCTTTGGGCGGCAATGCGTTAGCCAAATATTTAGGCGAGCAGGGCGGTGCGGCCGTTCCGCAGGCCGCAGCTGTTGTTTCCGCTCCGGTTGATTTGGTGGCGGCCGGTGACTGTTTCGATAAAGGGATGACGCGCCTGCTGTATACGCGTTATTTTCTCGATTCTCTGTTGCCGAAAGCCGAAGCGTCTGGTTATGCGCCCGATAAATTGAAGCTGTGTAAGACTTTGGGCGATTTCGACAATTGGTTTACTGCGCCGTATCACGGTTTTGCCGACCGCTATGATTATTACCGCAAGTCGTCTTCCAAACCGCTGCTGCCTGAAATACGCATTCCCACTCTGCTGCTGAATGCGGTCAATGATCCTTTCATGCCGCCTTCCGTTTTGCCTACGGATAAAGAAGTGTCGGATTGTGTGATGTTGCTGCAACCGCAATATGGCGGACACGTCGGCTTTGTCAGCGGTACGGGCAAAGGAAATTTGCGTTGGCTGCCTCAAACCGTTTTGGCTTATTTCCGGCAGCAGGAGTGAAGACCGCGCAATGCGTGTTTGAAGTGCTTCACCGCATATGTTTAGACTATTTGGCTATTTGTTTTCAGACGGCCTCACAATGAAGATAGGCAAACGGTTTGCCTACTGTTTGAACGCTTGATTGCATGAAAGATATGTATGACTGATATTCTCAATAAAATTTTGGCCACGAAAGCCGAAGAAGTAAAAGCGGCAAAAGCCGAAGTATCTTTGGAAGAAATAAAAAAACAGGCGGCCTCTGCCGAGCCGCCGCGACCGTTTGTCGATGCCCTGCATGCCAAGCATCAGGCCGGTTTGCCCGCGGTGATTGCGGAAGTGAAAAAAGCCAGCCCTTCAAAAGGGCTGATTCGGGCAGACTTTAATCCCGTCGATATCGCTTCGGCCTATGAACGCGCCGGTGCGGCGTGTTTGTCCGTATTGACGGACGAACAGTATTTCCAGGGTTCGTCGGAGTATTTGAAACAGGTTAAAGCCGCTGTTGCCTTGCCGGTATTGCGCAAAGATTTCATTATCGACGAGTACCAGATTTATCAGGCGCGTGCCTGGGGGGCGGATGCCGTTTTGCTGATTGCCGCGGCGTTGGAAGCGGAGCAGCTGGAGCAGTTTGAAAAAACCGCCCATGATTTGGGCATGGCGGTATTGTTGGAATTGCACGATAAAAGCGAGCTGCAAAAATGCAGCCGTCTGAATACGCCGTTGTGGGGTGTGAACAACCGCAATTTGCGCACTTTTGAAGTCAGCCTGCAGCAAACGCTGGATTTGTTGCCGTATCTGCAAGATAAAACCGTTATTACCGAAAGCGGCATTCGGGATAAAGCCGATGTCGATTTTATGCGCTCACATCAGGTAAACACTTTCCTGATCGGCGAAACATTTATGCGTGCCGACGACATCGAAGCTGCCGTGAAGGCCGTGTTCTAATTTCAGCCGGTTTTACAGCAGAGAGGCCGTCTGAAAATTTCAGACGGCCTTGATTTTTATCAATACGGTAAAACCGCGTATAATGCGGCATTCACTATTTTTTCAGACGGCCTAAAACCGAGGCCGTCTGAAATTCAAAGGACAATTTCAGTTATGGCAGTAGTTATCAAAACTCCCGAAGAAATCGAAAAAATGCGCGAACTCGGCCGCTTGGCTGCCGAAGCTCTGGACTATATCGGACAATTCGTTAAACCCGGCGTCACCACCAACGAGCTGGACAAGCTGATTCACGATTACCATATCGAAGTGCAGGGCGGTTATCCCGCGCCGTTGAATTACGGCAATCCGCCTTACCCGAAATCCTGCTGCACTTCGGTCAACCATGTCATCTGCCACGGTATTCCCGATGACAAACCGCTGAAAAACGGCGACATCATTAATATCGACGTGACCATCAAAAAAGACGGTTTTCACGGCGACTCCAGCCGCATGTTTGCAGTCGGCACGATCAGCCCGCAAGCACAACGTCTGATTGATGTGACCCATGCCAGCATGATGGCCGGTATCGAAGCAGTAAAACCGGGTGCCACTTTGGGCGATATCGGTCATGCCTGCCAGCAGGTTGCCGAAAATGCCGGTTATTCCGTTGTGCAGGAATTTTGCGGTCACGGTATCGGCCGCGTCTTTCATGAAGAACCGCAAGTGTTGCATTATGGCAAAAAAGGCCAAGGCATGGTTTTGCAGCCGGGGATGATCTTTACCATCGAGCCGATGATTAACCAGGGCAAACGCCATTTGAGAATTTTGGCCGACGGCTGGACGGTGGTAACCAAAGACCGATCGCTTTCCGCACAATGGGAACACGAGGTTTTGGTAACAGAAACCGGCTATGAGATATTAACGGTTAGCCTGGCAACAGGCAGACCGTAAACGTTTGAACCGGTAGTTTTTAAAATAGTTGAGAGTCGGGAAAATCGCTTCCCGGCTCTCAAAATTTTATGAAATATCAATAAAAAGCGTAATTTTAAAAGATTGCTTGCGGATAATCACAATAATTTAAAAAATCTTTTAATATCTCAATTGGATTATAATGACAAATGTAACTATAATGTCAACGATATTAAATTTCCTATCTGGAATATTTAATACATAACTAACTTAAATTTTATATTTTGTAAGGGGAACTAAAAATGAAAACGTTTGATAAAATTGAAAATATCCGGGAAATCAGAAAGCAGTTGGGTTTAAACCAAATGGATTTCTGGAGCAAAATCGGTGTAACCCAGTCCGGCGGTTCGCGTTATGAGTCGGGTCGGAATATGCCGAAACCGGTTCGCGAACTGTTGCGTTTGGTTCATATCGAGCAAATCGATTTATCCAAAGTCAGCCGGGAAGACCTGATTGTTGCATCATTGTTGAAACAACGTCATCCCGATTTGTACGCAGAACTGAAAAACGAAGCTAAAGAAGAAGCAACAAACAAATAATATCGGGGTTAACGGGTTTTTCTGAAAGAAAAGCCGTCTTCTTATTTTTAGTGAAGTATTGGCCGTCTGAATGCCGTAGGTTTCAGACGGCTATTTGCGTTATAATCCCATCCATTCAAATTACAGCTCATTGATATATCATGCTAGACAAATATAATCCCGCCGAAATCGAAGCCAAACATTATCAAAACTGGCAATCGCAAGGCTATTTCCAGCCGGATATGGCCGCAGCAGAATCGTTCTCCATCCAGCTTCCCCCGCCCAACGTTACCGGCACCCTGCACATGGGGCATGCCTTCAACCAAACGATTATGGACGGCCTCACGCGTTATTACCGCATGAAAGGCCGCAACACCTGCTGGATTCCCGGCACCGACCACGCCGGTATCGCCACGCAGATTGTGGTGGAGCGGCAGTTGGCCGAGCAGGGTGTTTCGCGCCACGATTTGGGTCGCGAAGGATTTTTGAAAAAAGTGTGGGAGTGGAAAAATGTTTCCGGCGGCACGATTACCGAACAAATGCGCCGCATGGGCTGCTCTGCCGACTGGAGCCGCGAATATTTCACGATGGATGACACCCGCGCCGAAGTGGTTACCGAAGTGTTCGTGCGCCTGTTTGAGCAGGGCTTGATTTACCGTGGCAAACGCTTGGTAAACTGGGATCCCGTGCTCGGCACCGCCGTTTCCGACCTTGAGGTGGAAAGCGTGGAAGAGCAAGGCAGCATGTGGCATATCCGCTATCCGTTGGCCGACAATCCTTCAGACGGCCTTATCGTTGCCACTACCCGCCCCGAAACCTTATTGGGCGATGTGGCGGTGGCGGTGCATCCCGAAGACGAACGCTATGCCCACTTAATCGGCAAAGCATTGCTGCTGCCGTTGGCGAACCGCCGCATTCCGATTATTGCCGACGAATATGTAGAAAAAGATTTCGGCACCGGCTGCGTGAAGATTACGCCCGCACACGATTTCAATGACTACGAAGTCGGTAAACGCCACGATACGGCTTTAATCAATGTATTTGATTTGGAAGCGAAAGTTTTAAGCCAAACCGAAGTGTTCAACTACAAAGGCGAGGTTCAGACAGGCATTGCTTTGCCTGAAGCCTACGCAGGATTGGACCGCTTCGCCGCCCGCAAGCAAATCGTCGCCGATTTGGAAGCGCAAGGTTTGTTGGTGGAAGTGAAACCGCACACCTTAATGACCCCGAAAGGCGACCGCACGGGCAGCGTAATCGAGCCGATGCTGACCAGCCAATGGTTTGTTGCCATGAGCGCGAAGCCCGAAGGCGGTGAACCGGCTGGCGAGTTTGCCGGCATGAGCTTGGCCGAAAAAGCCAAACACGCCGTAGATTCCGGCCAAGTGAAGTTTATCCCCGAAAACTGGGTCAATACCTACAACCAATGGATGAACAATATCCAAGACTGGTGTATTTCGCGCCAACTGTGGTGGGGCCATCAAATTCCCGCTTGGTACGATTCAGACGGCCGCGTTTACGTTGCCCGCAATCAGGAAGAGGCGGAAAAATTGGCAGGCACAAGCGGTTTAACCCGCGACGAAGACGTGCTGGACACTTGGTTCTCGTCTGCGCTGGTGCCGTTCTCCACTTTGGGCTGGCCGTCTGAAACCGAAGAATTGAACGCCTTCTTGCCGAGCAACGTATTGGTAACCGGCTACGAAATCATCTTCTTCTGGGTGGCGCGCATGATTATGATGACCACCCACTTCACCGGCAAAGTGCCGTTTAAAGACGTGTATATCCACGGCATGGTGCGCGATCACGAAGGCAAGAAAATGTCGAAGTCCGAAGGCAACGTGATTGACCCCGTCGACTTAATCGACGGTATCGATCTCGAAAGCCTGCTGGTCAAACGCACCACCGGCCTGCGCCGCCCCGAAAAAGCGCCGCACGTGAAAAAAGCCACCGAAAAGCTGTTCCCCGAAGGCATTCCCGTGTTTGGTACCGACGCGCTGCGCTTCACGATGGCGAGCTACGCCAGCCTCGGCCGCAGCATCAACTTCGATTTCAAACGCGCCGAAGGCTACCGCAATTTCTGCAACAAGCTGTGGAATGCCACCAACTTCGTGTTGATGAACACCGAAGAGAAAGACTGCGGCCAAGACGAAACCCTGCCGCTGGCGTACAGCTTTGTCGACCAATGGATTATTGGCCGCCTGCAACAAACCGAGGCCGCCGTTGTCGAAGCATTCGATACCTACCGCTTTGATTTGGCGGCGCAAACGCTGTATGAATTTGTGTGGAACGAGTATTGCGACTGGTATATCGAGCTGGCGAAAGTGCAGCTGCAAACCGGCTGCGAATCCACCCAGCGCGCCACCCGCCGCACTTTGGTGCGCGTGTTGGAAGTGGTGCTGCGCCTGATGCACCCGATTATGCCGTTCATTACCGAAGAGCTGTGGCAGGCCGTTGCGCCGCTGGCAAACGCCAAGAAAACCGACAGCATCATGATGGCCGCTTGGCCGGTTGCCGACAACGAAAAAATCGTGCCTGCCGCGTTTGAAAAAATGGCCGCACTGCAAGACTTAATCGGCGCGGTGCGCAATCTGCGCGGCGAAATGGGCTTGGCACCGAGCGTGAAAGCACCGTTGTTTGTGGAAGGCGGCAAAGATTTGGAAGCCTTGCTGAAATATGTGCCGATGATGGCGCGTTTGACCGAAGCCAAGTTGGTCGACAAACTGCCCGAAAGCGAAGATGCGCCGGTGGCCGTCTGCCAAAATGCGCGTCTGATGTTGAAAGTGGAAATCGACAAAGCCGCCGAAACCGCCCGCCTGAACAAAGAAGCCGAGAAGCTGCAAAAAGCGTTGGACAAACTCAACGCCAAACTCAGCAAACCCGGCTACACCGACAAAGCCCCTGCGCATCTGGTCGAAAAAGACCGCGCGGAGCTGGCCGAGTTGGAAGACAAAATGGCGAAAGTACAAGCGCAACTGGCTAAGTTGAAATAAAAATCGGTGTTTAATAAGAGGCCGTCTGAAATTTTTCAGACGGCCTCTTGCTTTTTGTTAAGCATAATAGACTTTTTTAGACATTTTTTTAAAAAAAGATAGGCAAGGTTAAATTGTGTCTATATAATTTGGACAAATAGTCTTTTAATGGAAGCAGAGAGTCTAAAATGTCTGAAGCAGTATCTCATTCTCAATCAACTTGGCAGTCTAAACTCCGCGCCATCGGGCCGGGTGTGTTAATGGCATCGGCAGCTGTCGGCGGCTCGCATATCATTGCCTCTACACAGGCTGGTGCGATTTATGGTTGGCAGTTGGCCGTTATCATTATTTTGGTAAATTTGTTCAAATATCCTTTTTTCCGTTTCGGTGCCCAATATACGTTGGACACGGGCAAAAGTTTGTTGGAAGGTTATCGGGATAAACATCCGTTTTATCTTTGGGCGTTTTTTGTATTGAACTTGTTTGCTACGGTGGTGAATATTGCCGGTGTGGCCTTGATTACGGCGGTTATCCTTAGCTTTATGCTGCCGGGAGTGCCGATTAATTTGCTGGCCGGGGTGGTATTGGCTGTGACGTTGCTGGTGTTGTTGGCAGGTAAGTATCATGCTTTGGACGTTGTGTCTAAAATTGTGATGGTGGCTTTGACGGTGGCAACCGTATTGGCGGTGGCCATTGCCGCGGGAAACGGTGGTGCAACCCGTGCACCGGATTTTATCGAGCCGTCGCCTTGGAATATGGCCGCACTGGGTTTCATTATTGCTTTGATGGGCTGGATGCCTGCTCCGATTGAGTTTTCTGCGATTAATTCGTTATGGGTGTCGGTGAAGCGTAAGTTGGATAATGTTTCTTATAGCGACGGTTTGCTGGACTTTCATATCGGCTATGTCGGTTCGGCGGTGTTGGCGGTGATTTTCTTGGCCTTGGGTGCTTTGGTGCAGTTCGGCACGGGTGAGGAAGTAAAATTGGCCGGGCCGGCTTACATTGCCCAGTTGATTGAAATGTATGCCCGTACGATTGGCGAGTGGTCGCGTTGGCTGGTGGCGTTTATTGCATTCGCCTGTATGTTCGGCACGACTTTGACGGCGGTGGACGGCTATTCCCGTGCGAATACCGAGGCTTTCCGTCTGTTGATGAAGGAAGACAGTTACAGTACCCGTGCTTTGAACGTATGGATTGTGATCGGTTGTGTGGCAGGTATGATTGTGATCCTGTTTTTCAAGGGTTCGCTGGCGCCGATGTTGAAGTTTGCTATGATTACCGCCTTCTTAACTACGCCGGTTTTCGCATGGTTGAACTTGGTGTTGGCGCGTAAAGCCGAACATAAAATCGGCGGTTTGCTGATATTGTTTTCTTGGTTGGGTTTGATTTATCTGGCCGGATTTGCCGTCTTGTTTTTGCTGCAACTGGCCGGTGTTTTAGGTGTGTAAGCAAAAGTGTAAAAGGCCGTCTGAAAATTCAGACGGCCTTTTTTATTAGGGGAAAAGGTATCGGGATAATGAATGATTTCGGGTTTTCCGTAAATAAGCGGATAGGGCTAATAAGGTGGTAAACAGCGGATAAATAGGGTGTGAATCGTGATATAGTACCGTCGTTAATGACAGTGGATACAATGGATATTATGGGGCGCGAACAGATGATTTGGGCAGCTGCGGTATTGGCTGCTTCTTTATTGAGTATATTGCTGACTTGGTTGTTGTCGAGAAACCGTTATCAGGCAGAGCAAGCCGCTTTGGCGACAGAGTTGGCGGAGAAAACACAGCAGTGCCGTTTTGCAGAACAGGAACAATACGAAGCGGAAACGGCTTTGACGGCATTGCGCGAAACTTTGCAATTGACCCAGCAAAGTTTAGCGGCGGCCGAAACTTTGAATCTGCAAATTCACCCTTTACGGGAAGAATTGCAAAGCAGCCGTCAGCATGCGGAATCGTTGCAGGCACGAATTCAGGAAGTGCAAAGCAGCCTGGCTGCCGCGCGCCAACATATTGATCATTTGTCGGTTCAAGAAGATGAATATGGCCGTCTGAAAAATGATTATCAGGATTTGCAGCAGCGTTTGGCTGATGTTCAGGTGCGAAATGAGCGGCTGCATACGCAGTTGGAACAGGAGCGTTTGGCCGGTGAAGAAAAACTGACTTTGTTGGCGGAGGCGCGTCAAAGTTTGGGCGAGCAGTTTCAAAATCTGGCCAACAATATTTTGGAAGAAAAAAGCAAACGTTTTTCAGAACAGAATGCGCAGAGCTTGAACCAATTGCTGACACCTTTACACGAACGTATGGGGCAGTTTAGCCAGCTGGTACAAAATACTTATGAAAAAGAATCCAAAGAGCGGGTAACTTTGGAAAACGAATTGAAGCGCCTGCAATCCTTGAACAACCAGTTGCATACGGATGCGAAAGCGCTGACCGATGCTTTGGTCGGCGTGCAGAATAAGGCGCAGGGCAACTGGGGCGAGATGATTTTGGAAACCGTGTTGGAAAATTCGGGCTTGGCCAAAGGCCGCGAATATGTCGTTCAGGCTGCGTCAGTCCGTAAGGAGGAAGACGGCAGTACGCGGCGTTTGCAGCCGGATGTGTTGGTCAATCTGCCGGATAACAAGCAGATTGTGATCGACTCCAAAGTATCTTTGAATGCTTATGTGCGCTATACGCAGGCTCAAAGCCGTGAAGAAGCCGAAAAAGAACTGGCCGCCCATATCACCAGTATCCGTACGCATATCAAAGGGCTGTCGCTGAAGGAATACAGCAGTTTGGAAGGCGTGAATACTTTGGATTTCGTCTTTATGTTTATTCCGGTCGAGCCTGCTTATTTATTGGCCTTGCAGCACGACAACGGGCTGTTTCAGGAATGCTTCGACAAGCGGATTATGCTGGTCGGCCCGAGTACATTGTTGGCGACTTTGCGTACAGTGGCTAATATTTGGCGCAACGAGCAGCAAAATCAGAATGCTTTGGCAATTGCTGATGAAGGCGGCAAACTGTATGACAAATTTGTCGGTTTTGTGACGACTTTGGAAAGTGTCGGTAAAAATATCGACCAAGCTCAAGTGTATTTCCAACAGGCTTACCGGCAGCTTTATGAAGGCCGGGGCAATCTGATTAACCGTGCGGAAAAACTGAGAAAATTGGGTGTTAAAGCCAGTAAGCAATTGGATAAAAATCTTGCTGCCCAAGCATTGCAGCCGGAAGAACAGCTCATGTTGGACGAACAGGAATAGCGTTATCGTTTTGCATTAAACAAGGCCGTCTGAAAAATACTGAGAAACCGGGATATTCCCGGTTTTTTTTTATTCGGTCATGCTTAGTATTGTATGCAGTCGTAGCAGTTGCCGTATCAGGGTGGTTCGGCTTTTATGGTAAGCGTTTGGGAGATGTTTACTGTCAGAATAACAGTGGAGAGAAAAATGAATCGGAATAAGCATTATGAAAAAAAGGGCAATCCGGAAAGGATTGCCCAAATACCTCAAATCAGAGATTTACGCTTCACAAACAATACAGGCTTTCGCCTGTCTCTACCTATGCAGCTCAACTCTGCACAAGTAAAGGAGTTAAGCAAATCCGGTTAATCGTTTTGGATTTGGGGATTTGCTTTGTTTCAGACGGCCTATTGCTGCAGCAGGCCGTCTGAAACGATTCTGATATTAAGAGAATTGATTCATGGTGTTGTCTTTACCACCTGCTTTCAACGCAGCTTCACCGGCAAAGTATTCTTTGTGGTTGTCGCCAATGTCCGAACCGGCCATGTTTTGGTGTTTCACACATGCGATGCCGTTGCGGATTTCTTGACGTTGAACGTTCTTCACATAAGCCAGCATACCTTCGTCGGCGAAGTAGCCTTTTGCCAGCGTGTCGGTAGACAAGGCGGCAGTGTGGTAAGTCGGCAGAGTGATGAGGTGGTGGAAAATACCGGCTTCGCGTGAAGCATCACGTTGGAAGGTGCGGATTTTCTCATCAGCTTCTTTAGCCAAATCGGTATCGTCGTAATCGGCGCTCATCAGCTTGTCGCGGTCGTAAGCAGACACGTCTTTACCGGCTTCTTTCCAAGCGTCGAACACTTGTTGACGGAAGTTCAGCGTCCAGTTGAACGACGGGCTGTTGTTGTACACCAGCTTGGCGTTCGGGATAACGGCACGGATTTTGTCCATCATCTCTTTGATTTGGCCGACGTGCGGTTTTTCGGTTTCAATCCACAGCAGATCGGCACCGTTTTGCAGAGAGGTAATACAATCCAACACTACGCGGTCGATACCGGTGCCTTTGCGGAATTGGAACAGGTTGCTGGCCAAGCGGGTCGGCTTGATGGTTTTGCCGTTGGTGTTCACGATCACGTCGCCGGGTTTCACTTGGCTCAGGTCGGTGATTTCTTCGCCGTCCAAGAAGCTGTTGTATTGGTCGCCCAAGTCGCCTTTTTCGGCAGAGAACGCGATTTGTTTGGTCAGACCGGCGCCCAAAGAGTCGGTACGGGCAACGATTACGCCGTCGTCAACGCCCAGCTCCAAAAATGCGTAGCGTACGGCATTGATTTTCGCCAAGAAATCAGAGTGCGGTACGGTTACTTTACCGTCTTGGTGACCACATTGTTTCTCGTCGGATACTTGGTTTTCGATTTGGATACAGCAAGCACCGGCTTCAATCAGTTTTTTCGCCAACAGGTAAGTGGCTTCTGCGTTACCGAAACCGGCATCGATATCGGCAATAATCGGCACAACGTGAGTTTCGTAGTTGTCGATTTGGTTTTGGATTTCTTTGGCTTTGGCAGAATCGCCGGCTTTGTTGGCATCATCCAGCGCGGTAAACAGCAAGTCCAGCTCGCGGGCGTCGGCTTGGCGCAGGAAGGTGTAGATTTCTTCGATCAACTCAGGCACGGAAGTTTTTTCGTGCATAGATTGGTCGGGCAGCGGGCCGAATTTGGAACGCAAGCCGGCAACCATCCAGCCTGAGAGGTATAAATAGCGTTTGTCGGTGGTTTTTTGGTGTTTTTTGATGGAAATTAATTTTTGTTGAGCAACGAAACCGTGCCAGCAGCCCAGCGATTGGGTGTATTTGCCGTGGTCGGCATCGTATTCGGCCATGTCTTTACGCATAATAGCGGCAGTGTATTTTGCGATGTCCAAGCCTGTTTTGAAGCGGTTTTGCAAACGCATGCGGGCAACATATTCGGGGGTGATGTTGTGCCAGCCGTTGCCGTTTTTCTGTTTCAGCTCGTCTGCAACTTTAATCTCGTTTTGGTAATTTGCCATTTATTGCTACTCCTTTGTTCTCGCTTGATTTTTGGATAACCAAACAGAGACTGTTTAACACGCTCCGGCGTTAATTTCTCTGTAATTTGGTGTAATCTAAAATTTACTCCCTTTTGCCATCCTTGCCAACCCCTGAGATACAAGGTTCTGATTTATATAAGGGTTGTCGGATAGTTGTGCAAAAGCTGTTTTTTGGAATTTTTTGATTAAATATAAACGAATAAGCAATTTTTAGTTTGGCAAATAGGTGTTTTACGCTATTTATTGTCAACAATCTTGGTTCTAAATTTCAGATGGCTTTTATTGGTTTGATTTTAAAATATTGAAATTAAATAAAATTAATTTTTAAGATATTATCAATCGAAATTGATTTTTCATTTGTTTTTTAAAAAATCAGGCCGTTTTTCAGACGGCCTGCTTGAGTTTGGATTGTAGTTTGTTGTAGTCAGCGTTAGTAGAAACCGCTTTCGCCTTCCGGTCGGGTTTTAAACCGTTTGTGCAGCCAAAAATATTGCTCGGGGTGTTCGCGTATACGCTCTTCGATAAACCGGTTCATGCGTCGGGTATCGGCTTCAATATCATCGCTGGGGAAGTCGTTCCATGCCGGGTAGAAGCGTAGGGTAACATGGCCGTCTGAATTTCGAATCGGGATGGCGGGAACGATTTTTGCGCCTGTCATGGCGGCAATGCGGCCCAGGCCGGAAGTGGTTGCGGTGGGGATGTTGAAAAAATCGACAAAAATAGATTCTTGCCTGCCGAAGTCTTGGTCGGGTAAATAGAGAAAGGGTGCGTTGTTTTTACGCAGTTGTTTGATAATGCTGCGTAAGCCTTCGTTGCGCCCGATCAGGAAGACGTTGTTGTAACGGTGGCGGCCTTTTAAGATCTGTTCGTCGAGATTTTTGTTTTTTTGGTGGGAATACATACTGATTAAAGGGGTGTCTTGATTCAGTGTGTAAACAGCCATTTCAAATGCGGCGAAGTGCGGATAGAGAATGATGACTTTATCTCCGTTTGCCAGCGCGTTGTCGAGATGGCATTTATCTTGATAGCGGACGAATTTTCTTAACCGTTCTGCCGGAGCATACCAGTAGAGACCGTATTCGAGCATGAGTTTGGCCATGTGTTTGAAATGCTGTTTTAAGACGGCTGTTCTTTGTTGTTCCGTCCATTCGGGATAGCATTTGCGCAGGTTGACCTCGCCGACATGTCTGCGCGGTAATACGGTGTGGTATGCAAGAATGCCGACCCAATCTGCCAGCTTCTGTATTATTTTGAACGGCAGCAGTTGGATAAGGTAAAGAATAAAAAAGGCGAATTTCATAAATGGAGTTTCAGACGGCCTGAGTTGGGAAATGGGTGCATTATAAGATAAATATGAGGCCGTCTGAAAAAAGACGGGGGTGTTTTGAGTGAAATGGAACTTGACGGCTGTTAGCTGTCTTATTTTTTATTCCGGTTTGTTTATGTTGAGACGGGCAGTGGAAAGTTAAGGGGAAGAAAATGGAGAAAGGGTTGAAAATCTATTTGCTTTTGTATCTGACAGTGTATTTTTTGGTGGTTTTTTTGTGGCCGGCTTATCGGCTGTATCGGAGGACGGGAATCAATCCGATTACTTTTGATCAGGCTGATACGGCGCATAATTACATCGGTAGGGTGATGAAGTGTATATTGGTTTTGTCAGCCGGGATGGTTTTGTTGTTTGTTTTCGGAGAAGAGGGCTATCGGTATTTAATTCCTATTGCGTATTTTACTTCCGGTGTGTGGACTGTTTTGGGCTTGATTATGGTTCATACGGCTTTGGTTTGGATTGTTGTCAGCCAATATCAAATGGGCGACAGTTGGCGGATCGGTATTGATCGGGACAGCATGTCGGAATTGGTAACACGAGGGGTGTTTTCGTTGAGCAGAAATCCGATTTTTCTAGGCATGATTATGACTATGGCGGGGCTGTTTTTGATTTTGCCGAACGCTTTGAGCTTCTGTTTGGCGGTTGTTGCTTATGTATTAATACAGATTCAGATCCGTTTGGAAGAGGCATTTTTAGAGGAGCGGTATGGCGGGCAATACCGATCTTATCAGGCTTTAACGCCTAGATTGGTTGTTATGCCGGGATGTCGGCGTTGAATGGTTTGCCGATAAGGTCGATTCTTTTTAATTGTTTGCATAGCCAAAGAGGCCGTCTGAAAATTTTCAGACGGCCTTAATATTTGATTTCGGATAATTTATGCTTCGATATCGGGTGATTCAATTAGGTTGGAACGGGCAATTTCGGCATGCTCTGCAAACCATTTTCCGACTACTTCGTTGACTTCTTCAATGCCCTGTTTTTTCAGGCTGGAGAAAAGCTGTACGCTGATTTTTTGGCGTTCCATATAAGGTTTCAGCATTTTCTTGACGGTACTCAAAGTTTTAATCTGCTCGTTTTTGGATAATTTATCTGCTTTAGACAGCAAAATATGAACCGGTCTTCCCGTTATATGGAAAAAGTCCAGCATTTGGATATCCAGATTTTTAAGCGGATGACGTGCGTCCATAATCAAAACCAAGCCGATCAGTTGGGCGCGTTGCTGTAAATAGTCACCAAGCAGTTTGACCCAATGTGTGCGGACGGCTTCCGGTACTTGGGCATAGCCGTAACCGGGCAGGTCGACCATAAAGCTGCCGTTGGTCAGTTCGAAGAAGTTGATATGCTGCGTTCTGCCCGGTGTTTTTGAAACGTAAGCCAGGCGGACATGATTGGTCAATGTGTTGATTGCACTGGATTTGCCTGCATTGCTTCGGCCGACAAAAGCAATTTCGGCCGGAGTATCGGGTAAATCTTTCAAATGATTGACCGTGGTAAAGAATTTTGCGTTTTGAAATAGGTTCATGTGTAGTAAAATTATGTGAGTTTGGTATAGAATATCACGTTTGTAGAATTATCGGTTTAGCCGGAGCGTAAAAATATCCGGCATTGAGTATAGGAAAAAGGGCATTGCAGGCAATTGTGCAATGCAATGTAATCAGGAGCACATCCATGAAACGTTTCACCTTGTTGGCATTGGCTGTAGCAGCAGGCGCAGCATATGCAGCACCCAAGGCAGATTTGGCCAGAGGCAAAGAAATTGCAACGACCGTTTGCGCATCTTGCCATGCCGCAGACGGTAACAGCGGTATCGCTATGTATCCGAAATTGTCTGCGCAACATGCCAAATATATCTATCAGCAAACCGTTGCCATTAAGGACGGTAAGCGTACGACAGGCGCATCGGCGGCAATGGCACCGATGGTTGCCAATCTGACCGATCAGGATATCGTTGATGTGGCTGCATTCTATGCCAAACAATTCCCGAAACCGGGTGAGACCAATCCCAAAGACAATCCTGAATTGGGTGCGAAAATCTTCCGCGGCGGTATTGCCGAGAAGAAAATCCCGGCATGTATGTCTTGCCACGGACCGAACGGAGCCGGTATTCCGGGCGGAGGCACGGATATCGTGGCTTATCCGCGCGTAGGCGGCCAGCACAAAGCTTATATTGTTGATCAGATGAAGGCTTATAAAAACGGCCAACGTACCCATACTATCATGGTGGATATCGCCAAGCGCATGTCTGACGAAGAAGTTGATGCCGTAGCCAACTTCATTCAAGGCTTGCATTAAAGCCTAACGGTATCAGTCGATTTAATGAAGGCCGTCTGAAAATATTGGTTTTTCAGACGGCCTTTAATACTGATTTAGGCTGGATGGTCGTTTTCGAAGTTGGGTATGACATATAGATGCATTAAGCGCGTCTATAATTACTATTGAATAAAACCAATGCCTGTTGGGGCGGTTGTTGTATAAAATCTACATATTATGAATCAGTTAAAAAAACCTGTATCTCTGACCCGCCGACCGTGGTTTGCTTTTTTGAGCTCGATGCGTTTTGCAGTGGCTTTGTTAAGTTTACTCGGAGTTGCTTCCGTTATCGGGACGGTGCTTCAGCAAAACCAACCGCAGGCGAGCTATATCGTTAAGTTTGGTCCGTTTTGGACGGAAATATTCGGTTTTCTCGGTTTGTTTGATGTTTATGCGTCGGGTTGGTTTGTGGTCATCATGCTGTTTCTGGTGGTTTCTACAAGTTTGTGTCTGATTCGTAATATTCCCCCGTTTTGGCGGGAAATGAAATCTTACCGTATTAATGCCGGTAAAAAGTCTTTGGCTGCAATGCGTCATACGGCAATGCTGGAGCATGAGATTACTCCCGAGATTGCCCAGCGTTATCTAAACGCGCAAGGTTTCAGCAGCAAGTTGGTAGCACGGGAAGACGGTTCCGTATTGGTTGCGGCAAAAAAAGGTGCGATGAACAAATGGGGCTATATTTTTGCCCATGCTGCTTTGATTGTCATCTGCTTGGGTGGCTTGATTGACAGTAATATTTTGTTGAAACTCGGCATTTTGACCGGAAAAATCGTGCCGGATAATCAGTCTCTTTATGCCAGAGACTTTAAGCCGGAAAGTACCTTGGGCAGTAACAATATCTCGTTTAGGGGTAATGTGAATGTAACCGAGGGACAAAGTGCAGATGTGGTATTTTTGAATGCCGATAAGGGTATGTTGATTCAGGATTTGCCGTTTGAGGTTAAGCTGAAAAAATTCCATATTGATTTTTATAATACGGGCATGCCGAAAGATTTTGCCAGTGATTTGGAAGTAACCGACAAACAAACCGGCGAAAAAATCGAAAAAACCATCCGTGTTAACCATCCTTTGACCCTACACGGTATCACGATTTATCAGGCCAGCTTTGCAGACGGCGGTTCCGATTTGAGGTTTAAAGCTTGGAATTTGGGTAATAACAGCCGGCAACATGCTTCTTTAGACGCTGTGTCTATGCGTGAATTCCCGTTAAATTTAGGCGAGCACCAGTATAAATTGGAGTTTGACCAATTTACAGCAATGAACGTAGAAGACTTTTCGGAGCCGGAAGATAAATCGGCACAGTCGTTGCAGAATAAAATCAAAGATGTCCGTGAAGTTAAGAAAGACAAATCCTTTACCAATATCGGCCCGTCCATTGTTTACCGGATACGCGATAAGGCAGGGCAGGCGGTCGAGTATAAAAACTATATGTTGCCGTTGAAGCAGGAAGAAGATTATTTTTTCATTACCGGCACCCGCAAAGGCTTGGATCAGCAGTATCGTTGGTTGCGTATTCCTGCCGACAAACAGGGTAAAATCGAAACTTTCATGGCTTTGCGTGAATTATTGGGTGATGAATCCGCGCGCAAAAAAGTAGTGGAGAAATCTACAGTCGGCATGTCTGAAAATATCCGCAGCCAGTTCAGGCTCGGTGCTGAAAATACGTTGGCTATTTTTGCCAAAGGCGGCTATTTGGCGCTCAATGATTTTATGGAAAAAAATATTCCGGCAGACGAACAGGAAAAAATGCAGGGCTATTTCTACCAAATTTTATACGGTGCGATGAATACGGCTTTGGATGAGGCAATTGCCAAATACGGTTTATCTGCCTGGCCTGCAGACGAACAAAGGGCGCGTTTTTTGATTAACGGTATGGATGCCTACACGGGATTGACCGAATATCCTGCGCCCGTGTTGTTGCAGTTGGACGGATTTAAAGAAGTCCGTTCGTCAGGATTGCAGATGACTCGTTCTCCCGGTGCCGCTTTGGTATATATAGGATCGGTTTTGCTGGTGTTGGGAACGATCTTTATGTTTTATATTCGAGAAAAACGGGCGTGGCTATTGTTTGATGACGGTAAAATACGCTTCTCAATGTCTGCGGCACGTAACGAGCGCGACGTACAAAAAGAATTTCCCGAGCATGTCCAACGGTTGGCTAAGTTGGCAAAGGACTTGAAACCATGACTACCCAAAAAAATCATTTAAGTATCGAGAACCACGAATTATTAAACGGCCGTTCGTTTTGGCAGAGCCTAATGGCGGCTGACTGGCTGTATGCAGCGGTTTTGGTTGCTGTTGCCGTATTCGTTCAGAATTTTACAGGGCACCATATGGATGGCTACGAAGTGGCCATTTTATGGGGCAGTTTGCTGATTGCCGTTTGGTTGGGTTGGTTTTTCAAGCCGATGAGATGGTTTATTTTGGGCAGCATGGCGTTGGCTTACGGAGCAGTAAAGTTGTATGCCGGAGATATTGCCCGTTCGGATACTTTTTTCCTGAAATATTTCTTAAGCAGTCAGTCGGCAATCATGTGGCAATGTGCAACGGTTTTCTTTGCATGGTTTTGCTATATTGCCGGTGCTGTAATTGCGAAGAAACAGCAGGCTGAAACCAATACTTTGTTGGGCATGGGTACGGCGTTGGCTTGGGTGGGAGCCTTGGCAGGCTTTACCGGTTTGCTGGTCCGTTGGCATGAAAGTTATCTGCTTCGTCCCGATGCGGGCCATATTCCGGTTTCAAACCTTTATGAAGTATTTATTTTGTTTTTGGTGATTACCGCTTTGATGTATCTGTATTACGAAGGAAAGTTTGCCATGCAGAAGCTGGGCGGATTTGTCTTTTCGTTTATGGTCGTGGTGGTATCGTTTGTGCTGTGGTACAGCGTATCCCGAGATGCGCATACGATTCAGCCCTTGATTCCGGCGTTGCAGTCTTGGTGGATGAAGATACATGTTCCGGCCAACTTTATCGGATACGGCGCATTTTGTATGGCCGCTATGCTGGGTGTGGCGGAGTTGTGGGCAATCCGCAGTGAATCGGCCGGTAAGAAATCTTGGCTGCCTGATTCTCAAACCATCGAAGAGGTCATGTATAAAGCCATTGCAGTCGGTTTCCTGTTTTTCACCATTGCAACGATTTTGGGTGCATTGTGGGCGGCGGATGCTTGGGGACGTTATTGGAGCTGGGATCCGAAAGAAACTTGGGCGTTTATCGTTTGGCTGAATTATGCAGTATGGCTGCATTTGCGTTTGGTTGCCGGTTGGCGCGGTAAAGTTTTGGCTTGGTGGGCGATCATCGGTTTGTTTATCACGGCTTTTGCATTCATTGGCGTCAATATGTTCTTAAGCGGATTGCATTCCTACGGCGAACTTTGATTATTGATTATTGATTTTTGAGGCCGTCTGAAAATTTTCAGACGGCCTCAAATTATGCTGCGGCAATTTTGCGAAAAATTTTGCAAGCTGTTAAACTTAACACTTCTTAAATACAGGTATTTATATATTATGAAAGACGGAGAGCAGAGCGGGTTTACCGCGCTTTTCGCAAGATTTTGATTCAGGCAGCCCGATTTGGTCGGGTTGCCTTTTATTGTTTGAAAAAAGGGAATAGCAAATCATGGATTTCAGTTGGTTAGCCGAACCGCATACTTGGATAGGCTTTGCAACGCTTCTGATCCTCGAAGTGGTTTTGGGGATTGATAACTTGGTATTTGTGGCGATTTTGGCCAATAAGGTCAAGCCGTCACTGCGAGACAAAGCCAGGATTACCGGTTTGGGTTTGGCTGTCGTCATGCGGATTATCATGTTGGGTTTTATGGCGCACATCATTACTCTGACCCAACCTTTTTTCCACATTGCGGGCTGGGCGGTTTCAGGTAAAGACTTGATTATGTTGTTCGGCGGACTGTTTTTGCTGTACAAGGCAACGACCGAATTGCATGAACGGCTCGAAGGGCACAACCATTTTGCCGTGGCCGATACCCATAAAACACATGCACCTTTTTGGGGGGTCGTATTACAAATTTTGGTTTTGGACGCCGTATTTTCCATCGACTCGGTGATTACAGCCGTTGCTATGGTTGATCATATCGTCGTGGCGATGGCTGCCGTCGTGGTGGCCATGACGGTGATGATTTTAGCCAGCAAACCGCTCACCGAATTTGTAGATAAACACCCTACTGTGGTGATGCTGTGTTTGGGCTTCCTGTTGATGATCGGTTTCAGCCTGATTGCAGAAGCTTTCCATTTCCATATTCCTAAAGGCTATCTCTATGCAGCAATCGGCTTCTCGATTCTGATTGAGATGTTTAACCAGATTTCGCAAAAGAATACCCGCAAAAATGATTACATCAGCAGCTCATGGCGCCAACGTACGGCCGAAAACGTGCTGGGTATGATGGGGATCAGGGAGAGCGTATTGGCCGCTTCGGGCGACAAAGCTTCGGACGATACGCACTTTGAGGAAAACGAAAAATCCATGATCCGCAGCGTACTGACTTTGGCGGAGCGTCCTATTTTAGGTGTGATGATTCCCCGTCGCGACATCGAGCGTTTGGATATTTCCCAAAGCAAAGAAGAGCAGCATATCAAGCTGCAGGAAACACCTTATTCCCGTCTGTTGGTAGTCGGTAAGGCAGGTGTCGACGAACCTTTGGGCTATATCAACAAAAAAGATTTATTGAATCAGGTATTGGAAAACGGTGAGATCAATATTCAGACGGCCTTAAGACAGCCCTTAGTGCTGCCGGAAACCACAACTGCGTTGAATGCCATTGAGCTTTTCCGTAACAACAGTGCCGATTATGCGCTGGTTGTCGATGAATTCGGCGCAGTTTTGGGCATGGTAACCATGAAAGACTTATTGGAGACCATTGCCGGAGAGTTCCCGGAAGAGTTTGAGCGCGAAGAAGAGCCGACTTTGCAGGCCAATGCCGATCACAGCCTGACTGTGGACGGTGCATTGGAGTATGTCGAACTCGCCCCGCAATTGGGATTGCCGCCGCAAGACGAAGATGCCGATTATCATACCGTTGCAGGTTTGATTATGGAGGAACTGCAGAGTCTGCCCGATGTTGGAGATTTTGCAGAATTTCACGGTTGGCGTTTTGAGGTTATCGAAAAAGCCGGACAACGTATCGAACGCGTGAAAATTACGAAAGTACCGGAAGAAGAATAAACCAGCAGTATAAATAGAAAAGCCGTCTGAAACAGAAATGTTACAGGCGGCATTATTTTTAAAGTGAAAGATAGGTTTTGTGTAGGCGTATTGTTATTTTTTGGCTATACTTTTTAACTTATGTAAAGTGATTATTACCTAAGTTAAAGGGGAAGAAAAAATGTTTGGGACTCACAAAAAATTCAATGCCAAAGTCAAATATATTGCCGGCGCTGCCGTTTGTGCCGCTTTATTGTCTGCTTGCGGCAGTGGCGGTGCATCTTTGGAAGACGATTTAAAGCATTATGTTGAATTTCAAAGTGTAATAAAAAGTATTCAAGAATTGAAACCGGCAGACGAATTGACGGTTGCCGATGAAGGCCGGATTAAAACCGCTTTTCAGAATTATCAGAAGCTGTCTGAACAAGACAAAAAATCCGTTCCCTCAGACAATGTAGAGAAGCTGAAAAATGCATTGCTGACGATTCAGGGCAACAAACAAGCCGCATCAACAGTGGATAAGATTATTGCCCAGTTGCCTTCGGCAAATCAAATCGATACGGCGGATGAAAGACAACAATTATTCCAAGCACTCAGACAATACAATGCTTTAACTGTGGCGCAAAAAACCTGGTTGTCTCCCTCGACAGGTAAAACGGTAGAAAGTTTTTCGGGTGCTTTTGTACTTGATAATGACAGCTTGCCGTCTTTAAATTTGCCGACTCCGAAACACACGGCATTTATCAGTTCTGCAACCGCTCAGCAGCAGAACCCGCATATGCAGCAGCGCATGGTGGATGGGAAAGTAGCATTGCTTAGCAATCAACCCCGTTTGATTCAGAGCTTGGATATCGTTAAAAATGATTCGGTGATTGTCGATGGTGTGATTTTAAACAATTCTCCAAAAGAGCCGGGCAATCCGACAACAGATGTGCAATATCTGACAACATATTCCGCAATCACTAAAGCCAAATCAGTGGGTAATTCCGGTGAAGATATTAGTGCTTTGTTGGGTAAAGACAAGGGTGTTTATTCTATTTCCAAGACCAGCTTTGATGAAGAAATTAAAGCACTGGTTGATAAAGTTTCGGATGTTTGGGACGAGATAGATAGGATTGAACAAGCGGAAAAAGAACAGGCTCAAGAAGCTAAAAATAATCAAGCTGAATTAGATAAATTAGCTTCATTATCTTTGCCATTGGAAGATCTGGAGCAGAAGAAAAAGGAATTGGGGAAGCAGAAACTAGAGATTGAAAAAGCAAAGCAGCAATTGGCAAAAGATAAAGAAATTGCTAAAGAAAAAATTATGCAATATGAGCCTCGGTATGCTAAAGAGATAGATTATGATTTGGTATTGGTCTTAGGGAAGCAAGTAATAAAAGCACTTACGCTAGAAAAACGCAGCTTGCCAAAAAGTGCTTTGTTATCGTTAATTTCAGCGTATAGACAACAGAATTCAATTGCTCAGGAAGTTGGGGATGCTTGGGAACGGCTGTCTAAAGACAAAAACAATGTTGCTGCTTGGGAAGTGATTAAGAAGCATAAACCGTTATTTACAGATCATATTATGCGTCGGGTTGTATTAGATGCTTATGAGAACATCACAGCCGAAGAAACGCCTTATATTCGTAAAGATAAAAACGGTTTGGTATTTGATCCGAGTCATTTCGATGGGATCTACTCGTTAAAATTTGAAGACGGTACGCATATTGTTCTTCATGATTCTGCGGCTGCAGGTTGGCATTACCAAACCTTTGCTTATTATACCGATCCGAAAAACGGTGTGATTTACGGCTACCAAAGCGTCGGCGATGAAACGCCGAAGGACGCGGTTCCGGATAAAGGAACGGCAACTTACTCAGGCATCACGACTGCGCGTTTGACAGATAACGGTGCGATGAATCATTTGACTGCAAGGGTGAATGCAGTGGCCGATTTTGCGAAAAAAGCCATTAGCTTCACAACATCTGATGCGCATACACATAGGATTAATGATCAAGGCTTTAGGGAATCACAATCTCTGGAGAAGTATAATTTATACGGTCATGCAACCTGGGAAGCTTCCAGTAATTCTTTTAAAGGAGATGTGTTCAGTACCGATAAGAGCTTGAAAGGTGAGTTAAACGGTAAATTCTATGGTGCCAGCGTGGCAGAGATCGGCGGTACGTACGGTTTGAAAGACCAAGCCGGTAAGATTCAGCTGATCGGCGGTTATGGTGCGGCACGCAAGTAAACGCGGTTCTGATTAAATAAGAAGAGAGGCCGTCTGAAATTTTCAGACGGCCTTTGTTTATTGATTTAAAAAGTTAAATGGATTGGGTTTGTGCTTCCAACCAAGCTTTGGCTTCGCCTTCAACCAAAGGCAGCAATTTTTCTCTGACTTCTGCGTGATAGCTGTTTAGCCAGTCGGTTTCTTCTGCCGTTAATAAGGTTTTTTCGATCAGGCGTGTGTCTATCGGGCATAGGGTTAGGGTTTCGAAGCGTAGATAGTTGCCGAATTCGGTTTCTGCCGGAGAGTCGACCGGAACGTTGGCAACCAGGTTTTCAATACGGATACCCCATTTGCCGGGTCGGTATAGTCCGGGTTCGTTGGAGGTAATCATACCGGCTTTCATGGCGTGGTTCGGGTTGACCGGTGCCATGTAGGCGATGGTTTGCGGGCCTTCGTGTACGTTGAGGAAGTAGCCGACGCCGTGCCCGGTGCCGTGTCCGTAGTTGCATTGGGCCTGCCATAGGGGTTTGCGGCAGATGGCGTCCAACATCGGGCCGGGGATGTTTTCCGGAAAAATGGTGGTAGCCAATGCGATATGTGCCTTTAAGACTAGGGTGAAGTCGCGTTTTTGTTCTTCAGACGGCGTGCCGATGGGAATAACGCGGGTAATGTCGGTGGTGCCGCCGTGATATTGGCCGCCGGAGTCGATGAGCAATAAGCCGTTGCCGGTAATAATGCTGTGGGCTTCGGGTGTGGCGCTGTAATGGGGCAGGGCGCCGTTTTGGTTGAAGCCTGCGATGGTGCCGAAGCTGGGGGAGACGAAACCGTTGCGGCGGCTGCGGTGCGCCAGCAGCATGGTGTCGACATCCAATTCGGTTACGGCTTCGCCTGCGGCGATTTTGCGTTCGAATTCGGCAAAGAAGCCGCATAATGCAGCACCGTCCTGCGCCATGGTGGTACGGATGTAGGCGAGATCGGCGGACGATTTGATGGATTTGAATAATGTACTCGGATTGATATGCTCGACCGTTTTTAAGTCTTTCGGCAGGTATTGGAGCGTGCTGACTGCTGTGCGCGCTGGGTCAATCATCAGGCCGCCTGAAAGTTGGGCAAGTGCTGCAGCCGCATCTTGGTAATCGGCAGTGTCGATTTGTGCTTCAGCCAATAGTTGGCGTGCTTCTTCGTTGAGCTGCTGTTGGTCAACCAAAAACAGGGTGGCGCGATTATGGCTGATCAGCAGGAAAGACAGGAATACGGGGTTGTAGGAAACGTCGCTGCCGCGCAAGTTGGTAATCCAGGCAATATCGTCAAGAGAGGAAACCAGATGGTGTGCTACGCCTTGCTGATGCATGAAAGAGCGTATGCGGTTGAGTTTGGCGGCCGCGCTTTCCGCAACGTATTCGGGGTTGTGTACGAAAATGGTTGAAGACGGCAGCGTCGGACGTTGCGGCCATACATTGGCGGCAATATCTTGGTCGTGTTGCAGCAGAATATGGCGGTCGGTAAATGCGGAAAGTAATTGCTGTTTGGCATTGAGCGACAGCATATCGGGCGCAATGCCGACAACGGCTTGTTCCGGCAGGTGTTGCGACAGCCATTCGGTGTAATTAGGTACGGCGCCGAGTTTCTGCAGGGTAATGCCGCTGCCGGACAATTGTTGTGCGGCTTGTTCCCAGTAACGGCTGTCCGCCCACAAACCGGCTTGCTTGGCGGTTACGACTAATGTACCTGCCGAACCGGTAAAGCCTGAAAAATAGACCCGGCTTTGCCAATGTTCCGGCAGATACTCGGAAAGATGGGGATCGGCAGTGGGAATGATCCATGCGTCGATACGGTGTTGCTGCATGGTTTCGCGCAAGGTTCGGATGCGTTCTACAACGGTACTCATGATGATGTCCTTGTAAGTTAGAGGCCGTCTGAAAAATTTCAGACGGCCTCACAATCGTTAATGGGTTTATAAACCGGCAGCGGCTTTCAATGCAGCGGCTTTGTCGGTACGCTCCCAAGTGAATTCAGGCTCTTCACGGCCGAAGTGGCCGTAAGCGGCGGACTTGCTGTAAATCGGGCGCAGCAGGTCGAGCATTTGTACGATGCCTTTCGGACGCAGGTCGAAATGTTCGCGCACGATTTGGATTAATTTGTCTTCATCGATTTTACCGGTGCCAAACGTATCAATGGAAATCGAAGTCGGTTCGGCAATACCGATAGCATAGGAAACTTGTACTTGGCATTGTGTCGCCAAACCTGCGGCAACGATATTTTTGGCAACATAACGGCAGGCATAAGCGGCGGAACGGTCGACTTTGGAAGGATCTTTGCCGGAGAAGGCGCCGCCGCCGTGCGGAGCGGCTCCGCCGTATGTATCGACAATGATTTTACGGCCGGTTAAGCCGCAGTCGCCTTGCGGGCCGCCGATGACGAAACGGCCTGTCGGGTTGATCAGGTATTTGGTGTCTTCGGTCAGCATGTCGGCAGGCAAAACCGGTTTGATGATTTGTTCGATGACTGCTTCACGCAATTCATCGTAGCCGATTTCAGGGTCGTGCTGTGTGGATAAGACAACGGTGTCGATGCGTTTTACTTTGCCGGTGTCGGCATCGTAAACGGCAGTAATTTGCGCTTTTGCGTCAGGGCGCAGCCAAGGCAGACGGCCGTCGCGGCGCAATTCGCTTTGGCGCTGCATCAGACGGTGGCTGTAATAAATGGCAAACGGCATCAGGGTCGGGGTTTCGTCGCAGGCATAGCCGAACATCAGGCCTTGGTCGCCCGCGCCTTGATCCAAATCCAAGCCTTCGCCTTCGTTTACGCCTTGGGCGATGTCGGGAGATTGCTGGTCGTAGCACATCATCACGGCGCAACCGTTGGCATCAAAACCCAATTCTGAAGAGTTGTAGCCGATGCGTTTGATGGTATCGCGCGCGATTTTGATATAGTCTACTTGCGCCGTTGTGGTAACTTCGCCGGCCAAGACGCACAAACCTGTGTTAACCAGAGTTTCGGCAGCCACGCGCGCAGTCGGGTCTTGTGCCAAAATGGCATCGAGAATGGCGTCGGAGATTTGGTCGGCCACTTTGTCGGGATGGCCTTCGGAAACGGATTCGGAGGTAAACAGATATTCGCTCATTTTTAACTTTTCCTGAGTGGCAGGCGTTTGAAGCGGCCTGCGTGGCTGGTAAAACAAAACACCGGCAGTAAGTTGTGCCGATTGGTGAGTAATAACATTCGGAGGCCGTCTGAAAAAACAGCAGGATCCGTTGCACTTTATTCGGGTTTTCGTTGTTTCGGCTCGTGCAGACGAAAAAAATCCCACATCAAGATGCGGGTTGTTCGTATTGCCCCTGCGGGCCACATCGACTGATCAGTCGTCCACCTTACCTTTTCATGTAAAAAGCAGGTTGGCATGGATTGATTCCCAACTCTTAATGCAGGCAGAATGGTAACAAGGTTTAGGGCTGTCGGCAAGGGGGTAAAGGCTTTTTACTACGTTCGTTTCATAGTGAAACCGCGCGGGATTTTGGGGTAAGGCGGTTTTCCATTACAATGTTTTCGAATTATTTTTTCATTGGCCGTATATGCAGATATTGTTTTCTTTCTTATTCCGCTGTCTGGCAGCCATGCCGTTGAGTTGGCTGCACAGGTTGGGCGGTATTTTGGGGAGCGCCGGTTTTAGGTTGCTGCCCAAAGAGCGCGAACGCATCCGCCGTCATTTGGATATCGGCGGTTTCCCATCCGACGACGATATGGTCAAGGCAATATTGCGGGAAACGGCCAAAGGCGGTTTGGAGCTGCCGGTCGCTTTTTTCAGACGGCCTGAACAGATTGAGACCTTATTTAAAACGGTTTACGGTTGGGAATATGTGCAGGACGCATTGGATAAAGGCGAGGGTTTGCTGTTGATTACACCGCATATCGGCAGCTATGACTTGGCAGGCCGTTATATCAGCCAGAAACTGCCTTTCCCTTTGACCGCAATGTACAAGCCACCAAAAATCAAAGCCTTGGATGAAATTATGCAGGCAGGGCGGGTACGAGGAAAAGGCAAGACCGCACCGACCAATATTCAGGGTGTCAAACAGTTGATCAAGGCTTTAAGAAACGGAGAGGCAACCATTATTCTGCCTGATCATGTGCCTTCTCCGGAGGAGGGGGGAGACGGTGTTTGGGTAGAATTTTTCGGCAAACCCGCTTATACCATGACTTTGGCCGGTAAGCTGGCGCAAGTGAAGAATGTGAAACCTTTGTTTTTTTGCGGAGAAAGACTGCCGTCCGGTAAAGGCTTTGTCCTGCATATCGAGCCGCTTAAAGGAACACTGACGGGGGATAAAGCTCAAGATGCACTTATCATGAACCAAAATGTTGAATACTGGATCCGTAAGTTTCCCAAGCAGTATCTGTTTGCTTACAACCGTTATAAACATCCTGCCGGTGCACCGTCGCCGTAAGGTTGCGATTAACAATAAACCAAGGCCGTCTGAATTTTCAGACGGCCTTGGTTTATTGTTAATCTGAATTGATAAATTTTAAAATTCGTTAAGAAGATAACTTTGTTTATCATATTTGGCTTAGATACCGTGATTTGAAAAATTGTATTCAAGTAATTTATTGAAATATATTGCTTTTAAAAATCGATAAATTGATTGATGAATGTCTGATTTACATAATCTTCATTGTTTTAATATAAAATAACATTAATAGGTTGCAAACGGGAATAATTTCTATTAATATCTGTTTGCTATGAAAAATGAACGCATTTTAAACTCATCCGTATTTGCCTTGATCGCGCTTTTGCACGTCGGTTTGATGTCCCTGTTGTGGCGGGCATACACGCCGGAGCAAGCCCCGGTCGAGCATATCGAATTTGTCGATTTGGCGGGCGATTTCGGCGGTGGCGACGGGCGCGAAGAAGGTGCGCAGGCCGCAGCTCCCGAACCTGTCAAGCCTAAAGTGGCTCCGAAACCGAAAGCGGAGGCACCCAAACCTGTATTGAAGCCGGTTATCACGAAAGACGATAAGGCCGATATACGTCAGAAAAAAGAAGAACCTAAGCCGAAACCGAAGCCCGAACCCAAGCCGGAGTCTAAGCCCGAGCCTCAAAAAGAAGCTAAAACCGAAACGGCTTCCGATAAAACACCTAAAAATGTTTCACCTGAAGGTAAAGGCAGTGGGGAAGGAACGGCGGCAGAAGGTAAAGGCACCGGAACCAAAGGTAAAGGCGACGGCCGCGGTACGGGCGAAGGTACCGGCAGCGGCAGCAAAACCGGCAGCGGCCATGGCGACGGCGGTGGCGGCAGCGGTCCGGGAAGCAGTTCGGGTAATGCCGTTAAGGCCACAGGCTCGATTCCGCGTCCTCCTTATCCTCCGCTTTCTTTGGAAAACGAAGAAGAAGGAACGGTTGTGCTGAAAGTGATGGTTGCACCTGACGGTAAGGTGACCAATGTTCGGGTGGCGAAAAGCAGCGGCTTTAAGCGTTTGGACAGCGCGGCTCAAAAAGCAGCGAGAAACGGCCGCTTCCAAGCCAGGGTTTGGACGGAATTTACGGTTCCTGTCGAATTTAAGATCGATTAATTTTTAGTAATTTATTTGAGTAAATGGAATAAGCGATGAATTTAGGATTGGTATTTGAGTCAGGCGATTTCGTACTGATTAGCGTATTTTTGCTGCTGGTGTTGATGAGTATCGTGACTTGGACGGTGATTGTGCTGCGTGCAATCAAATTGAGCAAAGCCAAGCGCGGTAATCAAGCTGCACGCGATTTGATTTGGAATGCACCGTCTTTGGCGGATGCTGAAAAGCAGGCGCGCGGTGTGGAATCTCCGATGAGCGATTTGGCTTTGGAAAGTATCCAAGCGCGTAAAAACTACTTTAAGCATCAAGAATCCCAACAAGCCGCTGCCGTGCCTTTGGACAAATATCTGACCAGCCAGATTTATCACAGCATGAGCCAAATTATGCGCCGTTTCGACGGCGGTATGACTGCTTTGGCTTCTATCGGTGCGACCGCGCCTTTTATCGGCCTGTTCGGTACGGTTTGGGGTATTTACCATGCTTTGATCAATATCAGTCAGAGCGGTCAAATGAGCATTGCCGCCGTAGCCGGCCCGATTGGTGAAGCATTGGTAGCGACTGCCGCCGGTTTGTTTGTGGCGATTCCCGCCGTATTGGCATACAACTTCCTAAACCGTGCCAATAAGACCCTGTTGCAGGATATGCGTGCATTTGCCCATGACCTGCATATCCAACTGGTTAACCAAAAGGATTAAATTATGGCTTTCGGCCCTATGAATTCGGATGAAGATGCACCGATGTCGGAAATCAACGTTACGCCTTTGGTGGATGTGATGTTGGTGCTGTTGATTGTATTTATGATTACCATGCCTGTTTTGACACACTCTATTCCTTTGCAGCTGCCGACTGCATCGGAAACGGCAAAGCAGGATGCACAGCCTAAAGAGCCGCTGCGATTAACCATTGACCCGGACGGCAATTACTATCTGGGTGCGGAATCTGCCAATAAATTAAGTTTGGAGCAGGTGGGTGAGCAACTGAAACAGGCTAAAACTGCTAATGAAGACACAATTTTAGCAATTGCGGCCGATAAAGCGGTGGAATATGACTACGTTGCCCAAGCCTTGAATGCCGCCCGTGAAATCGGTATCAGCAAAGTCGGTTTTGTAACGGAAACACGCAGCGAAGATTCTGCCAAGTAAGTCGAAAAGATACAGTGCATATCATTGGCAAAGAGAGGCAGATGGAATTCTGCCTCTTTTTTATTGAATATGTCACAGATAGGTTGGAGGCCGTCTGAAAATTCAGACGGCCTTTTAACATTAAATTGTGTTATCGTTATTTATGGGCTTGGCTATAACGATAAAAGTTGGCAGATAGTGAAAATTGCAGAAGCCGGCTTGGTTGGGCGGGGAAATGAAGCGGAAGCGTGGTTTATTGCTCTGTTTTGTCGTTTGACTTGGAAAATAATGGTTGATAAAAGGATTTAAGGCCGTCTGAATTTTCAGACGGCCTTTGCTATTGGTTTATATTTGGTTTGATGTTTGTTTGAGTCATAAATCGTGACTCGGTAAATCGGGTGGAAAGCTGGCTGAAGGCCGGTGCGGTAATCTTTTGGATCGCATGATGTTTTGGTTTGTGCTGATACGGATCAGACGACAGCTGGTTGAATAGATCATGGAAATGCAGGATGAATTCCAAATATCATGGCCGAGTGAGAACGGTATCGGGCTAAAATTTTTCAGACGGCCTCAAGCCGGGTATCGGTAATAAAAAAGCGCAAGCTTTTATGCTTGCGCTTTTTACGAAGACAGCAATTATTTCTTGTCGTCTTTGACTTCTTCAAATTCCGCATCAACTACGTCGTCGTCTTTTTTAGCTGACTCTTCGGCAGAAGCTTCGCCTGCTTGTGCTTCGGCTTGGGCTTGTGCGTAAACCATTTCGCCTAATTTTTGGCTGGCTGCGCCCAGGGCTTCGGCTTTGGCGTCGATGTCGGCTTTGTCTTCGCCTTTAACGGCTTCTTCAGCGGCTTTCAAAGCGTCCTCGATTTTGGCTTTTTCATCTGCATCCAGTTTGTCGCCGTATTCGCCCAATGATTTCTTCACTGAGTGGATCAGGGCTTCGGCTTGGTTGCGTGAAGCTACCAATTCGGTCAGTTTTTTATCTTCTTCGGCGTTAGCTTCGGCATCTTTTACCATGCGTTCGATTTCTTCTTCGCTCAAGCCTGAAGAACCTTGGATGGTAATGTTGGCTGCTTTGCCTGTACCTTTGTCTTTGGCAGAAACATGCAGGATACCGTTGGCATCAATGTCGAAGGTTACTTCGATTTGCGGCATACCGCGCGGAGCCGGTGCGATGTCGCCCAAGTTGAATTGCCCCAAAGATTTGTTGGCAGAAGCACGTTCGCGTTCACCTTGTAATACATGGATGGTTACGGCAGACTGGTTGTCTTCTGCGGTTGAGAACACTTGTGATGCTTTGGTCGGAATCGTGGTGTTCTTTTGGATCAGCTTGGTCATCACGCCGCCCATGGTTTCGATACCCAAAGACAGCGGGGTTACGTCGAGCAGCAATACGTCGCTGCGGCCGCCGCCCAATACTTCGCCTTGAATTGCTGCGCCTACGGCAACGGCTTCGTCAGGGTTCACGTCTTTGCGCGGCTCTTTGCCGAAGAAGTCTTTAACGGCTTCTTGTACTTTCGGCATACGGCTTTGACCGCCGACTAGAATCACGTCATTGATATCGCTTGCGCTCAAGCCTGCGTCTTTCAAAGCAATGCGGCAAGGTTCGATAGAACGGTTGATCAGGTCTTCAACCAGGCTTTCGAATTTGGCACGGGTGATTTTCAGTGCCAAGTGTTTCGGGCCGGTTGCGTCCATCGTGATGTACGGCAGGTTGATCTCGGTTTGTTGGCCGCTGGACAATTCGATTTTGGCTTTTTCTGCCGCTTCTTTCAGGCGTTGCAGTGCCATTACGTCTTGTTTCAGGTCTATGCCTTGTTCTTTCTTGAACTCGTCGATGATGTAGTCGATCAGGCGTTGGTCGAAGTCTTCACCGCCCAAGAAAGTGTCGCCGTTGGTGGCCAATACTTCAAACTGTTTGTCGCCGTCAACGTCTGCGATTTCGATGATGGAAATATCGAAAGTACCGCCGCCCAAGTCGTAAACCGCAACTTTACGGTCGCCGCCGCTGACTTTGTCCATACCGAATGCCAAAGCGGCTGCGGTCGGCTCGTTGATGATGCGTTTAACGTCCAAGCCGGCGATACGGCCTGCATCTTTGGTGGCTTGGCGTTGGCTGTCGTTAAAGTAGGCCGGAACGGTAATCACGGCTTCGGTTACTTTTTCGCCCAAGTAAGCTTCGGCAGCCTCTTTCATTTTGCGAAGAACTTCTGCAGAAATTTGCGGCGGAGATAATTCTTTGCCTTGTGCTTTCACCCATGCGTCGCCGTTGGCGGCTTTGATGATTTCGAAAGGCATAGAGTCGATGTCGCGTTGTACTTCTTTATCGTCGAATTTGTGGCCGATCAGGCGTTTTGCTGCATATACGGTGTTTTTGGCGTTGGTTACGGCTTGGCGTTTGGCAGGTGCGCCGACCAGAATTTCACCGCCGTCCAGGTAAGCGATAACAGAGGGCGTAGTGCGTGCGCCTTCGGCGTTCTCAATTACTTTGGTTTGGCCGTTTTCTGAAATCGCCAAACAAGAGTTGGTTGTACCTAAGTCGATACCGATTACTTTTGCCATTGTTTATAGCTCCTTAATAATATTTGAATGATTTGTTTGTTGCTTCGGGCTTGCTGCCCCGTTGGTCTGTTAGATAAGGTTGTTTTATCGGTTTTCAAGTGTGGATAACTATTTTTTTATGAATTTATTTTTCATGTAATTCATATAGATAGATTATTTATCAACAGACAGTTTGAATTTTTCAGACAGCCTTGCTTTATGCTTGAGGCCGTCTGAAAATCATGTGTTTTATGAAACGGGCAATGCGGTTTTTTCAGGCGTTGTTATCTTTTGCAACGGTTACCATCGCCGGACGCAATACGCGGTCTGACAGCAGGTAGCCTTTTTTCATCACGCTGACGATGGTGTTCGGCTCTTGCTCGCTTTCTACGGTCTGCATGGCTTGGTGTTGGTGCGGATCGAGTTTGTCGCCCGGTTGCGGGTTGATTTCTTTGATATGGGTGTTGTCAAAGGCTTTGTTTAATTCGTTCAAAGTCATTTGCACGCCCATTTTGAGTGCGTCGAAATTGCCGCTTTGATCCAGCAGGGCCATTTCCAGATAGTCTTTGACAACCAACATTTCGGCAGCGAATTTTTGGCCGGCGAATTTGTGGGCGGCAACGATTTCTTCTTGGTGGCGGCGGCGTAAGTTTTGTTCGTTGGCTAAGCCGCGCAATTGTTCGTCTTTCAGCATGCCTTCGAGTTCGGCTACTTTGGCTTCGAGTTCTTCGTAAGAAGGGGGCACGGCTTCTGCTTCGGCAGTTTGGGTTTCTGCTTGGGTTTCTACGGTTTCTGCTTCGTTTTCTTCGATGTTTTGGTTTTTGTCTGTCATGTCGTTGTTCCTATGGGGGTAAGGTAAAATTTTTCGGATTTTATATAAGGCCGTCTGAAAAATATTCAAGCTGTGCGTGCAAATATTGTGGGTTGCATTGCCGGGTTTGGGCTTGTCAAACGCATCAAAACATCATAAGGTTATTGTGGATTTTTTATCTCTCTATATATATGAAAATATAAGAAACGGCAGCGGATGAGGCCGTCTGAAAAAACGAATGCAAAGGATGAGTAGGATGAAACAGCAGTTGACCCAGATTCAAGGCAGGGCGGTGGCGGAAACAATGTTGGCCGGGTTTAACAAGCATTACAGTATGTATCGCGATGTCACAGCCGGTGCGAAGGCGTTGTTTGAAGAGTGTAATTGGAAGGGTATTCAAGATTTGGTTGCCGAGCGTATCCAAATGTATGACCAGCGTGTTCGCGAGTCGACTGAGCTGCTGCGGCGCGAATATGCGGCGAATGCTTTGAGCGATGATGTGTGGGCGGCGGCGAAGAAGGAATATATTGCTTTATTGGTGAACCACAAGCAGCCTGAATTGGCGGAAACGTTTTTTAATTCGGTATCTACCAAGCTGCTGGCCAAAGAGTATTACAACAATCAGTTTATCTTTGTGAAGCCTTCGACGAGCACGGAATATATCGATTCGGATCCGCCGACTTTCTGCTCGTTCTATCCCAGCCGCCAGGGTTTGCGCGGTTGCTTGCGGGATATTTTGCAGCATTTTGACTGGAAAGTGCCGTTTGCTCATGCGGGCAAGGATATCAGCAATATTTTGCGTGCGGCCAGACAGCATTTTCAAACGGAGTGGCCGCCTGAAGAATTGAATCTGCATGTGCAGGTGTTGAACTCGGCTTTTTACCGCAATAAGAGTGCTTATATTTTCGGGCGTATTATCAACGGCAGTACGCGCCATCCGTTTGCGTTGGCGGTGGTTCATGACGATGAAGGCCGTCTGATTGTGGACGCGGCTTTGTTTGATACGCGTCAGATTGCGGTGCTGTTTTCGTTTGCCCGTGCTTATTTTTTGGTGGACATGCCTGTGCCGAGCGGTTACATCCATTTTCTGCATGAAATGCTGCCGATGCGCTCGCGCGGCGATCTTTATACGATGGTGGGCCTGCACAAGCAGGGTAAGAATATTTGGTGGCGCGAGTTTACCCAGCATTTGGAATATTCTCAGGATAAGTTTATTTTGGCGCCGGGTATCAAGGGCTTGGTGATGAGCGTGTTTACCTTGCCGTCTTTCCCGTATGTGTTTAAGGTGATTAAAGACAAGTTCGGGCCGAATAAGGATTTCGATCAGCAATATGTGCGTCAGAAATATCTGTTGGTTAAAAAACATGATCGTGTCGGGCGGATGGCGGACACTTTGGAGTTTTCTAATGTGGCTTTGCCGAAGTCGCGCTGTGATGAAGAATTTTTGAATGAAATGCGCACGTTGGCACCGAGTCAGTTTGAGGAGGATGAAGACAGGGTCGTTATCAAGCATGTGTATGTGGAATACCGCTTGAAGCCGCTGAATCTGTTTATGCAGAAAGCCAAACCGGCGGAAAAAGCCGCAGCGGTCATCGATTACGGTTATGCGTTGAAAGAGCTCGCTTCGGCCAATATTTTCCCGGGCGATATGCTGTATAAAAACTTCGGTATGACCCGCTTTGGTCGTGTGATTTTCTATGATTATGACGAAATCGAATATATGACAGACTGTAATTTCCGCAAGATTCCGCCTGCGCCGAATCCCGAGTATGAGATGTCGGGCGAGGTTTGGTATCCGGTAAACAAGGGAGATGTGTTTCCGGAAGAGTTCGGGCCGTTTTTATTGGGTGAGCCGGACGTGCGGCAGGTATTTTTGCAGCACCACCGTGATTTGTTGACGGCTGAATTCTGGCAAGGTAAAAAAGACCGCTTGATGCAGGGTATTTACGATGATTTTTACCCGTATCCGCAATCGGTGCGTTTCTCTCCGGATGAAGTGGCCCAAGGTTTGGTGGACGATACGGATGCTTAAGGCCGTCTGAAAATCCGTTAGCCGAATAAAAATAAGATTGAAATTATTGAGGCCGTCTGAAAATTTCAGACGGCCTCAACGTTGTTCCCAAGTATTTAGAACAGGATGTCTTCAGGTTCAATACTGCGCGGTGTTGCCGGAACTTCGGTCGGTGTCACGTCGGTATAAACCGGCTCGACCGTTTCAGCAGCTTGCGGTGCAACAGACTGAAGAGGTGATTCAACTGCTTGCGGAGAAACCGGTACGTCAACAGCCGGCGTATCAATAGTCGGTACGGATACCGGAGCGGTAACGGGGGCTTCCGGCGTTTGGTTTCCGGCATCCACTTCGATAGCGCTGCCTTCAGGCAATACTTCGTCTTTTACCGGTGGCGGGGTAACGACAACAGGAGTCGGCTTGCTGTACGAAGACAGGCCTTGCGTCCAAGCCAATGATTGCAGCGGGCCTTTGGCTTTCGCTTTGGTTTTGCCTGTACAGGTTAAGCAGTTTGCCAAACCTGTTTTGGCTTTAAGAATGGCGTTGATGCGCTTGGTACTGATTTTTTTGCCGTTGGCTTTTGCCCAAGCTTCGATACTTTTACGCAATGAGTCGGTATCTAGATTTTTTTTGCTGTACGGGTCGCGGTAGGCGGCCAGCCATAAGTTTTTGTCGGCATCGACATTTAACGTAGCCATTTGGTAGATAACCGAAGCCGGCGAGCCGGTGGTGATTGATTTGGCAAATTCCATTGCGTCAGGCGACTTCATGCGGACACAGCCGTGGCTGCGGACGCCGGGAACGCTGCTCGGTGCATTGGTTCCGTGGATGCCCAAGCCCAGTTTCGGATTACCGAGACGGACAAATACCGGCCCCAAGGGATTGTTCGGGCCGGGCGGGACGGTTTTTACGCCGTCGTTGCGTTCTTTTTGAATGCTTTTCGGAATGTGCCAAGTCGGATTGAAGGCTTTGGGACCGATTTTGTGTTCGCCTAAATTGGTTTGCGTCATCGCTTTGCCTACGGCAACAGGATAGGCTTTGGTCAGCTTGCCGTCGGTGTAGAGAAACAGACGCTGCTGGGGAATATTGATAAATACGTGCTGACCCGAGCCGGCAGGGGAAACGTCGGGCACGGGTGTAGTTGCAGCAGCGTTGGCGGCCAATAACGCCGAAAATAAACCAAATCCTAAAAATTTCATTGTTGATTCAAAGTAGTGTGATTAAAACAGCCTGAAATCATACCTTAAACTCCCTTTTTTTGTGCGAAAATATCCGTTTCGGTTGTCGTTTGTTGATAAACGGTAAATGCTTTCGAGGATGTATCGGTAATGTCGGTTGAAGATGAGCTGCGGACAGCAGATGTTGTTTCTATAGATTACGAAGGGCGCGGAATTGCCCGACTGGACGGTAAAACGGTTTTTATTAAAGGGGCATTGCCGTCTGAAAAAGTAGTTTGCCGGATAACGCAACGTAAGAAACAATTTGATGAAGCGGTGGTCGAAAAAGTACTTGTGCCGTCGCCGGAACGGGTGAAACCGTTTTGTCGCTATTTTGATACATGTGGCGGATGTGCGCTTCAACATGCTTCGGATGAGGCGCAGGTTGCATATAAACAACGGGTGATGGAAGAGCAGTTGTTGCGGATTGGCAAAGTGTTTCCCGAACAAATACTGCCGCCAATTTACGGTTTTTCACGGCATTATCGCTCCCGTTGCCGTTTGGCAGTGCGCGTCGGTAAAGAAAACCAACTGACTTTGGGTTTTCAAGCGAAGAAAAGTCATGATGTGGTTGATGTCGGAAGCTGTATCGTTTTACCAAAACATATTTCAAAATCTTTACATGATGTGAAAATGGTTTTACAGTTTATGGTAAACTTAAAAACATTAATTACATTTATAGAGTTTTTGGACGGAGACAATCTGACGGTGTTGAATATTTCTGTTAAACAGAGGCCGTCTGAAAAATCGTTGAGTGTTTTGAAAACGTTTACCGATGAAATAAACAGGCAAAACGGTAAGAAGTGGCAGGTTTGGCTGCAAATCGGCAATAACCCGTCCGAACCATTTTATCCAAGCCGGATGCCTGATTTGGATTACAGCTTGCCGGAGTTTGATGTGGTTATGCCTTACCGGCCGGGGGATTTTACACAAAACAATCCGCATACGAATGCATTGATGGTCAGCAGGGCGGTTAAGCTTCTTGATATCCGGCCGGGTGAGCGTGTGGCAGATTTGTTTTGCGGCTTGGGGAATTTCAGTTTGCCGCTAGCCAGATACGCTGCCCAAGTTGTCGGAATTGAGGGGGCGGATTACTTAGTCAAGCGTGCGGTTGAGAATGCCAAACGTAACCGGTGCTCATCAAATACGCAATTTTTAAAAGCAGATTTGTTTGAAATTACTGAAAAAGATATAGCTGCTTGGGGAAAGTTCGACAAAATGCTGCTTGATCCTCCCAGAAGTGGCGCATTTGCAGTAGTCAATGCGTTACACGCCCCCTATTTGCCGCAGCGTATTGTTTATATTTCGTGTAATCCGGGTACTTTTGCCAGAGATGCCGCTGTTTTGGTCGGGAAGGGGTACAGCTTTAAAGGAGCCGGAATTATGAATCTTTTTGCTCAAACCGCTCATGTCGAATCGATAGGATGGTTTGAATTGCAGCATTAATTATCTGATTGGTTTGGGAAAGGTTTTTAATGTAAGAAATAAAAAAAACATGCTAACATAATAACGAGTCTTTTATAGCCGGTGTCAGAATAATATTGTGCATAATTGATTTCATAAGATTAAGTAGTAAAAGCTGAAGCATGATTAATAAATGTTTGCTTAATAATATTTAGCGGGAGATGTTTTTTGAATTACTCACTCTTACTGGCATTATTTATATTATTGCTGGTTGTGCTGATATTGATGCGCGCCAAGCAGGGTGGAAATAAAGCCGAAAATACAAAAAATAAACCAGCTGCCAAGAAAAATCACAAAGTCCAAAAAGGGGAAGATAACAGTGATTGGGCTCAGCAGGTGGATCAGTCCGTGTCGGATGACGACGGGCAGGATTGGAATTGGGGCAGTGATGCGAATGTCGACAGCTACACCACTTCCGTTTCTGCACAAGAAGTCGATCCTTTGACAGAGTATCAAGTTTATAAGCAGTTTGGCTATGAAGATAAAGCTGCGTTGTCATTATCGGGTTATTTAAACAGCCTGACTGCCGGTGCACCGGAGAAATTGGTGCACGAATTAATCGGTTTGAGTTTGCGCATCGGTAATATCGATCTTTTAGCAGATACTTTGGATCGTTATGGGAGTATCTTGTCTGGTGACGGTTTGGCCGAGTATGTTAAAGCGGGCTTAACGGCAGATTCTACCCATCTTCCTTTAAGGGTGTTGGCAGAAGCTAAGTTAGGGTGGTCTGTTGAAGAAGTTGCCCGTCAAATCGGTGAGAAAACCGGCTTGGAAGAAGCGGAAAGTGCAAATACGGTGTTGAATATCGGTGTGGATGGCCGTTCGGCTGCTCCTGCTGCAGAAGCAAGCAGAAATCCTATTGTACTTGGAAAAGCAGATATCAATTCTCTTACCGAAGAAGAAATGAGTGCGGTCATCGGTTTTGTGAAGCCGGAAAAAGGTGTCAAGCTGCTTAAAAATAAAGCGGATTATAAGACAGCTTTAGAGCAATATAATCGTGCAATTCAAAAATCTCCCAAGCCTGCCAGTCTGATTATTGATGCTTTGAAGTTGGATTATCAACATGAAGAAGTCGGACAATTTGCAAAGCATTTATGGAAGTTATATTACTCTTTAGGGCAATACGGACGCCAGGTTAAAGAACGTATGTTGGGTTGGGGTTACAGCCTCGGCTATCATGAAGTTTTCGATGACTTGGAGCAAGGTCCGAGCGAACAGCGGATTCGTGAAATCGGTTTGGAAAAGGGGTATTTGTTGCCTAGCTCCCGTCAGGTTAAAGCAAAGTATAGAGATTTGGTTAAGAAAAATCTTTCAGACGGCCAAATCGATATGTCTCCCGAAGAAGCTGCAATCAAAGAAGTTGAAGCATTGTTGATGTACGGTCAATTGGATCAGGCTATTGGCACACTTGAGCAAGCTGTATTGCAATATCCTGAGGAATCCCAGCTTTATGTAATGTTGTTTGATTTATATGAGCGCGGTGAAGAATGGGGACGTTTGGAGCAATTTTTACGCTTGCTGCGTGAGCGTGTAGAGAGCTTACCTGAAGAAGTTGTGTTGGCGATGAGTAGATTGTTGAAACGTGTCAACCAACAATCGTGATGATGAAATCAATAAATGTTAAGAGTATCAAATAATGGAAAATCTGCTTCCGAAAGTTAAAACCGTTCGGGTAATGTTACAAAATATGGGCGAGCAGCAGGATGCTGTGTTCCGAATGGCCTTTAAAATGCACAATACAACCAATTATCAGGTTGTTGGAGAAGATTCAGATGAGCAGCCGGATTTAATTTTGGTAGATACTGATGCGGATGAAGGTGTGCAAAAATGGCGTGCGCTAAAGGGAAAATATCCGTCTGTTCCTGTTGTGATGTTTTCTGCTGCAGATCCTGAAGAAACGACACCGTATTTGGCAAAGCCGATTAAGTTTGATACCTTGTTTCCCATTTTGCGTACCCTGGCGCAAGGTGGTGGTATATTTGATGCCAGTTGTAAAGGTGAAGGGTGCAGCGAAAAAGGGGATGCATCCGTAAGAAAAACGACTATTAAGCGTTTTAATCCTCAACGGGGCTTGTTGGGGGCATTAAAATATGCGAGCCAAAGCAACCAAGATATTGCCGTATTGCATAACGGCAAACCGGTATTTATTGTATTTCCAAGCATTCAGAGGGTTTTATTGACCGTTGGTGCTGCAGACTTGGAAAAATTATGCAAAGATGATAATTTGCATGTTGAGTGCAAAAATGTTCCGGATAATCCCGCCTGGAAAGAAAAAGCCAAAGTAACAATCATGTCTTGTTTGTGGCAGATGGCAATTTGGACTGCTCAAGGGCGTTTGATTTATCCTATGACACCGCAAACCGTTTTCACTTTGAAAAAATGGCCTAATTTAACACGATTAGCTCCTGTGCCGGAGTCAATGCGGTTGTCGGCTTTTTTGACAAAAACTTCTGTGAACTTGAACATTCTGTATAAAGTTATGCCTTTAGAAATGCCAGATATTTTAAATTATTTGGCTGCAACTTCCGTTACAGGTTTCTTGGCAACAGATAATGAGTTTGTTGCTGCAGAAAATACTGCTGTTGAAGACAAAATGAGCGTTAACAGTGATGTTCCTGATAACCAAATGGCTAAAGATGCCCAAAAAGCCGTTAGTCCTTCAGCAGAACAACCTCGTAGTTTGTTGCAACGCTTGATGCGTAAATTATTGGGTAGAGGTTAACAAAAGGATATATTGTGAAAGAAAATAAAATTATCTTTACCGGACCAGTAGGAGTGGGGAAAACGACTGCTATTTCTGCTTTATCAGATGAGCCTCCGGTTCAGACGGATGCCAGTGCATCTGATATGACTTTGGTAAGAAAAGGGCATACAACAGTTGCAATGGATTATGGTGTAATCCATTTAGATGAAGATATTAAAGTCCATCTGTACGGTACTCCCGGTCAAGAACGGTTTAACTTTATGTGGGAGATTTTGAGTCAGGGAAGTATGGGGTTGATTTTACTGTTAGACAATACACGAACTAACCCTTTGAAAGATTTGCAGTTCTTTTTAGATGCTTTTAAAGAGTTGTTGAAAACTGCTCCTCTGGTTGTTGGTGTAACTAAAATGGATATTCGTTCATTGCCTGGAGTAGATGTGTATCAGAAATACTTGGCTCAAAATAATTTTAATGTCCCGGTTTTTGAAATTGATGCTCGTCAAGAAAATGACGTAAAACAGCTTGTAAGTGCAATGTTGTTTTCTATTGATCCGGGTTTGGAGGTATAAGGATGGAACCAACACTTGCATTACAGTCAAACTTATATCCTAGGGTTACACCGGCTGGAGCGTATTATGCTGTTTCTGCTAATACCCCCAGTCCAAGTCGGACATTATTATACGGTTTATTACGCGCCGACCCCTCTGAAACCATTAGTAGTGAAAAGCTATTGGAATGGACTGAAACAGATGATTTGGAAACTGCGTTAAATTTGTTATACCGTTTGCAGCGCTTAGAGTTTTTATACGGTGAAGATAATTACAGTCCTGTAGAGACATATATGCCGGATGAACAGCTACCTGATTTGTTGGCTGAATTATCCAGTGAAGGTAAAGCATTATTGGCGGATGAAAACGGATTGTATTTTGCGAATGCTGGTTTTCATCATGAAGCTGCAGAGGAATTGGGTATTTTAGCCAGTGAAATGGCTGTTGTATCTGATAAACATCAGTTGTTGATAAAAAATAATTTACATATTCATCATGGTTCTTGGGGGATTTGTGATCCGAGTGGCCAGAGTGAGCTGACTTTTTTTCCGTTATATATAGGGAAAACCAAGCTTATTTTAGTTGTTGGCGGTATGCCTGATTTAAACAAAGATGAATTTGTCTTTTTAGTTAAAGCATTATACGGTCGCTATGCATCTTTGTAATGATCGATTGGATTGGTTTTAATTGTTATTTATAAATGGATAAATTATGCGTGAACAGCTATTAATTTCTGTATTAAGTGATTTGAACAATACCTCGCCGGATATTACGGCTTCTGCTGTTATTTCAATGGATGGTTTGCCGTTGGCTACCCTATTACCAAGCCATTTAAATGCTGATAGAGTGGGAGCAATGTCTGCCACATTGTTGGCTTTGGGAACGAGAGCCGTGCATGAATTGGCTTGTGGCGAATTAGATCAAGTTATGGTTAAAGGTGAGCATGGTTATGTTTTGTTGAGTCAGGCGGGAAATAAAGCAGTATTGGCATTAATGGCAAAAGAGAGCAGTAAATTGGGATTGATTTTGTTGGATGCCAAGCGTGCCTCCCGGCATATTGCAGATATTTTATAAGTATCGTTGATATTTCAGCGTAAAAAGTATTGACAGAATAATTTATCTTCTTTATAATTCTAAAAATCGATTCCCTGATAGCTCAGTCGGTAGAGCGACGGACTGTTAATCCGCAGGTCCCTGGTTCGAGCCCAGGTCGGGGAGCCAAATTATAAAAGCCAAGTTTCAAGACTTGGCTTTTTGCATTTTAAATTTTATTAAAAAGTGTATTATAAACAATAACAAAACTCGCTAGAAATTTTGTTAAAGAAAGATAGTATAATAATTTAATATTTTTACAATTTAGTATACATACTAATGCGAATTTGATCGGTTTTTATTATTTATGAAGATTTCACCTTTGCGTCGTGCGGTTTATGCAGGTAGTTTTGATCCCCCCACGAATGGACATTTATGGATGATACGCCAAGCTCAAGCAATGTTTGATGAGTTGGTGGTAGCAATTGGTGTGAATCCTGAAAAAAGAAGCACATACTCTGTCGCAGAGCGTAGGGTAATGCTTGAAGCGATTACAGCTGAATTTGAAAATGTGCGTATTACTGTTTTTGAAAACAGATTTTTAGTTCATTACGCTGAAAGTATAGGTGCAGGATATATTGTGCGGGGTATACGCACTGCCGCCGATTATGAATATGAGCGTTCGATGCGTTATATTAATGGCGATTTACAACCTCAAATTTCAACAGTTTTTCTTATGCCCCCAAGAGAATTTGCCGAAGTTTCATCTACTATGGTAAAAGGATTGGTAGGGCCTGACGGTTGGCGTGATATTGTTCACCGTTATTTGCCACCTGCTGTTTATGAAAAGATTTTAAGTGATCACAAGGGAAGCAGTTATTAATTAAAGGTTCGTATTTTCAGACGGCCTTATGATATGAGTTCGGAATGTATTATGAAAAAACCTCTGAATCTTTATTAGGATTCAGAGGTTTTTTATGGGATATAGATTACAGTTCGTTGTAATCAACAATCATATATTTTGCCGAAAGCTTTTTGGTTTCATCCCCTTCGTCACTCATCAGAATAAGTCTGGGTTGGCCATTAATGACAACCGAGTCAACTGCTTCGACATTGGTCATGTGGCGCAGGTTGGGTAACAAAACGGTTTTGGGTTGTGCATTAGATTCTCCACTCCATAACCATAATTGCGAGTATTTGGTTCCGTCTTCATCTTTTACTTCATTGGTAATTACAAACGATTCCAATACAGGATCATAGTTTAGAGAGCGGATACCGCCGCCTTTGATGTCGATGAGTGCAACATCGGCAAAGTTTGGTGTGGCACCTTTAGTAAATACTTCCTTGTAGTTGCTAATGTAGGTAACCAAGGCCCAATTATCCAATTCGGGGTCCCTGAATCCCAGCATTAAAGTATCATTTTTCGGGTTGTATGCTAAACCTTCGATGTTAATGGCGGAGAAATTGATTTTTTGGCCACCGCTTTTTTCTTGAATCAGTTTTTGCAGTTGTTCTGAATTCTCTAAAACATCGGTCAATTTATTAAATGCTGATAATTCACGAACATCATTACCGACGATTTTAAAGCGCAGGAAGTGTTCACGATCCGGACGGCGAAGCCCCTCGCGGTTACGTGCATGTGAAGTGATTGCGTATACATAGCCATCTTTATCGCGGGTTAAGGCTTCCAAATCGCTTAATTTACGTTTCAAGCCACGCATCACTCTGGTGTCGACTGCATCGTCTTCTTGGATATTACCTTCGGCATCAAAACTTAAAATGCTCACGGCGCGTGCAGATTCGTCTTCTGCCACCAGCAACCTTCCGTCAGGAAGCTGCTGTACGGCCGACGGCTCGTAAACGGTATTAAAAGTATGGATGCCTTGTGAACGCAGCTCTGATGCCTGTTGGCTCGCCTGCATAGATGGAACGATATTGGGTAAAGTTTTCACGCTGATGAAGGCAATCAGAGAGGCTAAAAGACCCCAGCGGAAAGCTGCATAAGACATATTCAGATATTTGAATTGTTTATTGGCCATCAAGCCCAGCCAGTAAAGCTCGTCACTCATTTTTTCATACACTTGATTGCGGTCGCTCATGATATCTTGCATCATTTCCCAGTAACGTTCTTTAGGGATTTTCACGCGGTCTTCGTAAATCAAGATGTTAGGGTTTTTCCCGAAGAAGTGGCCTTCCGGACGCATAATTCTAGGTTTGAATTCTTTAAATGATGTTTTACCTTTGACAAAATCGCAAAGCCAGCGCCATGTTTCCCGTAATTTACCGGCACGATCGGGGGAGGCGGACAGTAAGGCAAAGATAATGGAGGCGGCTGCCGTCAGCATGAAAATACCTGCCGGCACGAGAAACTCGGGTGATGAGGCAAAAATAAATGCGCCTGAAATCATCAGAGCGGATACGATAAAGCCGTTTAGGGAAATCATGATATTGGCTTTGGTTGCAGCCAGAGCCAGCAGCTCCATTTCTGTACGGAACGCATTGCGGAACATAGTTTCTACGCCTTTGGTTGTTCCCAAGGGAATGGCTGCCGGTTCGCCGTCGGTCTCGACTTCACTATTGTTTTTTTCTTTATTTTTTTTGCGCAACTGTTTTTTCAGCTTTTTAGCTTTTTCGTTGGGCGTGGCCAGAAACAAATCTTCGATTGGTTTGACCCCGTCGTCTTCCGTCAAAGCAGGGGCATCCGGAATTAAATTTATTTCTTCTGTTGTTATTATTTCTGTATTGATATTTTCAATATTTTCAGAATTTTCGTTATTTGTAATAAACTCCTGATCTTTGTTCATGAGGATGTCTTTCGTATAAATAATTCTCTATATGTATAATACGGAAGATATTGTATATTCTATCTAATATTAGACAAGTGCTGTTTTTGCGTGATTAACGGTTAATTGATTGTTTCGCTTTAATAATGAATTAATATTATTCATTTGAGTTTTAGGTAGATGATTCATTAGTAGGCGTTTAATTGCCTTTTTAGATGTAAAATATAAAGTCGATAAAAAGGCCGTCTGAAAATTTTCAGACGGCCTTTTACAAACTATTGCACTATTTATACAACAATATTCACCAAACGGCCGGGGACGACGATGATTTTCTTCGGCTCTTTGCCTTCCATGAATTTCACGGCGCCTTCGGTGGCGAGTGCGGCGGCTTCGAGGGCGGCTTTGTCGGCATCGGCGGGCACGGTTACTTTGCCGCGCAGTTTGCCGTTTACCTGCACCATGATTTCTATTTCGGATTTCACCAAGGCGACGGCATCGGCTTGCGGCCAAGCGGCTTGCCACAGCGGGGTATCGCTGCTCAACTCGCTCCACAAGGCTTCGCAGATGTGCGGCACAATCGGCCACAGCAAGCGGACAACGGCTTCCAATACTTCTTGCGCTACGGCACGGCCTTGTTCGGACGTGCAATCGGTTTTGTCGTATTGGTTGAGCAATTCCATCACGGCGGCGATGGCGGTGTTGAATTGCAGGCGGCGGCCGTAGTCGTCGCTGACTTTGGCGATGGTGGCGTGTAGTTTGTGGCGCAGGTCTTTCAGCTCTTTGCTTAGGCTGTCGTGGCCGTCTGAAAAGGCGTTGACTGCGCCGTCTCGGTTGATGTATTCAAACACGGTGCGCCACAGGCGGCGCAGGAAGCGGTGTGCGCCTTCTACGCCGGCATCGCTCCATTCGAGCGATTGTTCGGGCGGCGAGGCGAACATCATAAACAGGCGGGCGGTGTCGGCACCGTAGGCTTCGATCAGCTCTTGCGGGTCGACGCCGTTGTTTTTCGATTTCGACATTTTTTCCACGCCGCCGATTACCACCGGCTGGCCGTCGGCTTTTAAGACGGCTGCAACAGGACGGCCTTTGTCGTCAGTTTGCACTTCCACTTCGGCGGGGTTGAACCATTGCTTTTTGCCGCCTTCGGTTTCGCGGTAGTAGGTGGCTTGCAGCACCATGCCTTGCGTGAGCAGGCTGGCGAAGGGTTCTTTCACCGGCACGATGCCTTCTTCGTTCATCAGTTTGGTGAAGAAGCGGGCGTATAAGAGGTGCAAGATGGCGTGTTCGATGCCGCCGATGTATTGGTCGGCCTGCTGCCAGTATCGGGCGGCTTCGGGGGCAACCATGCCGTCTGAAAACTGGGGCGACATGTAACGGAACTGATACCAGCTCGATTCCATAAAGGTATCCATGGTATCGGTTTCGCGTTTGGCGGGGCCGCCGCAATGCGGGCAGGTGGTTTCGTAGAACTCGGGCATTTTGGCCAAAGGCGAACCGCTGCCGTCGGGTACGACATCTTCGGGCAGCACCACGGGCAACTGGTCGACCGGTACGGGTACGTCGCCGCAGCTTTCGCAATGGATAATCGGAATCGGGCAGCCCCAGTAGCGTTGGCGCGAAATGCCCCAGTCGCGCAGGCGGTATTGGGTTTTCGGTGCGCCGGCGTTTAGGGATTGCAGTTTGGCGGAAGTGGCATCAAAGGCCGTCTGAAAGTCCATGCCGTCGAATTCGCCGCTGTTGATCAGGCGGGTGTTTTCTTTGTCGCCGTACCAATCCTGCCATTCGGTCGGGTTGTAGGCAGGTTGTTCCAAAGTGGATTCGACAACTTGTTTAATAGGCAGCCGGTATTTGTTGGCGAACTCGAAATCTCGCTCGTCGTGGCCGGGCACGGCCATTACCGCACCGTCGCCATAGCCCCACAATACATAGTTGGCAATCCACACTTCCAGCTTGTCGCCGTTGAGCGGATTAATCACATAGCGGCCGGTCGGCACGCCTTTTTTTTCCATCGTCGCCATATCGGCCTCGGCCACGCTGCCTGATTTGCATTCGGAGATAAACGCTTGCAGTTCGGGCTTGTCGGGTGCGGCGGCGGTAGCCAGCGGATGTTCGGCGGCCACGGCAACGTAGGTTACGCCCAGCAAGGTGTCGGGGCGGGTAGTGTACACCTGCAAGTATTCGGCATAATCACCTTCCAAGCCTTGTTTGCTGCCGCTGTCCAATGCAAAGCGCACTTGTACGCCGCGCGATTTGCCGATCCAGTTGCGCTGCATGGTTTTCACTTGCTCCGGCCAGTTCAGGCCGTCCAGATCGCTCAAAAGCTGCTCGGCGTAATCGGTGATTTTGAAGTAATACATCGGGATTTCGCGTTTTTCGATCAACGCGCCCGAACGCCAACCGCGACCGTCGATTACTTGCTCGTTGGCCAATACGGTTTGATCGACCGGATCCCAGTTTACCGTGCCGTTTTTGCGGTAAATCACGCCTTTTTCAAACAGTTTGGTAAACAGAAGCTGCTCCCAGCGGTAATATTCGGGGGTGCAGGTAGCCAGTTCGCGTTCCCAGTCAAACGCAAAACCCAAGCTTTTCAGCTGCTTGCGCATGTAGGCAATGTTTTCGTAAGTCCATTTGGCGGGGGCGACTTGGCGGTCGATGGCGGCGTTTTCGGCGGGCATGCCGAAAGCGTCCCAGCCCATCGGTTGCAGCACGTTGAAGCCGTTGAGCAGTTTGTAACGGCTCAATACGTCGCCGATGGTGTAGTTGCGCACATGCCCCATGTGCAGCTTGCCGCTGGGGTAGGGGAACATGGAGAGACAGTAGTATTTGGGTTTGGAAGCGTCTTCGGCCACGTTAAACAAACGGGCTTCATCCCATTTGGCTTGTGCTGCCGGCTCGACGGCAGACGGTTGGTATTGTTCTTGCATGATGTTTTGCTTCTGAGGATTCAAAAAATATTGAAAATTGTTGATTGGCGATTATAGCAGTTTATCGAATGGCTTAGGGTGTGTGCATATGGGTTGAGGCCGTCTGAAAATTTTCAGACGGCCCGTTGGAGAGGGTTAGTCTTGTCCGTTGGTTTCCAGAGCTTTAGGAGTCAGGGCGGCGTGCAGTTTGCTGTGGAAGCCGTGTTTGTCGAATTGGATTTTAAACCACCAGAAGCCGCCTTTTTTCACCGACCACGGTTCACTGTCCCAATGCTGGTTGAGTAGGAACGAACACAGTTCGCCCAGCCACGGTTGGTGGCCGACGATGACGATGGTGCTGTTCTGCTTGGCTTCGGCCAAAACACGCAGTACGGTTTCCGCATCGGTTAGCGGATTGAGTGCCGACATGACCGTATAGTTGTGACTGAGATGTGCGGCGGTTTGTTGGCTGCGTGCGGCTTCGGAAGCCCAGATTTCGGTTTCTTCAGGCAGGCGCGGTTTGAGCCAGCCGGCAATTTCTTCGGCTTGCTGATGGCCTGTTGCGGTCAGGATGCGCGCCAAATCGGTTTCGGCTTGGTCTTCTGCTTGGGCGTGGCGCCAGAGTATCAGGTTCATGATTATCCTTTCGAAATGCGTTTTCAGGCGGTTTCTTTGGTCAGGTTGATCTGTTTGATGAGCTTGGCTGATTTTTCGGGGTCTTCATTGCGCATCAGTTTGGCTACATCGTTTTCCAAGGCGACCGTATTGCTGTGTAAAACCACATCTTTAACGGCCAACAGGTTGTTGGGGTTCATGGAAAAACGGCGCAATCCCATGCCCAGCAAGACTTTGGTATAGGTCGTATCGCCTGCCATCTCGCCGCATACCGATACGGTTTTGTTCATGCGGTTGGCCGTGCGGATGACGTGCTGCAGCAATTTTAAGACGGCCGGGTGTTCCGGTTGGTAAAGGTAGCTGACGCTGTCGTCGCCGCGGTCTACGGAAAGCGTATATTGGATCAGGTCGTTGGTGCCGATGGAGATAAAGTCGACCAGTTTCAGCAGGCTGCCGACAGTGAGTGCGGCGGACGGGATTTCGATCATACAGCCGAGTGAAACTTCGCCGTATTCTACGCCCCGTTCGTCCAATTGGCGTTGGGCGGTTTCGAAGTGGGTCAGGCATTGGCGCAATTCGGGCAGTGAGGTAATCATCGGCCACATCATTTTAACCGGCCCGTGTACGGCGGCACGCAGAATGGCACGCATTTGTGTGCGGAACATCACCGGCTCTGCCAGACACAGGCGGATGCCGGTCATACCCAAAGCCGGGTTCAGGCTGCAGTTCGGCGTGCCGTTTTGCCCGAACCAGCGCGGGTTTTTATCGACGCCGAGATCCACGGTCCGTATGGTCAGGTTTTTATCTTTCAGTTTTTTGACAAACTGGCTGTAGACTTCGTACTGCTCGTCTTCAGACGGCATGGTGTCGCGGTTGAGATAGAGAAACTCGCTGCGGAACAGTCCGACACCGTCTGCACCGATATTGTGTAGCTGTTTGATGTCGTCCAGCGATTCGATATTGGCCAGCAGCTCGATATTGATGCCGTCTTCGGTGGTGGCGGCGGTTTTTTTCAGTTTGTTGAGCGCGCGTTTGCGGTTGCGGAATTCTCTTGCAAGTGCCCGGTATTCGGCTAAGACGATTTCATCGGGATTGATGATGAGTACGCCGTTGATGCCGTCGACAATTACCCACTCGTTTTCGGTAATAAGATTGCGTGCGTGGTGCAGGCCGATAACGGAGGGAATGTCCAAACTGCGGCCTAAAATGGCGGTATGGCTGGTGGGGCCGCCCAAATCGGTAACGAAAGCGGCAATGCGCTGGTCTTTCAGATGGACGGTGTCGGCGGGGGAAATATCGTGCGCAATCAGTACGGTATCGTCGAGCAGGTCGGCTTCGAGATTGAGTTCGTTGCCTTGTCCGATCAGGTTGTTGTGGATACGCTTGACGACTTGCAGCATATCTTGTTTGCGTTCGCGCAGGTAGGCGTCGTCGATTTCGTCGAATTGGGCGGAGAGTTTGTCGGTTTGCTGTTTCAGCGCCCATTCGGCGTTGATGTATTGTTCTTCGATAATGTCGACGGGCTCGCGCGATAGGGTTACGTCGGTCAGCAGCATCAAGTGCAGGGAAATGAATGCGCCCAACTCGGTAGGGGCATTTTCAGGAATGGCACTGCGAAGCTGTTCCAACTCTTTTCGGGTGGCTTTGACGGCGTTTTCATAGCGTGTTACTTCGGCATCGAGGTCTTTTTCGGCAATGTCGTATTGCGGCACTTCGTTGATGCCGCGGGCAATCAGGTGCGCCCGTCCGATGGCTATGCCTTTGCCGGCGGTTACGCCGTGTAACACGATGCTCATGATTATTCGCCTTCGCCAAAGTAGTCGTTGATTAAGTCGGTTAGGGCCTGCATGGTTTCGACTTCGTCCGGACCTTCGGTTTCTAAAATGACGGTGGTGCCTTGTGCGGCGGCCAGCATCATCAGTCCCATAATGCTTTTGCCGTTAACACGGCGGTCGTTGCGCGATACCCAGACTTCGCTTTGGAATTGCGATGCGGTTTGGGTGAATTTGCTGGATGCGCGGGCGTGTAGGCCGAGTTTGTTGATGATCTCTATTTCTTGTTTCTGCATGGCGGTTTCCGTTTTGTTTTTCAGACGGCCTTATGGTTTGGTTTAGGAGCTGCAGGGCAGGCCGTTGGAGTCGGTGATGGCAAAGATGCCTTGAACGGCGGCATTTTTGACGGATTCGGTAAAGGTTTGCAGATTATCCGCATTCGGGGCATGCTGGATGGCTTTGATCAGCATGGGGGCGTTTAAGCCTGTCAGAATGGCGGTTTGGTCGGGGTGTACCAGTTTTCTTGCGGCATTGCACGGGGTGGCGCCGAAGATGTCGGAGAGTATCAATATGCCGTTGCCGCCGGTGAAATTTTGAATCTGTTCGTTGGCACGGCGGATAACGTCTTCATGGTCTTCGTCGGGACGGACGCCGATCATATGGATGCTGCCGGGAATGCCGTCGGGGAAGAAGTGTTGCGCCAGTTTCCGGTAGGCTTCGCCTATGGATTCGTGGGTAATAATCAGTAAACCGATCATGGTGTGTCCTGTGGTTGCCTTCCGGAAAATTATCGTTGTTTGGTGGTCGGCGGGCAAGTTTTTATTTGGATGGAATGGTATTTTTCAGACGGCCTTTGTGTGTGAGGCCGTCTGAAAATTCAGTGGCTTAGCCGGGTTTAATTGATTCGTTGTCATTATTTGGGGTTGTTTAAGGCGTAGATTGCGCCGAGATTGCGCCAGCAGCCTGCGGCATCCATGCCGTAGCCGAATACGTAGCGGTCGGGTACGTCGATGCCGACATAGTCTGCTTTAATCGGTTTGTCTTTGCTGATGAGTTTGTTGGCAAACACGGCTGCGGAGCAGGAGGCTGCGCCCATTTCCAAGAGTTTTTCTTTTATGGCAGCCATAGTGTGGCCTTCGTCGAGAATGTCGTCCAGTACGACAATATGGCGGCCGCGGATTTGTTCGGCATCGGGCATGCGTTTCCAGTTGAAGTTGCCGCCTTGGAGCTTGTCGCCGTAGCGTGAGACGTGGACGTAGTCGAAGTCGAGCGGGAATTTAAGTAGGGGCAGGAGTTGGCCGGTAAAGACGACGGCTCCGCCCATCACCGGCAGCAGCAGGGGGTATTTTCCGCTCAGGTCGCGGGTGATTTCGTCGGCAACGCGCTGCAGGGCTTGCCGGCATTCTTCTTCGCCGAACAGTAGTTCGGCATTTTGGAACATTGCTTGGGTTTGTCGGTATTTTTGTTCGATATCCATATTTTTACCGTCCGATCGGGGGTCAAGGGGAGTAGGTTGTTTTTGTTTTGACGGATTATAGCAGAGTGCTTGTCGGTTGATATGCCGTAGGCCGTCTGAAAAATACGTTTCAGACGGCATTGCTATATAATCCGCCTTTGTTTTTATGAATGAAGATATCGGTCATGCAAGATTGTTATGCCTATTTGGAGGATTTGTCTGCACCTGAAACGCAGGCTTTTACGGAAACGGCACACGCGGAAACGTTGGGTGAGTTGTCGGGTTCGGCTGATTATCATCGTTTAAAAGACGATATCTGCAAGCTGCTTCAGGATGAACGTCAGATTCCGTTTTGTCAGGAACACCGTGCGCGGATGTACCATTTTCATCAAAGCGAAGCCTTTCCGAAGGGCGTATACCGGGTGTGTTCGGCAGCTTCTTATCGGGCCGGTATGCCTGATTGGCAGATTTTGTTTTCCGTTGCCGATTTCGATGAGATTTTGGGTGACGATGTGTATCTGGACGGGGTGTCGCATTATGTGGAACGCCCGTCGCAAGTGTTGCTGACGTTAAGTGTGGCCGGTGGGGATGCGGCTTATACGCTGGAATTTGATTTGGAAAGCGGTTGTATTGTGGAAGGCGGTTTTCATTTTCCAGCCGGCAAAAACCACATTGCCTGGCGTGATGCGGACAGCGTTTGGGTGTGTCCGGCTTGGGACGAACGCCAATTAACCAAATCGGGTTATCCGTGTGAGGTATGGTTGATTGAGCGCGGTCAGAGTTTTGCCGAAGGAACGCCGGTTTATCGGATGGACGCAGACGGTGTGATGGTGCATGCATGGCGGTATTTGGATCCGCAGGGCGCTCCTATCGACTTAATCGAAGCGGCCGACGGTTTCTTCAGTAAAACTTATCTGTTTGTTCAAGGTGCAGAAGCGGTACCGTTGAATTTGCCGAGAGATTGCGAAGTATCGGGCTATTTGGCCGGGCAACTGCTGTTGCATTTGCGTAGCGATTGGCAGCGTGCGAATCAAAGCTATCCTGCGGGCAGTCTGGTGGCGGTTAAGCTCAATAAAGGTATATTGGGGGAGGCACATTTGTTATTTGCGCCAAACGAGCATCAGGCTTTGGAAAGCGTGGAAACAACCAAGCGGTTTATTGTCGCCAACTTGCTGGACAATGTGTCAGGCCGTCTGAAAGCCTGGCGTTTTCACAACGGCATCTGGTGCGAGGAGGCAGTACCCGATTTGCCGGGCGGTGCGCTGGAGCTGACCGACCAGCCGTGGGGCGGCGATGTGGTTTATATTGCCACCAGCAATTTTGTTACGCCACTGACTTTGTTTGCGTTGGATTTGAATGTGATGGAACTGACGGTGTTGCGCCGCCAGCCGAAACAGTTTGATGCCGCTGGTGTCGAAGTCAACCAATATTATGCCGAATCTTCAGACGGCATCCGTATCCCTTACTATTATGTCGGCCGCCAGGCAAATCCGGAAACGCCGGTGATTGTTTATGCTTACGGCGGATTCGGCGTTCCGGAATTGCCGCATTATCTCGGTTCGATGGGCAGGCATTGGTTGGCGGAAGGCGGCGCTTTCGTATTGGCCAATATTCGGGGCGGCGGAGAGTTCGGGCCGTCGTGGCATAAAGCGGCACAGGGAACCGATAAATATAAAAGCGTTGATGACTTATTGGCCGTTGTCGGCGATATCCACCGCCGAGGGATAAGTTCTCCTAAGCATACCGCTTTGCAGGGCGGCAGTAACGGCGGCCTGGTTACCGCTTCGGCTTTTGTCCGCAAGCCTGAAGCTGTCGGCGCGTTAGTATGCGAAGTGCCGCTGATCGATATGCTGCGCTATCCTTATTTATCGGCCGGTGCCAGTTGGATAGAAGAATACGGCGATCCGGAGGATGAAAAATTTCAGACGGCCTTAGCTGCATTGTCGCCTTATCATCATATCGAAGCCGGTAAAAACTATCCGCCCGCTTTAATCACGACTAATTTGAGCGACGACCGCGTCCATCCGGCTCATGCCTTGAAGTTTTATGCCAAATTAAAAGAATATTCGCCGCATTGCAGACTGTACGCCCCATCATCAGGAGGGCATACGGGAAACGGAACCCAAGAACAGACGGCCGCAGAGTTGGCGGCGGTTTTGGTATTTTTGAAGAAAAGCATCGCGTAATTTGATGTTGCAAAAAAAGCGAACGGCATACTGTAAAGATAATTTCGTTAGTTATTTTTGTTGCGATTTTAGCTGGTTTTTAATTTAATTTATTGTTTTTAAATTAAAATTAAAAGCTGCTTGTAGGTTAAAATAAGCCTATGATAATATGCGCGATAAACAAACACGGTTGGATTTTCCTGCAGGCAGGCAAAAAAAGCCGTGTTTTAGATGGAAAACTCTAAATTGATTCGGTACAATGTGCCGGAACACATTTTTCAAACCCGCCGTATACAGGCATATAAGGAATGACCAACATGTCAAATATCGAACAACAAGTTAAGAAAATTGTTGCTGAGCAATTGGGTGTAAATGAAGCTGAAGTGAAAAACGAATCTTCATTCCAAGATGATTTGGGCGCAGACTCTCTGGATACCGTTGAGCTGGTTATGGCTTTGGAAGAAGCTTTCGGTTGCGAAATTCCTGATGAAGAAGCAGAAAAAATCACTACCGTACAATTGGCAATCGACTACGTTCAAGCACACTCTGCTTAATATCGTGGTCTAATACCGAACAGCCTCTGCTGCGGGATTTCCTGCCACAGAGGCTTTTCATTCATAAATACAGAATTCAGACGGCCACGGTCGGTATTGGGCCGAATGCAGCGTTTACGGATTCTATTCAGCGAGATAATTATGAGTCAGAGAAGAGTAGTCATCACCGGTTTGGGTCAAGTATCGCCTGTTGGTAACGATGTTGCCACTGCATGGAGCAATTTGCTGGCAGGTAAAAGCGGTATCGGCAAAATTACCCGTTTTGATGCCTCTGACTTGGCCTGCCAGATTGCAGGCGAAGTAAAAGATTTTGAAATCGGCGACTATATCAGCCCCAAAGAAGCCCGTCGCATGGATGCGTTTATCCACTACGGTATCGCAGCTGCGCTGCAAGCCATCGCCGATTCGGGTTTGGACGATGTGGAAGGTTTGGATAAAGACCGGGTAGGCGTGAATATCGGTTCGGGCATCGGCGGTTTGCCGAGCATTGAGGCGACCGGCAAAGTCGTTTTGGAAAGCGGTGCACGCAAAATCAATCCTTTCTTTATTCCGGGTTCGCTGATTAACCTGATTGCAGGTCATGTAACCATTTTGAAAGGCTATCGCGGCCCAAGTTACGGCATGGTTTCTGCCTGTACCACCGGTGCGCACTCTATCGGCGATTCGGCCCGCATGATCAAATACGGTGATGCCGATGTAATGGTTGCCGGCGGTGCGGAAGGTGCGGTATGTACTTTGGGTATGGGCGGTTTTGCCGCAATGAAAGCCCTGTCAACGCGCAACGACGATCCGCTGACCGCATCTCGTCCGTGGGACAAAGGCCGCGACGGTTTTGTGATGGGTGAGGGCGCCGGTGTGCTGGTGTTGGAAGAATTGGAACACGCTAAAAAACGCGGTGCAAAAATTTATGCAGAGTTGGTGGGTTTCGGTATGAGTTCCGATGCCTTCCATATTACCGCGCCGAATGTCGAAGGCCCTGCTTTGGCTGTAAACCGTGCGTTGAAAGATGCGGGTTTGGATCCGACCAGTGTCGACTATGTGAATGCACACGGCACGTCTACGCCTTTGGGTGATGCAAACGAAACCAACGCCATTAAGTTGGCATTGGGTGATCATGCGAAGAAAGTCGTGGTGAATTCTACCAAATCTATGACCGGCCACTTATTGGGTGCGGCCGGCGGTGTGGAAGCCGTGTATAGTGTTTTAGCCGTTCACGATCAAAAATCTCCGCCAACCATCAATATTTTCGAGCAGGATATCGAGTCAGGTTGCGATTTGGATTATTGTGCCAACGAAGCGCGCGACGTGAAGATTGATGTTGCGATTTCCAACTCGTTCGGTTTTGGCGGTACCAACGGTACTTTGGTGTTCAAACGCTTTACCGGATAAAAGCGAAACCGTATTCAGCATATATCGAAGGCCGTCTGAAATTTCAGACGGCCTTTTTTATGGCTTGCAAGCCATGGGGTATTTTGTATTTATGAATTAACACCTGCCAAAGCAATATATTTCATTTCCAAATATTCATCTAAGCCGTGGCGCGAGCCTTCACGGCCGAAACCGGATTGTTTGATGCCTCCGAACGGTGCAGCGGCATTGGAAATCAAACCGGTGTTAACACCGACCATGCCGTATTCCAATGCTTCGCTGACGCGGGTGATGCGTCCGATATCTCGGCTGTAAAAATAGGCGGCGAGCCCGTATTCGGTATCGTTTGCCAATTTTACTGCTTCCGCCTCATCGGTAAAACGGAATACGGGCGCAAGCGGGCCGAAGATTTCTTCATGTGCCACAGCCATTGTTTGCGTTGCACCGGAAATTACGGTCGGTTGGAAAAAGAGGCCGTCTGAAAAACCGCCGCATGTAATATCAGCCCCTTGTCCGACAGCATTGTCGAGAAGCTGCCGTATTTTTTCTATCGATTGACGGTCGATAACCGGGCCGATGGTTACGCCTTCATCCCAGCCGTTGCCGACTTTTAACTGTTGTACGGCACGGGTCAGTTTTTCTATAAATGCTTCGTAAACATCTGCCTGCACATAAAAACGGTTGGTACAGACGCAGGTTTGGCCGGCATTGCGGAATTTGCTGGCAACGGCGCCCGCAACGGCTGCATCCAAGTCCGCGTCGTCAAATACGATAAAAGGCGCGTTACCACCTAGTTCTAAAGAAACCCTTTTTACTGTTGCCGAGCATTGAGCCATCAATTTTTTACCGGTTTCGGTTGAGCCGGTAAAGCTGAATTTACGTATGCGCTGATCACCGGTTAATACTGAACCGATTTCGGCGGCATTACCGGTAATCACATTGAATACGCCGGGCGGAACGCCCGCACGGTCGGCCAATTCGGCGAGTGCAAGCGCGGAAAGCGGTGTTTTGGAAGCCGGCCGGAGAATGAAAGTACAGCCTGCTGCCAATGCCGGCGCTACTTTCCGGGTAATCATGGCATTGGGAAAATTCCACGGGGTGATGGCGGCGCAAACGCCAACCGGTTGGCGCAGTACGGTTAGGCGTTGGTCGCTGTTGGATGAGGGCAGGGTTTCGCCGTAAATCCGTTTCGCTTCTTCGGCAAACCACTCGATATAAGATGCGCCGTAGGCAATTTCGCCGCGCGCTTCGGCTAACGGTTTGCCTTGTTCGTAAGTCAGAATGTGTGCCAGATCTTCTTGGTGCTGCATCACCAGCTCAAACCACCGCTTCAGTAAACGGCTGCGTTCGGAAGCCGGAAGCGCTGACCAAGCAGGAAGCGCGGTTTGGGCAGACGTAACTGCCGCTTTAGTTTCTGCTTTGCCCATATCGGGAACATCGGCAAGCAGGTTGCCGTTGGCAGGATTGATAACGGGGATACGTTTTCCGTTATCCTCGTTATGCCATGTGCCGTTGATATAGCACAGATTTTTCAGTAGGTTGGAATCGTTAAGCCGCATAATTTGCTTTCTGTTGGAATAGTATGTTTCGCTTCAACTTACGCCCTTGCCGATTAGCTGTCAATCTGCGCATATTGAAATTTCAGACGGCCTAAATTTCAGACGGCCTAAATTTCAGACGGCCTAAATTTCAGACGGCCTAAATTTCAGACGGCCTAAATTTCAGACGGCCTAAATTTCAGACGGCCTAAATTTCAGACGGCCTAAATTTCAGACGGCCTAAATTTCAGACGGCCTAAATTTCAGACGGCCTAATTTCCAGACGGCCTAAATGTTCAGGCAGCTGGTAGAGTGCTTGCAGTATCGGATGTCAATAAAAAAACAGCCGTCTCTTTAAATGATGGAGAAACGGCTGTCTGTATTGGATTGCGGCAAATTAACCGTATCTACGTTGGAATTCTTTCATGAAATCGATTAATGCTTCTACGCCTTGCAGAGTCATGGCGTTGTAGATGCTGGCACGCATGCCACCCATGGATTTGTAGCCGCGCAGCAGTTGCAGTCCGCGTGTGGTGGATTCTTGGGCAAACAGCTCGTCCAGTTCCGCATTGCCGGTTGTGAAAATCACGTTCATTTTGGAACGCGCGCCGGGATGGACATTGTTGATATAGAAGCCGCCGCTGCCGTCGATGGCGTTGTACAGCGTTTTGGCTTTCAGGGTGTTGATGGTTTCCATTTGCGCTACACCGCCTTGGGATTGCAGCCAGCGGAATACCAAGCCGGAAATGTAAATCGGATAAGTGGCCGGCGTATTGTACATACCTTGTTTTTCAATATGCGATTTGTAGTTCCATACGTCGGGGATACGGTCGGAACAGCGGTCGAGCAGATCTTCGCGGATGATGACGATTGTTGCACCGGAAGGGCCGATGTTCTTTTGTGCACCGGCATAGATAACGCCGAAGTCTTCAACATTGATTTTGCGCGACAGCAATTCGGAAGACATATCGCAAATCAGTGGCGGCATGCCGTCTTCCAATTTCGGTACTTCGCGGTATTGCAGGCCGTGTACGGTCTCATTGATGACGAAGTGGACAAAGGCAGAGTCTTTGCTGATGTCCCAAGACGATACGGGAGGCAGATTTTGGTAGTTGTACATTTCGCCGCCGTGCGCCGCCAAATGGATTTCGGCATCCGAAAGTTTACCCATTTGCGAGTGGGCAATGCGCGACCAGTTGCCAGTAACCACCGAATCGACACGTTTGAAACCGTTGGCAAAGTTCATGACTACTTGGTTGAATTGTGCGCTGGCACCGCCTTGCAGAAACAAAACTTTGTAATTGTCGGGAATATTCATTAATTGACGAAGATCTTGTTCGGCATGGTAAAGAATGCTCATAAACACTTCCGAGCGGTGGCTCATCGTCATTACGGAGAAGCCCGTACCGTTATAGTCAAACATTTCGCTTTGTGCAGTACGTAAAACAGATTCCGGCAAAATAGCAGGCCCGGCTGAAAAATTGTAAATCGGTGTCGGCAGCATGGTTGCTTGTCCTTTATAGATTATCGGTTATGCCAAACCATATTGAGAATGATCAGCAGCTTTAATATATAAATGTTAGCGTTTGATTCTAGACTTCGGCAGCGTTTTCTGCAACCCGGCTTATGCTGATTCCGTATCTAATCCCGCTAATTTGTCTTAGTGATTAATAATAAAAATTTGGATTTTTAAATTATAAATAAGTGTTATTCACTATTTATTGTAATTTTGCAGTGAATAACACTTAATTTTCTTCTTTAAAAATGTATGGGCGTATTTCGGCAACTAGCGTGGGGTTAGATCGGATAGGTGGAAATGTTTTAGAAAGCAGGCTGGCGGAAAGGGCGTTTGAAGAAGCTGATTCCGGGAAACCGGATTTCAGACGGCCTTGAGAAAAAAGAATATATCGATTTCGTACTTTTCTTTTACAGATAAACAGGTTATAATAAATAAATTTTTCAATTTCAGGAAAAATGGCCATCGGGCCATTTTTTTATTTTTCAGTGGAGCAAAATGGATATTCAAACCATCTTGGATAAAACCCTGCCCGGCTTGGGTTACGAATTAGTGGATTTCGAGTTGACCGCTCAAGGCGATCTGCGTGTGTTTATCGATAAAGAAGGCGGCATTACGGTTGAAGACTGTGCAACAGTCAGCAACCATCTCAGCCGCTTGTTTATGGTGGAAGACGTAGATTATAAACGCTTGGAAATCTCCAGCCCGGGATTGGATCGTCCGTTGAAAAAAGCTTCAGATTTTGTTCGTTTTAGCGGACAGCAGGCCAAAATCAAAACGCGCTTGCCGATAGACGGCCAAAAAAACTTTATCGGCACTATCGAAAATTGTGAAAACGACATTGTGCGCGTTGCTTTTGACGGTAAAACCGTCGATATCGAGTTGGGCAATATCGATAAAGCCCGCCTGCGCCCCGAATTTAAATTTTAAAAATACTATTAATGAGATTAATGGAGAATTTTAACCATGAGTCGTGAAATGCTGCTGTTGGCAGAAGCACTGGCCAGCGAAAAAAACGTTAATACAGAAGTGGTTTTCGAAGCGCTTGAGTTTGCGTTGAGTACTGCTGCAAAGAAAAAAGCAGATAGAGAACATATGGATGTGCGCGTCGAAATCGACCGCAACACCGGGGAATACCGTACTTTCCGCCGTTGGCTGATTGTGGCCGACGAAGACTACACTTATCCGGATGTGGAAAAAACCATTGAAGAGATTCAAGAGGAAATTCCGGGTACAACGATCCAAATCGGCGAATATTACGAAGAGCAGCTTGAGAACGAGGGCTTCGGCCGTCAGGCTGCGCAAACTGCGAAACAAATCATTCTGCAGCGTATCCGTGATGCGGAGCGCGAACAGATTCTGGGTGAATTTTTGGTCCGCAAAGACGACATCATTATGGGTACCGTTAAACGCGTCGAGCGTCACGGTGTGATTTTGGAAATCAACCGCTTGGACGCATTGTTACCGCGCGATCAAATGATTCCTCGTGAGAATTTCCGTAACGGCGACCGTGTTCGCGTTGCGTTTTTACGTGTGGATGAAATCGGTAATTCCGGCCGTAAACAGGTTGTGGTAAGTCGTACTTCAAACGATTTCCTGGTGAAACTGTTTGCGATGGAAGTGCCGGAAATCGAAGACGGCTTGCTGGAAATTAAAGAAGTGGCCAGAGACCCGGGCCAACGTGCCAAAATCGCAGTTAAAGCAAACGACCAGCGTATCGATCCGCAAGGAACGTGTATCGGTGTACGCGGTTCGCGTGTCAATGCGGTAACCAATGAGTTGGCCGGCGAGCGTATCGATGTGGTTTTATGGTCTCCGGAAACAGCGCAGTTTGTGATTAACGCATTGTCTCCTGCCGAAGTGACCCGTATTTTGATCGATGAAGATAAACATTCGGTGGATGTGATAGTTGCTGAAGACCAACTGGCTTTGGCAATTGGCAGAGGCGGTCAAAATGTGCGTTTGGCTGCGGATTTGACCGGTTGGCAGTTGAATATCATGACGGTTGCCGAAGCGGAAGAGCGCCATGCGGCTGAAGATGAAGCAATCCGCAATCTGTTTATCGAAAATCTGAATGTGGATACGGAAACTGCCAATATTCTGGTTCAGGAAGGTTTTGCAACATTGGAAGAAGTGGCTTACGTGCCTGCCGAAGAATTGCTGGAAATCGACGGTTTTGACGAACAGGTTGTTGAAATGTTGAGAAACCGTGCACGTGATGCATTGCTGACTCAGGCGATTGCTTCCGAAGAAAAATTAGAAGATGTAGCAGACGATATGCGCGAATTGGAAGGCATCGATCAGGATATGTTGCGCAATTTGGCACAAGCCGGTGTGACGACCCGTGACGATTTGGCTGAGCTGTCTGTAGATGAATTAATCGAAATTACCGGTGTACATGAGGAAGATGCTAAAAAAGTGATTTTGGCGGCCCGTGAACATTGGTTCAATGAAGAAAGTACGGAGGGTAATGCATGAGCAACACAACCGTAGAACAATTTGCGGCCGAGCTGAAAAAGCCGGTTGCCGATTTGCTGAAACAATTAAAAAGTGCCGGTGTGGAAAAAAACAGCGGCAGCGATGTGATTACTTCCGATGACAAACAGTTGTTGTTGGCTTATTTGCAGAAATCCCACGGTAGTGACAGCGGTACGATCAGTATCAGCCGTAAAAAAGCCGAAGTCAGCACGGTAGGCGGTGTTCAGGTAGAAACCCGTCGTCGCGGCCGTTCCGTAACCATTCCGTCGGCAGAAGAATTGGCTGCACAAGCCAAAGCCAAATTAGAAGCCGAACAGGCGCAAGCCCGCAAAGCTGCGGAGGAAGCCGAAGCAAAAGCGCGTGCCGAGCGTGAAGCCGAGGAAGCGGCGGCCAAAGCTAAAGCCGAAGCGGAAGCGGTGCGCAAAGCCGAAGAAGCGTCCAAGGCTGTTGAAAAAACCGAAAAGCCGCAGGCTGAGAAGTCTGGCGAAGAAAGGCCGTCTGAAAAATCAGACAAAGCTGAGAAAGCGGCCAAGCCTGCTAAAGCGAAACACAACAAGCCGCAAGCGAAAAATGAAAACGCTGCACCTCAGCCTGTTGTCAGCGAAGCAGAGCAGGCGCAACGTGATGAAGAAGCCCGCAGGGCTGCCGCTTTGCGCGCCCATCAGGAAGCTTTGCTGAAAGAAAAACAGGAGCGTCAGGCACGTCGCGATGCGATGAAGCAGCAGGCGCAACAGGAAGCCAAGACGGCCAAAGAAGCGAAGCAGCTTGAACAGCGTTCGGCCAAGCCTACTGCCAAACCCGCACCTGTAGTGAGTGAAAGCGCAAAAGCGGCTCCGGCCAATCCGGCACGTAATAAAAAAGAAGACCGCCACAACCGTGACGAAGAAATGCGTCCGCGCAATGCGAAAAACGGTAAGAACCGCGACCGAAACGCAGGCCGTGACGAAGAGCGTACACGTGGCGGCAAAAAAGGCAAAAAACAGTTGAAGCTGGAGCCGAACCAACATGCGTTCCAAACACCGACCGAGCCGGTAGTGCATGAAGTATTGGTGCCGGAAACCATTACCGTAGCCGATTTGGCACACAAAATGGCAGTAAAAGGCGTAGAAGTGGTTAAGGCCTTGATGAAAATGGGCATGATGGTAACCATCAACCAATCTATCGACCAAGATACGGCTCTGATTGTGGTAGAAGAACTGGGCCACATCGGTAAACCTGCCGCCGCAGATGATCCTGAAGCATTCTTGGATGACGGTGCCGAATTGGCTGAGGTGGCAGAAGTAAGCCGTCCGCCGGTTGTCACGGTAATGGGTCACGTTGACCACGGTAAAACTTCATTGCTGGACTTCATCCGCCGCTCTAAAGTGGTACAAGGCGAGGCCGGCGGTATTACCCAGCATATCGGTGCATATCATGTCGAAACGCCGCGCGGCGTGGTAACTTTCTTGGATACACCGGGTCACGAAGCGTTTACCGCCATGCGTGCACGCGGTGCGAAAGCGACCGATATTGTGATTTTGGTGGTGGCTGCCGATGACGGCGTAATGCCGCAAACCATTGAAGCGATTGCCCATGCCAAAGCGGCAGGTGTGCCGATTGTGGTGGCAGTCAACAAAATTGATAAAGAGTCAGCCAATCCGGAACGTATCCGCCAGGAATTGACCGCACACGAAGTGGTGCCGGACGAATGGGGCGGTGATGTTCAGTTTGTCAACGTATCGGCCAAACAAGGCTTGAATATCGATGCTTTGCTGGAGGCTGTATTGTTGGAAGCGGAAGTATTGGAGCTGAAAGCACCGGTAGAAGCGCCTGCAAAAGGCATTATCGTAGAAGCGCGCTTGGACAAAGGACGCGGTGCGGTAGCGACATTACTGGTTCAAAGCGGTACTTTACGCAAGGGCGATATGCTGTTGGCGGGTACGGCTTTCGGTAAAGTGCGTGCCATGACCGATGAAAACGGCAATGCCATTGAAGAAGCCGGCCCTTCTATTCCGGTTGAGATTCTCGGCTTGTCGGACGTACCGAATGCCGGTGAAGATGCGATTGTATTGACCGACGAGAAGAAAGCCCGCGAGATTGCCCTGTTCCGTCAAGGTAAATACCGCGATGTACGTTTGGCCAAACAGCAGGCCGCCAAGTTGGAAAATATGTTCAACAACATGGGCGAAAACCAGGCTCAATCTTTGTCTGTGATTATCAAAGCCGATGTTCAGGGTTCGTATGAAGCGTTGGCCGGCAGCTTGAAAAAACTGTCTACAGATGAAGTTAAAGTCAACGTATTGCACAGCGGTGTGGGCGGTATTACTGAAAGCGATGTGAACTTGGCCATTGCTTCCGGGGCGTTCATTATCGGCTTTAACGTCCGTGCCGATGCTTCTGCGCGTAAGTTGGCAGAAGGCGAGGACATCGAAATCCGTTACTACAACATCATCTACGATGCCATCGATGATGTGAAAGCGGCGATGAGCGGTATGTTGGCGCCGGAAGAGAAAGAACAGGTTATCGGTTCAGTGGAAATCCGTCAGGTAATTACCGTATCGAAAGTGGGCAATATTGCCGGCTGTATGGTTACCGACGGTATCGTGAAGCGCGATTCGCATGTACGCTTGATCCGCAACAACGTAGTTATCCACACCGGCGAACTGGCTTCTCTGAAACGCTTCAAAGACGACGTTAAAGAAGTCCGTATGGGCTACGAGTGCGGCTTGATGTTGAAAAACTATAACGACATTATCGAAGGCGACCAATTGGAAGTATTTGAAATCGTCGAAGTGGCACGTTCTCTGTAAGCAGGCGGATATTATCGGCTTTAAAATCCGAACAAACTGCACTTTTTCATCAGGCTTTGTCTGTTTGGAAAAGTGCGGTTTTATTTCAGCCGTCTCGGCGGTTGGGGAAATGCTATATAATACAGAGCCCGAATCAGAGGCCGTCTGAAAAATACGGTAAAGCTCAAGCAGCCATGTATATTGCCGCAGTTGGCTTAAAAGAATCATCTTTGTGCTGGTGGCGGACAAAGAAAAGCGTGGCTGACTGCGCAGGCAAACACGGCAAATCAGCCGTTGCGCGTTCGGGCGGCAGCGGTCAAGGCCGCTTTGGCAGGGCTTTCGGCAAAATTGCAGAATATAAGGAAAAAACATGAGAAAGAATACCCGAGGTTATGCACGGGTCGACCGGGTTAAAGAGCAGGTAATGCGCGAGTTGGCAGAACTTGTCCGCAAGGGTTTGAAAGATCCCCGTGCCGGTTTTATCACGATTAACGATGTGGAGGTAACCCGCGATTACAGCCATGCTACCGTTTACTATACGGTGCTGGACGATGCGACGCGCGAGGTAACCGCAGAGGCTTTGGAGCATGCCAAAGGCTTTTTGCGCAGTGAATTGTCGAAGCGGATTAAATTGTTCCGTACGCCCGAACTGCATTTTATTTATGATGAATCATTGGAGCGCGGTATGAGTATTTCGCACCTGATTGATCAGGTTGCAGCCGAAAAACCGGTTGAAGATTGATACCGATGTTTGCTTGATGTATATAGAGGCCGTCTGAAATATTCAAACGGCCTGCTTACTTTAAACCGGCCTGTTTTGTGTGTGTGATTATGATTCGCCTACCATTCCGTATTTTATTGTTTACCGTTGCTGTTTTCGCTTTGATGCGCGGCGCACTTTTTGCGGTACATCACGATTATTTCCAAGAAGCCTCTTTGCCGGCTGCCTTGCTGTCGGGCAGCAGATTTGATTTGAAACTGGCCGTATTGGCTTATTCGCCGTTTTTGTTGTTGCTGGTTTTGCCGTGGCAAAAAGTGCAGGGAAGACGCTTGCGGCGTTGGGCGGCTTTGGTGTGCGGTGTGGTGTTGACGGTATTGGTCGGGCTGCAGATGGCGGATATTGCCTATTTCGGTGAAGTGAACCGCCATATCGGTGGCGATTTGCTGAACATCGGTGGTGATGTGGGCTTTATTTTTCAGACGGCCTTCAGCTCGCGTTTGGGATATACCGTCGGCGGTGTGCTGTTTTTAGCCGTTATGTGGTGGCTGTGGCTGAAGTGGGTGGTTCGGCCGGAAGACGGCGGCTTGCCCAGCCGCTTTGTTGTTCGTGTGGCGCAAAGTGCGGTTTTACTGGTGTGTTATGTGTTTTTGGCCCGAGGTATGGTGGTCAGCGGCAAACCCCTGAATGCGGTGGATGCGTTTAACGGAACCGGCCAGCAGCAGGCCAATCTGACTTTGAACGGCGCATTGGTGACGTTGGACGCAGTGAAAGACCGTCAAAACCAGATTCCGCTGAAATATCTTGATGATAAAGAAATGCAAAATTTTCAGACGGCCTATCCCGATGCTTTTCGTTATCAGCCGAGCGCTCAAGCCGGTGGGAAAAATGTCGTATTTATTTTATTGGAAAGTTGGAGCTACCGCTTTATCGACGGCTTGTCCGGCAACAATTTCAAAGCGACCCCGTATACCGATAATTTAATCAGACACAGCCGCGTTTGGGATCATTTCTATGCGGCAGGGCAACGCAGCATTATCGGCATTCAGGCATCGTTAAGTTCGGTTCCCGCTCTGCCAGACAGGCAGCCGTTGGGCTTCGGCTTGGAGTTGAACAATATGAGCCGCATTGCCGAGTTGGCGGGAAAGCAAGGCTACCGTACGCTGATGGTGCAGTCGTCCAACCGCCGCTCTTTCCATATGGACGGTATCGCCAAAGCATTGGGTTTTCAAGAGTATTACGGTAAGGAAGACATTCCCCTGCTGCGCGAATATCCGCAGGAGACTCCGGCTTTCGGCTGGGATTACGACAGTCTGATGTTTTTGGGTAAGAAAATCAGCGAACAGCCCAAACCGTTTTTTGCCTTTTTCTTCAGCGGAACCACGCATGAGCCGTTTGCCGATCCCGGCAAAGAATTCCATCTTCATCCGCATGACAACCGCAGCGAACAAGGATTTTTGAATACCTTGAAATACAGCGACTGGTCGCTGCACCAGTTTATGGAATATGCCAAGCAGCAAACTTGGTATAAAGATACGGTTTTTGTGATTACCGCCGACCACACCCTGAATAGCGGCACGCCCGACAGCAAAGCGGTCGAGCGGTTCCATATTCCGCTGATTATTTTCGAGTCGGGCGAGCAAGCGGCGCGCTACGGTTGGCAGGCCTCGCAATATGATTTGCTGCCGACTTTTGCCGATATTATCGGTGTGAAACAGCCGGTTTATACATTCGGGCAAAGCCTGCTGAATCCGAAACAGGACGATTTGCCGATTATGATGAATCAAGGCGGAAGTACGGTGATGTTGTCGGGCAGCGAAACCGCCGAGTTCGACCGCAACCAAATCATCAGCCAAACCCCGTCTGCGGCCCCTTATTTGAAACAGTTGCAATGGCGCATGCAGAGTGCGGACGAAAAACTGCGCAACAACCAATGGACACAATAACGATGACTGCCAAACGCAAATTAAACGGCGTATTGCTGTTGGACAAACCGAAAAACCTTTCCAGCAATACCGCCCTGCAGAAAGCACGCCGGCTGTATGCCGCCGAAAAAGCCGGGCATACCGGCGTATTGGATCCGTTGGCAACCGGTTTGCTGCCCGTCTGTTTCGGCGAAGCCACCAAATTTGCCCAATACTTGCTGGACGCCGACAAAGCCTACACCGCGACTTTAAAGTTGGGTGAAGCTACGACCACAGGCGATGCCGAGGGCGAAGTGGTTGAAACGGCAAGAGCGGACATTACCGCCGAAGAATTTCAGACGGCCTGTCAGGCATTAACCGGAAACATCCGCCAAGTGCCGCCCATGTTTTCCGCTTTGAAGCACGAAGGCAAACCTTTGTACGAATACGCACGCAAAGGCATCGTCATCGAACGCAAGCCGAGAAACATTACGATTTATTCGATTGAAATAACTGAATTTGACGCACCGAAAGCCGTGATTGACGTGCGTTGCAGCAAAGGTACATACATCCGTACCTTGTCCGAAGACATTGCCAAATACATCGGCACGTTTGCCCATCTGACCGATTTGCGCCGTACCGAAACCGCCGGCTTCTCTATCGGGCAGAGTTACACGTTGGAAAAACTGGCCGAAATGGACGAAGCCGGACGGGACGCCGTTTTGCTGCCTTGTGATGTATTGGTACAACATTTACCCAAGCTCGTGTTAAACCCGCAACAAGAACAGATGCTGAAACACGGCAGGCAGCCGGAATATTCAGACGGCCTTTCACAAACAGACGCCCCGTTGCGCGCGTACGGCGAAGACGGGCGCTTTATCGGGCTGGTCGAATACCGCGCGCAAAGCCGCACGTTGAAAGTATTGCGTTTGATGAATACGGCCGATTAAGTCTGTTTCCGCCCATACCGCAAATAAACTTTATTTCTGCTGCGGCAGGGCTGAAGCCTTGCCGACGGCTGTCGGAAATAAGTTTAGTTGCTATAAGCAGAACAGTTGTGGGATAATTGCCCGTTCGTTATGCAACGAATTTAGGAGTTTGCACAGGTTACGGCTTGGCAAACTTGTCCGAACCGCAAGGTTCTTATTTATTTCGGAGTTTTCTATCATGGCATTGACCGTAGAACAAAAAGCACAGATTGTTAAAGATTTCCAACGCAAAGAAGGCGACACCGGTTCTTCTGAAGTACAAGTTGCTTTGCTGACTTTCCGCATCAACGATTTGACCCCGCACTTCAAAGCCAACGCCAAAGACCATCACAGCCGTCGCGGTTTGTTGAAAATGGTTAGCCAACGCCGTCGTTTGCTGGCTTACTTGCGTCGTACCCAACCGGATACTTACCGCAATCTGATTACCCGTCTGGGTCTGCGTAAATAATTCTATTTATGCCGAATGCCGCTCGATGAGCGGCATTTTTTATTGCTGCAATTTTTTCAAGGCCGTCTGAATTTTCAGACGGCCTTTTTCAAACAGACCGAACCGATTGCCTGTCGCGGTTGTGGGCCGTGGCAGCGTGATGTAAGAAGCTCGAATGGATTTGATGAAAGTGGCGCAGATATCCGGAGTCTTTTGCATAGCCTCCGAAGGTAAAACCAATACCGGGTTTAAACCGTTTAAATACCGATGCCGGAAACAGGGTCTTATCGATAGCAGGCCGTCTGAAAAATAGCCGCAAGCTGCCGACATAACGGCGGCTTTTTTCGGTACAATACGCGCTTACCGTAAAAATTGTTACAAAGATGAACATACCGCAATCTTCCAGTAAACCGCTGACAATCGCCCTGTGTGCCGGAGAAGCATCGGGCGATTTGCTTGGTGCGCATTTGATCGAGGCTTTGAAGAAGCGTTGTCCGAATGCCCGTTTTGTGGGTATCGGCGGGCCGCGTATGATTGCGCAAGGTTTTGAGAGCTTATATGAGCAGGAAAAACTGGCGGTGCGCGGTTTTGCCGAAGTGGTCAAGCGTTTGCCGGAAATTTTGAAAATCCGCAAAGGACTGGTTCGGGATTTGACGGACATGCGTCCGGATGTGTTTGTCGGTATCGATGCACCCGATTTCAATCTCGGCGTGGCGGAAAAGCTGAAAAAAGCCGGTATTCCGACCGTACATTATGTCAGTCCTTCGGTATGGGCGTGGCGGCGCGAGCGGGTAAATACCATCATTCATCAGGTTAACCGCGTGTTGTGCCTGTTTCCGATGGAACCGCAGCTGTATCGCGAAGCGGGCGGGCAGGCGGAGTTTGTCGGCCATCCGATGGCGCAGACCATGCCGCTGGATGCAGATCAGAAAGCGGCGCGTTTGAAAATGCGGATCGAGCTTTGGGAAACCGTGTTTACCTTAATGCCGGGCAGCCGGGTGAGTGAAATCGAGTATATGGCGCCTTTGTTTTTTAAGACGGCCAAATTGCTGTTGGCGCGTTATCCGAGCGCACGTTTCTTACTGCCGGTGGCAACGGTGGCAACGCGCCTGCGTTTGCTGGATATTTTGTCTAAGCCGGAGTTTAGCGGCTTGCCGGTGCAGCTGATGTCGGCTCATGCCGATTTGGCCTGCACGGCGTCGGATGTGGTGTTGGTAACCAGCGGCACGGCGACGTTGGAAGTGGCGCTGTGCAAGCGGCCGATGGTGATCAGTTATAAAATCTCTCCGCTGACTTATGCGTATGTGAAGGGTAAGATTAAAGTGCCGCATGTCGGTTTGCCGAATATTCTTTTGGGCAAGGGCGCGGTGCCCGAGCTGCTGCAAGGCAAAGCCAAGCCGGAACTGCTGGCGGCGGCGGTGGCGGAATGGTATGAGTCGCCGCGGGATACGGCAGAGCTGCAGCAAGATTTTTACCGTTTGCACCATATGTTGCGCAAAGATACGGCGGCTTTGGCGGCGGAAAACGTTTTGGCGGAAGCAGGTGTCCGGTCATGAATGCAATAAACGGGCATTGGACGGCAGGTGTGGACGAAGCCGGGCGCGGGCCTTTGGTCGGCAGCGTGTTTGCGGCGGCGGTGGTGTTGCCGCCCGATTGCGACTTGCCGGGGTTGACCGACTCTAAAAAACTGTCGGAAAAGAAGCGCGACGAATTGGCGGTGCGGATTAAGCAGCAGGCGGTGGCATGGTGCGTGGCTTCGGCCAGTGTGGCGGAAATTGCCGAATTGAATATCCTGCATGCCACTATGCTGGCGATGACCCGTGCCGTACGCGGTTTGAACGTGAAGCCGGTTAAGGTGTGGATCGACGGCAACCGTGTGCCGGAAAATTTGGGTGTCGATGCCGAAGCGGTGGTAAAAGGCGACAGTAAAATCATTGAGATTTCGGCAGCTTCGGTGTTGGCGAAAACGGCACGGGATGCGGAAATGTATGCTTTGGCGGAACGCTATCCGCAATACGGTTTCGACAAACACAAAGGTTACGGCACGGCGGCACATTTGGCTGCGTTGCAGGAATTTGGCGTGTTGGCGGAGCACCGCTGCGACTTCGCGCCGATACGCGCTTTACTGGCGCAAGGGCGGCTGTTTGAATGATGGTTGCAGGGCAATAAAAACCGGCGGAAGTATCCGCCGGTTTTTATTGCCGGATCAATTGCTTTTCCGCTGCCGGGGGTTAGGAAAATGTGACTTCTTCGCCGAATACCTGCCGCCAAAGTTTGCGTACGGCGGCGTAATGCGCGGTTAGCTCCTCATTGACTTCGGTTTTGGCGGCATCTCTGAGCTTGGTGTTGTGTTGCTGTTTACGGAAATAGCGGTAGGCACGGCGGCACAGTCTTGCTTGTCCTGCATCAATCAGGCCGCGTTCCGCTGCCATTTTCAATAAAGCGATGTTGCCGTAGTTTTCCAGCAGCTCCGGGCATTCGGCGGATTTGGCCAACACCAGATATTGGACGATAAATTCCACATCGACCACGCCGCCGCGTGCGTATTTGATATCGGTATCGGCCGGCGGATGGGTGGGGAACATTTTTTCGCGCATATCGATGATTTCGCGTGCCAATTCGGTGCCGTTTCGCGGACGGGTCAGGATTTCTTTACGCAGCGCGTCAAACGCGAGTCCGATAGACGGTGTGCCGCAGATATAGCGGGCGCGGGTGAGGGATTGGTGTTCCCATGTCCAAGCGTTTTCGCGTTGGTATTTTTCAAATGCGCCGATACTGTGTGCCAAAAAGCCGCTGTCGCCGTTGGGACGCAGACGGAGGTCGACTTCATACAGCGTACCTGCTCCGGTGGCGGCGGACAGCCAGTTGGTGAGGCGGCGGGAGAAGCGGGTGTAGATGTCGGGGGCATCGGGGTGGGGGTCGTCATAGAGATAGACCAAATCCAAATCGGAGGTGTAGCCGAGTTCTTTGCCGCCGAGTTTGCCGTAACCGAGTACGGCGAAATTCGGGGTGTCGGTATGGGTTTTCGGCATATCTGCCCAAACGGCGGGCAGCGCGGCGGCGAGTATGGTGTCGGACAGGGCGGAAAGCTGGTCGGACAGGGCCTCCACTTTCCACAATCCGGCTAAGTCTTGAATGGCGAGCCGGAAAACCTGTGCGTGTTGAAAATGACGCAGTACGTCCATTTGCGCTTCGGTATCGCCTTGAACGGATTTCAGACGGCCTTCCAGCTCTTGTGCCAGCTTGTTCCAATCGTATTCGGTGTTCATTAATTGTGCGCTGAGCAGTTCGTCCAACAGAATCGGGTGCTGCATCAGATAGGTGGCCACCCACGAGCTTTGGCTCATGATGCCTGCCAATTGTTTGACCACCTGCGGATGTTCGTGCAGAAAAGCGAGATAGGAAGAGCGGCGGCTGATGGCTTCGAGAAAATCAAGCAGGCGGCGCAGGGTTTCGGTCGGGTTGGGCTGTTCGGCGGCGGCTTGTGCGAGCATGGGCAGTACGGCATCGAAACGGGGTTGCGCACGGCTGGACAAATGCCGGTATTTGGGGCTTTGGCGCAATTGGTCGAGACGCAGGCTGATGCTGTCGGCATCAAAACCGTGAGTTTTCAGACGGCCTTTGCGTTGTTCGTCGTCGTGGTTGTTTTGCCAAACCCATTGCCATTCGTGTGCATCGCCTTCGGTTTGTTCTTCCGGTTCGCTCAGGGTTTCGTTGAAGATGGCGTTGACTTGGCTGCGGTGCCGGTTGAGGCCGTCTGAAAAAGCGACGTAATCGGCAAAGCCCATGCTTTCTGCCAAGCGCTGCTGCTGTTCGGGTTGGGTAGGCAGGGTTTGGGTTTGCTGGTCGTCCCAGTATTGCAGGCGGTGTTCGACATCGCGCAGGAAGCGGTAGGCGGCCAGCAGCGTGTCGCAGGTTGCGGATTCGATGATGCCGAGTTCGGCCAGCTTCAATAGGGTTTCCTGTGTGCCTTTTAACTGCAGGCTGCGGTTTTGTCCGCCGCGTATCATTTGGAAAATTTGGGCGATAAATTCGATTTCACGGATGCCGCCCGCGCCGAGTTTGATGTTGTCGGCCATGCCTTTGCGGCTGACTTCGGCCCGGATTTGGCGGTGCAGGCCGCGCATGGCTTCGTAGGCGTTGAAGTCGAGGTATTTGCGGAATACAAACGGGCGGACCAAGCTGCGGATGTCGTTGGGATAGGGCGTGACCACGCGGCCTTTGCACCATGCGTAGCGTTCCCATTCGCGGCCGTGTGCGATCAGGTATTGTTCGAGTGCGGTTTCACTGAGTACGAGCGGGCCGCTGTCGCCGTCGGGGCGCAGCCGCATATCGACACGGAAGACTTGTCCGTCGGCGGTGATGTTGTCGAGCAGGCCGATGAGTTTTTGGCCAACTTTGGTGAAAAATTCCTGATTGTCGCGTTCGCGTTTGCCGTCGGTTTGGCCTGATTCGGGGTAGATGAAAATCAGGTCGATGTCTGAAGAAACATTCAATTCATATCCGCCGGCTTTACCCATTGCAATCACGCTCAGGTGTTGCGGTGTTTGGGTGTAGCGGCCCAGCGGCGTCCCGTAAAGGTCTTGATAGTAGGCATGGGCGTAGTTTAAGGCGGTGTTGACGGCGAAGTCGGCAAACAGGGTGATGGTGCGGGTTACTTCGTTTAAATCGCTGATGCGGTTGATGTCGCGGATGATGATTTGTGCCATGACATAGCGGCGCAGAATGCGCAGCTGGCGTGCGATTTCCGCTTCGTTATCGGCTGCTTGAAGGCTTTCCCAGTCGGCGAATTTTTGAAAATCTCCGGTGTCGAGTACTTTATCCGCCATGGGCAGCAGTATGGCGGTGTCGAGATTGCCGTTGTCGAGATGGCGTGACAGATATTGGGAGTGGCGGCGGGCGTGGTCGATGATTTGCATGGCGGATAGGCAGTGGAAATTTCAGACGGCCTATCATAGCAAGGTTTCAGGCCGTCTGAAAGTTGGCAAGCCGATGATTCCAGACGGCCTTTCGGATGGGTTTTACCGTTAATTCTGTTGCCGCTTGGCGGAAGCGGGTTTATTTGCCGGAGCGGGCAGTTTCTTTTTTATTGCGGAAATATTCGCGCATGGAGCCGTTGCCGACCGGCGTATCTTGTTCGAACTGCCAAATCAGGCGGTTGCCGCCGATGGGATGGCTGCCGCGTATGCCGATATGGCTGCCGAGGTCGCTGATGGAAGTGGCGGTATGTTTTTGTGTGGCGGTATCGGTTTTGGAAAAGGTGATGCCGCTTTGAATGCTGCCGTAAATTTGGGTGTCGGCGAGGGCAGAGGCCGATAAAACGGCGGCAGACAGAACAAAGGCTTTCATATTTGCAACGATCCTTGGGATATAAACGAAAAAAGTTTAACAGAATCCGATGTAAATAAATCATAATAAAGCCGAAATCAGGCAGGTAAGGTATTAAAAATTTTCAGACGGCCTGATGCGGCTTGACCGTTACGGATACAGGCTGTTTGGCGATGACAGGAGAAAAGATGCGTACATTCAAGGTGGCGGCGGTGCAGATGGTGTCGACTACCCGCCCGCAGGAAAATATCGAAACCATGCACCGTTTGGTGAGACAGGCGGCGGAACAGGGCGCGCAGTGGGTATTGTTGCCCGAATATTGGCCGGTGATGGGTGAGAAGGATACCGACAAACTCGCTTTTGCCGAAACTTTGGGTAAGGGTGTGTTGCAGACGGCCATGAGTGAAGCCGCGCGCGAAAACGGTGTGGTGTTGTTCGGCGGTACGGTTCCTTTGCAAAGCGGCGAAGAGGGCAAAGTGTTGAATACCATGCTGGTGTACGGCAGGGACGGTGCGCAGATCGGCTTATACGACAAAATACATTTGTTCGGCTATTCGGGTTTGAGCGAACGCTATGCCGAAGCGGATACGATTGCAGCGGGTAAAACCGTGCCGAAACTGGCGGCAGACGGCATGAATGTGGCGGCCGGAATTTGCTACGATGTGCGCTTTCCCGAATTGTTCAGGGCGCAGCAGCCGTTTGAAGTGTTGATGTTGCCGGCGGCGTTTACGTATACGACGGGCAAGGCGCACTGGACGTTGCTGTTGCGCGCGCGGGCGGTGGAAAACCAATGTTATGTGGTGGCTTCGGCACAAGGCGGTTTGCATGAAAGCGGTCGGAAAACGTTCGGCCACAGTATGATTATCGATCCGTGGGGCGATATTGTGGCAGAGCTGCCCGAAGGCGAGGGCGTGGTGGTGGCGGATGTGGATTCGGTGCGCTTAAACAGTGTGCGTACCCGTTTGCCTGCGTTGGCACACCGCTGTTTGTAAACCGTATTTCCCGGGCTGATAAGAGAGGCCGTCTGAAAATTCAGACGGCCTTCCGCATTATTTCAGCTTCGGTGCTTGGTCGTTGATACGGCGTGCCTGAAGAATGACGCGGTTTTCATTGTCGGTCATTTCTATAAATTTACCGTTGAAACGGTAGCTGCCGACTTTGGGCAGCGTTTGCGAAAGCTGTTGTTCGAGACGCATATCCGGGCAGGCTTTCAATGTGGAAGAAAGACCTTGAAACGACAGCTTTTTGGCGGCCGAATCGTTTTGGTATTGGCCGAAAACATGGTTGCAGTTGGTGCGGATATTGAATTGGCGGTCGGTGCTTAAGATGGTCATGACGGCATCGGCGTAATCGACCTGCTTGCGGTTGACTTCGGTCAGCTGCCATTGACCGTAAATCTGCATCGGTTGGGGGTTTGTCAGCGGCAGCGGAAGGGCGACGGGAATCACGCACGCGCACAGGGAAAGAGGTAGAAGTAAAGCTGTTTTCATGACATTTCCTTTGTAATGAGAAAGTTTGTATGGCAAACCGACGGCGATTAAAGCGGGTCGGATTGCTGTTGTGATGAAACCTTATGGTTTTCCCTAAGGGCAAACAGGCGGGAAATTTCGGTTTTTATCCCGTGTCGGGAGACGGGGCTTAGAGAAGGAAAGTCAGGTTAAAGTTTAATTAATATATTAAATAGTTAATGGGAATTTGATTTAAGACAAACTTTAAGGCCGTCTGAAATTTTCAGACGGCCTTAAATATTTATCTTGCATATTCAATCACTTCCCGACGGCTTTGGCTTCCTGTTCGGCTTTATATGCGCGCAGCCATTCGATGGCGGCGGCTTTTTCGGCTTCCGTGCCGTATTTCAAATCGCGTTGGGCGCGGCGGTAGGTGGAGCGTTGCCGGGCTTCTTCCAATTGTTTGGCTTGGTAGTCCTCCCGATTGGCCGGTACGACCCGTTGAGACTGCTGCGCTTGTGCGCGTGCCATTGCTTTGGCGATTAAGTTGGCGGGATTGAATGGGGCGGCTTGAGGTTTCGTAGCCGCTTGAGCGGCTTGAGCCTGCAGCTTGGCTTTGGTTGCGGCTTCGCGTTCTGCCAAATGGGCTTTGCGCTCTTCGGCATCGCGGACTTTGCGCTGCTGCTGCCATTCGTAACGCGCTTTGGCATGGGATGCGGCGGCAAAACGGCTGTCGTCGGTGTCGGACAGGAAACGTGCGGCCGGCAGATAGTCGGTTTCGACGGGGTGCATATGGATGCAGTCGACCGGGCAGGGCGGAATGCATAAACCGCAGCCGGTACATTCGTCGGCGATGATGGTGTGCATGAGTTTGGACGCGCCCATAATGGCATCAACCGGGCAGGCGCGGATACAGGCGGTGCAGCCGATGCAGACGGCTTCGTCTATCCAGGCAAGGGCTTTGGGTTGGATTTTTTGCGGTGCCAGCGGGGGTTTGCCGAGCAGGTTGGCGATGTCGAGCATAACGGTTTCTCCGCCGGGCGCGCACAGGTTGACGGCGGCGTTGTCGGAGACCAAGGCTTCGGCATAGGGCAGACAGCCGGAATAGCCGCATTCGCGGCATTGGGTTTGCGGTAGAACGGCATTGATGCGTTCGGCTGGTGTGGGGTTCATGCTCGGGCAGACTCAAAATCGAAACGGGGTATTTTAACAGATTGAATGATTAGGCAGAAATGTTGATTCGGGTTTTAGGTTGGGTGTCGGATAAATGGGGTTGGGTTATGCGGGAGGCTGCGGAGATGCCGTCTGAACTGATGCGGCGGAATCATTGCGGATTTTTGAGCGTGCAGACAGATCGGGCTGATGGTTTGAAGCCGTCTGAAAATTTTCAGACGGCCTTTGGGTTCACAATATAACGGAATCAGTTGATGGTATAGCCGCGCAGGTATTGGCTGCGTTCGCGGGTAATCCGTGTGTCGCACTGCAGTTGCAGGTATTCGGCCTGTACGCTGCTGTTGGCACGCGCGGCGGCTTGGCGGCAGTTTTCGGTTTTGTTGTCTATCCAATTGCGTTGTTCTGCCAACAGACTTTGCTGTACCGGTTGGTCGAGGCGGTGCCAAATGGCATTGATTTCTTCGTTTGCGGCACGGTTGTTGCTGCGCGCATAGTCGAGTTCGCCCGCGGATAACAGGATTTCTTCCTGCTGCGGTTTGGCCGGTGTGAGAATTTCGGGCGCTTCGGCCGGAAATGCGGTCAGGTCGGCCGGGATCGGGACGACTTCGGCAGACGCAACGGCAACCGGAGGCTCGGGTTCGGAGGCCGGAGGGTTGGTTAATTGCTGTAAGGCATCGGCGCGGGTTACCGGTTCGCCGCTGATGACCAAAATATCTTTAATGCCGTAGGGCAGTAAGGCGGCCGACAGGGTTTGTGCGGTATGAACCAGGCTGTTGTCGCGGTAGCTGATGTTGAGCTGGCCCGTCGACGGGGAGGTTGTGTATTGCAGGGGCGTGTTGAAAGTATGGTTGCCTGCGTTGTAGCTGAGATTGCTGCCGTTGGTGCGGTGCTGAATCAGTTGAGTAATGGTTTGTGTGCCGTAGAGCAGGGGGCTGTTGGCTTCTGCGGTCGCGGCAATGGCAGACGGAGTTTGTATGCTCAGCGTGGCGGCACAGAAAGGTTGGTTGTTCTGATATTCGAGACGGATGTCGGCCAGATTGATGGAAAGTTGGCTGGCGGCGGCAATGACTTTGTCGGCATCAACCAGCTGGCGACTGTCGCCGGCGGCAAAATTTCGCGCTTCTTGTTTGATGATTTCCTGAATATTGGTTTGGATGTTTTGCGTAACGCCGGCGTCGTGACACACCATTTCCGGTTTCGCTTCGTTTCGGGGTTCGCTGCACGCGGCAAGGAGAAAGGCGGCTGCGCCGACAGCGATGAATTTTTGATACATGCTCAATACCTGCTTCATGATTTTTTAGCAAGTCTGCATGATAGCAAAAGAGCCTGAAACTGGTAAGTTGTTCAGGCTCTTTTCGTTATGCTTTTATTCCGCCGGGATTAGCTGCCGAGGAAGTTGGCAAAAGCGGTTAAGATGAAAGTATTGACAAAGTCGATGAAGAATGCGCCGACCATAGGCACAATCAGGAAGGCTTTGTGCGAAGGGCCGAAGCGTTCGGTAACCGACTGCATATTGGCAACGGCGGTAGGTGTTGCGCCCATACCGAAACCGCAATGACCGGTGGCCAATACGGCGGCGTCGTAGTTTTTACCCATAACACGGAAGGTAATGAAGTAGGCAAACAGAGCCATCAAAGCGGTTTGTGCGGCCAAGATAATCAGCATCGGCAGCGCCAAATCCAACAGTTGCCACAGTTTCAGGTTCAGCAGCGCAATACCCAAGAACAAGCTCAAAGAAGCGTTGCCGAATACGTCGATGGCACGGTCGAACATATTGAATTTGAAGCCGATGGTTAAGACGTTGCGCAATACCACGCCGAAGAACAGCGCCCATACGAATTGCGGCAGAGTGAATTTTTCAGGGAAGAAAGATTTCACTTCCGGAGTAGACATTAAAGCGGAGAATGCCAAACAGCCTGCAAACAGAGCCATGGTTTCGATAGCGGAGTTGGCGGTAATCAGGCGTTTTTGGTCGGCGTGCTCGAATGCATCGTCGATGTCTTTGCTGGCGTCTTTATCGTTCAGCTCGCTGTCGCCGTTGGCGGTCATCGGCTTCATGCCCATTTTGTTTACCAGCTTACGGGCAACCGGACCGCCGATCAGGCCGCCCAATACCAAGCCAAAGGTTGCGCTGGCCATGCCCAAGTCGGTGGCGCCGACGATATTGTATTTTTCTTCCAATACTTTACCCCATGCACCGGCCGTACCGTGACCGCCGACCAAAGTAATCGAACCGGTTACGAGACCGATTATCGGATCCAAGCCCAAAGCTGTAGCCAGGCTGACGCCCAAAGCATTCTGTACGAGAATGAATACGCTCACCAAAGCCAGGAAAATCACCAAGCCGATACCGCCGGCTTTCAAGCGCGAAAAGTCTGCGCTCAAACCGATCGATGAGAAGAAAATCAGCATGAAAGCAGTTTGCAGGCCCTTGTCGAAAGCGAAAGACATTCCGGTGCTGGTGTATAGGATATAAATGATGGCTGCAGCCAACAGACCGCCGGCAACCGGCTCAGGAATATTGAAGTTTTGCAGAAAACTGATTTTGTTTACCATCAGACGGCCGACCAATAATACCAGTGTGGCCACAATGAGGGTGTAGAAGGGGTCGATAACAATCGGTTCCATAATATAGCCCTTGTGTTAGTTGAGATAACATCTTGCCGAATTGCTGCCGCGTAGGCAGGCTGAAGCGTCAAGCCGTTGTTTTTTATGTGGATACGGAAACCACGCTTTGAAAAGACCGCTTATATTAGGTTAGTGGTTAAAAAATGTCAAAAAATTTAAATAGTTTGATTTTGTTGGTATAAATTTTTAAATCATTGCAGTATTGGAAAAGGAAAGGCCGTCTGAAAATTCAGACGGCCTTTGAAGCTAATGTAAAACCCGGTTATTCGGCAGCAGGTTCGGCGCGTTGTTCGCGTTCGGGTGCTTCCAGCAAGGCTTTGATAGACAGGCGTACGCGGCCGCGGTCGTCCACTTCCAATGCTTTCACTTTCACGTTTTGGCCGACTTGCAGGTAGTCGCTCACGTTTTTCACGCGCTCGTGGGCGATTTGGCTGATGTGTACCAAACCGTCTTTACCCGGAATCACGGAAACGATGGCGCCGACGTTGTTATCCAACAGTTTCAATACGGTACCGTCGTACACTTTGCCCACTTCCACTTCGGCGGTGATTTCTTCGATGCGTTTTTTCGCCGCATCGCCCGCTTCTTGAGTGGTGGCGGCAATGGTTACCGTGCCGTCTTCGGCAATATTGATTTCGGTGCCGGTATCGGCAGTGATGCTGCGAATGGTTTCGCCGCCTTTGCCGATCACATCGCGGATTTTGTCTTGGTTGATCTTCATGGTAAACAGGCGCGGAGCGTGTTGCGACAGCTCTTGCGGGCCGTCAACGGCTTCTTTCATTTGCGCCAAAATGTGCAGACGCGCTTCTTTGGCCTGCTCCAAAGCAATCTGCATGATTTCTTTGGTAATACCTTGAATCTTAATGTCCATTTGCAGCGCGGTAACGCCTTCGGTGGTGCCGGCCACTTTGAAGTCCATATCGCCCAAGTGGTCTTCGTCGCCCAAAATGTCGGTCAACACGGCGAATTTGTTGTTTTCCAAAATCAAGCCCATGGCGATACCGGCAACGTGCGCTTTCAGCGGCACACCGGCAGACAGCAGGCTCAAACAGCCGCCGCACACGGAAGCCATCGAAGACGAACCGTTAGACTCGGTAATTTCGGAAACCACGCGCATGGTGTAGCTGAATTCTTCCGGCGAAGGCAACACGGCAACCAGCGCGCGTTTGGCCAAACGGCCGTGGCCGATTTCTCGGCGTTTCGGCGCACCCATGCGGCCCACTTCGCCGGTAGAGTACGGCGGGAAGTTGTAGTGCAGCATGAAGCGGTCGGTGTATTCGCCGCTCAAGGCATCAATGATTTGCTCGTCGCGCTGGGTACCCAAAGTGGCCACCGCCAAAGCTTGGGTTTCGCCGCGGGTAAACAGGGCGGAACCGTGGGTGCGCGGCAATACGCCGGTTTGGATGTTGATCGGGCGCACGGTACGGGTATCGCGGCCGTCGATACGCGGTTGGCCGTCCAAAATCTGGCCGCGCACAACGTCGGCTTCCAATTGTTTGAAAATGCCTTTGATTTCGTTGGCGGTGAGCGTGTCGGTTTCTTCGGTAATCAAAGCGTCTTTCACGGCTGCCCAAGCTTCGTCCAATTTAGCAGAACGGGCTTGTTTTTGGCGGATTTTGAACGCTTCGGCAATCGTGGCGCCGGAAATTTCACGAACTTTGGCCACCAATTCTTCGTTGGTTTCCGGTGCTTTCCAGTCCCATACTTCGGGGTTGACGGCATCGGCAAATTCATTGATGGCATTGATTACGGCCTGCATTTGTTCATGACCGTAAACCACTGCGCCCAACATGATGTCTTCAGGCAGAACTTGTGCTTCGGATTCCACCATCAATACGGCTTTGGCAGTACCGGCAACCACCAAGTCCAATTGGGATTGTTCCAGCACAGATTTGTTCGGATTCAAAACATAGTTGCCGTTCACATAACCCACGCGTGCGGCACCGATCGGGCCGGCAAACGGCACGCCGCTCAACACCAGCGCAGCAGAAGCACCGATCATGGCGGGGATGTCGGAGTCGATTTCGGGGTCAACGGAAACAACCATCGCTACGATTTGAATGTCGTGGTAGAAACCTTCGGGGAACAGCGGGCGGATGGGGCGGTCGATCAAGCGGCTGGTCAGGATTTCTTTTTCGCTTTGCTTGCCTTCGCGTTTGAAGAAACCGCCGGGGATTTTACCCGCAGCGTAAGTGCGCTCGAGATAGTCAACCGTCAGCGGGAAAAAGTCTTGGCCTTCTTTAACGTCTTTATTGGCGGTAACGGCTACCAAAACCACGGTGTCGCCCATAGAAACTTTTACGGCTGCCGCGGCTTGGCGGGCGATTTCGCCGGTTTCGAGGGTAACGGTGTGTTCGCCGTATTGGAAAGATTTAACGTGTTTGTTGAACATTTCGTTCCTTTCGGTAAATGCCGCAGCCGCTAAAACACTAATGATGCACACAAGCTGAATATATGTGCATGGTTAGGGTTTCAGGCAGGCTTTGGCAGGTTAGATACATTTTCAGACGGCCTGTGTTGCTTCAGGCCGTCTGAACGCGAATTATAGCCTTAAAAGGCATCTTCATCTACCCGAAAGACGCTAAATAATGACCATGACGGGTAGTTTGACTGCGGTTTGAAAAGAAGAGCGGAGTAGGGCTTGAGTGCTTTTACAGGCTTGCGTACTTGAGCTGTCTGCATCTGGTTTTAGCGCCATTTTTTAGAAACGTTTTTTCAGACGGCCTCTGCTGTTTACAGCAACCACTCAATCGGCAGCAGCGAGCAGAACCACACCGAAAACCGTTTGAACACGCTGCTTTTCGGCTCTTGCTGATAGACAAGCGTTTTGCCGTTTTCTTCGGTTTGCCATTGCAGGCCGCCTTCGGAAAGTTCGGTTACGGTGTAGGTATGCACGGCGTGATGCTGCTTGAGGCCGTCTGAAAGCTGTGTTGCCAGCTCGGGGCTGTCGATAATAAAGCCCATCTCGGTATTCAAGGCGGCCGAACGCGGATCCATATTGAACGAGCCGACAAAAAGCTTTTTGCCGTCCACCGCAAAAGTTTTGGCATGCAGGCTGGCACCGCTGCTGCCGTGGATTAATCCGCCGTGGTCGTCTGTGGTAACGGTGGCATCCGGTTTCAATTCAAACAGTTTCACACCGGCGGCAAGCAAGTCTTTGCGGTATTTGGTATAGCCCGCGTGAACGGGCGCAACGTCGGTAGCGGAGAGCGAATTGGTCAGCACCTGTACGTTTTTACCGCTTCGGGCAATGTTACTGAGCAGTTCAGCCCCTTTTTTCGTCGGCACAAAATAAGGCGACACGATAAGCAGTTCTTTTTCGGCCGCCGCCATCACAGGGCTGATGTGCGCCACCACGGTGTTGCCCGGCAAAGCTTTGCCCAAGCCTTTGGCGGGGTCGTCGCTCACGAGCTGGGTTTTCGACCAGATAAGCGGCAAAGTACCGGTTTGCAACTGTTGGGCAAAGGCTTTCAAGTAGTCTTGGGTTTCCGCATTGGCAGACGGCGTGGTGTCGAATGTGGTGTTGACATGGTTTTCCAAAATCAGTTCGGCCGGGTAGCTGGATTCGCTCGCCCAATAGCGGTCGAAGTCTTGCTCGACATCATTCGCGGCGGCACCGACGGCAGCCACATCCAAGTCGGCAAACATCACGCCCGTGCCTGCACCGAAGTATTCATCACCGACATTGCGACCGCCGATAATGGTAACGATGCCGTCTGCAGTGAAAGATTTATTGTGCATGCGGCGGTTGAGACGGAAAAAGTCGCTCAAATAGCCCAAAGGCCGAAAACCGCGCTGCATGAAAGGGTTAAACAGGCGTATTTCGATATTGGGGTGGGCATTGACTGCCGACAGCAGCTCGTCCATGCCGCTGGTGTTGTTATCGTCAAGCAAAAGACGTACGCGCACACCGCGCTCGGCTGCTTTGTACAAACTCTGCATCAGCAAACGGCCGGAAATATCGTCATGCCAAATGTAATACTGCACATCCAGCGTGTGCTGCGCCGTTTCCGCCAGTGCCAACCGAGCCAAAAACGCATCACGCCCGTCTCGCAGCGCATAAATACCCGAAAGACCGGGATGCGCCTCCGCTTGCGGCAGCAAATGCCGCACCAGCGCACTTTCAGATTGGGGCAGCAGATAGTGCGAAGGCTTGCGCCGGCTGTTGTCGGGCAATTTTTTATAGGTTGCGAACGCCGTGATGATTAAAGTGACGATGATGAAAAGCAGTAAGGTAAAAGTTTTCTTTAGCATGGGGTTTAAACTGTTTTTAAAAATGAAATCGGGGTCATGGTTAACCCGCAGGATAATTAAATTAGACCAATCGGTGTGAAGAAGTTTTCGGCAAGATAAGGCCGTCTGAAAATTAAGGCCGTCTGAAAATTAGGCCTCCTGAAGTTAGGCTGTCTGAAATCAAAACGGATGGCCGGAATTAAGAAAACGGCATAGGGAAAATGTTTCGCTATGCCGTTTGCCGCTTCAGAAGTTGGGGCCAAAGGCCGTCTGAAAATTTAGCGGTTTTCGTATTCTTTCCACAAAGTATCCTGTAAGCCGACGGTTTCTTCGGTGGACGAGTGGACGGCGCGGACATAGACGCCGTCGGGCTGCATCAGCCATGCTTGGCGGTTGTCGGCCAGAGCCAGCGTCAGGCCTTCGTGAATGACGCGTTTTTTCAGCTCGGGATGTTCGATCGGCGTGCAGGTTTCGATGCGGCGGAAGAGGTTGCGGCTCATCCAGTCGGCGCTGGAAATGTAGGTGTTTTCTTCGCCGTCGTTATAGAAGTAGTACACGCGCGAATGTTCCAGTTGGCGGCCGATAATCGAGCGTACGCGGATGTTGTCGGACAATCCGGGTACTTCGGGGCGCAGCGAACACATGCCGCGTACGATCAGGTCGATTTGTACGCCTGCGGCACTGGCTTCGTATAGGGCTTCGATAATGCCCGGCTCGATCAGCGAGTTCATCTTGGCGATGATGCGGGCGGGACGTCCGGCGCGGGCGTTGTCGGCTTCGCGCTGAATGCCTTCCAGCAGCATGGTGTGTAGGGTAAACGGGCTTTGATAGAGCTTGTTCAGGCGGCTGGGTTGTCCTAAGCCGGTGATTTCCATAAACAGGGCGTTGACGTCGGCGGTAATGTCTTCGTCGGCGGTAATCAGGCCGAAGTCGGTGTAGATGCGCGAAGTGCCTTGGTGGTAGTTGCCCGTTCCCAAATGTGCGTAGCGTTTGAGAATGCCGTCTTCGCGGCGGATAACCAAGGCCATTTTGGCGTGTACTTTATAGCCGAATACGCCGTATACGACGTGTGCACCTGCGTCTTCCAGCCGTTGTGCCCAGTTGACGTTGTTGGCTTCGTCGAAACGGGCCATCAGCTCTACGACAACGGTAACCTGTTTGCCGGCTAAAGCCGCGTTCATCAGTGCTTTGGCCAATTCGGAATCGGTACCGGTTCGGTAGATGGTCATTTTGATCGCAACGACGTCAGGATCGACCGAAGCTTCGCGGATAAAACGGACCACAGGCTCGAAGGATTGGTAGGGGTGGTGCAGCAGGATGTCTTGCCTGGCTGCGGCATCGATAACGGACAATCCTTGCCGAAGATATTTCGGCAGGCTGCCGCTGCGCGGGGGAAATTTCAAGTCGGGGCGGTCAACCATATCCGGTACGGACATCAGGCGCACTAGGTTTACCGGTCCGCGTACTTGGTAAAGTTCGGACGGTTTCAGTTTGAAGTGGCTGAGCAGGAAGTCGGCAATGTGGTCGGGGCAGGTTTCCGCTACTTCCAAGCGTACGCCGTCGCCGTAATCGCGGTCGTGCAGTTCGCTTTGGATTGCGGCGCGCAGGTTTTTCAGGTCTTCTTCGTCTACGGTCAGGTCGCTGTCGCGCGTCAGACGGAATTGGTGGCAGCCTTTTACTTCCATGCCCGGGAAGAGTTTGTAAACGTATTCGTGCAGAATGGAAGACAGGAATACGAAGCCGTGGTCGCCGTTGCAGATGTCGGCCGGCAGTTTGACTACGCGGGGCAGAATGCGCGGTGCTTGGACGATGGCCATGCCGGAAGCGCGGCCGAAGGCGTCGGTGCCGAGCAATTCGACGGCGAAGTTAAGCGATTTGTTGATCGGGCGCGGGAAGGGGTGCGACGGATCCAGACCGATGGGGGTCAGGATCGGGAACAATTCGTGCATGAAGTAGTTTTCAATCCACTCGCGCTGCTCGGGCGTCCAGTTGCGGCGGCGGTAGAAGTGGATGCCTTCGCGGCTTAATTCGGGCTGGAGTTCTTGGTTGAACAGGTCGTATTGTTCGCGAATCAGCTTTTTGGCTTCCGCAGCGGCAAGGGCGATGGTTTCAGACGGCGTTCTGCCGCCGTCCAGAATCATATTCGGCCGCATTTTCTGTTCGCGTTTCAGATAGGCCATGCGGACTTCGAAGAATTCGTCTAAGTTTGAGGAAACGATACATAAAAAGCGTAAGCGTTCCAATAATGGAATACGTGTGTCTTGGGCTTGCGCGAGAACGCGGCGGTTAAACGCCAGCAGGCTGAGTTCGCGGCACAGCAGACGATTTTGATCCGGCATAATTCACTCCGTTTTATTATTTATTATTCAAGCTTAAGATATTGAGTATAACGTGTTTTTGTGTACGTTTCATGACAATGCCGACAAGCAGCCGGAAAAATGTGCGGACGGTTGTTGCGGATGTACGGTGTAGGCCGGCGGTGAAACATAAAATAGCGGAATAAACAGGCGGAACGAGCGGTTTTTGCAGGGAAAAAACGCTTAAAGCAATAAAATTGGAATCATTTCCGCTTTTGTTGTATCGTATGCAGATAGGGAGAAAATGCGGTGGGCAGCCGCATCCGAATGTATAATATGAAAACCGGATTCGGGGAAACGGATCGGATGTTCGCGTTATAACGGGGCAGGCCGGATGAATATTTCTGCCCGTGCAGATTGCAATATTAGGTATTTTAAGAAGACGGTTGCGGCAAGTTGGCCGCCGTTCTGGGTGTCGGAATAACCCGAGGCCGTCTGAAAATGATGAAAACAAACGGATTTTAGTACATGAATCATTTTAAAAAGTTATGTTTTTCTGTATTGACTGCCGTTCTTCTTCTTTCCGTTTCGGGGGAATCTGCGCATGCGGATGAATTGGAAGAGTTGATTAAGCAGAAAGTGGTGCAGGCGGCGGAAGACAGCCGTCCGATCAGTCGCGGCGATGCCGATGATTTGATTAAGAGCGCGATGGGTTTGCTGGGTGTGGCCTACCGCTACGGAGGAACTTCCGTCAGTACGGGTTTTGACTGCAGCGGTTTTATGCAGCATATTTTCCGCAGGAGTATGCAGATTAATTTGCCGAGAACCTCCGCCGAGCAGGCAAAAATGGGGGTTCATGTCGATAGGGCGGGGCTGCAGCCGGGGGATTTGGTGTTTTTCCGAACGGTAAAGAGCAGGATTTCCCATGTCGGTCTTTATATCGGCAACAATAAATTCATCCATGCGCCGCGAACGGGTAAAACCATTGAAATTACGAGTTTGAGCAATAAGTATTGGGGTGCTAAGTATGCGTTTGGCCGCAGGGTGAAGAAAAACGACCCGTCCCGTTTTCTTAAGTGATTCAGTTTGGGAAGGATCTGTATGAGCAAGCCGGAAATGCCGAAATGGTATAGCGATAACGGTGAGATTGTTTCCTGTACGGAAAAAATCAAGGTTATGGATGAAAATATGGACGAGCTTTTTCAGACGGCACAAGATGCGTTTGAGGATGCGTTGCTGATGGGTTGCTCGGAATCTCAGGTGCGGAACTATCTGCACAGTTTGATGGATGCTTTGGATAATCCTTACCGCAGCGTGTGATTGTGAAGCTGTTTGATGGGGCGGAACCGTTTGGGTAATGGTTCCGCTTTTTTGCGCCTGATTGGGAAAAGGTCTTTTCAGACGGCATGACAGGGGTTATGATTTACTTAAGTTAACATCTTCATGGTTTTCTTGTTTGAGGCCGTCTAAAAATTTTGCGGTGTGGCTGAAGCGTGAGATGGATAAGAACAAAATAATTTAGGAATCGGTCAAGTGATTAGGGCTTTTAGTGTTATTTTCGGTTTTTTGGCTGTCGGCGAGGCGGTGGTGTTTTTCAGCGGTGTGAAACTGCCGGGTAGTATTATCGGTATGGGTTTGCTGTTTGCCGCGCTGCATGCGGGTTGGGTGAAAGTGTCCTGGTTGCAGCAGATGGTGGATGTGCTGATGGGTAATCTGTCGCTGTTCCTGGTTCCGCCTTGTGTGGCTGTGATGAGTTATCTGGATTTGGTGCAGCGTGATTTGTGGTCGATTGTAACGGCGACGTTGGTCAGTACGTTTTTGGTGCTGTTTGTTACCGGTAAAGTGCATGAGTTGGTGCGGAGGTTTTGGTAATGGAAATGTTGTCGCATCCTGCGTTGCTGCTGTTTTTAACGGTAACGGTTTATTGGATTACTACGGTGGTCCGTGCGCGTACCGGAAATATTTTGTGTAATCCGGTTGTGCTGAGTACGGTGGTGGTGATTACATATTTAAAGACGTTCGATATCGACTATGCGACTTATTACAAAGCCGGCGGTATGATTGATTTTTGGTTGAAACCGGCGGTGGTGTGTTTGGCTGTGCCTTTGTATGTCAATTGGACCAAAATCCGCAGTCAGTGGCTGCCGATTGTGGCTTCCCAAGCGGCAGGCAGTTTGACCGGGATTATTACCGGTGTTTATATCGCCAAATGGATGGGGGCGGATCGTGATGTGGTGTTGTCGTTGGCGGCTAAGTCGGTAACCAACCCGATTGCGATTGAGATTACCCGTGCGATAGGCGGTATTCCTGCGATTACCGCGGCAACCGTGATTTTGGCCGGTATGATGGGGCAGATGATCGGTTTCAAACTGTTGAGTGCGAGTACGATTAAAACGCCGACTTCGCAGGGCATTTCGATGGGCTCGGCTTCTCATGCGATGGGAATTGCCGCAGCTTTGGACCGCAGCCGTAAGTTTGCTGCTTATGCCAGTTTGGGTTTGATCTTTAACGGTGTGCTGACGGCGGCGCTGGCGCCGATTATTGTGCCGCTTTTAGGTATTTAAAGTATTTGCAGGAACGGAAAAAGGCAGGGTTATCCTGCCTTTGTTTTTGGTGTGTCGGTGTTATTTGAGGCCGTCTGAAAATTTAAGGCCGTCTGAAAAAGGCGGAGTGGTTAAACCGAGCTTTTTCAGCAGCAGGGCGGTCTCGGATACCGGTAAGCCCATGACACCGGTAAAACTGCCGTGGAGATGGTCGACAAAAATTCCGCCTAAGCCTTGAATGCCGTAAGCGCCGGCTTTGTCCATCGGTTCGCCGCAGGCAACGTAGGCTTCGATTTCTTCTTCGTCGATTTTGCGGAAACGGACATCGCTTTGCTGTACCAGGGCTTCGGTTTGGCCTTTCCAGTAAATGCAGACGGCCGTTAAGACTTGATGTGTGCTGTCCGACAACATCGACAACATTTCGGCGGCATGTTTTTCCGATTCGGGTTTGCCTAATATTTGCCCTTTGTAGGCAACGGTGGTATCGGCGGTCAGAATCGGATAAACGGGTTCGTCGGCATGGGTATCGCGCCATTGGGTCAGTGTGGCGGTGTTTTTTTCACGTGCCATACGTTCCACGTAATCTTGCGCGTTTTCCTGTTCAAACGGTGTTTCGTCGATTTCTGCGGGTAAGCGTAAAACGGTATAGCCTAAGTTTTCTAAGATTTCCCGACGGCGCGGGCTGCCTGAGGCGAGATAAATGGTTTGCATAAAGAGGTCTGTGTCGGATTAGAAGGTAAATTCGGCATAAACCGGAGCGTGGTCGCTCGGGCGTTCCAGTGCGCGTGTTTTCAAATCAACGGTAACGTTCGTCAGGGCATCGCGCATAGCCGGTGTAACCAAAATATGGTCGATACGCAGGCCTTGTTTGCGTTGGAACATGGCACCGCGGTAATCCCACCATGTGTAGTGTGCGCCGTCGGGGTGGATATGGCGCAGGCTGTCGGTTAAACCTAAATCCAGCAGTTTTTGAAACCACGAACGCTCGATGGCGGAGCAATGGATTTTTTCGTGCCATTTTACCGGATCGTAGCAGTCTTCATCAGCGGGAGCGATATTGAAATCGCCCAGCAAAACCAATTTCTCATGTTTGCCCATTTCATCTCGAATGAAGTCGGTTAGTGCGGCAAACCATTGTTCTTTATATTGGAATTTCGGACTGTCTAAGGCTTCGCCGTTGACGCAGTAAACATTGACGACACGCACGCCGTTAATGGTAGCTGCAATCACGCGGCGTTGCGGGTCGTCGGGCAGGCCAGGCAATCCGGTGTGCACGTCTTCAGGAGTGTTTTTACTGATAACGGCCACACCGTTGTAGGTTTTTTGGCCGCTCCAAACTGTTTGCCAGCCGCTCATTTGAAAAGTGGCGGCCGGGTATTTGTCTTGATCCAGTTTCAGTTCCTGTAAAACCAGGATATCGGGTTGGTGCTGCTGCAGCCAGTCTTGCACTTGCGGCAGGCGTACGTTTAATGAGTTGACGTTCCAAGTTGCGATTTTCATATTTTTTCCATTGCTTGAGCAGGTTCGGTAACGGGGCAGTAGATACCTTGCAGGGCCAGCAGCAGCCGGGTGATTTCCGGAGATAGGATGCGGTATTGTAAAACGCGGTGGTAGCGTGTGAAATCAACCAACCCTTCGCTGCGCAGCTTGGCCAGATGATTGGATATTGCCGTTTGGTTGATACCGATTTCCTGCATGAGTTCGCTGACGTTTTTTTCGCTTTCTGCCAGTAGGCATAAAATCATAAAACGGTGCGGATTGGAAATTGATTTAAATAATGAAGAGATTTGCTTGGTATGGGGAAGCAATTTGTGAATGTGGTTTTGTGTCATGGTTGTTTTTGTATGTTTTTAAGTGGTTTGTAAGATATTGTTATGGATATTTACCGTTTCATCATACGGTAATTTAAGTAATTATAATATCAAATATCATGAATGAATGATTTTTAAGTTGAAATTATTGATGCCGTCTGTAAAAGTAGGTTTGGATTTTCAGACGGCCTTATGGTTTGGATAACGGAAAAAAGGGAGAGTGTGCCGGGTTTGAACGGCATATGTTACCTCCTAAACATTGCCGTTTTATTATAGAATGATTATTTAGCTGTTTTAAAGTCTGCCCGTTGCGGCAGCTTGCTATTTTCGGTTTTCCGGTTTCTGTTTTGTATTGCAAAGGATGAAAAGAAGACTATGATTTTGAATAACCGTCATTTTTTGAAGCTGTTGGATTATTCTGCCGAAGAAATCCATTATCTGTTGGATTTGGCTGCGGAACTGAAGGCGGCGAAAAAGGCCGGCAGGGAAGAGCAGAAATTAAAAGGCAAAAATATTGCTTTGATTTTTGAAAAAACCTCTACCCGTACCCGTTGCGCTTTTGAAGTGGCGGCCAGAGACCAAGGTGCCGGTGTGACGTATCTGGAACCGAGCGGCAGTCAAATCGGGCATAAGGAAAGTATCAAAGATACCGCCCGCGTATTGGGCCGTATGTATGACGGTATCGAGTATCGCGGTTTCGGTCAGGAGATCGTGGAAGAACTGGCCAAGTATGCCGGCGTACCGGTATTTAACGGTTTGACGGATGAATTTCACCCTACGCAAATGCTGGCAGACGTGTTAACCATGCGCGAACATTGTAATAAGCCTTTGAAAGATATTGTGTATGCCTATGTGGGCGATGCGCGTTACAACATGGGTAATTCGTTGCTTCTGATTGGCGCGGTTTTGGGTATGGATGTGCGTATCGGTGCGCCTAAACATTTGTGGCCGTCTGAAAATCTGATTGCGGAAGCAAAACGAATCGCCAAAACCAGCGGTGCGCGCATTTTGTTGACGGACAATGCTGAAGAAGCGGTACGCGGCGTCGATTATATTCATACAGATGTTTGGGTTTCTATGGGCGAGCCTGAAGAAGTGTGGAAAGAGCGCATCAGTTTGCTCAAACCGTTCCAAGTCAATAAGGCATTGATGGCTGCTTCGGGTAATCCGAATGTGAAATTTATGCACTGCCTGCCTGCATTCCACAACCGTGAAACTAAAGTCGGAGAATGGATTTACCAAACTTTCGGCTTGGACGGCGTGGAAGTGACCGAAGATGTGTTTGAAAGCGAAGCGTCGATTGTGTTTGATCAGGCGGAAAACCGTATGCATACTATCAAAGCGGTTTTGGTGGCTTTGCTAGGCTGATGTATCGGAATAAAAGGCTGTTTATCCAATAGGATAAACAGCCTTTTTGTTTTCTATGGTAAATGGTTGGGTGATGATTTGTTTTTATTTGTATTGCTTTTGAAAAGGCCGTCTGAAAATCTTGGTTTTGCAGTATTTGAAAACTTGGCGTGCAGAATAAATGTCGGTAGTATAGCGCTTCTTTTGTTGGCAAAATGAATGAGATGTCCGTTAATAAAGCCCCTATTTTTATCCGCTTGACACGAATCAGCCGTTTGGCTGTTTGGTTGGTGAAGACCTGCCGCAATCTCAGCCGCTTGAACGGTTGCAACGAGATGCAGCGGAATGAGGCACTTTTGCATTTAGGAAGAAGTGCGCTGACTGCTCTGGATATCCGTATCGAATCGTCCGGGCTGAAGGAAGGCTTAGTGGAAAGCGGGGTCTTGGTGGTGTCGAACCATGTTTCATGGTTGGATATTTTTGCTATGAGTGCCGTGTATCCAAGCAGTTTTATTGCAAAAAAAGAAATCAGCTCGTGGCCGGTTTTCGGAAAAATGGGGCGCAATGCCGGTACGATTTTTATTAACCGCAATTCTCGCAAAGATGTCGAGCCGATTAATCAGGCCATTACTGCTGCTTTGAAAAACGGACAGAATGTCAGCTTTTTTCCTGAAGCGAAAACGTCGTCGGGAGAAACCGTTTTGCCGTTTAAGGCCGCATTGTTTCAATCGGCGATAGATGCCAGTGCGCCGGTTCAGGCGGTGGCATTGCGTTATTATGATTGCTCCGGCAGGAGAACGGCAGAGCCTTCTTACGCAGGTAAGGCCAATCTTTTTGCAACATTGTGGCGGATCGTTTCCTTGAATGAATTGACGGTTAAGATGGATTTTGCTCCGCTGATTCATACGTTGGAAAATAATGGTTTGGACCGCTATGAATTGAAGGATTTGGCAGAAAATTTTGTTCAGCAAAAAGTTTTGGAAGACAGTCCGGCTGTAGAAAACGGAAACAACCGGTTGGGCGTAAACATATAATTAATGTAAGATAAAAGGCCGTCTGAAATTTTCAGACGGCCTTTTATCTATATTTATGATTTATGTGTGAGTGTAAATTTCAGTAAAGGGCGTTGGATAGTTTGCCGATGGCTTTATATATTCAAATAGTTATGTCGGCATCAGAATATAGTTTGTTTTGAATAAATATGTTTTTACGGTAGATTATATTTATAGCAGATATTTAGATTATTAATGGCTTATCCAAGTGTTAAAAGGATGGGCTATAATAACGCAGTTTAAGTTTAATCACCCACTTTAATCAATCCATCAGGAGAAAAAAATGGCTTTAGTAGATCGTACAGGTCAACAAGTACCGAGCGTAGTATTCCACACCCGTGCCGGTGATTCTTGGAAAGATGTTTCTACCGATGATTTGTTCAAAGGTAAGAAAGTAGTTGTATTCTCTCTGCCGGGTGCGTTTACTCCTACTTGTTCTTCTACCCACTTGCCACGCTACAACGAGTTGGCTAAAGAGTTTAAAGCACGCGGCGTAGACAGCATTTTGTGCGTATCTGTAAACGATACTTTCGTAATGAACGCATGGTTGGCTGACCAAGAAGCTGAAAACATTATCGTTGTACCTGATGGTAACGGCGAATTTACCAAAGGCATGGGCATGTTGGTAAGCAAAGAAGGTTTGGGCTTCGGTGACCGTTCTTGGCGTTATTCAATGCTGGTTAACGACGGCAAAATCGAAAAAATGTTTATCGAGCCGGAAAAAGAAGGCGATCCGTTTGAAGTTTCCGATGCCGATACCATGTTGAAATTCGTAGATCCGAGCTGGAAAGAGCAAGAGTCTATTGCCGTATTTACCAAGCCCGGTTGCCAATTCTGCGCCAAAGCCAAACAAGCGCTGGAAGATAAAGGTTTGTCTTACGAAGAAATCGTTTTGGGCAAAGATGCGACTACCGTTTCGGTTCGTGCGATTACCGGTAAAACCACTGCTCCCCAAGTGTTTATCGGCGGTAAATACATCGGTGGCAGCGAAGAGTTGGAAGCCTATTTGGCGGCTAACTGATTCTCTGTAAAATCGGTTTAAGTGTAAAATCGGTTCAAACTGATAAGGCTGCTTATATAGCAGCCTTTCTATATAGACATAGCTGACCGAGTTTCAGGAAAGGATTGAAGACTGTTCAAATAATGTTTTTCCGAAGAAACAATATTTGAGTAGTTTTGCGGATCTCTCGAAATTAATATCAACGGATAAATTGAAGAAGGAAAAAGCGATATGAAACAGATTCAAGCTGATGTTGTCGTAATCGGCGGCGGTACGGCCGGTATGGGTGCATTTCGTAATGCGCGTTTGCATACCGACAATGTATATTTGGTTGAAAGCCATGTATTCGGAACTACTTGCGCCCGTGTAGGCTGTATGCCTTCAAAACTATTGATTGCCGCGTCGGAAGCACGTCATCATGCCTTGCATACCGAGCCGTTTGGCGTGCATGTCGATAAAAACAGTGTAACTGTCGACGGTAAAGCGGTAATGGATCGAGTGAAATTCGAGCGTGATCGTTTTGTCGGTTTTGTGGTGGGTGACGTAGAAGAATGGCCTGCAGACAAGCGCATTATGGGTGCGGCTAAATTTATCGATGAGCATACTGTTCAGGTTGACGACCATACCCAAATTAAAGCCGAACGCATTGTGATTGCAACCGGCTCGCGTCCGATTATTTTGCCGCAATGGCAGGAGTTGGGTGACCGTCTGATTATCAATGACGATGTATTCTCATGGGATACTTTGCCGGAAAGCGTTGCCGTGTTCGGTCCGGGCGTTATCGGTTTGGAATTGGGGCAAGCGTTGCACCGTTTGGGTGTTAAAGTGCATATTTTCGGTCGTGGCGGCGCTTTGGGCGGCATTAGCGATCCGGTAGTTTTGGAAGAAGCCAAGACGGTATTCGGTGAAGAGTTGTCTTTGCATTTGGATGCGGTTACGACAACGTGTTTGAATGAAAACGGTGATGTTGAAGTTACTTGGGTTGAGGACGGCCAAAACCACAGTTTCACGGCGCAATATCTGTTGGCAGCCATCGGCCGCACGCCGAATGTGGATAAAATCGGTTTGGAAAACCTGAATATCGATTTGGACGAAAGGGGTGTGCCGAAATCCCATCCGTTAACCATGCAGACCAGTATTCCGCATATCTTTATCGCCGGTGATGCGTCTAATCAGCTGCCTTTGCTGCATGAGGCCAGCGATCAGGGCAAGATTGCCGGTGACAATGCGGGCCGTTACCCGGATATTCAACCCGGCTTGCGCCGAAGCGTGATCGGTGTGGTGTTTACCAGCCCGCAAATTGCTTCCGTCGGTTTGAAATTTGTTCAGGTACAGGCACGGTATAAAAACTTTGCCGATTGTGTGGCAGTCGGCGAGGTATCCTTCCGCAATCAAGGCCGAAGCCGTGTGATGTTGGTAAACAAAGGACATATGCGCGTTTATGCCGAACACGGTACCGGAAGATTCATCGGCGCGGAAATTGTGGGCCCGGCAGCCGAACATTTGGCACATTTGCTGGCATGGGCGCACCAACAGAAAATGACGATTCCGCAAATGCTGGATATGCCTTTCTATCATCCGGTTATCGAGGAAGGTTTGCGTACGGCATTGCGTGACGTCATGGCCAAATTGAATTTGGGTACCAAGCATAGCGATTGTTCCGAGTGCCCCGGAGAGTAAACATCTTCGAGATGAAGTTTGATAAGGAATAAACGTATTGAGGCCGTCTGAAATTTCAGACGGCCTATTTGTATATGTCAAATAAATCTTATGCTGTAGATTGCTTTAATGCTTATTTGGTTTATAATTTCGATCAATGGTTATTGAGTTGCAAAAATGGGGATAGCGGAATATCCCCGTTTTCGTTTGTGGGTGAATTTGTCTATGTTGGAATATTGATGCCGAAGAAAAAAATTCTTTGTATTACCGGAACAAGAGCTGATTTTGGCAAACTTAAGCCGTTACTGGCGTTCTTGGAGCAGCATTCTGACTTTGAAATGCATTTGGTGATAACCGGTATGCATATGTTGAAAACATATGGCTACACTTATCACGAAGTGATTCAAGAGAAATACAAACACTATTATTTATTATCGAATCAAACGCAAAATGATTCTATGAGTATGGTGTTGGGCAATACGGTTTCTTTGATTTCCAGATTGGTCGAAGAATTGCGGCCCGACATGATTATCATACACGGCGATCGCGTGGAGGCGTTGGCCGGGGCTTCGGTCGGTGCGTTGAATAACTGTCTGGTCTGTCATATCGAAGGCGGCGAAGTGTCTGGAACGATAGACGATTCCATACGCCATGCCGTTACCAAGCTTTCCCATCTGCATTTGGTTGCCAACGAGCAGGCCGTCGGGCGTTTGGTGCAATTGGGCGAGAAAAAGGAAAACATACATATCATCGGTTCGCCGGATTTGGATGTAATGAACGAAGATAAGCTGCCTTCTCTGGCTGCGGCAAAGCAGCATTACGGTATTGAATTCGAGCAGTACGGTATTTCGATTTTCCACCCCGTTACGACTGAAGTGGAGCGGACGGCGTATCATGCCCAGATGTATTTTGAAGCTTTGCAGGAGAGCGGGAAAAACATTATTGCCATCTATCCGAATAATGATTTGGGAACCGAATATATCCAAGCGGAGTTGGGTAAAATCAAATCGCCGAAATGGAAAATTTTCCCATCGTTGCGTTTCGAGTTTTTCTTGGTGTTGTTGAAGCACGCCGAATTTATCATCGGCAATTCCAGCGCGGGCATCAGGGAAGCACCTTTATACGGCATTCCCAGCATAGATGTCGGAACGCGGCAGCGTAACCGCCATTCGGGCAGCTCGATTATTCACAGCGGTTATGAAAAAGCACAAATTTTGAATGCCGTCAGACAGGCCGGACATTGCCGCAGGAGCGAGCCGGACCATACTTTTCAAGGCGGAAACGGGAAAAGCAGCGTTGAGCGCTTTAAAGAAGTGATGTTGTTACCCGAGCTTTGGTCCACACCGGCGCAAAAACAATTTATAGATAGATTTTAAAATGAAGTTGTCCGAACAAAATATTGCCGTGATTTTGGCACGGCGTCATTCCAAAGGCCTGCCGTTGAAAAACCTGAGACAGGTCGGCGGGCTGTCTTTAGTGGGGCGGGCGGTCTCGGCGGCTGTGGAGTCGGCGTGTTTTGACAGGATTATTGTGTCGAGTGACGGTGCGGATATACTGGAAGAAGCTGCCAAATACGGTGCGGAAACACTAATGAGGCCGTCTGAATTATCCGATGACCATGCCAGCTCGATTTCAGGCGTAATCCATGTTTTGGAAGCATTGGCGGCTGAATCGGGCTCGGTAACTTTGCTGCAGCCGACCAGTCCGTTACGAAACGCAAACCACATCCGTGAAGCTTTTACATTATTCAGACAATTTGGAGACCAAGGAGCGGTGGTGTCGGTTTGCGAAGCGGAACACCATCCCTTGAAAATGCTTCTGCTTTCAGAAACCGGACAATATTATCCGGTCGGCAGTTGGCCGGATCTCGAACAGGCACGCCAGCAGCTGCCTAAAGCGTATCGGCCGAACGGTGCCGTTTACATCAACGATATCGAAACATTATTGCAAAACCGTCATTTTTTTGCACAGCCTTTGCATTTTTATCCCATGTCGGCCGAAGATTCCGTCGATATCGATGTGGAAGCGGATTTGCAGCGGGCGGAACGGATATTGCAACAAAAAGGATAAATTTTTTATGAATAACCAAAACGAATTCAAAATCGGCCATCGCAGCGTGGGTGCTATGCACGAGCCTTTGATTATTTGCGAAATCGGCATTAACCACGAAGGTTCGCTGCAGACGGCTTTTGAGATGGTGGATGCGGCACATCGAGCCGGTGCGGAAATCATCAAGCATCAAACCCATGTGGTGGAAGACGAGATGTCTGATGAGGCCAAGCAGGTGATTCCGGGTAATGCCGACGTTTCGATTTATGAAATTATGGAACGGTGTGCGCTCAGCGAGGAAGATGAAATCAAACTGAAAGAATATGTCGAATCGAAGGGCATGATTTTCATCAGTACGCCGTTTTCCCGTGCGGCTGCGCTGCGTTTGCAGAAAATGGATATTCCCGCTTATAAAATCGGCTCGGGGGAGTGCAATAACTATCCGCTGATTAAATTAATCGCATCATTTGGCAAGCCGATTATCCTGTCTACCGGTATGAATACGGTTGAGAGTATCCGTAAGTCAGTGGACATTATCCGTGAAGCAGGCGTGCCTTATGCTTTACTGCACTGTACCAACATTTATCCTACACCTTACGAAGACGTACGCTTGGGAGCGATGACTGAATTGGCTCAAGCTTTTCCCGATGCGGTTGTCGGGCTGTCTGACCATACTTTGGACAATTACGCCTGTTTGGGAGCCGTTGCATTGGGAGCAAGTATTCTGGAACGTCATTTTACCGACCATATGAACCGCCCCGGGCCGGATATCGTATGTTCGATGGATCCGCAGGCATTTCAAGAGCTGAAGCAGGGTGCCGGTATTTTGAAGAAAGCACGCGGCGGCAGAAAAGATACGGTAATCGCAGGCGAAAAACCGACTAAAGATTTTGCGTTTGCTTCTGTGGTGGCCGATAAGGAAATCCGTCAAGGCGAAGTGTTTACGGCGGAAAATCTGTGGGTCAAACGTCCGGGAACGGGGGATTTCAATGCCGGTGATTATGAAGTCTTATTCGGCAAAACCGCAGCGCGTGATATTCCCAAAGGCACGCAGTTGAAAAAAGCCGATGTGGCAGAGTGATCGGGTCGGACAGATAAATAAGATTCTAAGCCCTTGAATCCGGCTGATCCTGCGCCGTATTTTTAGGGCTTAATGTTTTACTGTTTCCCTGTTTCTGCCTGAACCGGAGAGATACAAATGAATTTAGTGATTGCGTTTACGCCTCTGCATCTGTTGATTGCCCGGCAGATTATGAATAAAAAACCGGATGAAACATTTCATTTGGTAATGGCAAGCCATGTGGAGACGGAGAAAATCTGTTTTTATTACGAGAAGTTTGTCGGCGATTACCAATACGGCAGCAAATGGATTTTATCCGGTTGGCAGAACGAGCAGGCAGCGGTTAGGGCGTGTTTGAAAGCACTTCCCCGTTCAAACTATCAAACGGTTCTCATCGGTGCGATACATGAGCCGTTCGGGCAGGAGCTGATTAGGAAGCTGCATTTCGATGTGTTGGAAACATTTGATGACGGTACGGCCAATTTATGTCCCGGCAGTTTTCTGTATAAAGCTCCGCGCCGCAGAAAATGGCAGCGGTTTTGTCATTGGCTAAAAGGTAAACACAATGTTGAAACCCTGCGCAAACTTTCTTCAAAACATTACACGCTGTATCCGGGTTTGGGCAATATTGCCGAGCCTTTGGAAGCGTTAACACTATGGAAGAGGCCGTCTGAAAAAAATAAGTCGGTTAAAGAAACGCGCAAACTGTTTGTCAGCCAACCGGGCATATTGAGTACCGAATCCCCGCTTGCCTATCATGAAATGTTGCAGCAACTGTTTGCACAATACGGAATGACGGCTTGCGTTCCCCATCCGAGAGAACAGCAGCAGATGCCGTCTGAAATTCCGTGCATCCATACGCCGCTGCTGATAGAAGATTATATTATCGGTCAAATCGAACAGCATCCCGATGTCGGATTTGAACTTTATACCTTTTTCAGTTCTTCAGCCCTGCATTTGCAGCATATCCCGAATGTCGGCGTTACTTGCTTTAGGTTGGAAAACCGCTACTATGCTTTGCCGGAGCGGACGGTTGACGAGGTGTATCAGGCTCTGGAGAAGTCGGGAATTCGACAGATAGCTTTGCGTTTTGACGGCGAAAACATTACAGCCGCTTGAGTGGGCGGTTATCCTTTTGCCGGGTTATCGGCTATAATCGTGCCATTAACCATAGAATGAACAATAAGGACATAACTATGCCCCGTTTCTATCCGCATCCCATCATTGCGCGCGAAGGCTGGCCGTTTATTACCGGCGGCCTGATTCTGAGTATTTTGGTTACGGCGTGTGCCGGCTGGTGGTCGCTGCCTTTTTGGGTGTTTACGGTGTTTGCACTGCAGTTTTTCCGCGATCCTTCGCGTCCCATTCCGCAAGATGCCGATGCCGTTTTGTGTCCGGCAGACGGACGTATCGTGGTGGTTGAGCGTGCACGCGACCCGTACCGCAATGTCGATGCTTTGAAAATCAGCGTATTTATGAACGTGTTTAACGTCCACTCGCAACGTTCTCCGATTGACGGTACGGTAACCCGTGTCGAATACAATGCCGGTAAATTTGTGAATGCCGCTTTGGATAAGGCCAGCACAGAAAACGAGCGCAATGCGGTGTTGGCAACCACGCGCAGCGGCAGGGAAGTTACGTTTGTCCAAGTGGCCGGTTTGGTGGCACGCCGCATTCTGTGCTACACCAAAGCGGGCGAATCGTTGGCGCGCGGCGAGCGTTACGGCTTTATCCGCTTCGGTTCGCGCGTAGACGTTTATCTGCCGTTGGACGCGCAGGCAAATGTAGCGATTGGCGATAAAGTTTCTGCCAGCAGCACGATTTTGGCACGCTTGCCTTTAACTGCTCCGGAACAGTCACCGCTAGAGAGCCAGGTTGAAACCGTTGTTCGGCCGTCGGCCGCAGCCGTACCGGCAGCCGAAGCGGTTGAAAGTGTGAATGCGGTTGCAGAAACGGGTGTCGAAGTGGCACAGGAACAGATTGAAGCTTCTGCCGACAAAGTCCGTGCGGCAGTGGAAAAAGAGTTCGGCAAGCAATAATTTTCCGAGCGTTAAAAAGGTTTTCAGACGGCCTGAAAACCTTTTTTGTTTATATGGCCGATAAATCCTGTTTTTCAGGTTTTGTGTTTGGGCAGTGAAATAAAGTGTGTCGGGCGGCTTTGTGTTTGGATAAGGCCGTCTGAAAGTTTGAAAAGGCCGTCTGAAAAATAGGAGAAGGTTTTATGGCGGGTCCGGCATTGTTTCAAGTGGATAAGTCGTTGGAAAAGCCCGAGCGGGTTATGCTGGTCGGCGTGATGTTGAGTGCCGATTTTTCGGGTGCGAACGAAACGCGGGAGCGTTCTTTTCAGACGGCCTTAGATGAAGCGGCGGATTTGGTTCGTGCTTCCGGCGGCGATTTGGTGCATATTGAAACGGCCAAGCGCGATAAGCCGCATACTGCGCTGTTTGTCGGTACGGGTAAGGCCGAGGAGTTGGCCGATGCGGTGGCTCGGCATGAAATCGAATTGGTGGTGTTTAACCATGAATTGACCCCGACCCAAGAGCGCAATTTGGAGAAAACGCTGCAATGCCGGGTGTTGGACCGCGTCGGTTTGATTCTGGCGATTTTTGCCCGTCGGGCGCAGTCGCAGGAAGGCAAGCTGCAGGTCGAATTGGCGCAGTTGACGCATTTGAGCGGGCGTCTAGTGCGCGGTTACGGCCATCTGAAAAGCCAGAAGGGCGGTATCGGTTTAAAAGGTCCGGGCGAAACCCAGTTGGAAACCGACCGCCGCTTGATCGGTCAAAAAATTACCGCATTGAAAAAACAGCTGCAAAACGTGCAGAAGCAGCGTGCAACCCGACGGAAATCGCGCTTGTCGGGAGCATTGCCGACTTTTGCTCTGGTCGGCTACACCAATGCGGGCAAATCAAGCCTGTTTAACCGTTTGACCAAAGCGGATGTGTTGGCCAAAGACCAGCTTTTCGCCACTTTGGACACGACGGCGCGGCGGCTGTATCTTTCTCCCGAAGCCAGCGTGATTCTGACCGATACGGTCGGCTTTGTCCGCGATTTGCCGCATAAATTGGTTTCCGCTTTTTCGGCCACTTTGGAAGAAACGGCTTTGGCCGATGTTTTGCTGCATGTGGTCGATGCGTCCAATGCTGATTTTGAACGGCAGATGGACGATGTAAATTTGGTGTTGAAAGAAATCGGTGCAGACAAAGTGCCGCAGCTGGTGGTGTACAACAAAATCGATTTGCCGTCTGATTTGCCGCGGGCACCGGGCATTCTGCGTGATGCGGAAGGGGTTGCCGCCGCAGTCAATATTTCGGTAACGGAAGGGCTGGGTTTGGCGCAGCTTCGGGAAGCAGTGATTGAACGGGCGGTTGCCGTTAAGCTGCAGAATCAGTCAAAGTAAGAAATAAAGGGTCGGAGGCCGTCTGAAATTTCAGACGGCCTTTTTACGTGTATGTGTTTGGCTTAGTGTGTTTTATTATTGATACGGTTATAGACCGCAGGATGACGGTATTTTTTCAGCCTGCTGTAAACAGTCCAGAAAATCAGCCCTAAGTAGCCGATGGTGGATAAAAAGCCGATAACGGCGAAGATGGGTACGAAACGGTTAAGCATTCCGGCCTCCGCAAGAGTTTGTAGTGAATAAAAAAGTTTTTCCGTTGTTTGGTGAATCGTTTTTTTATGTATTTTTTGTTAGGTTTTTTTACTTTTCAGTACAATATAAAAATAATATATGTTACTGTCAATACAAGTATACTTAATTGGTGTATGATGATTTGCGCTGCCGGCTGAAAACGGTATGGAAAGCTCGGCATTTTCAGGTGGCATAAAATTTATCCGGTATGTTGTTTTTTTGTTTGTAAATATTGCCGGCCGGACGGATTTTATTTTTATCTGAGCTATCTTACTAACCTGTATCGGTGTTGTTTTAAGCGGTTTAGTACGAAAGGAGCTGTGATGAAACTGACTGGTTGGGTGTGTTTGGCTTTGCTCGGGTTGACGGCTTGTGCGGTCACGCCGGAGCAAAAAATGGCCAGAGAGGCTTTGGCGTTGCGTCAGCAGCAGGATTTGCAGGTGGCGTTGGCGGCACAGTGCGACACGGAAACGGCACGGCTGTTGCGTGATCATTTTGACGGCAATACGGGTGCGACGGAAAAAGAGCGGCAGGCATTCCGCTTGAAATATGTCGATAAAACATCGGATTCGATGTTCCAGGCTTGCTACCGTATGGCTTGGCAGAATTATATTTCCCAGCAGCAGCTGGAACAGGCTTACCGTTGGCGGTATTGGGACGATGGTTATCATCCGTGGTTTTACCGTCCCTGGTATCGTTGGTAGGTATCGGTAATATTTTCAGACGGCCTTTATATCGGAATAAAGGCCGTCTGAAATTTGTGTATCAGGTGGACGGCTCAATGGTTCGTATGAAGCTGTTTGCCGTCGATGGAAGCGGATGGTTATGAAAAATCGTTTTTACCGTTGGGTTTCGGTGTGTTTGCTGATGTGTTTCTGTTTACCGGTTTGGGCACAAGATCTGCCTGAAGCGGAAACATTTTTATGGAAAGTCAGCGGTAAAAACATTCCGGGTGCGTATTTGTTGGGTACGGTTCATTTCGGAAAAGAAAACGGAACCCTGCCGCAACATTATGCCCGGGCTTTGGCGCAAAGCCGGATGTTGGTGGTGGAATCGGATGCCGATGATATTGATGAACTGCCGCCGTTGAAGCGTTTGATTTTGTTTAATTTGATGGGCAGCAAGCAGACTTTGGCCGAATCTTTGGGCAGTGACAGGATAGCCGCGCTTCAGGCGGCGTTGGCAAAAGGCAATACCACTTTTGAGATCGACGGCAACGATTATATGAAGCCGTGGGTAACGTGGATTTCACTGTATACGGCGGTTGTGCCTAAGGGTTATTCGTTGGATACGGGTATTGACGCCCTGTTGATCGGCGAGGCGAAAAAAGCGGATAAGCCGGTGGTGGCTTTGGAAACGGTGGAACCGATGGCGGATATGGCCAAAATTCCTGCAGAGGTCATTCAGCGCGGTGTGGACAGCTTTATCCGCCATCATGAAGATGTGTGGCGCGAAGAAATCCTGCTGATAGACGATTACCATACGCAGCAGGTCGGCAAGATTTGGCGCGATATTCAAGATTCTGAAAAGCAGATGCGTTTCGTCGATAAACAGGATCATGCGTTTTGGACGCATTATTTTTATGAAATTCTGCTGAAAAAGCGCAACCGTTTGTGGATGGGGCATTTGAACAGGCTGTTGCCGAAAGAAGAAGTTTTGATTGCGGTCGGTGCGGCGCATTTGTTCGGCAAAGACGGCTTAATCAGCTATCTGCGTCAGGCAGGATATGCCGTAGAGCCTGTGGGCGCGGAAACGGTTTTTCAGGTTGCAGAGGTTGTAAATCCGCAATAAAAAGCGGATAATTTCAATGTTTTAAACCTAATGTAATTTCAGACGGCCTGTTGTTCATCAGGCCGTCTGAAATGTTTTATCCGATAAAGAAACTTATGAAATCACCCGAACTTCTTCTTCCTGCCGGCGGCTTGGAGCGTATGCGCGCCGCTTATGACTACGGTGCCGATGCCGTTTATGCCGGCAGTCCGCGCTATTCGCTGCGCGCCCGTAACAACGAATTTGCCAAATTGCCGGTGTTGGAACAAGGTATTCAGGAAGCGCATGCACGCGGTAAAAAATTCTTTCTGACCGTAAATACCTTACCGCACAATTCCAAGCTGAAAACCTTTGTGGCCGATATGGAGCCGCTGATTGCGATGAATCCGGACGCCCTGATTATGGCCGATCCGGGTTTGATTATGACGGTTCGCGAAAAATGGCCGAATATGCCGATTCACCTTTCCGTGCAGGCCAACACCACCAATTATTGGGGGGTGAAATTCTGGCAGAAAATGGGGGTGGAGCGCATTATCCTGTCGCGCGAACTGTCGATGGAAGAAATTGCGGAAATCCGCCAAGAATGCCCGGATATCGAACTGGAAGTGTTTGTTCACGGTGCATTGTGTATTGCCTACTCGGGCCGTTGTTTGCTGTCGGGCTATTTCAACCATCGCGACCCCAATCAGGGAACCTGTACCAATTCATGCCGCTGGGATTATAAAGTGCATGATGCGGAAACCGATGAAATGGGCGATGCAAAATTATTGCAGGGCTTTAATTTCAACCGCGCCCAAGAAGAAGCGGACTCTGCATTTGAAGGCATCAACGGTCAAGTCCGCCATCCCGAAGCCAACAAAGTGTTCCTGATTGAAGAAGCCAACCGCCCGGGCGAGCTGATGCCGATTATGGAAGACGAGCACGGCACTTATATCATGAACTCGAAAGATTTGCGTGCAATCGAGCAGGTGGCGAAGCTGGCGGAAATCGGCGTGGACAGTTTGAAAGTCGAAGGTCGTACCAAGTCGATTTATTACGTTGCCCGCGTGGCGCAGTCTTACCGTAAAGCGATTGACGATGCGGTGGCAGGCCGTCCGTTTGATTACGGTTTGCTGGCAGAATTGGAAGGTTTGGCAAACCGCGGTTATACTTCAGGCTTTTTGGAGCGCCATCAAACCCAAGAATATCAAAATTATTTGAACGGCCATTCTTTGGCGAAGCAGAGCCAATATGTCGGCCAGGCAGTCGATATCGATGAAAACGGTTGGGCGACCATCGAGGTGAAAAACCGTTTTGCCGTCGGCGATACTTTGGAAATCATCCATCCGAGCGGCAACCAAACCATCGTATTGGAAGCCATCGAGCGGAAAGGCGAAGCGGTGGATGTGGCACCGGGCAACGGCATTCAAGTCAAAATCCCGAATATGCAGGGTAAAGAAAAAGCTTTGGTTGCGCGGATTATGAATCCTTAACGGATTAAGCGTATGAGGCCGTCTGAAAATTTTCAGACGGCCTTTTGTATTGCCGGAACATTATTTGGAGCAAGGATTCATCGATTAAGCTGTTAATAGGGTTTATTTAAATGATATTGCCGATAAAAACCTAAAGGCCGTCTGAAGATTTTCAGACGGCCTCTTACTATTGCCGGAACATCATCGGGGTAATGATTAACCGATTAAGCCGTTGATGTATTTGATTAAGGTCATGCCGCTCAATACCGCCATGGAAATTACCACGATAATGCCGCAAACCGTCATCCAAGCCGGGTGCTTGTAGTCGCCGACGATTTTGGTTTTATAGGCAGCCAGCAGAATCAAGCCCAGTGAAACCGGCAGAATCAGGCCGTTGAGCGTGCCTACGAATACCAATACCTGCGCCGGACGGCCGATGGTGGCCAAGACTGCAGTGGAAACGATGATGAAGCCGATAATCCAACGGTTGCGGTTTTGTTCGATGGAGGCGTGGAAACTGGAAATAAACGATACGGAAGTATAGGCTGCACCGATAACCGAAGTGATGGAGGCGGCCCAAATTACCACACCGAAAATAACCAGACCGAAGTTTCCGGCGATGTATTCGAACGGTGTGGAAGCCGGATTTTTCGGGTCGAGCGTTATGCCTTGCGATACCACGCCCAATACGGCCAAAAACAGGATAACGCGCATGATGGATGCAATCAGAATGGCCGAAACCGAGCTTTTGTTTACTTCGGGCAAAGATTCTCGGCCTTTGATACCTGCGTCCAGCAGACGGTGTGCACCGGCAAAGGTAATGTAGCCGCCGACCGTTCCGCCGACCAGTGTAACGATGGCGATTACGTCGAGTTTTTCGGGAATAAATGTACGTACGGCAGCTTCGCCCAAGGGCGGAGAGGCTTTCCATGCGACAAAAACCGTCAGCGCAATCATGATGAAGCCGAGAATTTGCGCCAGCCTGTCCATGGCGCGTCCGGCTTCTTTAAACAGGAAAATACCGATGGCAATCAAGCCGCTGAGAATGGCGCCCATTTCGGGAGAAATGCCGATCAGCAGGTTCAAGCCCAAACCGGCACCGCCGACGTTGCCGATATTGAATGCCAGACCGCCCATCACGATTAAGGCGGCCAAAAAATAACCCGCCCCGGGCAAAACCTGATTGGCAATGTCTTGCGCCCGTTTTTCGGCTACGGTGATGATGCGCCAGATGTTCAGCTGTGCGCCGATGTCCAACAAAATGGAAATCAGGATCACGAAGCCGAAGCTGGCCATCAGGCTTTGGGTAAAAGTGGCCGTTTGGGTCAGGAATCCCGGCCCGATGGCGGAAGTGGCCATCAGGAACGCCGCACCTGCCAAAGCACTTTTACGGTTGTTTAAAGACATTGTTTTCTCCTTATTTCGATTTTTGCTTGTCGGATTTTTTCAGACGGCCTGAATATCAATCCCGTTTTCTTTCAATGCTTTTCGGATATGGTCGGCAAACGCCAGAGCGTGTCCTCCGTCGCCGTGCAGGCAGATACTGTCTGCACGCACCGGTACGCTCGAGCCGTCAACAGCCGTTACGCAGTGGTCGCGTATCATTTGCAGTACTTGTGCGGCGGCTTCGTCGTCGCTGTCGATTTGCGCATCGGGGCGGCTGCGCGGTACTAACGAGCCGTCGGGCATATAGCGGCGGTCCGCGAATACTTCCGAAATGACGCTCAGTCCGGCGGCTTTTCCGGCTTCCAGCAGCAGGCTGCCGGACAATGCCATCAGTTTTAAGTCGGGATCAAAACGGCGGACGGTATCGGCAATCACGTCGGCCAGCCTGCGGTCTTTGGCAGCACGGTTGTACAGTGCGCCATGCGGTTTGACATAGCTGAGGGGCAAATCGTTCGCATCGCACAATGCTTTTAATGCCCCCAGTTGGTACAGCAGCCAGGCACGCAATTCGTTTTCGGGAAGCTGCATATCGGTTCGGCCGAAATTTTCGCGGTCGGGATAGCCGGGATGGGCGCCGATACGGATGCCGTTTTGTTTGGCACACAATAAAGCTTTCTGCATATCGGCCGCACTGCCGGCATGCAGGGCGCAGGCGATATTGGCGGAAGAAATCCGCTGCATCAGCAGTTCGTCGTTGCCGCAGCCTTCGGCCAAATCGGCATTTAAATCAACGTGCATGTTCGACTATCCTTTTAATCTGGTTGAGGTAAATACGGTTTTTTTGTTGCAGTTGCGCCGCTTCATGGTGGCTGACCATGCGGAAATGGATTTTGCTGCCGAATCGGTTTTGTGCCAATCTGCCTAAGTCTGCAGCGGCAATGCTGGCAATTTTAGGATAACCGCCGGTCGTTTGCGCATCGGCCATCAAAATAATGGGTTTGCCGTTGGGCGGCACTTGGACGGTTCCGGCCTGCACTGCATGCGACAACATTTCCAAAGGCTGGGACAATTCCAAGCCGTCGCCATCGAAGCGGTAGCCCATGCGGTTGCTGTCGCTTTGCAATGTCCATAGGTTCTGCCAAAAACGGTAATGGCTGCGCAGGGTAAAATGCCCGTATTCCGAAGACGGCAGGGCATGTATGGTTTTGGTGAACGCGATGGGCGCAATACCTAACGGTTTGCATGAAAAGTCGGCAGGGCGGATGGGGAGTTCGTCACCGCTTTGCAGCAGTCTGCCGTTAAAGCCGCCGAAGCCTGCTTTCAAATCCGTGCTGCGCGAGCCCAAAACTTCAGGTACTTCAACGCCGCCTGCCACGCACAGATAACCGTACATACCTTGTATGGCACGGGTCAGTGTCAGAGTTTGTCCGCGTTTGACGGGGTAGCGCCAATAAGAATGGATGGCTTGTCCGTCCAATTCCGCCTCATAGAGCGCACCGGTCAGGCAGAAAACCGTGTCGCAACCGAATTCGATACGCATACCGCCCAAAGCAATTTCAACGGCCGGTGCATTTTCGTCGTTGCCCAATAGCGTATTACCGGCCTGCAGCGCCAGAATATCCATAGCACCGGCATGGCCTATGCCGTAGCGGCGCAGCCCGTAGCGGCCGTTATCCTGAATGTGCGCGTGGGCTTGAATGGAGCGTATATACATCATGCTTCAATCCTTTCCGCTACAAAACGCACGGTATCGCCTGCCGCCAACAGGGTAGGCGGATAAAGGTCGGCACGGAATAAAGCGGTTTCGGTGCGACCGATAATCTGCCAACCGCCCGGCGAAGCGAAAGGATAAATGCCGGTTTGGACGCCGCCGATACCCACCGAACCGGCAGGCAGCGAAGTACGCGGATTGTCGCGGCGCGGCGTATGGAGATGTTCGGGCAGTCCGCCCAAATACGGGAATCCGGGCTGAAAACCCATCATGAATACGGTGTAAAGCGGTTCGGTATGACGCTTTACGATTTCGCGGATTCCGGTTGAATGGTAAGCCGCAACTTCGGCTAAATCCGGGCCGTATTCTCCGCCGTAATACACGGGGATATCGATATGTTTGCCTTTATGGTTGCCTGCTTGGGTTTGCTGCCACAGCTTCGGCAGGCCGTCTGAAAAACGGCGGATATCCGTACCGCCTTGTATGAATACGGTCAGATTATTCATGCCGACCACGACTTCGGCGGTTTCGGCCAGCTGCCCGATACGGTCGGCAAACACCCATAAGCGTTGCTGTTTGTCTAAAGCCGCAGGCGGAGGGAGCGTGCAGCAGATGGCGGATTCGCTGATGAGTGAAATATTTATCATAATTGCATAATTCTAAATCAAAATTGATTATATAAGTAATTTTTATTTAATAAATAATAATTTTTCATTATAAGTACATTTTCTTTGCGCATAAGCTGTTGAAGCCGGTTTATTTTGCTGGCAAACAGCCGATTATTTCCATTTCCGGCAGGCCGGTGCAGCGATATAAAAAGGTGTTTCATATCGGTAATTTATTTTAAAATACCGCCTTAATGAATTTTTATGCCCTGACAGGGAACAGCCGTGCCGATTGAAATGTTCGGTTAGTTTGCGTTAGACGGCTTTAACAGACGATAGTTTAGAAGTGATTAGAGAAAATCAAATGAATTTATACCAAACCGTCGCCGCAGAAGCGGCGAAAGCTTTTGAAGCTGCCGGTATCGGCGGCGCGCCGGTGGTGTTGCAGCCTGCCAAAAATGCCGATTTCGGCGATTTTCAGATCAACGGCGTGATGGGAACCGCCAAACAGGCCAAGCAAAATCCGCGCGAGTTGGCGCAAACCGTCGCCGCTGCCTTATCCGGCAGCAGCGTGATTGAAAGCGCCGAAGTAGCCGGCCCCGGTTTTATCAATTTGCGTTTGCATGCGGATTTCTTGGCTGAAAATATTCAGACGGCCTTAAATGACAGCCGTTTCGGTGTGAAAGAAACGGCACAGAGCCAAACTGTGGTGATTGACTATTCTTCTCCCAATCTGGCCAAAGAAATGCACGTCGGCCATTTGCGCTCCAGCATTATCGGTGACAGCATCGCCCGCGTGCTGGCTTATATGGGACACCGCGTGGTGGCGCAAAACCATGTGGGCGACTGGGGCACGCAGTTCGGTATGCTGGTGGCGTATATGGTGGAGCAGCAA